>CAZAIU010000006.1:0-88078 GCA_964485265.1 uncultured Oscillospiraceae bacterium | reverse complement strand
AGCTGAAAAGCCCAACGAGAAAGGAATTCGGCAGAGCATGAGTCGCAAGGGGCAACTGCTTGGACAATGCTGTCATTGAAAACTTCTTCGGGCTGCTCAAAAGTGAGCTACTATATTTGCAAAAATTTGAGTCTATAGAGCACTTAAAGGCTGAACTGATTGACTACCTCGACTGCAACAACCGCCGTATCACGGCAAAGTCAAAGGGCTTGCCGCCTGCTATTCACAGACAACAAGCCCTCTCGGCTGCTTAATATAAATATTTGTCAAACTTTTTGCGGCCTCTTCATTCTTTCTTTCGGCGCCGGTTATTATTTTAATTTAGACTTGCATGTTTTATAAGAAAATTTCAGCACCACGCTAAAGAAGACATTGATTACGGCTATTACAACTGCGCTACTGGGCAACCTTGCCCAAAGCAACCAGCTTTTCAGGACTTGCAACGATTACGTCGGGGTAGTTGGAGTCGACACATTGCAGGCGCATACCGCCGACGCGGTCACGCAGACGCTTGAAGTAAGCACTGCCCTCGTACATAAATACGCCAACATCACCGTGCTCCAGCTTTTGCTGCTGGTGTATCCAGACAATTTGACCATCGTGGAACTCAGGCTCCATGCTTTCGCCGGAAATGCGCACACCGAAGTTTGCGGAAATAGGAACCTCGTTGCCCACTTCAACGGTTATGTAGTCCGGAAGGTCAAGAAGCTGACCTTGATTTGCCGCTTTGTCAATATCATATACCGGCAGACTGCGGATTTTAGTTCCGCGTGGGCCTGTGTAATCGGGGTCGTCATAGATTCCGCTGTCTCGTAGCATATTAGCGTATTCATTTACCCTCTGTCTGCCCTCTTCACTAAGTCCGGTGAGCAGGTCGTAGCTTTTGCCAATAAAAGCTCCGCTGATGTCAATTATCTCAAGAATATCACAAATTATGAGAAATTGCATAGCATTGGGTAAGGATGCGCCGCTTTCCCACTTTGAAACTGCCTGATTTGTGACCTTGACTCCGCGCTTATTGAGCAACGTGGCAAATTGACGCTGAGACAGACCGATTTTTTTTCGAAATTCGCAAATTTTTTCTCCGAGACTTTTTTCCACTCCAAATCACCTCTAAGTCAGTATATTATAACGTTATCCATATTGCAAGAGTATTTTTAATCTTCTATCTCAATAAGATATTTTTTAAGGTTACTTAAAACCTAAATAAAATTTTTCAATAGTTGTTGCACTTGTCTGCAAATTTAGTATAATGTGTAAAGAGATAGAAGCCTCTTAAAGAAAGGCGAGTTCTTTGGGAGGCAATATAAGAGGAAAGGTTTGCAGTTTTCTCAAACCTATAAATTGCGCGTACGCAGATTTTCACTGACTGCGCTGCCGCGTATCGCACAAATTGAGACGTTTCAAGAGATCATTTTGTGTAAGGGAAAGGGTTGGTTATAAGGATGAAAAAAAAGTCAGTGTACATACTGCTGGCAATTCTGGTTTTAACAATCAGTATTCTGGCAGTGCCGGCAATAGCAGACGCCGGTAATTTTTCCGGAAGCTCCGATTACGGCGGAGGCTCCAGTGACTATGGCGGCTCCAGCGATTGGGGCAGCTCAAGCTACGATTACGATGACGATTATTATTACGACGACAGCGACGGCGGTGGCGGCGGAATTGGTATAACAATTGCAGTTATTGTTGTTATTGTTGTAGTTGCAGTTTCAATATTCGGGAAAAAGGGAGCAGGAACTGACGAGAGCGGAGCAGAATTGACGACTGACCTTTCACCGATGAGTACCCTGAAGGAAGCAGACCCGAACTTCTCAGAGGCTGCAATGAAGGAAAAGGTTGCAAACCTCTATGTACAAATGCAAAATGCATGGCAGGATAAGAAATTTGAAAGCATGCGTCCTCACATGACAGACGCACTTTACAATCAGTTTGACCGCCAGCTTGGCGAGATGGTTCGCGCTAACTGCACAAACTATGTTGAGCGCATTGCAGTTTTGGATGTTCAGCTCACAGGCTGGAAGCAGGATGAGGTCAACGATGCTATTGTTGCTCTCCTCAACACCCGCATAGTTGACTACACTGTAAATGACAAGACAGATGAGCTTATAAGCGGCTCCAAGACAGCAGAAAAGTTCATGTGCTACGAGTGGACTCTCATCCGTTCCAAGGGCATGACAACTCCCGAAGCTGTCGGAGAGGGCAGCGAGGGCACTGTATCCATCCACTGCCCATCCTGCGGTGCCCCTGTGGAAATCAACCAAAGTGCAAAATGCCCATATTGCGACAGCGTTATATCCGCGAGAGACTACGATTGGGCAATCTCAGCTATCAAGGGCATCTCTCAACGCACAGCAGAATAATTCATTTCAATATCGAAATTACATTGCCCGTGGATTACTTCCACGGGCAATGTCTGTTTGTATAGGTTTTTGCTTATTCTGCTTCTCTGAGCCGTTCAACGATTGACTGCTTAAAGGTGAAATGATAGGTGATAAGGGGAAGAACCACACCGAGCAGCGTGAAAATCGGAGCAACTATCAGCACAGGCAGCAAAGTGAAACGATAGGTAAAGAACCAGAACATGCTGCTAAATGCCGTTGAAATAAGAGGTGCGGCGGCGACACTTAGAACGAGCGAAATCAAAATTGAGCCAAATGCATAGTATAGACCCTCCCATACCAGCATTGCTTTTAGCTGCTTGCCTGTCATGCCGATTGACTGTAACACCGCAAATTCACGGCGGCGGGAAACAATTCCCGTTAGAACCGCATTGAGGAAGTTTAAAACTCCTACAAGACCGACTATGAAGCACAGCACGCCCCCCAGCATGAGGAACATTCCACGGAAGGACTCAAATTCCTCTGCATAGGTTTCCTTGCTCTCGTAGTCAAACTGGGTCATGCTGTTTGTTGTAATGTCGGATAGGAGCTCTTCCATGGGTGCATTCCCCTCATCGGTGGTATCAAAGGCATAGTACATCACATTTTCAGTGCCTGAGTCCTGAATGAAGGTTCTATCGTTTAGGATAAATTCATCTGTACCGTAGTAGCGGTAGCTCAAGGAGCTGGGCACAGTTACAAGTGCTGCAACCTCGTAGTCTACGTCCTTGTACTTTACGGCTCGGTAGCGGAAGGGCTGATCCTCGGGGATGCTTCCCTGATCGTAAATCTCGCCTGTGATGGGATTGTAATATTCAAGCTCATCAACATACCTAAGGGTAACTTTGTCACCAAGCTTTGCCCAATGGCTGTCCATACGGGGATTATCATAGTCATCATCTGAAAAAACGGCGGCAATATATCGGCTGCCCGGCTCGTAAAGCTTTGAAATGTCACCCTCAAGCAGCTTGAGCTTATCAAGAGTATACCTTTCCATACCATATAGCTGAGCATCATCCGCCATAAGACCCTGTGCGTTGTGCTCGGCAAATTGAATATTAGACTCCACAGCTTGCGGATCATTCCAAAAGCTCTTTGAGGAACGATAGTATTCCTCCGTTACAAATTGCTCGATAACGCTGCATTTTCCGTATGTCTTACCGCCGTTTTCAATTCCGCCCTGCTGATTAAAAAGATCAATAAGTTCCTGAGGCACTGCGTTATCACGTCCCCAGAAGTTTCCAACCTGAAAATAGCTTGCATCGGAGACAATAAAATCAGAAACCATATTGCGGAGGTATTTGTCCATATCAAAGCCGTTGGTAAAGGTTACTGTAAGGTTTAGCAGAACCACTGCAAGAGAAAGGGAAATAATCGTAACAGCCGTTTTGCTGCGGCTGCGGCCTAAATTTGCCCAAGCCATTTTTGGCAGAGAAGCTCCGGTTTTTGCTTTGCGGGCAGTCTTTTTTGAATTCTTACCCTCTGTATAGCGCACAGCCTCAACAGGAGACACCCTTGCGGCAATGCGACCGGGCTTAAGACAGGATATGATAACTGTTATAAGTGAAAATACCGCTGAACCTATAAATATCAAAGGACTTGCGGAGGTAGCGTCCAAAACCACGCCGTTGAGCTGAGACAAAACAACAGGAGTCAGCCATATTCCCACAGCGTAGCCTGTGAGCAGACCCAGAGGAATACCAATTGCCGACAGTGAAAGAGCCTGAATGCGAATTATTCGTTTTATCTGCTTTCCTGTTGTGCCTATGGTTTTCAGCAAACCATAGAAACGTATGTCGTTGGTTACGGATATTCGAAACACATTGTATATTATAAGATATCCTGTGAAGATGATAAGAAGAAGCAAAGCTGAAATTGCTATAACGGTGGCAGGGTCAATATTTTTCGCAACTTGAGAGCCTGTATATCCCCAATTGACACCGGTAGAAATAAAGTTATCACCCTTGGTGCGGCCTTCATCTTGATAGCCATGGTGCTGGAGGACAGTACGCATATTTTGCTCGATATTTATTGAACTTGAAAACATTACGTCCATATTCCATGTTCCGGTTATTCCGTCAAGACCTTTAGTGTCAAGCTTTTTTAATATCTCATCTGCACGGCTTTGCGGTATAAGCACATGATTTGCAACTATTGCTTCATCATATTCCCAAAAGCCGCATAGGGTAAAGGTCTCGGTTGTCTCGGTGCCGTCTACGTCAAAGGTTACGGTAAATTCAGCACCTAGCTTCGGCTCAATTCCCAAAAGGGACAAAACCTTGGTATCAGTGGCAGCTTGATTTGTGCCTTCCTCTGGCAACCTTCCTGTTTCGGGGTCACAGTACATCCAATCAGCCTGATTTGCGTCACTGTAACCCACTTCTACATGGGATTTGTTAAAAGGCTCCTTTTCGGGCATACCGATAAATCTGCGCAGACCGTATTCCTTGATTAAAGGGTCATCCTTCAGCTCGTTGTATTGTTCTTGAGTCATATATTTGAATGTACCGTGGCTCCAGCCTCCGCACTGGCGAAAATTTGCCTCCTGAAAAGAACGATTGATGGAAAGTGCAATGGTGAAAAGTGAGGTGAACAAAACGGTGGTGAGTATAATTGCGAGAATTGCGACAAAATTTCGGGTTTTCGACGCCTTCATGCTTTTCGTACTTAAGCTGCGTATACATCTGCGGTTTTTCACCTTAATCATTTTGCCTCACCGCCTACAATTTTGCCGTCCTCAATTCGGACTATGCGGTCGGCGAGCTGTGCAATTTCTTCGTTATGAGTTATCATTACTATGGTTTGTTTGAACTTTTCACTGGTAACCTTTAAAAGTCCCAAAACGTCTTGACTTGTTTTGCTGTCAAGATTGCCTGTCGGCTCATCGGCAAGGATTATTGCAGGCTTTGAGGCAAGCGCCCTTGCAATAGCCACGCGCTGCTGCTGTCCGCCCGAAAGATTATTCGGAAGGTTTTGAAGCTTACTCTCAAGGCCCAGCGTGCTTATGATTCGGTTTACATAATTCTCGTCAGGCGCCTTGCCGTCCAGCTGGATGGGAAGAACAATGTTCTCATAAACATTGAGCACGGGAACAAGATTGTAGTTTTGAAACACGAAGCCGATTTTACGGCGGCGGAATATGGTTAGCTCCTCATCCTTAAGCGTGAAGATTTCCTTTCCGTCAACTGTCACGCTGCCTTCCGTAGGTCTGTCAAGTCCGCCGAGCATGTGCAGCAGAGTGGATTTTCCACTTCCTGAGGTGCCTACAATGGCAACAAATTCGCCGTTCTGCACTTGTAGGTCAACACCGTCGAGTGCGTGGACTGCCGCTTCGCCGATGCCGTATATTTTTTTTAAGTTTTTTGTCTCAAGTATGGTCATATCAAGTTTCCTCCATAAAAATAGTCTGTGCTGGCTCACAACACAGACTATACCGTATAATTCTTTCCACATTCTTTCTTGAGTAAAGAACAATCTAACGGTTTTGAAAGAATTGCAGTACTTTTAGATTCAATTTTCCAAAGTCAGCAAGAAAAACACGCTAGCTTTCTGACATCGGCAAAAACACAGAAAAAACCGAACCCTTCTCAGGCGTTGAACTGAGCTTAATGTAGCCGCCTTGCCCACTGATGATTTCTCGGGCAAGATACAGACCAAGACCCACTCCCTCAAAGCTTGAAACAGCAGGGGAGCGGTAAAATCTTGCGAATACTTTTGACTGCTCATGCTCGGAAATTCCGATGCCCGTATCTGAAATGTCAATCCTGCAAAATAGCTGGTAGGGGATTATCGAAATACCTATTTTGCCGCCCTCGGGGGTATATTTGACGGCATTGTCGAGAATATTGAATAATGCCTCTGATGTCCATTTTACATCGAAAAATGCCAATTGAGAATCTTCATCGTAAGAAAGTTGTATGTTTTTCGACTGCGCCTTTGGAGAAATCTGCGCCGCAACCGATGAAATTGTACGGTCTAAATCCGAAAGCTTTGGATTTAGAGAAACAATTCCTGTTTCCAGTCGAGAGGTTTTTACGAGAGATCCGATAAGAAAGCTGAGCTTTTCCGCTTGAGACGAAAGCGCGTTGACGCAGCTTTCGCAGTCCTCGGGCAGTTTTTTTTCTCCCAAAAGCTGGGCGTAAAGCAGAATGTTTGCTATAGGAGTTTTTGTCTGGTGAGATATGTCGGATATAAGCTCTTTGATTTTATCCTTTTCAACAGAGAGATTTTTTGACGATGCTTCACATGTGTAAAGATAGTGTGCAAGCTTTGCTTCAACGGAGGAAAAAAGACTCTCGTTAAAGCTCGTTTCACTGAAGGCTCCGTCCATTGCCGCATCAAGCATCTTATCAAGGCTTTCAATCAGAGTCCTGCTTCTATGACGCGTTACAAGTATGGCAATCATGGCGGCAGTTAGAGATAAAACGGCAATAGCAATACAGATATAGTCAAGGGTATTCATCATTTCACCGCCCATGAGTAGCCGATTCCGTAAACGGTTTTGATATATTGCGGCTTTGCGGGGTAATCCTCCAGCTTGTCCCGAAGCCTTTTTACGGTGACGGAAAGCGCATTTTCATCGACGTATTCAGCTCCGTCGGTCCAAATTCTGTCCACAAGGTCGGAGCGTGAAAGTGTGTTGCCGCGGTTTAGCACAAGCATTTTCAGCAGCTTTTGCTCTGTTTTGGAAAGCTCAACTGCCGCTTTGTTTTTGGTGTATTCCATTTTGTCAAAGTCAAAGACAAAATCTGCAAGCTCTATCCTGTTTGCTGCTGTCTCGGAATGCTTCCGCAATTGGGCATTCACCCGTGCCCTGAGCACTGCGAGAGAAAACGGCTTTGTTATATAGTCATCGGCTCCGCTTTCAAGACCAAGTACAATGTCCGTTTCCATATCGTTGGCAGTGAGCAGAATAATAGGTGCGTTGCTCCTGCTTTGCAGCTCTTGCAGAAAATCCAAGCCGTTCCCGTCAGGCAGATTAATGTCTAAGATGAACAGGTCAAAGCTGGTGCTGCTGATTATATTTCGTGCCTCGGATAGCATCCCTACGGTGTCTGCCGTAAGCTCGTCACTTTGCAGGGCAATTTGAATACCGTTGGCAAGCGCTCTGTCATCCTCAATGATTAGAAGCTTTTTCAAATTCATTCCCCCAAAATCCATTCCCTCATTTTAATGATTATTATACAGTATTTCCGTGTTTTTTCAATCTTCAAGAACAAAAAACCACACCCCGGCAGGGACATGGTTTATGTTTAATTTAATTAAATATATGCGTTGCAAGCAGTAGTGCTTGTTTTAAATTGTAAAAATCCATTTAATTGACGACTTCTAAATATTCTTTGCCGCCTATTCTGATAGGTGGAATGCGGTAAATTACCTAAAAGAGAATTGACATATAATTCCGAAGGACATTAAATCCGCCATTTCCAAAGCTTCTTTTTCAATCATATCAAATATTTTAATATCCTCTGCATATTTTTCACTAAGACGAAGAACGGCTTCTTTTTCAGTCATTTTCAGATGGCTATACAGTAAGGTTCGCCATTTTTCCTTATTCCAATAAGGATTTATATCCGATAAGAACTTTGCAATATCATCGGCATTCATATACCATTTTCTGCGCGCTTCTTCCACCTTGGCAGATTCCTGATTTTTTGCGGCGTTTACCAGATCCGCAGCAATCAGCAGATGCTGTGTTAAAAGGTTTTTAAATTCGTCGGTGATTTTTGACGTATAAAATGGTGCGAATGCCGCTGCAAAGTCACCCGGGTTTTGCAGCAGACGTTTTGTTACCGGCTCCAAATCGCCTAAATCGGCTGCCGTGCTTATAATAAAAAAACGTGTCCAATACACATGCTGTTCCCATAGCTTTCGCAGCAGATTCATCAAATTCACTTGACGCTTAGTATATACATCCCGCATAAGCATTCTCCTATCCCTTCATATATACTAATTTATGCAAATTAAAGCAGAAGCGTCTCTGCAAACAAAAAAACCACACCCCCCAATAGGGATGTGGTAAATGTGATTAGTGTCAATTTTCGATATTTTAGAGTTTTTAAGTTAGTATTTAAGCAAATATAATGGGGGATGCTGGCTATCCTTATAAAGTCCTTTCCATTACGACAATGATATAGCCTTCAGCCGACCGCTCTGTGCCTATCTCCCGAAAGTGATTCTTTAACCAAAAAAATTCGCTTTGAGGATTGCCTTTGGCATAGCCCAGTTTGACTTTCTGAACCCCTGTTGTTTTCAAATATTCACAACACTCCGATATAATCGTTGTTGCAATGCCGTTTCCCTGCATGGCCTTATCCATCATAAAGAAGCCGATAAAAGCAGTTACATCATCGGGGTAGTGTTCTATCAAATCCATAACAGCAACAAGGCTATTACATTGATAAAAGCCGATGTAGTATTTATCTTGAGCCGTTTTTCCCGGAGGCAATACACTCATGTCGGAGAGTATTCCATCAATCGACACAGCAGGAGGGCAATATTCGTAAAACATTGGATTACCGCTGCAAAGGCGCAGAATGTCCGGTATATGCTCTTTATGTAATTTAATAACCTTGTATTTAGATGACAACAATTCAATATCCAATTAAATTTCCCTCCTTTGCAAAATATAATAAGTCTTTTTTTATCTTAACACATAGGAAGTCAAAAGTCATGTATGAGATTAAATCTTCAGACATGACTTATCGTTTGATGGGGCAACGAGATGGATTGTCAAACAAAAAAACCACACCCCGATAGGGATGTGGTAAATGGAGCGGGCAACGAGATTCGAACTCGCTACCTCCACCTTGGCAAGGTGGCGCTCTGCCAAATGAGCTATGCCCGCATAATTTATTTGTTAACGTGAAGATTATTATAACAAATTATTTATATTTGTCAACCCTTAATGAGAAAAAATGTAAAACAAATTCCATATAGAAAGAAATTGGCAAAATAATAGTTGTTTTTGGTAGTTTAAAAAATTTCATGACTTTCTTTGACATTTTCTGTTATATCTGCTATATATGAATTATAAAACAATGCTTATGCGATTGTGCGAGGAGCATAGAATTGAGGTAAATGATGGACGAAATTGTCAGCGCCCTTTCATCCGTGTCCTTTGGAAAAATTACATTGTTTACTGTTTTGTCAGTTGTTCTGGTTTTTTTAGTTTGCTTAATCGCAATTAAGATAATTATGAAGCTGATTGACGGAGTGATGGAAAAAAGCAAGCTTGAAAACGGTGTAAAGGGCTTTATACGCAGCGGTTCAAAGGCACTTTTATGGATAATTACCATTATAACCATTGCGAACAGGCTGGGAATCGACACAACGTCTCTGGTAGCCTTGGTAAGTGTTGCAGGCTTGGCGCTGTCATTATCCATACAGGGCACAATGTCGAATCTTTTCAGCGGAATCACGATTCTAACAACGAAGCCGTTTGTATCCGGAGATTACGTGGAGCTTGACGGAACCTCGGGTACGGTCAGCGAGGTGGGTTTATTCTATACAACTATGTCCACTGTTGATAATAAGGTGATTTATGTCCCCAACGGGCAGGTAACCAGCGCTAAGATTATAAACTACACTAGGCAGGAAAAACGCCGCGTGGACATAAGCTTTTCTGCTTCATATAAAGACTCCACGGAGTCTGTAAAAGCGGCTCTCATGGACGCAGCAGCGGCTGATGAGCGCATTATTAAGGACCCTGCCCCGTTTGCAGGTCTGCTTTCCTACAAGAACAGCTCAATAGAGTACGTGCTGAGGGTATGGGTAAAGGGAGAAGACTATTGGGGCGTATATTTCGGTTTGAATGAGAAGGTTCGTGAGCTGTTTAATGAGCGTGGCATTGAAATGACCTATGAGCACATAAATGTGCACATGATGGAAAAATAGATAAGAGATATTCAAAAATATAAAATTCTCACATCGGGGTGTGCTTTGGTCGGCATGCCCCGATGCTTTGCATTTGCACATGGGCACATATAAGGTTGATGAAAAATAAAAAATAATAAGGCTCCGGTTGCTGTAACCGAAGCCTTACTGTTTGAGAGAGGATTATAAGAGGAGAGGGAAGAAATATGTTTGTTCAGCTCTTTAAGATGGTGTCTTTTGTTTCCTTGAGCTTGAGTATATGATAAAACATACTTTTGACCTTGATATGAATACATTGTGAAAAGATTATGAACTTAAAATTATTTTATTTTTCGACAAAAGCTTCGAAATCATAACATTTCGACCAATTATTTAAGCTTTGCAGAAAAAACAAACTCTGTCAAACCGTCATGGCTGGTTACGGAAATATCCTCATTATGATTGTTGAGAATGGTTTTTACAATCGCAAGTCCCAGCCCAACACCATCTCGGTCGCGGCTGCGTGATTTATCGGTTTTGTGGAAACGGTCAAAAATGAAGGGAAGCTCCTCGGGAGAAATAGTCTCACCTTGATTTTTGACTGAAACATACGCCTTGCCGTCCTGCTTCCAAAGAGAAATGCCCAAGGCTGTACCACGCTCTGAAAACTTTATAGCGTTATCAAGCAGGTTGTATACAACCTGAGTATAGGAGTCCTCGTTGCCGCGGATTGTTATTCTTTCCTCCGGGAGCTGGACATCAACATCCAGACCGCATTCGGTTATCTTTGCTTCAAAGGTCAGCAAGGTACGCATTATTACCTCGGAAAGATCAAAGCTCATTGCAAGAAGAACGGCGCTGTCTGTGGTTTGTATGCGGCTCATTTCAAGCATTTCTCGTACTAATCGGGATAGTCGTTTAGTCTCACTGGAAATGGTTTGCAGATACTTGTCCTGCTGCTCCTTTGGAATGGTTCCGTCCAATATGCCGTCTGCAAAGCCTGCTATGGTGGTCATGGGTGTTTTAAGCTCGTGTGACACATTTGCAATAAAGTCGCTGCGAAGCTGTTCGGATTTTTCCAAGGACTCTGCCATAGTGTTAAAGGATGCGGTGAGTGCGCCTATTTCGTCCTCGCGTCCTTCATCTGCAACTCTTGCAGAAAAGTCTCCGTGGGCAAAGCGCCGTGCAGCCGCAGCCATTTCGTTTAGAGGTTCCGCCTGACGCTTTGAGGTGTAAAACGACATTATCAGCGCCAAAGCCAGAATTATAACCGCGGTGGCGGCAAAAACGGCGGAGGAGGTTCCCCAAACATCAATAATGGACGAGCAGTCCGAGCCTACAAAAACAAAGCCTACTAAACGGTTGTTGTGAGAGGTGACTATCGGAAGTCCAACTACATAAAACGGACGGTCATTATACAGGTTGTCAAGGTTAGTAAGCTGCTGAAATCTTCCCTTATCAAGAATTTCGGTAATTACGCTGTCATTTATGCGCTTGCCAATATAGGGGGAAACAATTTCCTTGTCTGAGCAGGAAACAACGGTTCCTGCTGTGTCTGAAATAAGTATGTGGTTTCCGGTGCTTCGGGAGATGGAGCTTATTACAAGACGAAGATACCAGCCTGTGAGATTGCCGTTATCACTTAGCGCGGCAGCTGTGCTTGCTGCCTCCTCTGCATTTTGGGCAATACTTTCGCGCTTCTCGTTTAGAGCAAAGGCTCGTCCTAAGATTACAAAGGACATGGCAAGCACAATGAAGCTGAATATGACAAGAACAGCCGTCATAATGAAGTTTTTAAAATATATGCTTCTCATTTGCCTTCATTCAGCTCAAACTTGTAGCCAACTCCCCAAACAGTTTTCAAAGCCCATTTGGTTGAAACACCCTCCAGCTTTTCTCTTAGGCGCTTAACGTGAACATCCACGGTTCTGGAGTCACCGAAATAGTCGAAGCCCCAAACCTCGTCCAGTAGCTGATTGCGGGTATAAACACGGTTAGGGGAGGAGGCAAGGTGAAATAACAGCTCCATTTCCTTTGGAGGCGTGTCAACTCGCTTGCCGTCAACTATAAGCTCGTAGGAATCAAGGTTAATTGTAAGCTTGTCAAAGGATAGCTTTTTTTCACTGCTTTTTTCGTCCGGCTCTGTCCGGCGCAAAACTGCGTGGACTCTTGCCAGCAGTTCCTTGACCTCAAAGGGCTTTACCACGTAGTCGTCTGCACCCATTTCAAGTCCGTTGATTTTGTCATAGGTTTCGCCCTTGGCGGTAAGCATAATTATTGGAACCTTTGAGGTTTCACGTATTTTTGAACAGACCTGCCACCCGTCCAAAACAGGAAGCATGATATCCAGAAGAATTAACTCCGGCTCAATATCCAAAGCATAGCTCACTCCGGTTCCGCCGTCAGAAGCAATGACGACTTCAAAGCCGTCCTTTTCTAAATACAGACGAAGCAGCTCGGCAATATTCCCATCGTCCTCTATAATAAGCGCTTTTTTTGGCATATTTGCACGCCCTTCCATAAAAAACATTGTTATTAAAACTGTCTCAGACAGTTTTAATGGCGCATAGCGCCGATATGTTATTTAATTAATAAAACAGACGCTGTTTTATTAATTATAATCATTTGTATCTATTATAACAATAGTACTCGTAAAAAGGTTAACAAAATGTAAAAACAAACAAATTTGCATATGCAAGAAAGCAGAAATAAAGAAGCAAGACCTGTGCAAAAAATGCACAGCAAGTCTATGCTTTTGCTCTTGCTTTATTTCGCTAATGTGATACAATAGCAACGCAATAAAAATTAAGCGTTTGTGGAGGCAAAGTAAATGAAAACAACAAAATCTATAGCTGCACTGCTGCTTGTTATGGTAATGTGTGCGGTGCTTATGGCAGGCTGCGGACCAAAGACACCGGCAGCCGAAACCGATACCCCCTCAACAACACCTGAAGAGACAACAGGAACAGCAGATGATCTTGCATACATAATGGATAAGGGCGAAATGATTATTGGATATACGCCCTATGAGCCTATGAACTTTATAGACGACAGCGGCAAGCTTACAGGCTTTGATACGGAATTTGCCGAGGCAGTTTGCGAGAAGCTTGGCATTGAGCCGAACTTTGTAGGAATTAACTGGGACACAAAGGTTATAGAGCTTGACGCAAAAAGCATAGACTGCATCTGGAACGGCATGACAATAACCGATGAGCTTAAGAAGAACATCTCAATATCGGATCCTTACGTAAAGAACATGCAGGTTGTTGTAATAAAAGCCGACAATTCAGCTAAATTTACCGATACTGCCACACTTTCTGCTGCTACACTTGTGGCAGAGGCAGGCTCCGCGGGAGAAGCGGTTATCACAGGTGACGCTGAGCTTTCCAAGGCTGAGTATGTATCCGTCAGTAAGCAAACCGATGCGCTGCTTGAGGTTAAGGCAGGCACGGCTGATGCTGCAGTTCTTGACTGGACACTGGCAAAAACTATGATTGGTGAGGGAACCGACTATGCTGATTTGCAGATGATTGACGGAGTTGAGCTTTCAGTTGAAGAATACGGAATTGGCTTCCGAAAGGACAGCAGCCTTTGCGACAAGGTCAACGAAATCATTGCTGAGCTTATAGCTGACGGCACTCTTCAGGCGCTTGCAGACAAGTACGGTCTGAGCCTTGCTGCATAAATAGTATTTGAAGTAACCATGTTTGCTGCATACAGGGGCGGAAACGCCCCTGCAATGCTGTTTTCCGAGATAAATAATGAGGATAATCAATGAGTGTATCAGTCATCTTTTCAAAGCTGTTTGAAAGCTTTGGCATAAACTGTCAAATTTTCCTTCTGGCACTTTTATTTGCGCTGCCGTTGGGACTTTTTATTTCATTTGGTTCGATGAGCAGGTTTAAACCCCTGCGTTGGCTTATAAAGACCTTTGTCTGGATTATTCGCGGAACGCCGCTAATGCTCCAGATTATTGTCATTTTTTACGGTCCGGGTTTGATTTGGGGCGGGACCGCTCTCCCTCGAGTTACTGCAGCGGTAGTTGCGTTTGTTATTAACTATGCCTGCTATTTTTCGGAAATCTATAGAGGCGGTATTGAGTCGATACCAATTGGTCAAAAGGAAGCGGCGCAGGTGCTTGGCATGACAAAGCCGCAGATATTTTTTAAGGTTACCCTTATGCAAGTTGTTAAGCGGATACTCCCGCCAATGGGCAACGAAATAATAACGCTAATCAAAGACACGGCCCTTGCAAACGTTATAGCAAACAAAGAAATTATTATGATGGCTAAGGATTTTGCGATTAAAGGACTGATCTGGCCGCTGTTTTCTACAGCAATTTTCTTCCTTGTATTCTGCGGTATCCTTACACTTCTTTTCAACTGGCTGGAAAAGAAGCTGTCATATTTTAGATAGGGAGGTGCGCAATGTCTGTTTTAGAGGTTTCGGGCCTTCAAAAAAGCTTTGGCACGCTTGAAGTATTAAAAGACATAAATTTTTCACTGGAAAAAGGAGAAACAATCGCAATCATCGGTTCCTCCGGCAGCGGAAAAACTACCCTGCTGCGCTGTCTTAATTTTCTGGAAAGGCCTGACGGCGGCACCATTGCAGTCAACGGAGAGGTGATTTTTGATGCCGCAGACCCGATGACTCAAAGGGACAGCGAAATCCGTAAGAAGCGGCTGCATTTCGGACTTGTCTTTCAAAGCTTTAACCTATTTCCTCAGTACACTGTGCTTAAAAACGTTACCCTTGCGTCGGAGCTGATAGCAAAGGAACGTGAGGACTACAAGCGGCACAGAAAGCAGGTTTTATCTGAGATAGAGTCGCAGTCACGGGAGAACCTTGATCAAATGGGACTGTCTGACAAGCTGGAGTATTACCCACACCAGTTATCGGGAGGCCAGCAGCAGCGTGTTGCAATTGCCCGGGCATTGGCGCTGTCACCCGATGTGCTTTGCTTTGATGAGCCTACAAGTGCACTTGATCCTGAGCTTACAGGGGAAGTCCTGCGAGTCATAAGAGGACTTGCAGATAAGCGCACAACTATGATAATTGTAACACACGAAATGGCATTTGCACGTGACGTTGCGGACAGAGTGATATTTATGGACGGCGGTGTGATTGTAGAGCAGGGAAGTCCTAAGGAGGTTTTGGAAAATCCCAGGGAAGAGCGCACGAAACAGTTTCTTGCTCGCTATTCCGAGCAGTAAAAAAACGGAGGATTAAAAAATCCTCCGCTTTTTGTCGTTTATTAACATTTTCCTATTGAAATGTTGCGCGACCTATAATATTATGTAAAGTAAATTAGACGTTATCTTAGTGCCTGCTGAAAAGGGCACTATTTTTACCCTGAAATTCAGCGGTTTATATTATTAGATTTTGGTGGTGGCATTATGAAAAAAACAAAGCGTTTGACAGCGCTGCTTTTAGCGCTGATACTGATTACATCAATGTCGGGCTGTAGCCTTAATGAAGTGGGGAAATACCGTGTTGCCGCAAAGCTTATGGAGCAGCAATTTTGTCTGGGCTTTCGCAAGGATGACAAGGTTGGAGAAGCTGTTACGGCGGCGCTTAAGGTGCTTTGCGAGAACGGAAAGGCAAAAGAGCTGTCTGTAAAATGGTTTGGAGAAGATGTTGTTTTGATGCAGGGCGATGGTGAAGCTCTAGACACAGTTTTGCCCGCTATTGAAAAACGAACTCTGCTGATAGGCTACGATGATGGGCGTCTGCCGTTTTCCGGAAAGGTAAAGGGCAAGCCTTCTGGATTTGATGTTGAAATGGCATCTGAGGTCTGCAAGCTGCTTGGTTGGAAAGCAAAGTATATTGCAGTTGACGTTTCGCAGGCGGAGGTTGAGCTTAATTCCGGCAATGTGGATTGCATTTGGGGCGGTTTCGCCTATGATGAGAGCTTAACCAAAATTGAAATGTCTCCTGTATATATGAATAACACGGTGGTGCTTGCGGCTCTAAGCAGCTCTAAGGTAAAGGGTATAGGCTCACTTTCGGGAAGAACACTAACACTTAGCAACAACAGCTATTTCAATAATGCCTTGGAGTCAAACACCTCACTAAAGGAAAAGCCGGACTTTGTTGTTCGCGTACCCGGAGGAACGGAGGACTGTATAAATGCACTCGTCAAGGGAAGCTGTGATGCAATAATTACGGACAAAGCGTCCCTTTACTACTACAGATAAGGTTTTTCTGTGACAGTGTTGAACTTAAAAAGAAACGGGCTTTTGGATTATATACTCCAAAAGCCCGTTTCAGCTTGCTAAAAGAAGTCCTTGGGACTTCTTTTAGCAAGGGGGTTTGATATTATCTCTGCGCCTTGGCATCCGTAAAGGCTGACACTCGATGCGCACTGCGCTACAAGTGCTTTTTTGCTATATACGCGCCGCAGCTAAAAACGTTAAATTTAATTTCACGCCTGCGCCAGCGCAGTTCTATTGGCAGAATACAAAAACCAGTTTTCTTATTGGGTAACAGCGGTAACTTGTATCTTTTCATCTTTTGCAGTCAAGGTGATTTTTGAGACCTTGCCCCTGCACTTATCAACGATTTCTGTTGCAATTTCGTCCTCCACCTCTTTTTGGATGAGCCGGCGAAGGTTTCGTGCGCCGTAGGTGAGGGAGTAGCTCTTTTTAGAAAGATAGTCTAGTAATGCATCATCGTAGGCAAGCTCAATGCCCTTTTCGAACATTACATCCTTTAGCTCAGTGAGCATAAGCTTTGCAATTTCACGGAAGTTTTCCTCACTCAAGCGGTTGAAGTATACAATCTCGTCAACGCGGTTGATAAATTCCGGACGAAGGAAGTCCTTAAGTGCTTTAAGGGCTTTTTCCTTGCCCTGCTCAGAAAGTGAGCCGCCGAAGCCGACCGTGCCGTCCTTTTTATCGCTGCCTGCATTAGTGGTCATGATAATGACGGTGTTTTCAAAGTTAACGGTTCTGCCCTGTGCATCGGTTATACGACCATCGTCAAGAATTTGCAGAAGAACGTTCAGAACGTCAGGGTGTGCTTTCTCAATTTCATCAAACAGCACAACAGAATAGGGCTTGCGGCGAATTTTTTCAGTAAGCTGTCCTGCCTCATCGTAGCCCACATAGCCGGGAGGTGATCCTATTATACGGGAGACGGAATGCTTCTCCATGAACTCTGACATGTCAAAGCGAATAAGTGACTCAGGAGAATTAAACAAGTCCTCGGAAAGACGTTTAACAAGCTCGGTTTTACCCACACCGGTGCTGCCAACGAAGATAAAGCTGACAGGCTTGTGCTTTGCCGCCAAACCAACGCGGTTGCGTTTAATTGCGGAGCAGACAACATCAACGGCCTCATCCTGTCCGATTATATGCTCCTTCAAGCGTGTATGGAGCTGGGAAAGACGGTCAAATTCGTCCTCGCGAATATTACTTGCGGGAATTTTAGTCCACAGCTCAATCACTCTTGCAAGGTTTTCAGTGGAAAGTGCAGGTTTACCCTTTGCCTTGAGAACGGTCTGCTCATCGGTAAGCTGTAGAGTTTGACTGCGAATTATCGCAAGACGCTCAAAGTTATCGTTGTCGGTGTCTGCAAGCAAAAGCTCGCGCTCACGGTCAAGGTCGGCAAGCTCTTTTTCTATTGAGCTAGTGCGCTCGATGTCCGGATTTTTTAGATTTACATCCGAGCATGCCTCATCGATCAAATCGATTGCCTTGTCGGGAAGATAGCGGTCTGTAATATAGCGCTCGGACATAGTAACGGCTTTTTTACACATATCCTCAGAGATTGCAACACCGTGATAATCCTCGTAATAATGGGCAATGCCCTTTAAGATATCAACACTGTCACCAATGGAGGGCTCTGCAACGGTAACAGGCTGAAAGCGGCGCTCCAGTGCGGAATCCTTTTCAATATGCTTGCGGTATTCAGTGAAGGTGGTTGCGCCGATAACCTGAATTTCGCCCCGGGAGAGCGCAGGCTTGAGGATGTTTGCAGCGTTCATGCTACCCTCGGCATCTCCTGCGCCTACGATGTTGTGCACCTCGTCAATAACAAGGATAATGTTGCCTTCCTTGCGGATTTCTTCAATCAGACCCTTCATTCGGCTTTCAAATTGACCGCGGAACTGCGTACCGGCAACAAGCGCTGTAAGGTCTAGGAGCATTACCTCTTTGTCTCTGAGCTTGTAAGGGACCTTTCCGCTGGAAATTCGCTGTGCAAGCCCCTCGGCAATGGCTGTTTTGCCCACACCCGGTTCGCCGATGAGACAGGGATTGTTTTTTTGACGGCGATTGAGAATTTGAATCACTCGTTCAAGCTCCTCCTCGCGGCCTATCATATTGTCAAGTCTGCCCTCATTGGCACGCTCAGTGAGGTTTATGCAGTAGTTGTCAAGGAACTTGCGCTTTGTGCTTGTGCGAGAGGCACTGTCCTTGCCGGGCTGCTTTGGCGGATGATTTTCAATAGGCGGCTGAACAGGCTGGGGATACGCATCGCTTAGGGGATTAAAAGCACTATCACTGCCGAAAAGCCGGCTCAGGTAAGGGAAGGTGGCGGTTTTTCCTGTTTCGTCGGAGTCATCCTCGGGAGAGTCAAGGTCCTTGAGACCATCAATTCCGCCGATAGCCTCGGTCATTTCAGAAGAGATAGAATCCAGTTCTTCATCGGAAATACCCATACGTGCGATAATTTCCTCAACCGGTTTAACATGAAGCTCTCTGGCGCACTTAAGGCAGAGACCTTCATTTTTTGTTTCTCCGTTTTCGACCTTTGAAATAAAAATCATAGCCATGTTTTTTTTACAACGGGAGCAAATTGAAGGCTGCATATTTTATTCTCCTTGCAATAGTAAGAGTTGGAGTACACGGAATATCGCGGTTGCTGCAGCCGCGCCGTGGAAAAAGCTTAGAGTGGCAGGAATAAGGACAAAAAGTCAAGCTTCATAAACAAAGCTGTAAGCAGTGTCCTTTTCATTTCCTCTTCGGGAAACAGCTTCCCTAAAAATCTGAACGACCAAACGGTAATGATACAGAAAATAAGACCGGTTACAGCGCCTGCAACAATTCCACCGATATCGTTCAGCTTATCCTTTTCTGGAATTTTAAAGCTTAGATTGAGAATGTTGCCAAGAACGGTGAAAATAATAAGAACAAGAACAAAGAATAGAATAAAGCAAAGGTAATATGTGAGATTTGAGCAGAGAATATCAACAATTGCGTTGGAAAGAGTGATATCGGTTTTATCTGCCAGAGCCACTGCCTCGTTTGCCATGCGCTTTGCAGATTCTTCGTAAATGCCAACATCCTTAAAGCTGTTTTCGGCCAATTCAAATTTGATCTCCGGGTGACGTTCCAAGGCATCCTCAATTGAGAGCTGAACCTCGGTACCGCCGAGCAGCTCATCAAGGTTTTTGTCAATAATACCGTCACTGCCGTCCATATACCCGGAGGCAAAGGGACGGACAACCGGCGCTATCTCCTGCGAAAAGGTGTTTGATAAAAGGTCACCCATATATAGAGATATTATTATTGCAAGTATGGTACCTATGCACATAACAAGACCTTTTTTATAACCGTTCCATACACATAACAGTAGTACCACCAGAAGAATCAATTCAACCGCTATTTTCATATCTTACCTCACATTTTAGAAACCTAATCAGTACTTTTTGTTTTTTCAGCTATTACAGGCTGATTTATATTTATTGCATATCGTATTTTTCAGCATAATGGGAGGACAGCAGATAGATGCCGCCGCGGGGGGTAAGGACTGCGCTTTTGCTTCCGGGAACAACACGCCCTTGGGAAAGAGTGCGCAGTTCACGGGAAAAAACAAAAATTTCATCTGTACACAGAGTAAGAAGTTTTTGTTTTTGTGCAAATAATGAAACCGGCTCAACGGTCAAGCTGACAGTGCCGAGAACGTTGCCGTCTGAAGAAAAGCTTAAAAGCGTAACCTCGCTGCCGGACAGATATTTGTTCAAGACAACGGCACATATTTCGCTTGACAGCTCATATTTAGCCAAATAGCTTTCGCCAAAGGAATAAAACTGCAATTGTTTTCCGCTGCCGCTGAAAAAGTGTATTGCATTTTCGGACAGTACGCAAAGCTCACCGCTTTTCATGTAAGACAGCTTGAAGGCAAGCTCGTTTGGAATAGAAACGCTGGAGTATTCCTCCTCGCTGTTAAGCTTGAAAAAATGGAGGACGCTGCCAGTCCCATCTACACACAAAACTGCAAGGGAAGCTCCGTCAGGTGATACCATAGCGTCAAGAACATAACCTGTGCCTGAATACCACTTGTATACGGGTGCGTTGCTGCTGTCATAAACTGTGACCGCGCCCTTGTAGCCGGACTCCTGTTCCGCAACGGCAAGATGTCCCGCGCTGCCGGCTGAAACAGATATTATTGGGTATTCAGTGTCAAGATTGGTACAGTCACCGTTTCTTAAAACACGCAGGGATTTTCCGCCGACATCGTAAAATGCACAAAAGTCCTCCCCGGAGCTCAGACCGGGATTTGTCATGGAAAAAACCTGACGGCATATTGTTTTTCCGTTGCTGTCCAGCACCTGAAGCCCGGTGGAAGAGGAAATTGCAAGATTATCACCTACAAGACCGAAAAGCTGCCGCGAACCGTTTTCATATGTAAAAGGTTCGGAATCGGAAAAAACCTCACCGCCCGAGCCTGAGGTGTCGGAAAGTGCATCTGAAAGCTTGTCCCTATAGAGGAAAAGCATTATTGCACCGATAATTACAAGCAAGGTTGTGATAATCGCCAGTATGTGTTTTGAGTTCTTTTTTCGTCTTCGTTGTGCTCTAACAGCCATATTAGCAGCTCCAAACCGATTATCAAAACTCAAGGGTTTTGATTGCTTTTACGGTAGTGTTTAATACAAATAATTAGAATTACGGTCAGTATAGCATATTTTTTTTAAAAAGAATAGACTATTTGTGAATAAACAAATGACACGAAATCCAAATTTATCTTCGCTTTATTAAAACTGTCTTGGACAGTTTTAATGGCGCGGAGCGCCGTTATATTGGTTATATTAATAAAACAGAAACTGTTTTATTAATATAATTATTCCATCATGTGCCCAACAACACCATCGTACCATACTCTTGACATAAACAGCCCCTGGGGCGGCATTGTAGGACCGGTAAGCCGCCTGTCACCGAGATTAAGCAGCTCGGGTATATCCTTGGGACTAAGCTTTCCCAGCCCCGCGTACACAACGGTTCCTGCTATTGCACGAACCATATTGTAAAGAAAGCCGTTTGCGCACACACGCATAGTTATAAGCTGATCCTGCTGCTGTATATCGCACCAGTGGATAGTTCTGACTGTGGTTTTGGTTTCTGTACCCACGCTTCGCACAGCCTTGAAATCGTGAGTGCCGACAAATGCACCTGCCGCCTCCTGCATTTTTTCAACGGCAAGAGGAGCGGGGAAAAAACAAGTGTGTCTGATTAAAAATGGGTCTCGTATTCGGGAGTTGTGTATTTGATAAATATATTCCTTTTGCTTGCAGGAAAGTATGGAGTTAAAGCCTTCGGGCGCTTCAACAGCGCTAATTGCCGCAATATCAGTAGGCAGCTGAGAATTCACAGCCAAGGGAATACGGTCTATCGGAATGCGGCAATCTGTTTTGAAGTTTGCGCAATAGCGCAACGCGTGAACTCCTGCGTCGGTGCGACCGCAGCCCACAACCTTTACGGGGTGCTCACAGATTTTTGAAAGTGCCTTTTCCAGTGTTTCCGCAACAGTTATTTCGTTTTTCTGTACCTGCCAGCCATGATAGTTAGTGCCGTCATAGCTAAGGCGCAGGGCGATATTTCTCATAATCCGAACCTCGTTAAAAGAATGATGCCCGTAATCAGAAGCACAGAAAAGCCCATAACTGTCCAGTCGGTTCCCCGAAGAATAAGGCTGTTCATCCGCGTTCTGCCGTCACCGCCGTGATAGCAGCGCGCTTCCATCGCAACAGCAAGCTCATCAGCACGCCTGAAAGCGCTCACAAAAAGAGGAACAAGCAGGGGAAGCAGCGCCTTTGCTCTATCCAGCAGCTTTCCGGTTTCAAAGTCTGCGCCCCGTGCCTTCTGTGCACTCATGATTTTGTCCGCCTCTTCAATAAGGGTGGGAATGAAACGCAGAGCTATGCTCATCATCATTGAAAACTCATGGACCGGAACACGGAGTTTTTTAAGGGGAGAAAGAAGCAGCTCCAAGCCGTCAGTTAAGGACATGGGCGTGGTGGTGTAGGTAAGAAGAAAAGTGGAGGAAATCAGCAGCATTATGCGCAAAACCATAAAAAATGCTATTTTTATGCCGTCGGTTGTTACGGTGAATATCCAAAAGCTAAAAAGCTCTCTGCCGGTTTTTGTATAAAACAGGTTTAAAATCGCTGTAAATACAATGATAAAAATAACAGGCTTAAGTCCTTTAAGCAGGGACTTTGGGCTGATTTTGGATATTGCCACAGACACTGCCAGCACAAAAAGCAGAATACCATAGCTCAAGTAAGATTTTGCAAAAAAAAGCGTGATGATGTACACAAAAACAAAAACAATTTTTGTTCTAGAATCCAGCCGATGTATAAAGCTGCTTCCGGGGAAATACTGACCGAGTGTGATATCCTTCAGCACTGAGCACTTCCCCCTTTCAGCGACAAAACGGCATCTCGGAGCTGCTCCACAGTGTAGCAGCCTTGAGGCAGGCTTACGCCAAGAGCGGAAAGCTCAGAGGCAACCTGTGTTACCAGAGGCACACCCAAGCCTATTGAAGTAAGCTCGTCAGCACGGCAGAATACATCCTTCGGAGCACCGTCCATTGTGATTTGTCCCTTGTCAAAAACAATAAGCCGCTCTGCTATGCGGGCAACATCCTCCATGCTGTGGGAAACAAGGATGATGGTTGCACCAGTTGCGCGGTGGTAGTCGCAAATGTTTTTTAAAATGCTTTGGCAGCCCTCGGGATCAAGTCCCGCAGTTGGCTCGTCCAAAATGAGCACCTGAGGGCGCATGGCAATAACTCCGGCAATTGCCACTCGGCGCTTTTGACCGCCGGAAAGCTCAAGGGGAGATTTTGTAAACAGCTCGTCACTTATTCCCACAAAGCCTGCTGCCTCACGCACGCGCTCGTCTACTTGAGACTTTTGAAGCTTCATGTTGCGAGGGCCAAACGCTATGTCTCGGTATACGGTTTCTTCAAAAAGCTGATATTCCGGATATTGGAACACCAGACCCACCTGAAAGCGAGCGTCGCGGCGCAGTGTTTTTGAACTGTTGATGTCCACGCCGTCGAAAAGCACTCTGCCGTCAGTAGGCTGCAAAAGCCCGTTAAGGTGCTGAATAAAGGTGGACTTACCGGAGCCTGTGTGACCGATAAGTCCCACAAACTGACCCTGTGGTATTTCAATATTTATATCCTTTACAGCAATACTCTTAAAGGGCGTGCCCTTGCTGTAAATATGGGTGAGAGCCTCGGTTCGTATGGTTGGCATGATGACTTCCTTTACGGATTATTTAGTTCATTGACAATGGCTGCGGCGCAGTCTTTAACGGAAACAGCACCTGTCGGAAGCTGCATTCCCGATTGATTAAGCTCATAAATCAGCTCTGTTGTATCCGGCACGGTAAGTCCCTCGGACTTGAGAGCTTCAACGCTAGAAAACACCTCAGACGGTGTCCCCTGTGAAAAAAGCGAGCCTTTAGATATAACAAAAACTCTGTCGGCATCTACTGCCTCATACATATGGTGGGTTATTAAAACTACGGTTATCCCATTTATGCGGCAAAGCCTTTTTATGGTTTCGATAACCTCGTGCCGTCCTACGGGGTCAAGCATAGCGGTAGGTTCGTCCAAAACAATGCAACGGGGACGCATTGCAATAACTCCCGCGATGGCTACACGCTGCTTTTGCCCGCCGGATAAAAGGTGGGGAGAGTGCAGCCTGTAATCATACATGTCCACAAGCTTTAAAGCTTCGTCCACGCGTCGGCGAATTTCGTTTGAGGGTATGCCCAGATTTTCGGGAGCAAAGGCTACGTCCTCCTCCACAACAGAGGAAACAAGCTGGTTATCTGGGTTTTGAAAAACCATGCCCACGGTTCTGCGAATGTCCAAAAGCCTTTCCTCATCGCATGTATCCATGCCGTCAACTGTCACATTGCCTGCGGTGGGTACAAGTATGCCGTTTAGATGCTTTGCAAGGGTGGACTTGCCGGAGCCGTTGTGACCCAAAATGACGGTAAAGCTACCCTCTTCTATATCAAGCGACAAATCGTTTAGAACCGGCGGTTCGGATTCCTCGCCCGGGTATTTGAAGGTTAAATCCCTAACTTGAATTATTGGCTTCATATTTTCATTACCTATTCAATTATGCCTGCCAACGGCATGCAGCGCCGCAGGGCAGAAACAATCCGCTTTCGGAAACGGGCAGTCCAAGCTCCTGACTTTCGCTGCGACCGCCGTATTTTTTCGTTAAGACAGACTCGGAAATGTATGTCAAAACTGAGGGGGATAGCCCTGTGGTGTATGAGTTGATAATGACAAACAGCGGGGTGTCGGATAAAACACCGCTGCATAGGGAAACAAAGTCCCAAAGGTTTTCTTCAAGCTTCCATACCTCGCCGCCGGGACCGCGCCCATAGGACGGGGGGTCCATTATAAGGACATCGTAGCGCTTGCCGCGGCGAATTTCTCGTTCAACGAATTTCGCGCAGTCATCAACAATCCAGCGTATAGGAGCATTTTCCAGACCGGAGACCTTGGCGTTGTCCTTTGCCCAGCTTACCATGCCCTTTGCCGCGTCCACATGGCACACAGAGGCTCCTGCCTTGGCGCATGCCACGCTTGCACCGCCTGTGTAGGCAAAAAGGTTGAGTACACTGATGGGGCGGCCGGCCGAACGGATTTTTTCCATTGCAAAATCCCAGTTGCTTGCCTGCTCCGGAAAAATTCCGGTATGCTTGAAGTTCATGGGCTTAACATTGAAGGTCAGCTCGCCGTAATTCACCTGCCAGCTTTCGGGAACATCGGATTTTTCCCAGTGACCGCCTCCGGTTTCGCTTCGGCTGTACTTGGCGGATGGAGTCCGCCAGCCGCGGCTGCGGCGCTCTGTTTTCCAGATTGCCTGAGGATCGGGACGCACAAGTATCTGCTTGCCCCACCGCTCAAGCTTTTGTCCGTTAGAGCAGTCTATCAGCTCGTAATCTGTCCATTTATCGGATACCCACATAGTATTGACCTCTTGTTAATGTTTAAATAAAACTCATTGTGAATTGTTGAACCAGCTATAAAATATAATACCCAACAATTCGAATAATTGTATCACAATACGCTGGTTCGGTCAAATATTTCCTATTGCTCCCAGTAATTTAAATCAAATGACATTTTTATCGGTTTAACACCCTGCTTTGATTGCGATGATGCGAAAAAACTAACCTAAAAAACCTTGTCGAAAATGTACGATTATTGTAAAAATAGTGCTTGCATATTACGTTGCTATTATCTATAATAATAATACCGTTAAGTTTTTCGGTAGACATAATACTTTTAATCGCAAAGGAGCATAGGCCTGCTATGACCTTATCAAATATAAAATCAAGAGCGTTAAGGGTTCTTTTTTTTGCCCTTCTTCTGTCATCTTTAGTCATTTTGTCCTCCTGCAATAAGAATTCAAAGCCCGCTGAAACCCAGCCTCAGGAAACTGAGACCCAGGATCCAAACTCTGTTGTTGCTCCTCCTGACATAACAGGAAACCAGAGTCAAGCACCTGAGCCATCTCCCGAAACCACTCCTACATCAGAGAAGGCCGGACCCGATGTTCCCGAACGTGAGGCTGTGGATGATGAATTCTTCTCCGACGCTGCTTTTATGGGAAATTCTCTTATGGACGGTTTCCGCCTTTTTTCTGGTCTTACGACCTGTGACTATTATGCAGCTACCAGTATGACTGTTGTGGGGGCGGACAGCAATGCCTGCATCACCCTTGACAACGGCAACGCCGGCACACTAGTTGACGGTTTAACGCAGAAGCCCTACGAAAAAATATACATCCTTTTAGGAATAAATGAAATTGGGTATGATGTATCCACATTCGTTGATCTTTACGGGAAGATGCTTGACACGATTATTGCGGGTCAACCCGACTGCGACATATACATCATGGGACTCACACCGGTGAGTTCCGCAAAATCCTCCAGCAGTGATACATTCAACATGACCAGAATTACAAGCTATAACACGGCGCTGCATGACCTTGCTGCTGAAAAGGGCTGCTACTACCTTGACCTTGTTGAGGCGCTTGCCGGTGACGACGGATTTCTTCCCTCAAACGTCACAACAGACGGTGTTCACTTCTCCGCAGACGTGTATAAGCAATGGCTTGACTATGTAAAAACACACTATGTATAAATAAGGGGAATTGAACATGAAAAAGACAATCACCATACTGCTTGCTGTGTGCCTAATTGCAGTGCTGGTATCGGGATGCGCACCTTCTTCTGAGGCAAAACAATATGATTTGGACGACCTTTCTGCAAAGCTTCAGAACAGCGGTGCTTTTTCTGATTTGCTTAGCCCTGTTGACGATGAGCTTGCTTCCACGCTTTATGGCTTTGAAAAGGGCGACGTGGAAAAATGTGTGGTGCTTTGTTCTACCGGAGCTACAACTGAGGAAATAGGACTATTTAAGTGCACAGATGAGAATACGGCATCAAAGGTAAAGACAGCAGCTCAAGAGAGAGTTAAGTCACAGCGTTTGGCATACGAGTCTTATGCTCCTGCTGAAATGCCGAAGCTTGATGATGCAATTGTTAAAAGCGACGGAGTTTATGTTTTCTATGTTGTGTCAGCAGACGCTTCAAAAGCAGAAACTGCAATGAAATAAGCGTCAAATCTATAAAATATTTCAGCGCCGTACCCATACAGGGTGCGGCGCTGTTTTTGTTCTGATTTAACGTGTAAGATTGTTTTTTATCTGCCGTACAACCCAAAAAAGATAAAAAGCAAATAAACCAAAGAAAGCGCTTTCCAGAGCAAGCCCCAAAACCTTATCCCATTGTTTTGCAGCTATGCAAACGCCCAGACCTATCAAAATCAGAAGTGTTGCTATCATGCAAAGCACAAGTGAGACTGAAACGGCGTTCTTTACACGTATATTGCGCTTTTTTATACTGTCTGTATCGGAAAAGGATTCGGGACGCAAATCGGTGTATTCCTTGCGCCAGAGAAAGCAGCTCGCCATTTTTCCAACAAGCACCCAGCCAAATTGCTCATAGGTGGAGATATAATCCTTGTTTGAAAATGCGTTCAAGTCAAACACATAACGGTATTTTTTAGGCTCTGTTTTGTGAAATATCATGCGTACTGAGCTGAATTGACCGACCCGCCCCAAATTCCAGCCCTCGGCTGCGAGACTTTCCAGCCAAGCCTCATAATCTGCAGGGACAACCCTGAGAAAAACTGAAAACCACACTGCCTTTTTCATTATATCAACTCCTTTGCAACCTTATATAGCTCACAAATTCTGCTTGCTTCTATTGTCAAAATTTCCTTACCGATGGTGGTGATAATGTAGAGCTTTTTGCGCTCGGTTTCACTTGTTACCACAATTAAGCCTTCCTTTTCAAGCTTTGAAAGTGTCTGGTAAACCGTACCCGCGCCAAGTATGATACGGCCGTTTGTAAGCCGATCAACGTGCTGCATGATACCGTAGCCGTGGCGCTCCTCTGATAGGGAGGATAAAATATAGAACATTGTCTCGCTCATTGGTATAAATCGTTTTTCTAGCTGTTCTGCCGTCATGCTTAACTCTCCTTAATTTGAGCATATCACAACAAGATATATCACACTGTGATATGTTGACAAGTATATCACGCCATGATATGGTTGTCAAGAGTTGACGGACGTCAGAGAATTAAAAAATCCCGCTCACCAAATTGGTGGGCGGGATAGATTTATAATTCAGATGTTTTTTCTTTTTGCAAAGCTGCGCTGGCAGAGCTTTACAAGCTCTACAATAGGGATGATACATACAGCTAGAGCCAGAGCAACACCGTACTCGGCGAGGCTGATGTGCTCGAAGCCGAAGGCGTTGGACAGGAAAGGAACATACAGCACAGCGGTGGTCAGAACAAGACTTGCAATTCCGGCAAACCAGAGAGCCTTGTTTTGGGTCTTGAGAGAGAAGAGGCTACCACGCTGTGAACGCATATTGAAACTGTGGAAGATTTCAGCCATGGACATGGTGAGGAACGCCATGGTCATGCCATCGGGACTGTTAGCAATTTCCCAAATACCAGCTTCCATGAAGTGACCAATAAAGTAAGCTGAGAGAGTGAGAACAGTTACGATAAAGCCCTGATAGGCAACATCAACGCCTACTCCGCCGGCAAAAACGCCGTCTGATGAGCTGCGGGGCTTGCGGCGCATAACGTTGGGCTCTGCGTCTTCAAGACCGAGTGCGAGAGCGGGGAAGCAGTCAGTTACAAGGTTAATCCAGAGCAGATGAACAGGCTCAAGTATGACAAAGCCGAAAAGAGTTGCAAAGAAAATACTCATAACCTCACTCATGTTTGAGCTGAGAAGGAACTGTATCGCCTTGCGGATGTTGTCGTAAATCCTTCTGCCTTCCTCAACGGCTCCGACTATGGTTGCAAAGTTGTCGTCAGCAAGTACCATATCGGCAACGTTTTTGGTAACATCTGTACCTGTTATGCCCATGCCGACTCCGATGTCGGCAGACTTGATTGAGGGAGCATCGTTAACGCCGTCGCCGGTCATGGCGGTGATGTAGCCTGCTCCGCGCCATGCGTTGACAATGCGCACCTTGTGCTCGGGCTGAACTCTTGCATAGACGGAAATGTCGCGGAAGCGGCGTTCAAATTCCTCATCGCTCATTTCAGAAATCTGTGAGCCTGTTATGGCAACGTCGTTCCCTGTGAGTATGCCAAGCTCTCTTGCAATAGCGGAGGCTGTGTCTATATGGTCACCGGTTATCATAATGGGGCGAATACCTGCTGAGCGGCATTCCTCTATAGCGTCCTTTACTTCGGGACGAACGGGGTCAATCATGCCCACAAGACCGATAAAGCACAGGTCATATTCCAAATCCTTGGGGTCATTGCTTGCGGGAGCCTCGGCATATACCTTCTGAGCGGCGCAGAGAACGCGCAAAGCCTTGTCTGCCATTGCTTTGTTTGCGGCAAGTATTTGGGCGCGAACCTCGTCTGTGAGGATAGTTGCCTTGCCGTCCTTGAGATAGCAGGTGCAAACGCGAAGCACTTCGTCGGGTGCGCCCTTTGTGTACTGAACAATTCCAAGCTCAGTTTTGTGTATTGTACTCATCATTTTACGAACGCTGTCAAAGGGTGCCTCGCCGATGCGTGGAGACTTTGCCTTAAGCTCTCCCTTGGGAATACCCAAGGAATTTGCCCAGTAGACCAGAGCGTTTTCCGTTGGCTCACCAGTTACGGTGCCGTCGTCGTTTAGCTCCGCATCACAGCATTGAGCCATTGCAACGGCTAGAAGCTCCTTGTTTTCACCGTAGTTTTCAACAACAGTCATTTTGTTTTGGGTAAGCGTTCCTGTTTTGTCTGAACAGATAATCTGTGCACAGCCAAGGGTTTCAACTGCTGTGAGCTTTCGGATAATGGCGTTTTTCTTGCTCATGTTGGTAACGCCGATTGACAAAACAATGGTAACCACCGCAACCAGACCCTCGGGAATGGCGGCAACTGCAAGGGAAACGGCTATCATGAAGCTGCTTAGGATGACATCGGCTGAGAAGCTTCCGGCGCGGATAAGGCCAATGGCAAAGATTACAGCGCATATACCGAGAACGAGCCATGTAAGGATTTTTGAAAGCTGGGCAAGCTTGATTTGCAGGGGGGTAAGACCCTCTTCCGCATTTTCAAGAGCGTTGGCTATTTTACCCATTTCAGTGTCCATGGCGGTAGCTGTTATAACTGCAAGACCGCGTCCGTAAACAACGGTGCTGCCCATGTAAACCATGTTCTTGCGATCACCGAGGGGAACGTCGCTGCTGTCCCTCAGATAGAGAATGTCGATAAATTTATCAACCGGGACGCTTTCACCTGTCAGCGCCGCCTCCTCAATTTTCATGCTGTTTGACTCAATTATGCGGCCGTCGGCAGGAACTGCGTCGCCTGCTTCAAGCACAATAACGTCGCCCACAACAAGGTCTTCTGATTTTACAATAGAGATTTTTCCGTCACGAAGCACCTTACTGGTCGCTGATGCCATTTCTTGCAGAGCTTCAAGGGCTTTTTCCGCCTTGTTTTCCTGATAAACGCCCAAAATCGCGTTTACAACCACAACAAAAAGGATGATGAAAACGTCTGCAAAGCCTTCACCCTCACCGCCGGTGGAGTTGGAATAGATTGTAGTAAGTGCGGAGATGAGAGCGGCGACGATAAGGATGATTATCATCGGGTCTGCCATCTGCTTAAAAAAGCGCTTGATCAGTGAGTCCTTTTTGCCTTCGGCAAGCTTGTTTTTGCCGTTTTCCTCAAGACGCCTTGCAGCTTCCTGAGAGCTGAGACCTTCAGACGAGCTTTTTGTTTCTTTTAAAACGTCTGAAATGTCACTGCAGTAGTGTTTCATTGCTACTCCTCCATATTCTTTTTCAATAACGACTAATTAGGCTTGCACGCAGGAGAAAAACCTAAAGATAAGCGCTGCAACAAAAAGACCCATGGACAGGCAACGCCTATCCATGAGTCTGGTCATTTAATGCAAGCCAGGCAGACAAACTGCCAGGGTGTTGACTTGTAACGCATAGGTGCGCTGACTACTCCCTCACGGAGAATTAGCGTAATGTTACCACTGTTTGGAACTTTTGTCAAGCAAGAGAGGACCTGAAACGCTCAAAAATTTCTACAATATGGAATTTTAGTCTGTACTCATCATCCTGCTTTGATATCAGCTCTCTGGAGTCCTCGGAAAGCACTTCCATTGCGTCTTCATCACTGGCTGCGGTCATACAAAGTGGCGGAAATACAACGCACCACCAGTTGCGGCCTCTGCCCTCGCCCAGGATTATTTTTAAAGAAAGATAGTCGCCTGCCGGCAGAGCAAAGCCGTCATATTCCCGTGTTGGGTAGTTCTCGTTGCAAAGGCTTGCCGAGGCAGTGTAGTTTTTGCCTTCGGATACCGCTGTGTAGTCAGCGATATCACATAGGGTTTGAAGCTGCTCGTTAATTATTCGTTTAGCGTCCTCAAGATTGTCGGCTTTTTCAAGAGAGGGTCCAAGTGAGGCTAAAACCGCATCTCTAACCTTTAGCTTCAGGTGCTGGTCATCCTCGCTGTCAGACTGGGCTATAACATGCAGACGCACCAGCTCTCCGGCAAGCTGCCGCTGCTGCGCACCTGCCCAAAGACCTACGCATAAAGTCATGCAAATTGCAAATAAAAGTGATATTTCCCAAATTTTAAAGTGCTGTTTCATTAAACAAACCGCCTTAATATGTATTATGAACACATTATCGGCGCTTTTTTAGAGATTTATTCTGTTATTTAGATTAAATAATAATTTTTGGTTGAGGATGAGCCAAAAATACCTCCTCATATTTTCCGGACAAAAGACACCTTGCACAGGCGGCAGAGTCCTCATCAGGAAAAATTCCGAAAACAGCGGAGCCAGTGCCTGTCATGACAGCTCCCAGAGCACCGCAGTCAAGGAGCGCTCTTTTAATCAAAGAGATGTCGTTTGGCTTTGACGGGAGTACATCCTCAAACACATTATACATGCGCTGACAGATGCCCGATAGGTCGTTCGACTGGAGACAGCGGAGGATTCCCGCAGTGTCGGGACGGTATTTTATTGCTCTGGAGTCGATTTTGGAAAAAAGCTCAGGTGTAGATACGGAAAATCTCGGCTTGCATATTACAATGTGGCAGTCTGGTAAGCGTTGCAGACCAGTAAGCCGTTCGCCCTTGCCCTCGGCAAGCACTGTACCCCCTGCAACACAAAATGGAATGTCCGACCCTAGACTGCTGCCTATTCCCTCAAGCGCGGCTTGATTAAGGGTTCCCCCTGTCAAGGTGTTAAGCGCTCTGAGTACGGCTGCGCCGTCGGAGGAGCCGCCGCCCATGCCGGCGCAAACGGGAATTTTCTTTTTTATATCAATGTCACAGCCTGCCGAAATGCCTGTCGCACTAAAAAACGACCGAGCCGCTCTTGCCGCTATGTTCCGCTCATCGCAGGGAAGATAGCACAGGTCTGTTGTAATGCGCACTGCACCGTCTGTACGAAGCGATACACGGAGCGTATCGCACAGGGAAACGCTTTGCATCACCATGCACATTTCGTGGTAGCCGTCGGGCAGCTTAGACAAAACGTCCAGCGAAATATTGAGCTTTGCGTAGGCAAGCTCTGTGATTTCACCCATGTTGCCGCTCCTTTCTGTTGGATTGTGTATATTATGGCTTACTCAGAGAGAAAAATCACAGCTCAAACAATCGTGGCATTAGCATTGTGCCTGCTTCAAGATACGGACCCTTGAGTCCCGCTTCCTCTGTGTAGGGAAGTCCTATGCCCAAATCATGCCTGCTGTCGTAAATCATAAAGGGCACGGGGTCACCGTCATGACCTCTTGTGGAGGTGAGAGTTTTGTGGTCGGAAATAAACAGAAGGCGGTAGTCATAGGGCTTTTTGGAAAGAGTGTCTGTAAGCGGCTTCAAAACACGGCTGTCCAGCCATGCGATTGCCTGAAGCTTACCCGCAAGGTCGCCGTTGTGGGTGCACTCGTCGGGAGCTTCAACGTGGATGGCGGCAAAATCATAGCCGCCGTCAAGCGCGGTTATGCACGCATCTACCTTGCCCTCAAGGTTTGTGTCAAGCTCTCCTGTTGCGCCTTCAACAGTGCATATGTCAAGTCCCGAAAGGCGGGCGATTCCGTGGCAAAGCGGCACTGCGGAAATAACGGTTCCGGTTTTTTGATATTTGTCATAGAATGACGGAAGGTCAACACCTGTTCCCTCCGCCCAGAACCAAACGCCGTTGGCGGGAAGCTTGCCCTGCGATCTGCGCGCTTCGTTTATGGGATGGTGATTCAAAACCCTGTGAGCAAGACCCATTAAGCTGCGGAGCACTGCTGCGTTTTCACAGCCGCTAGGAAGGTACTGCCCAATGACCTCACCCAGATGATCGTGAGGAGGAGCAAGTTTAATTCCCTTGATGTCCGTACCGCTCTGCACTGCTATGTGACGGAAGGAGGCAGCCGGGTTTATTGTCACGCGGGCATTTTCCGCCGCTGATTTAAATTCGGGGTCGGCAAACAGAAAGTTAATAAGCTCTATGGATAAATCGCCATCAATTGAGCCGCCTGAGTGGGAGAGAATTTTTTTCTGCTCAAAGGGAAGCTCACTGTCCTCAAGTGCAATCATGTTGCAGCGGTAGGAAACATCGCCGCTTTTAAGCTTAATTCCCGTTGCGGCAGCTTCAAGGGGACTGCGCCCTGTGTAGCATACCTTGGGATCTGCGCCGAAAATGGATAAAATAGCTGTATCGCTGCCGGGGGGAAGTCCCTCGGGACAGTTTTTAACACTGCCGACCTCGCCTTTTTTTGCGAGTGCATGAATGTTTGGAATGCTTGCAAATTGCAGGGGTGTTTTGCCGGATAACTCGGGCACGGGATTGTCAGCCATACCGTCTCCGATGACCAGAATGTATTTCATGGCGTATGTCCTTTCAAAGCAATTAAAAAAATGTATAATTAAAATACATTATAATACAATAAAGCTCAATTGAAAAGGAGTAAACAGCAAAACCAGCGAATTTTAACATATCTTAACAGGTTTTGCGCATTTGAGAAAAAATCGTGTAAAAAATAGTTTTAGATTTAGCATTTTTCCCATTTGCATTTATGAAAGGCGGTGGTATTATGAGGCAAGACCAAGGTGGAAGAAGGGAAGTAAATATGACCCCTATTGAAATTCTTCATAAAATCGTTGACACTGAAAATGAAGCACGCGTTATCTACGATGAAGCTGTGTCTTTAAGGGACGGCTTTGACGACTATGTGCGTGTGCATATAAATCAGCTTAAAACAGAATATTATCAGCAGGCCGATACCGAAATTGAGCAGGCGGAGCAAGGCTTCATAGAACGTGCGGACAGGGAGCTCAAGGCACTGGATGAAAAGCTTGAAGCAGAGCTTGCCGACGCAAAGGCACAGTATGAAAGTGAGCGGGATGCTGTGGTTATGAAAATATTCAAGATTGCGGTGAACGCCGATGCTTAAAGCAAGAATGAAATACGGAGCTGTGGATGCAAAGGTTCTTGCCTTGTACGGCAAGCTCTTTTCCGATGGAGAATGGAGCAGGCTTTACGAGTGCACTAGCATTGGTGACATTGCCGCCGTTCTCAGGGGACAGCGGGGATGGAGCGATGCGGTTTCGGATTTGGCTGCGTCCCCGTCTGCCGCAAAGCTAAAGTCGGCGGCAAGGAATAAGGTGTTTGACGAATATGAAAAGCTGTATAAGTTCTCATATTTGGAGGATAAGGGATTTATATTGTTTTTTCTAAGCAGGGTTGAATATGGATTTATTCTGGGGGCACTGAGAAGCTTATACTCGGGAGAGTATGGTCTGTATTCCCTCAATGTTTCCGAGTTTTTAAAAACACACAGCAAGATAAATGTGGATGCGTTATCAGGCGTCGGAAGCTATTCTCAGCTTCTGGAGGCGGCAAGGGGCAGTATGTTTGAAAATACCTTGAAATCTCTGCCGATTGATCCCGAGACTCAGCTTCCGAGATACCGCGATGCGGGCATAGCCTTGGAAAACAGATACTACTCGGAAATATTCTCATATGTAACAAAAAAATACAACGGAACAGGAAAAAAGAAGCTGGAGGAGCTTTTGGGCACACAGGCGGATATATTAAACCTTGTGAGCCTGCTAAGGCTTTTGCGGCATTTTCCCGACTCTCTCCGCAGCGCTCAGGAGCTGCTTGTGCCAATCAGCCATAGGCTGACACCTACATTGCAGCAAAGCCTGAAAAATGCAAGAAGTGAGACTGAAGCGCTGGATATTTTAAGGCGCTCACGTTTTGCGAAGCTGTTTGAGAAATACAGCCCCGAAAAGCTTGATACTCTTTATGACGAAGCAATGAGTGACTTTTGTCGAAAGCTTATAAAAATGCCGGAGCCAAACCTATGTGTGGTTGCGGCTTATCTTACCTTAAGCGAACTTGAAAGTGCAAGACTCATAAGGCTTATTGAAGCGGTCGACTACGGAGTCAAGCTTAATATTTCTTGATTTTATTCCTTTATATATATTGGCGAAGGCGGACTGCGCCGCTATAACAAAAATAATTTATCTGCAGCATTTTTGCCGTTTTGGTGAGCTTTGCTCAGATTTAGCACGTGGGAGGTAAGTATGTCAGTAGAAGCAATGACCATGGTTACAATATCGGGACCCGAGCATATGGTCGATACCGCTATACAAAACCTTGTGCTTAACCGAGAATTTCATCCGGAGAATGCAGTAAAGGCAATGTCAACGGAGCTGGTATGCTCCGAACAGCAAAGCCACTTTGACAGCTTTGATGTTGAGCTTTCGAGGCTGTTTGAAATGCGATATTTGAAGTTCCGTTTCGGTCGAATACCGACCGATATGTACAAGGATTGTGTAAACAAGGTCAGTGAGCGTACCGATGTGTATTTTTTCCCGTCGGGCAGGACGGAGCACTGGGTATACGGCGCTTATTTTGCGCTGCCTACGGATTATTCCAAGGTGGACGGCATTTTTGCCTCCATGGGTTTTGAACGGATACACATAGATGTTGACAACAACACGGACAGCGCGGCTCAAGATGCGCTTGAACGCCTAAAGGGAGAGGTTGCGGAGGCAGGCACAAAGGTTAAAATGCTTGCAGAGGTGAAAAAGCTTCTGCCCTTTGATGCTGCAAACCCGTATTCAGACCAGCTGTCCAAAGCGTGTGAGCTTGCAAGAGGTCTCGACATTCAGTTAGACTTCCGTGAATTTTCGGGCAAAGACAACAGTGTGGAGTCCGCTCAGGATTATCTTAAGCAGCTTTCTGAGAGTGTTGCGAAAATTAAGGCTGAGCGGGAAGAAAAAAGTAAAATAATACAGATGGATTTGGTTTATTCTGAGCAGCTAAGCCACTTTGAGAGCTTTGATGTTGAGCTTTCGCGGCTTTTTGAAATGCGATACTTGAAGTTCCGTTTCGGACGCATACCCACCGATATGTACAAGGAATGTACAGACAAAATGAGCGCCCGTCCCGATGTGTACTATTTCCCGTCGGGCAGAACGGAGCAGTGGGTATACGGTGCATATTTTGCGCTGCCCGGGGAGTACTCAAAGGTTGATGGACTTTTTGGCTCCATGGGCTTTGAACGAATACACATTGACGTTGAAAACAACACCCCCAGCACGGCTCATGATTCGATTGAGCGCCTGAAGGTTGAGGTTGTGGAAGCGGGAACGAGGGTTAAAACGCTGGATGAGGAGCTTAAGGAGCTCAAAGCCTCCGAAAAGGACAAATTGCTCTCGGTATACTCTTGGCTGCGCTTTATGAATGAGGTTTGTGAGCTGCGCTCTTATGCAGGCTACCGACACGGAAAATTCTATTTGGTGGGCTGGGTTCCAAAACGCAGTGCAAAGAGCTTTTCTGAGGAATGTGAAAGCTTTGACGGCTTTGGTTGTATCCTTACAGAGCCGAAGGAAACCAGCAAAACCCTGCCGCCCGTTAAGCTCAAGCGAGGCTTTTTGTCCAGAATTTACGAGCCGTTTGTTGAGATGTACGGCTTGCCTGCCTACGGCGAGCTTGACCCGCGCCTTTTTATGGCGCTCACCTATACTTTGCTGTTCGGAATTATGTTCGGCGATGTAGGTCAGGGAGTGCTGCTTATTATTACAGGGCTTTTGCTTTGGAAGCTCAAGGGTATGTGGCTTGGTAGGATAGTGGCACTTTGCGGTGCTTCGGCAACGGTGTTCGGATTTGTATACGGCAGTATCTTCGGAAACGAGCATCTACTGCCGGGCTTTAAAGTGCTTGAGAACGGCAACACCATGAAAATTCTTATGGTGGCGGTTGCCCTTGGCGTTGTCCTGATACTTTTGTGCATGATTATGAATATGATTACTGGTATACGGCAAAAGGACATCAAAAAGATTTTCTTCGAGCCAAACGGACTAGCCGGCTTTATTATGTATATGGGTGTTGCCTATGGGGCTGTTTCACAGCTTGTTCTGGGCAAAAGTGTTTTCACGCCGCTGTATATCTGCTTGGTGATAGTATTGCCGCTGCTTCTAATTTTTGCGGCAACTCCGCTTACGAAGCTCCTTACCGGTCAGAAGGACTGGAAGCCCGAATCTGTGGGAATGTTTATCGTGGAGGGCTTCTTTGAGCTTTTCGAAACACTGCTTTCGTATGTTTCTAACACAGTGTCCTTCCTGCGTGTGGGTGCCTTTGCAATAAGCCACGCAGGTATGATGATGGTCGTGTACCTGCTGTCTGCGGGAGCGGACGGCGGATACAGCATTGGCGGCTTGATTTTCGGAAACCTGCTTGTAACAGGTCTTGAAACCGTGCTTGTCTGTATCCAGGTAATGCGTCTTGAGTTTTACGAAATGTTCGGCCGCTTTTACAAGAGCGGCGGCGTCAAGTTTAGTCCCAGAAGCGTAGAATACAAGGTAGCTCAATAGCAATCAATTAAAAAATAGAACCAATTCGGAGGTCAATTTTATGAGAATTCTTATCACCGCTTTTATTATGCTTTTGGCAATTACCCTTCCTCTTGTAGTGATTTATCGACGCGTTAAGCGCGGAAACAAGGGAAAAGCTCCTCTTATCACGAACCTTTGCTGCTTTTTCGGCATGCTGGTTTTCGGCGCAGTCTTCTGCTTTTCTCAGTCAGCTGAGGCTGCCGATGCTGCCGGCGGACTTGTTACAAGCGACGGCTTTGCAACAGGTATGGGATATTTAAGTGCAGCGCTGGCTGTTGGTCTTTCCGGTATAGGCGGCGGCATTGCAGTTGCCTCCTCTGCCTCTGCTGCATTGGGCGCTCTCAGTGAAAACGACGGTGTATTCGGCAAAGCACTTATCTTCGTAGGCATGGCAGAGGGCGTTGCGCTTTACGGTCTGCTCATTGCCTTTATGATAATTTCCGGTCTTTAATCTGGAGGCAGAACAATGCGAATGTTTGCGGTTTCAGACGACAGAGACACCTTGACGGGAATGCGTCTTGCCGGCGTTGAAGGGCGGCTTATAAGCGCAAAGAAGGAGCTGGAGGACTGCATCGAGGACGTTAAGGCAAATCCCGATATAGCCGTACTCCTAATTTCCGAGGGCTGCGCCGCACTTGTTCCGGAAACAGTTAAGGAGCTTAAGCTAAGCTCCACTAACCCTTTGCTTGTGGTAATTCCGGGCAGTCACGGCTCCAATCGTGAGCCGGATTCCATAACGGGGCTTATCCGCGAGGCGATAGGTATCAAGATATAAATTGGGCGGGAAGCTTCGCCCTTACGCAGTCATCGGCAAAATTTGCCATGGAGGTTAGCTATGCCAATACAGGAAACAGACAAAAAGCTTGAAGCGTTTACCGATGCGATAGTTGACGCGGCAATTGCTCAATCCAAGACTATCACAGATGAGCTGCGGGAGAAGCAGCAGGAGATGATAGACCGTGCTGAGGCGGAAATATCTGCGGAGGCTGAGCGCTACAAGAATGCAAAAATTGCCGAGATTATGGCAAGAGAGGGGCGCAGAGTCAATTCCAAAATGACGGATAACAAGCACACGCTTCTGCAATACAGAGAGGACTGTGCCACTGAGACCTTTTCACAGGTTAAGGAAAAAATTGTCAGATTCACTTCGTCTGAGGATTACTTGCCTCACCTTAAAAAGCTGCTGCAAAAGGCTATAGATGCATTGGGATATGGCTTTTCCGCTGAGGTATACCTGCGCAGAGAGGATATGCACTTTGCCGACGAGCTGCTTTCCGCAGCTTCCGGAGTTAGCCTTGCATTTAAAGAGGGCAACTTTGCTCTGGGCGGATTAACCGTTGTCTGCCCGTCTATGGGACGGAGAGTGGACATGAGCTTTGACGCTGCGCTGGGAGATATGGTAGGTCATTTCTCAGAGCTTACCGGACTGAAGCTGGGTGAATGATTTTAAGGGTCAAAACAGATTTCTCCGCCAAGGAGGCAGAACATGAATTCAAATAACTACTACATCCACGGTGTCAACGGACCTGTAATTACTGTCAGGGGAGGCAGAAGCCTGCCCATGATGAGCCTCGTATATGTGGGAGAGGATAGAATTCCCGGCGAGGTGGTAAGTGCAAACGGGGATACAACCGTGGTTCAGGTATACGAGGACAGCGGCGGACTGAGAAAGGGTCAGCCTGTTTTTACTACCGGCGGACCCATGTCCGTAATGCTTGGCCCCGGTATGCTGTCCAACATATATGACGGTATTGCTCGTCCGCTGCAAACTATAGCAGACATGGCAGGCAGCTTCATAACAAAGGGCATAACTTTGGCTGCTTTGGATACTGAAAAGCTTTGGGACGTTACTGTTGACATTAAAAACGGTGATGTTGTAAGCGGTGGCGAGATTTTTGCCAGATGTGCCGAAACAATGGCAATAGAGCACCGCTGCATGGTGCCGCCAAACATGGTGGGCAAGGTGTCCGATGTTGTGCCAAACGGCAAGTACAGGGTTGAAGACCCTATAGCATGGATAACAGATGAGCGAGGAAACAAAAAGCCCCTTGCGCTTGCTCAAAAATGGCCGATACGCCGATCCCGTCCCGCAAAATGCCGTTTGCCTATCAAAAGACCGCTCATTACAGGTCAGCGTGTAATAGACACACTTTTCCCAGTGGGAAAGGGCGGCTGCGCCGCAATTCCAGGGCCCTTCGGAGCAGGAAAAACAATGGTGCAGCACCAGCTTGCAAAATGGTCTGATGCGGATATAATCGTTTATCTCGGCTGCGGAGAGCGCGGTAATGAGATGACGCAGGTTTTGGATGAGTTTGCAGAGCTTCGCGACCCTAAGACTGACCGTCCGCTGATGGAACGCACAATTCTTATTGCAAACACCTCAAATATGCCGGTGGCTGCCCGTGAGGCATCAATTTACACCGGTATGACAATTGCCGAGTATTATCGTGATATGGGCTATCACGTTGCCCTTATGGCTGACTCCACCTCCCGTTGGGCGGAGGCGCTCAGAGAAATCTCGGGACGCCTTGAGGAAATGCCTGCGGAGGAAAGCTTCCCTGCGTATCTTCCCAGCAGGCTTGCAGGATTCTATGAGCGAGCAGGCTACATGGAAACGCTTTCAGGAGGAGAGGGCAGCGTAACCGTTATAGGTGCTGTTTCGCCACAGGGCGGCGATTTTTCTGAGCCTGTTACTCAGAATACAAAGCGCTTTATACGTACCTTCTGGGCGCTTGACCGTTCCCTTGCATATGCAAGACACTTTCCGTCAATCAACTGGACGACTTCGTATTCTGAGTATTTCAAGGATTTAAAGCCGTGGTATGAGGATAACTTCGGCAGCGGCTTTACGAAAATGCGTCAGCAGGTCATAGATATCCTTGCACAGGAAAGCTCTTTGATGGAAATTGTAAAGCTCATCGGCGCAGATGTTTTACCCGACGACCAAAAGCTGATTATTGAAACAGCAAAGGTTTTGCGTCAGGGCTACCTACAGCAGAACGCCTTTCACAAAACAGACACCTACATGCCTCCGGAGCAGCAGATGATAATGCTTGAGGTTATTTTGCACCTGTATGAGGAGGCACAGAAGATCGCATCAAAGAGCATTCCGCTCAATCAGCTTATTGATACAGGTATTTTCAGCGCTCTTTACAGAATGAAATTCGATTTGGGCGAGGGAAAGACCAAGGAACATTTTATTGAGCTTGTTGACGAGGCAGTTTCCGCAGTTCTTGCGGGAAATGAATAAGGGAGGATGAATTGCTTTGAGAATTGAATATACAGGTCTCTCGGAAATGCAAGGCTCCCTTATCGCTTTAAAGGGTGTTAATGACGTATCCTATGATGAGCTTGCGGAGATAACGCTGGAAAACGGCGAACGCCGCTATGGACGTGTAATAATAATCGATGGTGACAGGGTAGTTTTACAGGTTTTTGAGGGCACTGACGGTATTGATATGGAGCGGGTAAATACTCGCTTTACGGGAAAGCCCATAAGCCTGTCTCTTTCAAAGGAAATTCTGGGCAGAATTTTTGATGGTGTAGGAAAGCCTCTAGACGGACTTCGTGAGGTGTTCCCAGACGAACAGCGTGACATTAACGGCAGCGCAATAAACCCCGTTAGCCGCCAGTATCCGCGAAGCTGCATTTTGACGGGAGTTTCTGCAATAGATGCAACCTCAACCCTTATCCGCGGACAGAAGCTGCCGATTTTTTCCGGTGCCGGTATGAGCCATAACGAGCTTGCAGCCCAAATCGTCCGCCAAGCCCATACAATGGATGACAATGAGGAATTTGCAATTGTTTTCTGCGCAATGGGCGTAAAGAACGATACTGCGGAATTCTTCAAAAAGGACTTTCAGGAATCGGGCGCTTTGGGGCGCGTTGTTATGTACCTTAACATGGCATCAGACCCCATCATTGAGCGTATACTTGCACCCCGCTGTGCACTGACCGCCGCAGAGTACCTTGCGTTTCACCACGGGTATCACGTTTTGGTTATTCTAACCGACATGACAAGCTACTGTGAGGCTCTTCGTGAGTTTTCGTCCTCAAAGGGCGAAATACCGTCACGCAAGGGCTTTCCCAGCTATATGTATTCTGACCTTGCCTCCTTGTATGAAAGAGCGGGTATGATACGGGGGCAAAAGGGCAGCGTTACGCAGGTGCCTATACTCACGATGCCTAATGACGATATAAGCCACCCTATTCCTGACCTTACCGGCTATATCACGGAAGGGCAGATAGTTTTATCCCGCGATTTGGAGCAGCAGGGCATATATCCGCCTGTGGCAATTTTGCCGTCGCTGTCCCGCCTTATGAAGGATGGCACAGGAGAGGGCTACACACGCGCAGACCATGCAGACCTTTCCAACCAGCTTTTTGCGTCATACAGCGCTGTTGCGGATGCACGCAGCCTTGCCGCGGTAATCGGTGAGGATGAGCTTTCGGATATTGATAAGCTCTATGTGCAATTCGGCAGGCGCTTTGAGCGGGAATTTATCACTCAGGGTGACAGGGAGGACAGAACCCTTGACCAAACCTTGGATTTGGGGTGGGAGCTACTGTCAACTCTGCCGCGCAGCGAACTTGGACGTGTGTCAGATGCTATGCTCGACAAGTATTATAAAGGCTAAGGGCATACAGCCGAATATTAACAGGGGAGGTGAGCGTCATGGCAAATCTGCCGCCAACAAAAGGCAATCTTATTGCCGCGAAGCACTCGCGTGCGCTTGCGGAAAACGGCTTTGAACTGATGGATAAAAAGCGCAATATTTTAATACGTGAGCTGATGGGTCTTATTGACCGCGCAGCAGAGCTTCAAAATCGCATAGATGCAACCTTTTCGGAGGCGTATTCGGCGCTGAAATATGCCAACATCTCCATGGGCGGCTGCGAGGACGTTGCAAGGTCTACACCGATTGACAACTCGGTGCGTGTGCGCTACCGAAGTGTTATGGGTGTTGAGCTGCCCGCCGTGACAGCTATGCCCGATGACACGGAGGTGCTGCCCTACGGATTTACAGGGACTACGGCGGCGCTGGATGACGCTTATAAAAAGTTTAGCAGCGTCAAAGCGCTTACGCTGGAGCTTGCCGAGCTTGAAAACAGCATTTATCGTCTTGCATACTTCATAAAAAAGGCTCAAAAAAGGGCAAATGCTCTCCATAACATTGTTATTCCCGGGCTTGACGCGGATATAATCCGAATCAGCGATGAGCTTGAGGAAAAGGAACGTGAGGAGTTTGTACGCCTAAAGGTAATAAAGGCTCAAAAGAGATAAAGATGCCGCCGTGAAACGAGAACCTCGCTTCACGGCGGATACTTTTTCATACTGTTTACATTGCGTTCTGACGCTTTGCAGCTTCAACAACGTGGTTAACAAGAACTGAGGTGGTAACGGTGCCAACCCCTCCGGGGACGGGCGTGATGGCGCTTACAATGGACTGGGCGGAGCTAAAGTCAACATCGCCGCACATTTTACCCTCCTGAAAGTTTATGCCGACATCAATGACTGTTTGTCCCTCGGACAAATGCTGTGCAGTCACCGCTCCCGCCTTTCCGGCGGCGGCGATAAGAATCTCGGCGTTCTTGGTGACCGAGGGCATGTCAACTGTCTTGGTGTGACAGATTGTAACCGTTGCGTTTTTTGCCATAAGCAGCATTGAAACAGGCTTTCCAACTACCAAGCTTCTGCCAACAACTACAGCACGCTTGCCCTTGCAGTCAATACCGTAATAATCAAGTATTTCAATACATGCCTGTGCTGTGCAGGGGGCAAAGCCCTCTCCGCTGCCGGTGAACACTCCGGCGAGAGAGCCGGCTGTTATACCGTCAACATCCTTTTCGGGGCTGAGAGCACGGCGTACCGCTTCGCCGTCAAGATGGCTAGGCAGCGGCATGAAAATAAGAACGCCGTGTATGCCGGTGTCAGTGTTAAGTTGTTCAACGGTGCTTATTAGCTCTGACTGAGAAGAACTTTCGGAAAGCACTACGTGACGCACAGCAATGCCAACCTTTTCGCAGCGCTTCACAGCGCCGTTTTCGTATGCGATATCGTCTTCTCGCTCCCCGACACGAACCAGTGCAAGAGTAGGAGTGATTCCCCGCTCCTGTAATTGGGCTAATTCCTTTTGAGAACGTTCGTTGATAGCGTCTGCTGCGGGTGCACCCTTAAGAAGCTCTGCCATAATTATTTTAGCCTTTCCAAAACATAGTTATAGGTCTCATCTGCTGCGGTGCAGTATTTTTCAAGAAGCTCGTCCATTTGTGTGTGCAGCTTTGCTGCATAGCTCTCGCCTGTGATGGACTTGAGGTTTATTAGCACATTCATGCTTGCACCCATGAGAGCCGTTTTGCAGCACAGCACGCCAACGCCAACATCGGAAAGCATAAGCCTTGAGCCCTTCACGGCAAGCTCCTGATGCAGCTCGATTGCCTTGGAGGCAGCTATCATTATATCCATAGGAGCCGTGCAGGCGCGGCGAAGCGCGGCTTGCATTACCTCATCGAAGCTTGGGTCGTTTTTATTCATGGAGTATGCCTTTGAAAGTGGCTCAAAGCACTCGGCATCAGCGTCAATCAATTGGAGCAATTCTTGGCGAAGAACATCAGCTTCATTTAAAATACGCTGAATGTCCGGCTCAAATTCGGCATATTTTTTTTTGCCTGTTGTTAGGTTTGCAACCATTGATGCGAGAGAAACGCCTAAGGAACCAACAAAAGCAGACGCACCCCCGCCGCCGGGAACAGGTGCGCCGGAAGCAAGCAGCTCGGTAAAGCGTGCGGCTGTGTTTTCGGCATATAGCATATGCAACCTCCGAAGAATTTACAAAATAATATGTCATTATATTATCACAGATTTCTTTTTTCGGCAATCCTGCAAATCCATATTCATGCATAAAACAGATTCCCATTAAAGAGCGTCTTACGCATTGGTAAGAAAAGTCTATGTGTATTTTGACATACTGGTTAAGATGTGATTAAAATGTCATATACGATTAAAGGCGGAAATAAGTCGAAAGGAGACGAGAAGAGAAAAAATTGGAAAAATATAGGTGTTTTATCCACGTTAAAGCCCTAAATAACCAGAAAAATGTAATGTTTCAAAAATGTTTCAGTGAAACAACGATAGATAAAAATGCTGTTTCGTTTTGCTGCAAAAATGTTCCACGATTTGAATAATTGTGCATTTTCACCCTATATCTGGATTTATTTTGTGCTTTTGTACAATTGACACTTAAAGGCTTGCGTGATAACCTCTCAGTAGGTCGAGTTACTAATCCCGACAATAGCCGGTACTATAATGTCCGGCTCGCTAGCAAAGCTGTTTGTATTGCAAACGCAGTGATCCTGACGGCACTTAATTTGTGTACTATATACGGCAGAGCGGCGAATTTAATAATTTTATGGAGGTCATTATTATGGCATTTAGCATGGATACAGTAGTAGGCGACGTTCTCGCTAACCCCGCAGCAGTTGCTGTTATGGACGAAATCATGCCCGGAACTTCCACCAACCCCATGATGAAGATGGCTAAGGGCTTTACCCTCGGCAAGATTGCAAAGACTCCCGCTGCTAAGATTCCCGAAGCAAAGATCCAGGAGTTCATCGACGCTTGCAACGCAAAGGGTCTCTAATCCTTACATATTGTTTTGCTAGTTTTTCGGTCGGTGCATCTCACCGTCAGGGGATAGTACAGGCCATATGAAAACTTAAAAACGTCTTTAGCAGCACGTCGGTTTTCCGGCGTGCTGTTTTACATATCTTTTTAATGCATATATGTTTTTTAAGCCACGCTTTTTTTGCAACACGTAAATTAAAAGTATGTATTTTATATAACGGCATATACTCCTTTGATGGAGGTGTATGCTTTTGAAAAAAATAAGTATTATTGGATTGCTGTTTACATTGCTTTTTGGAACGCTTCTTCACTTTACTTATGAGTGGTCGGCCTATAGCGCTTTGGCTGGCACAATAAGCGCAATAAATGAAAGTACATGGGAGCACACTAAGATGTTGGTGTTTCCAATGCTGATTTATGGAGTTTTCGAGTATTTTTACTACGGGAAAAGTAAGGTTAATTTTATTCCTATACGGCTGCTGTCAATTTTACTTGGGGTAGCTATAATAATCGGTGGATTTTATACCTATACAGGTATTACAGGCAAGGACTATCCTGTGGCAGACATATTGCTGTTTGTAATTGCGGTGCTTGCAGCCTATGTATATGGCTACAGACTGATGCATACAAAAAAGTACAGCTCTCCCGGTGCTCACATTTGGTCGATAATTGGATTGCTTGTGCTAATTACCGCTTATGCCGCGTTTACTTTTTTTCCGCCGCATATTAATCTTTTTCTCGACCCGATTACAGGAACCTATGGAGTGATAGGCTGATACTGTTTTAAAAGCTGGTGGGATATGTGCTGCTGAAAAGTACAAAAATCTGCCGCAAGATTGATTCTTGCGGCAGATTTAATATTCAAGGCGGTTAAGCATTCGGACAGTCACGCAGAAGCCATGTTATAAGCTCCGCAGCCTCGGCACGTGTGATATTATCGAGAGGTCTGAAGATTTCCTTGTCATTTTTAGACATGAAGCCGCTATACCTAAGCTGAGAGATGCTCTCCTGTGCCCATTGGCTTATACGTACATCATCTCTGTACTTGCAGGGCTGCACACTGGGAGCGTTTTGAAGTGTCTTGCGTCCGAAGCGCTCAAGCATGGTGTAAAACTGCTCCTTTGTAACATATTCATCCGGGGCGAAGGAACTTTCGGAAACTCCCTCAACATATCCGTTGCGATGTGCCCAATTAACCGCGCTGGTATACCATTGGTCTTCGGGAACGTCTGTAAAGCTGCTGACCTTGGAGTCTAAGCGGCTGCTGAAAAGTCCTGCAAGAATATGTACGTCAACTGCAAGAAACAGCAGAGGCGGAGCAGAAGCGGATGCGGAGACAGGTGAACCTGCCATTCGCCAAAGTGTTGTCGCTGCCATAGCCCTGGTCATGTAGCCGTTTGGCATGAAGCCGTTATCGTCACCCTCCATGATATGCTTGTCTGCAACATAGTCTATGTCACTGCTTGCCCAATGCTCAGACAGCTTATCCTCGTCAAAGGCAGTTTCGGCACTGCTGACAGGTACGCTATAGTATACAACACCCTTTTCCGCTGTTACGCCTCTGAGCCTGAAAAGCTCGTTCAAGGTTACAAACTCATAGCCCTGCTCAAGCAGTTCGTCAATGGCATATAGGGCAACATTGAGGTTTTTCTCATTAGTATCGTGCAGGATTACAATTGCGCCGTCCTTTGCCAAGCTTACCAGATTGTTTTTCATCACATCCTCGGAGGTGTTCATGTTACCGTTGGCAGGATCCAACGACCATTGGATTATCGGAGCGTCTGCAAGCTCTTTTATGGTGCTGTTAATTGCGCCGTAGGGGATGCGCAGCATTATGTCTTTTTCTCCGGAGAGATTATAGATCAATTCATTGGTTTTTGAAAGCTCCGATGTAATTGTCCCTTGACTGATCTTTGTGAACCAAGGATGAGAATAACTGTGATTGCAAAGCTGGTGACCGTATTCTGCGGCTTTTGCGGCAGTTTCGGGGAAGTACTCCAAATACTGCCCTACATTAAAAAACGAAACACGAACATTACGTTTTGCAAGCTCGTCCAGCAAAACGGGCGTGACGTTTTTTGACGGTCCGTCATCGAAAGTAAGAGCCATGAGCTTTGTATTATTAGCAGAGGCAGTGGTTACGAGGGCGGCGATAATGATGAGCGATAAAAAAATACTGGTAATGCGTTTTGACATGGCTCCATATTCTCCTACTTGAATTTTTCTGTTTACATAACTTTCGACAAAATCATTATAATACCGACAAAAACTTGGGTCAACCGAAACAGATGCTTTGAAACAAAGTGTAAACCTTGTAACGAATTTGTAAGTTTAGGTTAACATAATGCAACTGTTGGGGCGAAAAATTGTTTTTTAAAAATCAGAGCTTGACAAATCGGTAACATGGGTGTACTATTGACACAATGTACTAGTAAACCAACACACCGACACAATCGGTGTAGTTTAATGAAAGGCAGTGATAGCTTGGCATGGCAGTTTACAAGTGACCGACCCATATACGTTCAAATGTCTGACCAGATTGTTGCGGGTATCTTATCTGGAACGTATCAGCTTGGGGAAAAGCTGCCCAGTGTTCGTGAGTTTGCAATTATGGCTTCGGTAAATCCAAATACCGTTCAAAGGGCGTTATCTGAGCTGGAGAGCATAGGGCTTATTGAAACCCAACGCAACACGGGCAAATTTGTAACGACAGAGGAGAGCTTGATTGAAATGGCGAGGAATAAGAGAGGAGAAGCACTTGTCGCAGACTTTTTAAAGAGTATGGCAGACTTGGGCTATACCCGTGAACAGACACTAAGTCTGTTGGAGAAAGCAGATGAAGGAGGAAACATCAATGAGTGAAGCAACGCTTGAGTGCAGAGGGTTGCACAAAAACTTCGGAGCAATTTCAGCGTTGAATGATATAAACATCAGTTTACCGGCAGGAAAAATTATAGGACTTTTAGGCCCTAACGGAAGCGGAAAGACAACGCTTATTAAGCTTGCCTGCGGACTGCTTACCCCAACTCAGGGAGAAATACTCATATGCGGCAACAAGCCGGGGCCTGAAAGCAAGACGCTGGTTTCCTATCTTCCGGAGCGCACCTATTTTCCCGACTGGATGTCAGTTCTTGACTGTCTGGACTTTTTCCGTGATTTTTATCAGGACTTTGACTACAATAGAGCTGTCTCTATGCTGGAAACCCTCAAGGTGCCTGCAAAAGCAAGGATGAAAACACTTTCAAAGGGCACAAGAGAAAAGGTTCAGCTTGTTTTGGTAATGTCTCGCAAGGCAAGGCTGTATCTGCTTGATGAGCCTATTGGCGGTGTTGACCCTGCTGCAAGAGACTTTATTCTTGACACTATTCTTAAAAACTACAATGAGGAAGCAACCGTTCTGATTTCCACCCACCTTATTTCGGACATAGAGACGGTTTTGGACGAGTTTATCTTTCTCCAGAACGGGCAAATTGTGTCCTACGCATCAACAGACAGTCTGAGAGAGGATTTGGGCAAGTCTATTGACGCATACTTTAGGGAGGTATTCAGATGCTAGGTAAGCTTATCAAACACGACTTTAGTTCTCTTTCGAGAATTCTGTTGCCCACCCAGCTTGCCGTGGTAGGCGCAACAATAATTGCAACTGCGGGCTTTGCCTTTAATATGCGAACAGACATGATGGCATCTATGCAGGGTGCGAGCGCCCAGTTTTTGCGGCTAATTACAGGCTTTATATCTGTGATGATGCTGCTGGCAATAATTGCTTCGTCTTTCCTCATTGCGTTTATCATCTTCCAGAGATTTTATAAGAATTTCATGTGTGACGAGGGCTATCTTACCTTCACCCTGCCGGTTACAGTTAACCAGCTTCTTTGGTCAAAGCTCATTACAGCCATGCTTTGGACAATAATCAGCGGATTGGTAATTTTCATTTGCGTTAATATATTTTTTATTTTCGGAACTTCTACACAGCATTTCGCAAACTTTGAATTCTATCAGCATTTCGGTGAGTTTGTAAGGGAAACAGTTGGGATTTTGGGAGGAAAGCTTGTTTTGCCCTGCGTTGAGTTTGTAATTCTCGTGTTAATAAGCCTTGCTTTCAGCCTTCTGCACGTATATCTTTCTCTAATTATCGGTGGAGTTGTATCACAAAAGCATAAGCTTCTTGCCGGAATAGGCTTTTATTTCGCAATTAACATTGCTGTGGGCATTCTGTCAACATTGGGACAGTTCCTCATATCCGGCAACTTTGTTCAGAACATGAATTCCATGCCTATGGGTCCAATGGCTGCAAGTGAGGCGTTTTCTTTGGTTTTTGATGCAATGCAGCCCTTCCTGCTCTTCTATATTGTTTTGACGGCAGTGCTTACTGCGGGATTCTTTGCTTTGTCTCACTATCTGCTTAAAAACAAACTTAATCTTGAATAAAAGCAAGTTGAAAAAGAAGTTTGCATAAAGTATAATTGGGCTAGGCATGCTTAGCTCAATTAACTTTTTACGGGGAAGGAATATAAAGATGCTCAATTTGGAAAACAGTGTTATTCTTCACGAGGCGTCAAAGTCCAAGCACAAGGCACATATTGTCTTGCAGGTCTTGATTTTTATTGCTGTCTTTTTAATCAGTAATATTGCCACAGGACTGCTAGTTGGTATACCCATGGGTATTGCAGCGGTAAAGGGTGTTGACCCTGCACTTTTCGTCAGCGGCGATGTTGCGGCAATTACTCAGTCTATTACCGAAACAATGAGTAATCTTCCGCAGTGGTTTTCTGTAATCAGCTTGTTTGCAACTGCGATAACCACGGCATGTGCATTCATCTATTGCAGAGCAATTGAAGGACGCTCCTTTGCGTCTATGGGGCTTAGAAAAAAAAACTTTTTTAAAAAGTACGGCTTTGGCTATCTTGTGGGCGCGGTTATGATAGCCGCTGCGGTCGGATTATCTGCGCTTCTTGGGGGAACGAAGTTTACAGGCTTCAACAGCAGTGTTTCGTGGATGTACATAGCCCTGTTCTTCGTAGGGTTTCTGGTTCAAGGCATGAGCGAGGAAGTTATGGTTCGGGGATATTTCATGGTGTCCTGCGCAAATAAGGTTTCTGTTGCTGTTGCTGTGGGAATGAGTTCAATTATTTTTGCGGCGCTTCACCTTGCAAACAACGGCATAACGCCCCTTGCGTTTGTAAACCTTACCCTATTTGGCGTTTTTGCCGCGGTGTACATACTGCGAACCGATGACCTTTGGGGGGCCTGTGCTCTTCACGCATCGTGGAACTTCTTTCAGGGACATATTTTTGGAATATCAGTCAGCGGCGGTGCCGTTGGCAGTTCAGTTTTCGGCGCTGCGTTGACCGAAGGTAAAGAACTGATTTCAGGAGGCAGCTTCGGAATTGAAGGCGGCGTTTGCACCACTATCGTCCTTTTGGCGGCAATTGCTATTGTTTTGTTTTTGCCTCAAAATCCCCGTCCTGCACTTCCTCAGGAGGAGTACAATATTGAAGACGAGCATACTCATACAGAGCCAATGCCGGTTTACATTCAAAAATAGATTATGGATCAAAATACAAAGCTCTGCGGAAATTTCCGCGGAGCTTTGTATTTTTGCTATTGACAAACTGTTGCTATGAGGGTATACTGTACATACTGAATATAAACAGAATGCGAGGCGGTAGTGTTGGAAATTATCATAAGCAATGCCAGCAGTCAGCCGATTTATGAGCAGATTTTTTCGCAGATAAAAAGCAGCATCATTTCCGGAAGACTGTCTGAAGGGGAGATTTTGCCGTCTATACGAAATTTGGCAAAGGACTTGAGAATAAGCGTTATCACCACCAAACGGGCATATGACGAGCTTGAGCGCGCGGGATATATATATACGGTTGCTGGCAAGGGCTCCTTTGTTGCTCAGAAAAATATTGAGGTGATCAGGGAAGAACACCTGAAACGTATAGAGGAGCATATGCAGAAAATTATAGAGCTTGCGCCGTCTTGCGGCTTGAACGGTGACGAGCTTATTGAAATGTTCAAGGTTTTACAAGGAGAGGTACAGTAAATGAATGCAATTGAAATCAAAAATCTGAGCAAAACATATTCCGATTTTAAGCTGGACAATATTAACCTTGTTTTACCCACAGGCTCTATTATGGGACTTGTAGGTGAAAACGGCGCGGGGAAAAGCACTACTATAAGGCTGATTATGAACGCTATAAAGCGTGATCAGGGCACGGTGAAGGTTTTAGGGACAGATAATCAGAGCAAGCAATTCAAGGACTTGAAAAATGAAATTGGAGTTGTACTTGATGAGGCATATTTTCCTGAAGCGCTGAATGCCAAAAACGTTGATAAAATAATGTACGGTACATATAAGAACTGGTGCAGTGAAAAGTATTTTGGACTGTTGGAGAGATTTTCTCTCCCAGTGAAAAAGCAGTTTTCTGACTACTCAAGAGGTATGAAAATGAAGCTTGCCATAGCGGTAGCTCTTTCTCACGACCCGAAGCTGCTGATTTTAGACGAAGCAACAAGCGGTCTTGACCCTATGGTTAGGGATGAAATATTAGATATCTTCAATGAGTTTACTCGTGATGAGAGTCACAGTGTTCTTCTGTCGTCTCACATAATAAGTGACCTTGAAAAAATCTGCGATTACATAGCATTTGTTCATAAAGGCAGACTGCGTTTTTGTGATGAAAAGGACAGACTTCTGGAGGAGTACGGTATAGTACGAATGTCTCATGAGAGCTTTGAGGCAGTTCCGCCGGAAGCGGTAATTGGCAAAAAGGTGACAGATTATGGTGTTGAGGCACTTGTTAAGCGGAGCGCTGCTTCTGCTGGCTTTGTAACCGAACACACCAGTATTGAAGATATAATTCTCTTTGTTGCAAGGGAGGAGAAAAAATAATGAAGGGGCTTTTAGCAAAGGACTTTTTAGTCATTTTAAAGCAGATGAAGCTGTTTTTGATTTTAATAGTGATGTTTATAATATTGCCGAATTTCTCCGCCGGAACGTTTGCAATTGTTTATGCAGCTATGCTGCCTATGACAATTATCGCATATGATGAGCGTTCAAAATGGGATAAGCTTGCAGCAATGATGCCCTATTCCGCAAAGGATATTGTTTTGAGCAAATACATATTAGGATTTACAATGATAATTGCAACAGCTCTGCTGATGCTTGCAGCAGACGCTGTTACAGGGGGATTTGCAGATGCAGCAGCGGCCAAAAGCTCCATGTCTCAAGTTTTACTGGTAACCTGCATGGCATTTGTGTTTGAAGCAATCAACCTGCCGGTCATGATAAAAATCGGTGTTGAAAAGGGAAGAATTGTTTTCATCGCGTTTGTGGCTATAGTTGTTACGGCAGGCGTGATGCTGGGTGGTAAATTGAGCGACTGGACGCCCTCCGGCGGACTTGAATTATCCAATATACTTTTCGGTGCTGTTTTGATAACAGCAGCTTTGTGTGCAATTTCAATGATAGCTGCGGTTAAGCTCTATGAAGGAAAAAGAGAATAAGCAAAGATGGCGGCATAGACTTTTTGTCTATGCCGCCATCTGAATTTGAAAAGCTATTTTGCTTTATTCATCATAAGAACCTTTGACACTGCTTTGCTTTTATCAAATTTTAAGCTAAAGCTGCCGTCATATTTTGCAGTTACATCTTTAATAATGCGTGTTCCCCAACCGTGTTCAAGCTTGTCCTGCTTGGCTGTACTTGAAAGGCATTCTGCCGATTCCTTTGTGCAGCTGTTTTCCATAAAGGCAGCCAAGGCGTCCGCTCGCAGCACTGCTGCAAATCTAATGAAACGTTTGCCGGCAGGAACCTTTTCGCAGGCCTGTAAGGCATTTGACAATAGATTTGAAAATACACACATGAGATCTACGTCAAGTATCTCAAGCTGTGTGGGGAGGTTAATCTGAAAGGTCGTAGAAATTCCAAGCTCGTCACAGGCTTCTTTTGTTCTGGAAAGAACAGCGTTTAGTATGAAATTTGGGCAAATAATTATCTTTCCTGCATCGGCAAACTGTGCTTTAAGGGAACTGACATATTCCCGTTGATTGCTGGAATCATCTTCTATCATGCTTTGCAGCAAAATCATATGGTTTGCAATATCGTGCTTTAGCTTGTGCAAATCCTCTCTGGAGCGCTCCATTTCCATGAAGCTCTCATATTGAAGCTGCATTTGACGCTGGAGAAACTCATTATATTGAGATGCTCTGCATGCCCTTTCATGGTCGTACATGGACTTGAATACGGCTGACATAACAATGATCATGGAAAGAAACAGGGCTGAAAATATGTACGAGAATATTGGTCTTCGGATATCCAGAAGCTCAATTCTTAATTCGGGTACCAAGGGGGCAAACGAGTAGGCTAGTATATCAAGGGCAAGCATTATTGCCGTACTGACCAAAACCAGTGCAGGACTTGTGGATAATTGATTTGCAAGCTTTTTCATCAGCAAAAGCATAGATAGGATAATTGTTAGATGAAGTATGGTAAGTACAATCCAAAAGTAAAGTTCATCCATTGCTGCAACGGAAAGAATACTGTCCCCTCGGTTAAACAGGGTTAAAACACTAATAAGTATTATTGCAGAAAAAAAGGGGCTAAAGCAATACATCAGATAGCGGAAAAGATTAGTAACGGGCTTTCCTTCAAAACAAAAGAAAACCGAAAGCATTTTGCAAAGCCATGCCGTCATTTCTATGGGATTGGGTGTTATGATGCCGTTGCTGAATCTGCAAAACATGTAGCACAATGCGTGCTGCAAAAAAAAGAAAAACAGATAGGGTAAGTATAAGTACAGCTTTCCGCCCTTCGGCTTGAGCTGCTTGAATAAAACAAAAACTATGAGCAGCTCAGTAAGGATACTGCTTATTTGACCTGTAGTGAATTGCAACCAGTTCATTGCCTGCCATCCTCCATGCAAGAGCTAAAGCCCATATCAGATACCGTATAGGAAAGAAAGGCCTGTTTTGCAATGTCCTTATAGCGGCGGCTGATGGGAACCGTATCACCGTTTGACATTTCAAATCCGTTGGGACGAAACTTGGTGACGCGCTCTAAATTGACAACATAGCTGTTATGACAGCGAAGAATTGCTCTGTCATCCAAGGCACTTTGAATTGAAGAAAGAGGCTCGTACGTAAACTCTGTGTGGCCCTCACACACTATGCTGATTTTACGCTGCTTGACTTCGCAGTAGATTATTTCAGACTGGCTGATAATTACCTTTTCATGTCCGTAGGATACAACGATGCCGGAGGGGACTTTACTTGCCACAGATTGAAAATAACGTTCCATTACTACAGGGAGACGCTTTTCAAGCTCATCCTTGACAATAAACCAGAAATGCTCTGTTTCATAAACATCTGAGGCGTAGTTAATATAGCTTGTAAGGAAAATCACCTGACAGGCAGGATTGAGGCGCTTTACTTCCTTCGCGGCAAAGATGCCGTTTGTACCGTTGGGTGACAGCTCAATGTCAGTAAAAAGTATATCCGGTTGAAGTGACAGAGATAGCAAAAGTTCATTGTAAGAATTGAAAACTGATATCGCGGCATCCTTGCCGATGCTTTTTAAGTAAGACTTAAGCTTGTCCATTACAATCTGAGCAAATCGGCAATCATCATCTAATATAAAAATACGCATAATTTACCTCAGAATACTTCCCAATTGTTTTCTGGTTTACATTACAATTCTCTTAAAAAACTACTTATTTTTACCAATAATAATATAAATTCACATTAATTTCAACAAACTCAAGGTAATTTTTTTATAAATGCCCGTTTTCTAATAAAATTCTAACAAATTAACCGTAAATTGTTACAAAAAAAGAAAAAAACAGCACGCACAGAGCCGATATGATGGCTGTGCGCGTGCTGTTAAATAATAGTGAAAGTATGATGAGCTAAAAAGCTTCGGTCAAATAAGCCTGTTTGCCATATATTCATGAGCATGCCGCTCCATATTATCGTCCAAGGGCGCCAGCTCCGCATCGGGAAAACGGCGCTGTAGGGCGGTTTTAATAATGTAATCGGCAAATTCCGGATTTTTCGGGAGCAAGGGACCGTGACAGTAGGTGCCGAACACGTTTTTATATCGAGCGCCCTCTGTGCCGTCCTCACCGTTGTTTCCAAAACCGCTTAAAACAGTTCCTAGGGGAGAAAGCCCGTCGTCAAGGTAGGTTTTGCCGCTGTGATTTTCAAAGCCCACTATGGTGCTAGCACCGCTGTTTTCAGTGCATTTGTACATATAGTTTCCGATCATGCGTGTTTCTGAGCCAATTGTATGCAGCTTGAGAGCACCGATAAAATCGCACTGCTCACCTGCATGGGTTTTGTAATATTCACCCATCATCTGAAAGCCGCCGCAAATGCACAGAAATACCTTTTCATCCTCAACGGCTGACAGTATTTCCCTTGCCTTTCCGCTGTGCAGGTCGTTTAAGAGAACCTCCTGCTCAAAGTCCTGACCGCCGCCTATGAAGAACAAATCAAATTGAGTGAAGTCTGCGGTTACTCCAATGGGAACAGGGGTAATCTCGCAGTCGATACCCCGCCACTGAAGACGGCGCTTAATGCAAAGAATGTTGCCCGTGTCTCCGTATAGATTTAGAACATCGGGGTAAAGGTGACAAATGTTTAGCTTCATAATTTTGACTCCTATTCCCAAAATTCTTTTCCGCCGAAGGCGTCGCTCATTTTTGCTCGCAAATCCATCATTGCAGAATACGTGGGCATTACAATAACAGGCAGCGGCTGCTCCCGCATTGCCTTTATCAAATCGTCGTAGTCGCTATATATCTTAAGCTTGCCTGTGTCCAGCCCCGCATATTTTAGGCGCAGTGCCATGTCCGCAGAACGTATTCCGGAGATGTATATGCTGTCGAGAAGCTCGTCCATTTCACAGAGCTTTTCAAAATTTACATCCCAAATCCATGAAATATCCGTTCCGTCGCCGGAATTGTCGTTAAGGCAGCAGACAAAAACGGTTTTATCTGTGAGGCTCGTCAGATAGTTTAAAACCTGATTGCAGCCTGCGGGGTTTTTAATCAAAATCATGCGCGCAGTATGACCGCCCATATCGAACTCTTCCATACGCCCAAAGCCGCAGCTAAAGCTTGCAATTGCAGACTTAGACTTGTCGCGCTCAAAGCTCATTGCCTCAGAAACAGCCATAGCGCCTGCTGCGTTATATATATTGTAGCCGCCGGGCAGATTGATCGTAACCTCATTTTTATCGCTGAATATATTCATACAGACCGTTGTAGAGCTTATGCCCGTGTTGATGACTTCGGTAACGGAGATTTGGGGGAAAGGACGCTCATATCCGCATTCGGGACAGCGGAAGCCGCCGAGATGACCGAAGGTGTGATAGCTGTATTCATATTCATGCTTGCAGCGCAGACAATGAGAAGCATCCGACACCTCGTCAACAGGGTTTTTATAAATTGGCACATCTACGCCGTAAAAAATGACCTTGTTGGGAATTTGCAGGGATATAGAGGCTGTCAGGGAGCAGTCTGCATTGAGGCATACAGTTGCGTTGGGTGAGTTTTTAATTCCTATCAGAATGTTTTCCAAGGTGTTTGAAACATCACCGAAGCGGTCAAGCTGGTCACGAAAAACGTTGGTAACCAAAACAACCTCGGGACTGATAAAACGGCAAACTTCCTTTGAGGCGGCCTCATCAGACTCTATAATAGCAAATTTGCATTTAGGCTTTCCCGTAAGAGTGGAGTGCTCCACAAACTCGGCAGTTATGCCGTTAATAAGGTTTGCACCTGAGCGGTTGGCAAAATAGGAGGTTTCGGATCTTGCAAAGATTTCCTCGACCATTCTTGCACTTGTGGTTTTTCCGTTGGTGCCGGTTATCACAACACAGCGGACATTCTTTGCCACATGCCCCAGTAGGTTAGGGCATATTCTAAGCGCAATTTTGCCGGGGATTGCTGTTCCTCCGCGTCCCATCAGCCGCAGTAGCTTAATTGACATTTTACAGGCGAAAATCGCCAAAAATTCTCTTATCTTCATAACTAAAGTATTATACCACTTTTAATGACAATTACAAGAAAAAATATAAATCCACAGCTCACAGGGTATGTGTGAGCTGTGGATAATTTAAAAGAGCATGGCTTTAAACTCTTCCTCTGTTAAAACAGGAACACCCAGAGCTTCTGCCTTAGTCAGCTTAGAGCCTGCTTCCTCTCCGGCAATAACAAAGCTTGTTTTTTTAGATACTGATGAGGATGCCTTGCCGCCGTACTTTTCAATAAGCGCACTTGCCTCGTCCCGAGTAAAGCTTTTAAGTGTGCCGGTGAGCACGAAGCTCTTTCCGACAAAACGGTCGTCTAAACGCTCCTCCTGACTTTTAAGAGAGACACCCGCAGCTCGCAAAAGCTCAATTTGATGCTTAGATTGTGGATTTTGAAGCCAGTCGACAAGGGATTTTGCGGTGATAGGTCCGATGTCGCCGATGGAGGTAAGCTCCTCCTGTGTTGCGGCGCACAGTGCATCAAGGTTTACATAATGTGATGAAAGCACCTTTGCCGCCTTTTGCCCAACCTGCCGTATTCCAAAAGCGAAGAGCAGACGGGCAAGACCGTTTGACTTGCTTTTTTCTATGGCGGCAATCAGATTTTCGGCGCTTTTTTTGCCCATTCGGTCTATTGCGGCAATGCTTTGGGGCTCAAGGTAGTACAAATCGGCGGGAGTTGAGATCAGCCCCTCGTTAATAAGCGCCTCGGTTACGGAAATACCAAGTCCCTCAATATCCATAGCGCCGCGGGAAGCGAAGTGGGCAATGTTTCGCAAAAGCTGAGCAGGGCACTCAAGACCTGTGCACCGTGTGGCGGCGCCGTCCTCGTCGCGGACAACGGGCGCACCGCATTCGGGGCAGATTTCGGGGATTTTAAAGGGGCTTGTTCCATCTGGGCGCAGGGACTTGTTAACTTCAAGGATTTCGGGAATTATCTCGCCCGCCTTTTGGATTAAAACGGTGTCGCCAATGCGGACATCAAGTTTATCGATAATGTCCTGATTGTGCAACGTGGCATTTGTAACCGTAGTCCCTGCCAGACGGACAGGGGCAACCACTGCTTTTGGCGTGAGAACGCCTGTGCGACCGACCTGAACTACAATATTTTGCACAACGGTTTCCTTTTTTTCTGGGGGATATTTATATGCTGCTGCCCAACGGGGGGCTTTAGCGGTGCTGCCAAGTCCCTCACGCTCTGTAAGACTGTCAATTTTTATAACCGCACCGTCAATGTCGTAGGGCAGGGTTTCCCGATTTTCTCCCAGCCACTGCACCTGTGCGCGGCACTCGTTTGCGCTGCTGCAAAGCTTGTAGGGAACAACGGGAAAGCCCATGTGGCTCAGCGCATCCAAAGTCTCTGCGTGGGAGGACAGTGTAAGCCCCTGAGCATATTGCACGTTAAACATAATTATATCTAGCCTGCGGGAAGCAGTTATTTTGCTGTCAAGCTGGCGAAGCGAACCTGCTGCGGCATTGCGCGGGTTTGCAAAGGGCTTTTCCTCATCAATTTCGCGCTGTGCATTGAGCTGTGAAAAGGTTTCTCTGGACATATAAACCTCGCCGCGAACTATAAGCCGTTGGGGCGCGTTTTTAATTTCCTTTGGAAGGCTTTGTATCGTCTTTAGATTTTCTGTAACATCCTCACCTGTTATGCCGTTGCCTCTGGTTGCGCCGCGATAGAGCTTTCCGCGGATATACTCTACTGCAACCGACAGACCGTCAATTTTAGGTTCAACAGTGTAGACAGCGGCTTCACTGAGAGCCTCATTTGTTCGGAGTATGAAGCTGTCAAGCTCATCAAAGGAAAATACATCGTTTAGACTCTCCAGAGGAACCTCGTGGCGAACCGGGGTGAACTGCGTCTGAGCGCTGCCGCCGACGTGCTGGGTAGGAGAATCCGATGAGCTATACTCCGGATGTGCCGCTTCAAGTTCCTCAAGGCGGCGCATGAGAGCATCGTATTCAAAGTCTGAAATGGTTGGAGAGTCAAAATCGTAGTATGCACGGCTGTGCTCGGTTATTTCGCTTCTGAGCTTTTCAATTTCCTGCTTTGCGTCCATAAAATACTCCGTTTCTATGGGTTATCTAAGGCTTGATTGCCTCTCCCAGACTTAAATACGTGTTGGGAACCTTACCTACAATTATGGTTTCAGCTATGAGAACCTCACTTACTACCTCGGTTGATTGAACCTCCCATGGCAAGAGTACATCAATCTGAACCTTGACCTCAAGGATTATTTGGTGCTTTGTCTGGTTTATTCCGGCTGCTGCAAGCTCATTTCTAAAATCAGCATAAGAGCTGGTGAGCATGATTATTTTCACGGGCACATCAGGGCCTCGACCAAGAAAAAGGTTTGAGCCGATAAGGTTGCCAATGGGAATTTTCAGGTCAAGCTCACCGCTGTTTGTGGCTGCGATAACCTCTCTTAATATCTCAGAGGACAGTGTGTTTATCCGCGCCATGTTTGCTGAAATTGCGGTCACATTGCCCTCTTTATCCTTTTGGAGGGTTACAAAATAGTCGTAGGAATATTGCCCCTCGCTCATTTTTTCATTTATCTTGTCATTTATTGTGGCGGTCACCATATCTGTTGCATCAGACAGTGCAATTTCACCTGATACCCGCTTCAGGAAAGCGGAGGCAGGCACAATTGCTGAGCCAATAAGGATTATTACAAGCAGCAGTACCAGCGCAAGCTTTTTTTCCGGCGCTATGGGAATTGAACCGTGACGTCTGAAACGTCTGCGGCGAAGGATAGGTCTTACTCTTCTAACTGGCATAAGGATACCCCCTTGAGGCAGTGATAGCCGCTGTATGCTTCACTATCCTTACCTTATGCCATGCTATGCTGAGAGCGGTGGAAATAGAATTACTTCAGCTTACAGAATAAGTATTTTGGACGCTATGAGTGCTTTAGAGCTGCTACTATTTTATAAGCTCCTCACATGCAAGCATTACGCCGAGCTTTCCGCTTTCGTAAGTCAAGCCGCCCTGCATGTAGCCCAGATATGGCTCACGCATGGGACCGTCACAGGAAAGCTCAATGGAAGAGCCTTGAATGAACGCGCCTGCTGCCATAACCACCTCATCGGAATATCCGGGCATAGCCCATGGAACAGGTGTAACGTAGCTGTCAACCGGAGCGCCGTGCTGAATTCCCGCACAGAATTTGCATAGTGCGTTGCCAGTGCCAAACTCTATCATCTGGATTATGTCGTGGCGGGACTCCGTCGCGGCGGGTGAGGTCTTGTAGCCCAAACGCTCCATCATTCCTGCGCAGAAGGCAGCGGTTTTAAGCGCCTGCGCTGTAATGTGAGGAGCCATGAAAAAGCCTTGGAACAGCAAGCGGTTTTGACCCATGGTGCAGCCGCACTCGCCGCCGATGCCGGGAACGGTCATGCGGATAGCGGCACGCTCCACTAAATCAGCCCGTCCGGCAATATATGCTCCTGTGGGGGCAAGACCGCCGCCGGGGTTTTTAATAAGGCTGCCTGCCATAAGGTCAGCGCCAACTGCTGTAGGCTCGCGAGTTTCGGTAAACTCGCCGTAGCAATTGTCCACCATTATGTTTGCGCTGCTGTTCACTGAACGCACAGCCTTGATAATCTGCTGGATATCGTCAATACTCAGGGCGCGGCGGTTGCCGTAGCCCCTTGAGCGCTGAATAAGCACAGCACCGACCTTTTTGTCTGAAGCGGCAACTGCAATGCCCTCATAATCAGGCTCGCCGTTAGGCAGCAAATCCACCTGCTCGTAGCCGACACCATAAAATTTAAGGGAGCCGTCTCCGTCTCCGGCGGTTCCTATGGTGCGCTGAAGCGTGTCGTAGGGTGCGCCGGTAACGGAAAGCAGCGTTTGACCCGGCTTGCACACAGCAAACAGCGCTGTTCCCAGTGCGTGTGTGCCGTTGACAAAGCCGATGCGTACCATAGCCCCTTGAGTATCAAAGACACGGGCATATATTTTGTCCAGTGTGTCTCTGCCTAAATCGTCATAGCCATAGCCAGTTGTACCGGCAAAGCAGGCTTCGGAAACTCGAAATTCCTGAAATGCAGACATTACCTTGAGAGTGCATTCCTCTGAAATTTCGTCTATTTTAGCAAATGTGTCCCGAAGCTCAATTTCCGTTTCCTTTGCAAGGGTACGAACCTTGGAAGATATTTCTGTTAAGTTCATTTAAATTGTGTTTTCCTTTTATCTATTTCTATTCGGCTGCCAGTTTTTTCAGCAGAAGCAGGGCAAGCTTGGGCATGGCCTCAAAGTCGGATATCTTTGCAATGCTTGCCGGGGAGTGGATGTTGCGAATGGGAGCGGAAATTGCAATTGTGTCTACGCCGATGCCGCTGCGCTGAATGGCGGCAGCGTCAGTTCCCCCTGCTATCATGTGCTTTGTCTGCCATTTTATGCCGTTTTCGTCAGCAAGCTCCGTGACTGTTTTGTAAAGACTGCGGCTGTAAATTGTGCCTCTGTCCATAAAGGGGATAACAAGACCTTCGCCCAGCTTGCAGATTTTCTTTCCCTCGGGAACGTCCGGCAGGTCTGACGCAGTTGTGCCCTCAAGCACTATTGCCACGTCGGGGCATATGCGATTGGCGGCGATTTTTGCGCCGCGGGTGCCGATTTCCTCCTGAACGGTAAAGGCAAAGGTGCAGTCGCAGGGCAGTTCACTTTCAAGTAGCTTAATCATTGCTGCACAGCCTACGCGATCGTCAATAGCCTTTGCCTTGAGATAGCCGTCGCCGAATTCGTATACACTGTCGTCAAATACACCGGCATCACCCAGAGCAACAAGCTCTTTTGCTTCATCGGCACTCGCGCAGCCGATGTCAATATACATTTCCTCGCGTTTGGGAACGGTTTTTTCTTCTTCCTTGTCAACAAGGTGATAGGCTTTTATACCGATTACACCGGGAATTCTGTCTTTGCCTATATAAACGCGCTTGCCAATGATTACGCGCCGGTCAACTCCGCCGAGAAAATCAAAGCGCAGGTATCCGTCGTCGTCAATTCCGGTGATGATAACGCCAACCTCGTCCATATGGGCGCAGAGCAAAATCCGCTTTCCGCCGGATACCTTGCCGCGCTTTGTGACTATGAGATTTCCCATGGAGTCGGTGGTAATGGCATCGGTGAAGGGGAGTATGCGCTCAAGAATATAATCGCGGACCTCATCCTCACATCCGGATGCGCCGCTGAGATAGCACAGAGTTTTTGTGGTTTCCAGCATTTACAGACCCTCCTTACCAAGCTTGTCGGCAAATTCCGTCAGTAGCTTTACGATTGCTTCGGCGTCCCTTATATCCATGGTTTCTACGGGACTATGCATATATTTTATAGGCAGAGACACAACGGCTGTGCATACGCCCTCACGGCTGACCTGAATTACCCAGCCGTTAGTACCGCTTGAGCCGCTGATAACCTCAGTTTGATAGGGGATATTCATGTTTTTTGCCAGCTCGAACAAGGTGTGCGTGATATTCCTGTTCATGTTTGGACCAACACCGATGGCTGCACCACGGCGGATTTCCATGGTTTCGCCTTTTTTGCTGTCGGGTGTGGCAGCGTGGGTAACATCTATAGCAATGGCATAATCGGGAGCAATTGAATATGCACCGGTTATTGCACCGCGCATTCCAAGCTCCTCTTGGGTGCTGATAAGGCAATAGATGTCAGCGTCAAGCTCCTTTTTGGAAAGCTCCTCCATTGTCTTGATGATAATGGCAACGCAAGCCCTGTCATCAAGAGATTTGCTGCAAAGCTCATATTCACCGAAGCACTCACCTGAGCCGTTGAAAACCACAGGAGTGCCCAGAGGAATACGGCGCTTTGCTTCATCCGCTGAAAGCCCCACATCGATGTACAGCTTTTTCGCGTCAATGGACTTGTCCATATCCTCGGAGGACAGAGCGTGAGGCGGCATGGTGTCAATAACACCCAGCATGGGCGGCTCCGTCATTACCCTGACTTCCCGAGCAGGCAGCATTCTGGGGTCAATTCCGCCTAGGTTTGCAAAGCGCAGAAAGCCCGTTTTGTCAATTTCGGTAACTATCATACCGATCTCATCCATGTGAGCATCAAACATCAGCTTTTTTGCATTTGGTTTGCCGCAGCGCTTTACAGCGATAAGGTTTCCCATAGCATCTGTGCTGATTTCGTCAACATACGGGGATAATAGCTCATCAACGCGGGAAAAAGCGGCATCCTCAAAGCCGGAAGGGGCTGAGATAGCGCATAGGTCAAAAATCATGTCCTTCAGTTGCATATTTTTATGACCGTTCCTTTCGAATTGTTCGGGGCACATTCAGACTATAAATAAAGTGAAAATGTGCTCTTTTTCTTGTGTCACGAATATATGATTGTGCGGTTGCCCGAATTAAAACGGGCAACACACACTGAATACCCATAAAATTACTTAGCCCAAGCTTAATACTATATTGCGGAAGGTATTGCCCCGTTCAACAAAGTTTTTAAATTTGTCGAAGGAAGAGCAGGCAGGGGAGAGTATGACCACGTCACCTTCCTCGGCACTGTCTGCCGCGGTAACCACCGCCTCGCGGAAATCGTCAATGATGTATATGGGCAGGGTAAGACGGTTATAGCCCGGGGTGTCCAAAACAGCGTTCTTAATGCGCTCGGCAGTTTCGCCCGTGAGGTAAAGCGCCTTTACGCGCTCAACAATTTCGGTTCCCAGAGCGTCAAAGGGAATGTGCTTATCATGACCGCCTGCAATTAAAATAGGCTTAACCTTTGTGAAGCAGCGCAAACCGGCAATAGTGCGGGTGGGGCTTGAGGCAATAGAGTCGTTATAAAATTTAACTCCGTTTCTCTCACGAATAAGCTCTATGCGGTGGGCGACGCCGGGGAAGCTTCGGGCAACCTTTCGGAAGGCGCTGTCCGTAATGCAGCCCTCACAGGCGGCATAGGCAGCCATATAGTTTTGAACATTATGCTGCCCGGGTATTAAAATTCCGGCGGTAGGCATAAGCTCGTGCACCTCGTAGTTGCGGGCGGAATAGATTAGCTCGTCAACGCAGAAGCAGCCGCTTTTGACCGCGCGTTCAAGAGAAAAATAAGATATCTGTGCTTTGGCGGACGCAGCAAATTCCTCCGTATGGGGATCGGAGGCGTTTAAAACAAGGCGGTCGCTTTCGTCCTGCATGGCAAAAATGCTGCGCTTTGCATTGACGTAATCCTCAAGATTCGGATGTACGTCAAGATGGTTGGGCGAGATATTTGTTATAACCGCAGTCTGAGGCTTGCATTTCATGCTGTGAAGCTGGAAGGAGGAAAGCTCCAAAACAGCGAAGTCTGAGGGCTTCATCTGCGGCACCTTATCAAGAAGCGGAGTACCTATATTGCCGCCGAGAAATACGGTGTGTCCGGATTCCTCAAGCAGCTTTGAAATCAGCGTGGAAGTTGTGGTTTTTCCATCGCTGCCGGTTATAGCTATGGTATGGCAGGGACAAACTGAGAAAAACGCCTCCATTTCGGAGGTGAGAACACTGCCGCCGTCAACTGCGCGTTGAAGCTGGGGAGTAAATGGGTGCAGACCCGGGGTGCGGAAAATTACCTCCTCATGCAGGTTTTCCAGATAATCCTCCCCCAAACGGAGCTCGGCTCCCCTTGAACGGAGCTTATCGGCATCTTCAAACTGGGCTTCGGTGCGCTTATCGCAAACGGTAACGCTGCATCCGTGGTCAAGCAGAAGTGCGGTCAGTGGGGCATTGCTCACGCCGTATCCGACAACAGCGATGGATTTGCCCAGCAGTGAGTCTAAGTAGTTTTCTAATGTCATGGCACACACACCTTTCAGATTAAGTATTATACATTCTTTAAAGGGATTTTTCAACACCCTTGGCTATTTATAGTCAAACAGATGAAGAGTTAAGCTCATAGTTTTGCTTAAAAAACCTTGGGAGGCTTTGAACAAATAAGGATTGTTTTGACTTGCAAGCGCTTGTCCCATGTTGTATAATAAATTGCTTAAAGCATTCCGGGGACGGCAATGGACGCTGCCGTCCCCGTATATTAAAGCCGCGTCGCGCGATACGACTATAAAATCTTATGCCGGCGGTGGTGCATTTGCTACCGCCGCAAGGCTTATCCGGAGGATATACAAATGACTAAAGTTTCCCCTTCTATCCTTTCTGCGGACTTTGCCCATCTTATTGATGATGTAAATGACGTAAAAGCCGGAGGAGCAGATTATCTTCATTTTGACGTAATGGATGGCTGCTTTGTCCCAAATATAACCATAGGCATCCCTGTTCTAAAATCACTTCGCAATGCAACAGATATGTTTTTGGATGTCCACCTAATGATAGATAAGCCCCACCGCTACGTGAAGGCGTTTTGTAATGCGGGGGCTGATTTGGTGGTTTTCCACATTGAAGCCGATGAGCCGCAGGACATAATTGAAGCAATTAAAACCGTTAAAGACTGCGGAAAAAAGGTTGGATTAGCTTTAAAACCAAAAACGCCTGCCGATACTATTATACCCTATTTACAGGAGCTTGACCTCGTTCTGGTTATGACAGTTGAGCCGGGCTTCGGGGGGCAAAGCTTTATGCACGACCAGCTTTCCAAAATTGAAAGGCTGCGCAAGCTGATGGATGAGATTAGCCCTGCCTGTGAGCTTGAGGTAGACGGTGGTGTTGACTCTCAAACAGCAAGGCTGTGCAAGGCTGCGGGAGCAAACGTGCTCGTAGCAGGAAGCGCGGTTTTTAATAAGGACAACAGATCGGCTGCTATTGAAACCATTCGCAACGCATAATTCAGTGACGGGCAAAAATTTAGTCCGCACCACAGACTGTGACAAAATATGCGCCCACTGCCCATTATAATCACAAGGAGCTTTGAAAAATGTCATTTTTCCCGCCATCATTGGAAAACCTCATAGATAAATTCGCATCCTTGCCTGGAATTGGCAAAAAAAGTGCACAGCGCCTTGCGTTCCACGTGCTGTCTCTTCCAGAGGGGGAGGCTCAGGGCTTTGCAAATGCAATTTTAGACGCAAAAAAAAGTGTTCATTGCTGCCCCATATGCCAAAATCTTACGGATGGTGAGTTTTGCTCAGTCTGCAGCGACGGAAAAAGAGACAAGAGCGTTATATGCGTGGTTGCGGAGCCTAGGGACGTTCTGTCCTTTGAACGCAGCCGTGAGTTTAACGGTGTATACCACGTTCTTCACGGCGTGATGTCCCCCATGAACCATATTGGTCCGGATGACCTTAAAATATCAGAGCTTATTACCCGTGTTGCACAGGGAGAGGTTCATGAGGTGATTATGGCAACAAACCCGGATACAGAGGGAGACACCACAGCTATGTATATTTCTCGCCTGATAAAACCCTTCGAGATTAAGGTGAGCCGTCTTGCGTATGGGATTCCTGTCGGATCTAACCTTGAATATGCTGACGATGCAACACTTCTTCGTGCTCTTGAGGGCAGACGCGAGATGTAGATATAAAAATACTTCTTGCATATTTACCAAAAATATGTTAACTTTATTATACAAAGCCAACAAGCTGTAGCAGCTTGTGCAGGCACAACAACATGACGATTTGTACGCAAGTACTTATTATATTTGATTACAGGTATTATACGAAGCAGTGTGGACGAAAATCTATTATATCCGCGGAGCAGGGCGGCTATAATAGAAAAACAGCGTCTTTGCCTTTGTGCGCTCTTATTTATTGGTAATCTACATATTCTTTAATAATAAAGGAGAAAATTCTAAACATGGCATCAAAACTGAAAATTATTCCCTTGGGTGGCTTAAACGAAATCGGCAAAAACCTTACCGTTTTCGAATACGGCGACGACATTATCGTTGTGGATTGCGGACTTGGCTTTCCTGACGAGGAGATGTACGGCGTCGATGTTGTTATACCCGATGTGACCTATCTGGTGCAGAATAAAAACCGAATTCGCGCCATTATTCTGACCCATGGTCACGAGGATCATATCGGAGGGCTGCCCTATGTCGTTCGAGAGCTGGATGCACCGCTTTATACAACTCGGCTGACAGCAGGGCTTATTGGGATTAAGCTTGAGGAGCAGGGACTTTTGGAGAAAACCAAAATAATAACCCTTGAAGCAGGAGAGAGCTTCCGAGCAGGCTGCTTCAATATTGAGCTTATCCACGTTAACCACAGCATAGCGGACGCAGTTTCCTTGGCAATTAAAACCCCCATCGGCATGGTTATCCACACAGGAGACTTCAAAATTGACGTAACGCCGATTCAGAGTAGCATGATAGACCTTACCCGCTTTGGTGAGCTTGGAAATGAAGGCGTACTCATGCTGCTGTCCGACTCAACAAACGTGGAAAAGCCTGGCTATTCCGAGTCGGAAAGCAAGGTCGGTGCTCGCTTTGACCAATTGTTTAAGGACTGCAACAAGCGCATTATTGTAACCACCTTCGCTTCAAATGTTCACAGATTGCAGCAAATTATCAACAGTGCTGCCAAGGTTAAGCGCAAGGTTGCCATTACGGGACGCAGTATGGAAAACATTGTTCGGGTTTCTATGGAGCTTGGATATATGGATGTTCCCGCAGATACCTTTGTTGATATTAACCAGATAAACACGCTTCCGAAAAACAAGCTTGTTATTATCACAACAGGCAGTCAAGGTGAAAGCATGTCTGCTCTTTACCGCATGGCATTTTCAGGACACAGACAGGTTGACATTGACGCAGGAGACAGGGTTATTATTTCTGCCTCTGCTATACCCGGAAACGAAAAGACAATTAGCCGCGTTATAAACGAGCTGTTCATGAAGGGCGCTGAGGTTATTTATGACCGTCTTGAGGAACTGCACGTTTCAGGCCACGCCTGCAAGGAAGAACTGAAAATGATGCTTGCGCTTACTAAGCCCAAATTTTTCATGCCGCTGCATGGTGAACAGCGTCATCTTCGCACTCACGCGGAGCTTGCAAAGACCATGGGAGTTGAAACGAACAATGTTATAATCGGCGATGTGGGTAGGATTGTAGAGGTTACAAAAAAGAGTGTTAAGCTTGGCGGCAATGTCCCTGCGGGGAAGGTGCTGGTTGACGGAACAGGTGTCGGTGATGTGGGCAGCGTTGTGCTGCGTGACAGGCGGCATCTTGCGCAGGACGGTATGCTTGTGGTCGTTATGACGCTTTCTGCCGAAGACGCAACGCTCATCTCGGGGCCCGACATTGTTACCAGAGGCTTTGTGTATGTTAAGGAGTCCGATAATCTGATGGAGGAGTTGCGGCGAGTAACTTTGGAAACACTGGACACTTGCGAAGGACAGCACATAACAGACTGGGCAACAATTAAGGCGAAGGTCAAGGCGAATCTTTCGGGATACCTTTATAAGCAGACAAAGCGCAGCCCAATGATACTTCCTGTTATCATGGAAGTGTAGCGGCTTTAACCAAAAAATACTTCTGCATTAATGCAGAAGTATTTTTCATTGCTCTGTAATAAAAAAGATCTGTAGGCTTTTTTGATAGGGGCTTGCGTGAAAGCTAGTTTTGATATACACTATAATCTGGAAACACGGAGGTAAATGCTTATGAATATTCCGGTTTTTGATGCCCACTGCGACACGATTTATAAGGTTTCGTCCAAGGGCTGCGGGATTAGAAAAAATAACTTTCACATTGACCTTGAAAGAGGCTGCCGCTTTACGCCATATGCTCAGGTGTTTGCGGTTTTCACAAGACCCGAACCAGAAAAAGGCACTGTCCCGGATTATTCTAAGGATTTGCCGACCGAGCGCTTGTGCATCATGGGCGAGGCTTTGCTAAATCTGCTCTTGCGTGAATTTCAAAAGAATGCGGATATACTCTGTCTTTGCACAAGCGCCCAGCAGGCAAGGGAAGCGGCGAAGCGAGGCAAAATTTCCGCGTTTATTGCGGTGGAAGGCGCTGAGCTTTTAGGGTGCAGCATTCCCATGCTTAGGTCGTCTTACGAAAAGGGCGTGCGGCTTATTAACCTTTGCTGGAACTACGACAACGCACTTTGCGGGGCGGCAAACGGACCGACAAAAAGTGGTTTGACCGAGTTAGGCAGAAAATATGTTGCCGAAATGCAGACGTTGGGCATGGCTGTGGATATGTCCCATGCATCGGAGAAAACCTTTTGGGACACTGCGGAAATTGCGGTGAAACCGATTATCGCTGGGCACTCGAATTCAAAGAAAATGTGCGACACTCCCCGCAATCTTACCGATGACCAGTTTCGGGAAATAATTCGTTTAAAAGGTGTTGCGGGACTAAATTTATGTCCTGAGTTCTTGAATGAGAGCGGCAACGCGGCAATTGAAGATATAATACGCCATGCAGAACACTTTTTAGAGTTGGGTGGGGAAAAGGCCGTCTGCCTTGGCGGAGATTTGGACGGGGTGGACAGCCTTCCTAAGGGAATTTGCGGAATTGAGTATTACGGAGAGATATACGAGGCTATGCTCCGCCAAAACTGGGAAGAGACCTTGGTGCGTGATATCTTTTATAACAACCTGTTTGATGTATTGGGGAGAACACTGTGAACATTCAGATTTTCGGCAAGTCAAAATGCTTCGACACAAAGAAAGCGGAGCGCTACTTTAAGGAACGGAAAATCAAATATCAAATGATAGATTTGCCGCGCTTCGGTATGAGTCCGAGAGAGCTAGAAAGCGTTAAGTCCTGTGTGGGCTTGGAGGCTCTCATTGATGATAAGGGGAAGGACGCTGAGATAATCAAATACCTTGCCTATGATTCCGATAAGCTGCAAAAGCTTCAGGAGGAGCCCTCCCTCATTAAAACGCCCATTGTCAGAAATGGCAAAAAAGCAACTGTAGGTTATTGTCCTGAGGTTTGGAAGGATTGGGAGTAAGCCGAGAAAATGCCATAAGCAGCAGGACTGTAATATAATTTAGAAGAATTACTCAAAAAAAGCAATTTATCTGTACAGGAGGAAATTGAAAATGGGTATCGCATGGACAAAAGATTTAGAGACCGGCAATCAGCAGATCGACGGTGAGCATAAGCAGCTTATTAAGGCGGCGGACGACTTGATTCAAGCCTGCGGTAAGGGGAAGGGCAGGGACGAAATTGCACATGCAGTAGATTTTCTGTCTAACTACACAAAAACGCACTTTGCCCACGAAGAGCTGCTTCAGGTAAAGTATAAGCTCCCCGAGTATGAAACTCATAAGGCGTGGCATCAAGCGTATGTCAAGGAGATTGAAGCTCTGGCTGCAAAGCTTAAAATAGAAGGTGCTACCATTGCCATGGTTTCCGAGGTGAACGCAAAGGTGGGCATTCTTTTGACCCACATTAAAACAATGGATTTAAAGCTTGCAAAGCATATTCAAAATAGCTGATAAAATACATACTTATCTGTATATTACAGAAAACAAAAACAGCCTGCGGAAAACTTAGTTTTCCGCAGGCTGTTTAATAATGCCTTAGTCCATTACATAGGGCAGAAGTGCTACCTGACGGGAGCGCTTAATTGCCTCTGTAAGCTCACGCTGATGTGCAGCGCAGGTTCCTGTTGTGCGGCGGGGCAAAATCTTGCCTCGCTCAGAGAGGAAACGGCGAAGCTTCGCTGTGTCCTTGTAGTCTATATGCTCGCTTTTATCAGCGCAAAACTGACAAACTTTTTTGCGCTTGCGATTTTTGTTCTTGTCTCTATCAAATGCCACGATTTCTTCCTCCTATCTTTGGTATGTTAAGTTGTTAGGTTAGAACGGCAATTCGCCGTCACCGTCGTCAATCTCCGAAAAACCGGAGCTTCTGGGCATACTCTCGTAAGAGTCGCCGGAGGAACGGGGCGGGGGATTGTCGCGGTAGCCGCTGTCACCGTCACGGGAGCGCTTGCTTTCCCCGAAATAAACATTGTCAGCGACAACTTCGGCACTGCGGCGCTTGTTACCCTCTTTATCCTGCCAGTCACGAATCTGCAAACGTCCTGAGACGACTGCCATACTTCCTTTTTGGAAGTACTTCGAGACAAATTCACCGGTTTGACGCCATGCAACGATGTCGATGAAGTCTGTTTGACGTTCACCGCCGTCTTTAGATGCAAAGTCGCGGTCTACGGCAACGGTAAATGAGGCAACGGCTGTTCCGGACTGCGTATAGCGCAGCTCGGGATCACGGGTCAAACGACCCATAAGCGTGATGTGGTTAAGCATAACGCTCCTCCTTATTCGTAGCGAACGGTAATAAGGCTGCGGATAACGCTGTCTGTGATACCAAGGATACGATCAAGCTCTGAGGGGAAATCGGGAGAGCTTGTGAACTTAACGAGAACATAGTAGCCATCGGTGAGATAGTTAATTTCATAAGCAAGCTTGCGCTTACCCATAAGCTCCATCTCATCAAGAGTACCGTGCTGCTCGACAAGTGCTTTGAATTTTTCTACTACGGCTGCTGTCTCCTCCTCGTTGAGGTTGGGGTTGATGATGTACATCAGCTCGTACTTTTCTGCTGTCTTAGCCATTTGTGCACCTCCTTCTGGACTAATGGCCCACATAATGTGAGCAAGGATAGCCTGCCAAACATGACAAGCTATCCTATTATACACGAAATATAGAAATTGTCAACTTGTTTTGCAGTAACACCCTAGTATTTAAAGAATATATCACTGCAAATGCCAACCTGCCGAAACCCCAGCTTTAAATACATATCCTTAGCCGTGTCCTCCTCGTCCGTAACCAGATAAATAAGGTCACAGCCGCCCTCTAGTGCTGAAACGATTAAACGTTTGAGCATAGTTGTACCATATCCCTTTCGCTGACACTCCGGGATTACTGCGAAATCCTCTATTTTTGCCGTGTTTCCCGTAATTAGCAAATCGCAGTTGCCAACAGGTTGACCGTGACGGTAACACACATAAGAGTCAAGTCCCCCGTCATTTATATATACTTCACCTCTGCGAAAGCAGCGTTTCTTACAGAAATCAAGACCCAGCTTTTTCTCATCATGCTTAAGGTCACAGAATAAAACATCCTCAAGCATTGAAGAATCTGCTGTGCGCCGGACAATCAGCTCGGGAATCTCATTAAAACGCGCTAGTGCGCCAATGTCAAACACATAGTAACCGTTTTGCGAAATGTCAGCCTCTGCCTTTAGAGAGAGCCCGTTCAATGCCTCCGGCGGAAGTGAGGTTTTTATATTGCAGAAATCAGCCCCCTCAGATGCACGCAGTGAAAGCTCCTCTTGTACAATTTCTGAAAGCAGGGCGGGGGCGGGAGTACCCTTTACAAACGAGAAATTGTGGTCATACATCTCAGGCAGATTGTCATCTCTAAAGCGTAAAACCCTGCCGGCATTTGTCACTTGCGAGAAGCATTCATAATAGGATCTTTCGCTGTTCATTATACGCTTAAGCATGCTATCCTCCAAGTTCATAAATTAGGGCGGATGAAAACCATCCGCCCTAACATAGAGTTAGATTATTTTAGACCCATGGTAATGATTGCCATGGTATAAACCTCGTCAGCGTTGCAGCCGCGGCTAAGATCGTTGATAGGAGCGTTCAAGCCCTGAAGAATGGGACCGTATGCTTCAAATCCGCCCAGACGCTGTGCAATTTTGTAACCGATGTTACCTGCCTCTATGCTGGGGAAGATGAAGGTGTTTGCCTGACCTGCAACGGGAGAGCCCTTGCACTTGGTGGCGGCAACAACGGGAGATACTGCGGCGTCAAACTGAAGCTCGCCGTCGATAGCAAGGTCGGGAGCAAGCTCCTTTGCCTTTTCGGTCGCATCGCGGGAAAGCTGAACTGTTGCACCCTTGCCGCTGCCCTTTGTTGAGAAGCTCAGAACGGCAACCTTGGGGTCAATGCCGAAAAGGGAAGCGGTGCGTGCTGTTTCAACAGCAACCTCGGCAAGCTTGTCGCTGCCCTTGAGGGTAACGTTGCCTTCCTTGTCCACAGTGTCGGGATAGTCAATGTTAATAGCGCAGTCGCCCATAGCAAGACGCTCGTCTCCCCGAGTGAGGATGAAGCTGGAGCTTACGAGATGTGCGCCGGGCTTTGTCTTGATTATCTGGAGTGCGGGACGCACTGTGTCAGCGGTGGAATATGTAGCGCCGCCCAGAAGACCGTCTGCCTTGCCCATCTTAACGAGCATGGTTCCAAAGTAGTTGGACTTTTTAAGAGCCTCACGGCATTCATCAGCAGACATTTTTCCCTTACGCAGCTCAACCATCTTGTCAATCATAGCATCAATTTCGGCATAGTTTGCGGGGTCAACGATTTCGATGCCGTCAAGCTTAAAGCCGCCAGCAGCGGCTGATTCCTTGATCTTGTCGGGATTGCCGCAAAGCACGACATCCATGATGTCATCGGCAATAAGGCGAGCGGCTGCTTCAAGAATGCGAGCGTCCTCGCCCTCTGTTAATACGATCTTTCTGCGATCGGTTTTAAGGGTTTTGAGAATTTCTGTTAACATAGGTTCTCCTCCAATGTAATTAAACTTTAAGCATTATACACCTATTGCCATAAATATCAAAGAAAAAAACATCAAAATTCGACTTTTTTTCATAAATAGCTCTTTTTGTGACTTGAGGTTGAGAAAAATGTGGGATATAATCATCTTTGTGTTTTAAAAGGCAATATTTGCTTGCTATATTATATAATGTATATTCCTGAATGGAGGGTCAAAAATGTCAGAACAATGGTACGACGGAGCCTGCTTCAGCAGGAAATTTACCTTTCGCTTTGGAGATTGCGATGTTAGGAAAAATGCCGGCATCTATTCAATAATGAAGCTTTTTACGGAAGCGGCAGGAGATGACTACGAAGGTAGAAATCTGGGACATGGTTTTTTGTGGGAGCATGGACAGGTATTTGTCGTTTCAAGGCTTGCCTTGGATTTTTACAAGATTCCCGTATATGGTGAAACGGTAGTGCTAACAACATGGGAAAGGGAAATTAAGGGGCCCTTTTTCTGCCGTGATTTTGAAATCAAGGGTGAAAAGGGCGAGCTTATGGTTACAGGAACCAGCCAATGGCTGCTTGTAAATCCTAATACAAGGGAAATCCTGCGTCCTGCAAGTCTTTTTGGAGGTCTACTTGAGGGCAATCCCTGCCATGCCGACTGTCATCCCTGCAAAAAGCTGAGAATGCCTCCCAATACTGATGTGTTGGGGGAACGAACTATATTTTATTCTGATTTAGACAGCAACGGTCATGTTAACAATGCGGTTTACAGCAGAATAGCTGTGGACTTTATGCCGGAAAAATACAGAGACCGAGATTTGATGGGGATGGATATTAGCTTCAATTTGGAAACAAAGCTCGGTGATACACTGAAGCTTTGCGGCGCGGATACCTCTGATGGCTATGAAGTATTTGGAACTATAGACGAAGCTATGCGCTTTGCCTGTGAGTTCCAATTTAATAAGGATACGGGGAGTCGGTTATGACAGAAAAATGGAATGTATGCACACAGTCTTATATGACAGACAGATGGAACGAGGGCGGAGTGTTTTTCCGCAGAAAAACAATTGATTATTTAGACTGTGACACCGAAAAAAAGCTTTTTCTTCATGCGGCTATGGGTGAGTTCTCTGAAATCGCAGGAGATGAGGTGCAGTCTAAGGGACACAGCCATGCGTATTTGTATGAGCGTGGTCAAGTGTTCTTAATAACTCGCATGAGCATGAGATTTCATAGAATTCCGAAAGCTCATGAAACAATCGTCTATTCAACGTGGTTTAGAAAAACTGAGGGCAGAGTGTTTCTCAGGGATTGCGAAGTACATTCGGACGAAGGTGAGCTGCTTGCCTCGGGTTCAGGCACATGGATGCTTTATGGCATCAATGAGGGAGCTGTTATCAGTCCCGATAAGCTGACATGCCAAGGGTCTACTGCGGTGAACAAGAAATCCGATGCTCCCGAATGCAAAAAGGTTGTTCCGGAGGGAGAGCCTGCTGTGTTGGGCTACCGACCTGTATATTATACAGATTTGGACTGCAACAGCCATATAAACAATGCTGCCTACAACCGCATTGCTGTTGACTTTTTGCCGTCTGAATATCGGCAAAAGAACATTGCGGACTATGTTATTAACTTCAACCGCGAAACAAGGCTTGGAGAAACCCTTGAGCTTCGCGGCTGCGAAATAACCAACGGATATATCATTCAGGGCTACGTGGATGGCGTTTTGCATTTCGGCAGTGAATTTGTGTTTTCAACATAATCTTAATTCCCATGCCGGGCATAAACGGTAAATATTAAGCAAATAATAGCTTCGTTTTAATCTGATAGCGTTTAAATAAAAATACAGAGCTTGCTTTCTGCATTAGGTAAGAAAGCCGGCTCTGTATTTTTTGCTTTGTTTTATATTTGAGGTAATTTTTGGATAATTGTCATATTTGACGTAAAAAGCAAGAAAGCTTGCAAAATGCTGAATAGTTAACAATGAAATACAAAATAGTAACAGAGTTGTAGAATAAAATTACTAAAAATTACGTTAAATATTTAGCAATGCTTGATTTATGTAAACTTTTTTGCTAATATAACCACCATGCGCAAAAAGCAACAGAAAATTTATCTGAAAAAGTGGGAACATGTTAACGAAAAAGTGCCTATTTTAGGCTCCAAGTGGGACTGGAATGCAAAAAAACAATATGATAGAAAACTTGCGTTTTGAAAAAACGTGAACCGACACATTTTTCATGTCACTCGTGCTTATAATGGCACAAGTCCCACTTTTGTAACCATCTGTAATTTTCATCCTGAGCCTTTGACCGCTTTTTGTTGTGGGACTGATGTGCTCGTGTGTCAGGAACAGGAAGGAAAATGAACTAGGAGGTAAATCCATGAGAAAGCTATTTACCATACTGCCTGCAATTTTGTTGGTACTTGTTCTAAGCGGAAATGCATATGCGGAATATGATTCTAACGTTGATTATTCTGAGCTTATGGTCACTGCTGCAACTATCGGTGACTACGCATCGGGAAGTGCGGCGGAGCAGGCAAGAAATGAGAAAATTGATGCGTTGGGACTTACTTGCCCGAAAATTAAGTTTGACGAATTGATGATGATTTCAAAGATAATCTATGCAGAGGCCGGCTCTGCGTGGCTCGACGACAATTGGAAAATGTGCGTTGGAGAGGTAGTTTTTAACAGAGTCGCAAGCCCCGAGTTTCCAAATACTATCAAGGAAGTTCTTGAGCAGCCCGGGCAGTATTACGGTGCCAACAGCAGATATTTTAATAGCTTAATACCTACTGAGCGCTGTGTAAGAGTTGCGATGAGACTTTTTAACGGCGAGCGGCTTATGGAGCCGTCTGTGGTATTTCAGGCAAACTTCAAGCAGGGCGGAGGCACACATACCGCGTGCTATGACAAATACCTTGGATGGACATATTTTTGCTATAGCAGCAACACAGAGCTATATCAGTAAGCAGGTACAGTGAAAAGTACGGAATATACTTTTGTATAGTGCTCATAAGGATGAACAGCAGCAGCGATAATTGCAGTAATTTGCGGTTATCGCTGCTGCAATTATGAGGACTGTGAGGCTTAACAGGCTTGTTCCGGAAGGGTATGTCTCATACAGTACTGTGCCTGTTCGTGCATCAAACATATAATATAATGACATATAGCCCTTCGCCACTGTGCTATAATGGTGAAAGTAAAGAGTATTTTTAATCTGCATAGGAGAAATCATGGAATTAAGAAAATACAAGTCGGAGGACTGCGCTGCGCTGGCAGAGCTTTTCTCCAATACTGTTCACACAATAAACTCAAAAGATTATACAAAAGCTCAGCTTGATGCTTGGGCAACGGGCAATATAGACATATCCTCTTGGAATAAGTCTTTTTTGGAACACAATACGGTTGTAGCCGAAATGAGCGGGAATATTGTAGGATTTGGTGATATGGACGATACCGGATATCTTGACAGGCTTTATGTTCACAGCGAGTATCAAAGCAAAGGCATTGCTACAGCTATTATAAATGAACTTGAAAAACAGGCTGTGTCTCGGGGAATTCATAGTTTCACTACACATGCTTCCATTACTGCAAAACCGTTTTTTGCAAAACGCGGCTATCGAGTTATTTGTGAAAATACGGTGCTTCGCAGCAATGTTATATTAATAAATTTCATCATGGAAAAGAAAATTGTATTATGAGTATAATATAAAAACAGGGCATCATCGTTGAATTGCGATGACGCCCTGTTTTTTATGAGAAGTGCACTTCATTTGCCTGATATGCTTTTATTACCAATTAAATACCAAAAGAATTCTTGAGAATTTTTTAGAAGATATCCTGCTCGACTCTCTCAGGCGGGACCTCCAAAAGCTGAGGATTTCGCAGAAAATGCTTTAGGTATTTAAAGGAAGCAGCCATATAGAAGCCGTCACAGGTGCGCTCGTCTATGGTTGCTTTAAAATCTACGTACTTACGTTCAACCGGCGAACCTGTGGCATCCAGCTCGATTACGCGGCGCTTTGCACCGAAAGCGATAAACAGAGGAAGATTTCCGAAGTTGTAAATGTGGTGGAAAACAGGAGGTATTCCCAGAGAACCCAAATCCGTCATAATCATTGAGCCGTGGAAAGGGCTTATGTCCAGAAGAGATTGGGGAAGCCAGCCGAGATAATCAAAACACTTGATAGCGCTAATTGCAAGATTTAGGATGACTCTGGGCAGCCTTATCATAGTTTCGGCAAATTTGTCGGTGCCGTTTCCTTCTTCGCTAGCCTTTACCTCATCAATTTTTTCATTTATCTTTCGATATATGTCAAAAATTGTGTCTGCCGGGGTAAACTTTACTTTGATGGAGGTTTCCTCGGCATCGTCTGACATTGAGCGTTTGACGGTCATGAGAACTTCAATGTTATTTCTGGCATAAACGCGCTGACCGGAAACAAAACGATTAAGTCCCGGTCTGAAGGCAACGGTGCGCACGTATGCGGCAAGAAAAAGGTGCATTATGCCCATACCCTTGTAGCCCTCAGCACGCTTTTGCTTGAGCCAGCGGTCAATTTCAGTCACTTCTATTGAATCTGCAAAATAGTTGCACGAGTCGTTTTTTACTTTCATTATGAAAGGCGTAAATTTATTATAAGCGGGATACGAACGAAGCAGACGGCCTTCCTTGCGGTCCCCCAGTCTGCGCTTGTATGTTGTATCGGACATATCTGACCTTCCTTTGGTAAAGATTTATGTGTAAATATGAAAGTTATAGTATGCGAGTTATTATATATGACAATTAAGCTTATATCAAGCGTGTTTTGATATTAATTTGACATAATATACTGATTGGAATTAGTCAATATCACGGCGGTAACTTGCCTAATTCTGTGTTAAGAGGTAAAATGCACCCAAAATATGTGCAGATTGCAGCAAATGTGCGGAGAATTTTTTGGCATAAACACTTGCTTTTTAAGGGCAACTGTATTAAAATCTATCAATATGATGGAAAAAGTTTTAGCTTGTTTTCCCTTATAAGCATATTGCTGGAAAACAGTATACGAACAAGAGTGCATAATTCGTTTAATAAATGAAAATACAATGGTTCAGGGGGTGTTAAAAAATGTCACTTGAAGCTATAAAAACAATAAGCGCGGCAGAGGAAACCGCAAAAAAAGCTAAGGCTGATGCTGCCGCTGTTTCAAAGAAGCTTGTTAGCGACGCCGAGGAGCGAGGCAAGCATGCTATTGTCTCTGCAAAAAAAATGGCGGAGGACGAGGTCGTAGAGCTGAGAAAAAAAGCAGCTGAAAAGGCCCGCGAAAATGCTATGGAGCTTGTTCACAGCACAGAGAACCGCAAAGCGTCAATGCTGGTTCGGGCAAACAGCAGGGTAGATTTAGCAGTCAACCTCGTGATTGAAAGGATTGTGAATAGCTGATGGCCATAGAAAAAATGAAACGGCTTCGGCTTATGGCAGTCAAATCTGAGCGAGAGGAGCTAATGAAACAGCTCATGCTGTTAGGCTGTGTTGAGATTTCCGAGCCTGATGATTTGCTGTCAGACGAGGAAACCTCTTCACTTCTCACACAGGAGACAGCGGGACTATCCGAATATAGGGCGGATTACGACCGCATTATGTGGGGTATTGAGCTAATCAACCAATACTCGCCCACAAAATCGCCGCTGCTGGCGCCAAAGCCTGAGGTAAACTTAAAAACAGTTTTAGATGAGTCCAATCTTGCAAAAACTATAGAGCTTGCATCCACGCTTGATGTTACGGATGACCAAATCAGACGAATTGACGTTGAGGCAAGCCACATAAGAGGCTTAAATGAGGCATTGGAGCCTTGGAAAGCGATGGATGTTCCTCTTAACCTGCGGGAAACAAAAACCTGCAATATTATAGCAGGTACCGTTCCCGCTGCAACAGACCTCAAGCAGCTTGAAACGCAGCTTAATGCCGCAGCACCTGAAAGCCAGATTTTCAAGATATCCACAGACAAGGAAATGCATTATATTCTTTTCGTATTTATGAAATGCGAGGAGCAGCAGGCTCTAGAATTGATGAGAGCAGTCGGCTTTGCACAGTCCTCCGTGAGCGAGCTTCACGGAACGGCAGCAGATAATATTCTGCAAAACAAAAGGCGTTTGGCTCAGCTTGAAAAAGAAAAGCGGGAGCTTTCAAAAATAATCATTGCGGCAGCGCCTCAGAGAGATGAAATGAAGCTCTGTGCCGACAGGATGCTTACAAAGGCAGGCAAGGCTGAAAATGACGAAAAGCTTCTGTGCACAGACTCAACTGTCACCTTTGAGGGTTGGGTTCCCGCAAGGAAGGAAGCAAAGCTTTCAGAACTGCTCTCAAGATTTGACTGCGCATGGGAAACCGAGGACCCGAAGCCTGAGGAATATCCCGATGTTCCCGTAAAGCTTACAAACGGACGTTTTGCAAGACCGCTGAACATGGTTACGGAGATGTATAGCCTCCCTGCCTATGACGGCATTGATCCAAATCCGCTTATGGCGCCATTTTTCATAATGTTCTACGGTATTATGATGGCAGACATGGGCTATGGTATTTTGATGATGCTTGCAGGCTTTTTGGTGATTAAGAAAAAAAGACCTTCAGCCGGAATGAGAAACTTCTTCGAGCTTCTGTTCGAATGCGGCATATCCACCTTCTTCTGGGGAATTTTGACCGGAAGCTTCTTCGGTGACGCTGCGTTGCAGGTGGCAAAGCTCATAAATCCCGAAACCACCTTTGCGGGTCTTCCCTCTTTGTTTACGCCCCTTGACAACACATTGGAAATACTGATTGCCGCCATGGCGATAGGCTTTGTCCAGATAATCACCGGCATGGTAATTAACTTTATCAAAAAGACAAAGGACGGACACCTTGCGGATGCACTTATGGACGAGGGCTCTTGGTGGCTTGTATTCCTCGGAATAGGCATCGGAGCCTTGACGAGCTTTTGGTGGGTCGCTATTGCGGGTGTTTTTGCTTTGATTGCAACTCAAGGCAGGGACAAGCCAACTATCGGCGGAAAGCTTGTGGGCGGCATTGCCAGTCTTTATGACATAACGGGCTATTTCGGAGACATTTTATCATACTCCCGTTTGATGGCGCTTATGCTCGCAGGCAGTGTTATCGCTCAGGTGTTTAACACCTTGGGTGCAATACCCGGCAACATTTTTGTATTCTTTATTATTTTCATAATAGGTCACGCATTGAATTTCGGCTTAAACCTTTTAGGCTGCTATGTTCACGACCTGCGTTTGCAGTGCCTTGAATATTTCGGAAAGTTCTATAAAGACGGAGGCCGCGCATTTAAACCCCTGACCGTAAACACACAGTACTACGATGTAGTAGAATAAGGAGGAAAATATTATGAGTTTTCTTGAAACAACCGGCGGATTAGGTATGGCTATCGGTCTTTTAGGCGCAGGTCTTGCGGCTGCCCTTGCGGGCATCGGCAGCGCAAAGGGTACGGGAATTGCAGGTGAAGCGGGTGCAGGTCTGCTCACTGAGGATCCCTCTAAGTTTGGTAAGGTAATGATTTTGCAGGTTATCCCCGGAACACAGGGACTTTACGGTCTGGTCGTTTGGTTTTTTGCAATGCTCCAGATGGGTGTTCTTGACGGGTCTGCAATGGATTTGACTGTAACTCAGGGAATCGGCTACTTCATCGCTTGCCTTCCTATGGCTCTAGGCGGCATGATTTCCGCTATTGCACAGGGAAGGGTTGCAGCAAGCTCAATCAACATTCTTGCAAAGAAGCCCGATGATTGGTCAAAGGGTATGATTTTGTGCATCACAGTTGAGTTTTACGCCATTCTTGCACTTCTGGCCTCATTCCTCATGATCATCAATGTCCGCTAAAAGGACAAATCTTTGTAAAGGCTGGTCGTCAATATGAACGGTATAAACAAAATAACCGACCGCATTGCGGCGGAAGCCCGTGACGAAATCGCCGCAATGCAGGAGGAAACAACTGTAAAGTGCCGCGAAATTGAGGAAGCTTATGATAAGCTTGCCCGTGAGGAATATCAAAAGATAGTATCTGCGGGTGTCAAGGACTGCGAACTTCAATCAAAGCGCCTTGCCGGCGCTGCCGCCATGGAAGCAAAGAAAAACGTTCTTGCTATGAAGCAGGACGCTGTGGATAAGGTTTTAACCGTAGCCACTGAACGAATTTGCAATCTTCCCGAAGAAACCTACACCCTGCTTCTTGCAAGGCTTGCGGGAAACGCTGCCTTTACCGGCACCGAAGAGGTAATCTTCAATCGAAGAGACAAGGGAACGGTTGCAAGGGCAGTTGTGAAATACGCAAATGATGTTCTCAAAAAGCGCGGCATAATGCCCAAACTCACCGTATGCGATGAAACAGGCGATTTTATGGGCGGAGTTATGGTGAAACAGGGCGACATTGAAGTGAACTGCAGCATAGAAAAGCTTGTTGAGCTTTCGAGAGATAAGCTTGCGGCGCAAATTGCCGAAGTGCTTTTTTCAGATTAAGCATGCGGTAAAATAAATCACTACGGCAAGGAGGAGACCACTTGTCAAAATCAAAGACTAAGGACTACGACTATTTGTTTCTGTCCGCGATGCTAAGTGCACGTGAGGCGAAGATGCTCACGCGAGACAGAATAAGCCGTATGATAGATGCGTCAAGCTTCAGTGATGCAGCAAAAATGCTGACAGATTGCGGATATGAGGACATGTCCGGCATGAATGCGGCCGAGGTGGAAAAAGCTCTTTCCGCTCACCGTGCCGCCGTTTTTGCTGAGCTTGCACGTATGCTGCCGGAGCCGGAAATTCTGGATGCCTTTCGTTTAAAATATGATTATCACAATGCGAAGGTTCTGATTAAGGCGGAAAGTGCCAATGTTGACGGCGCTTACCTAATGTCAAGCTCCGGCAGGGTTCCGGCTCAGGTGCTCGCGGAGTCATATCACACCGAGGAGTACCGCTATCTGCAAAAAACACTGGCTGAGGCAATGACCGAGGCAAGGAGTATTATCAAGCGCACGGAAAACCCACAGCTTGCAGATTTCGTTTTGGACAGAGCCTATTTCTCCGAACTGACAGCTATGGCGCAGGGGCTTTCGTCTTCATATCTTTTGGAGTATGCGAAGCTCTCCATTGACGGAGCAAATCTCAGCGCCATCGTTAGGACACTCCGCATGGGGCGAGATTTTGACTTCATAAAAAATGCACTGGTTTCCGGAGGAAACATCAATGCAGCAAGAGTCGCTCAGTCGGCGCTTTCGGGAGAAAGCCTAGAGGCTCTTTATGCAGGCAGCGAGTACCAGTATGCTGCGCAGCTGGGAGAAGCAGCGGCAAAAGGCGGCTCTCTTACAGAGTTTGAGCTTTCTTGTGATGCAGTCGTTTCAAAATTCTTTGACAGCGCAAGATTTGTGAGCTTCGGTGTTGCACCGGTGGTGGCATATCTGGCAGCGTTGGAAAACGAAATCACAGCCGCAAGGATGATTCTAACGGGTAAGCTGTCGGGTGTAAATCCTGCTATTATCCGGGAAAGGCTGTGTGACATAAATGCTTAAAATTGCGGTTATGGGCGCAAGGGAAACCGTAATGGGCTTCAAGGCCCTGGGGCTTGAGGCATTTCCCGTTACAGACAATGAGCAGGCCCACCATATTTTCAGAAAGCTTACACGGGCGGAGGAGGATTACGCGATAATCTACATCGAAGAGGGACTTGCAAAGTCGCTCTCCGCCGAAATTGATAAATTCAAGGATATCCCCAGTCCCGCGATTATCTTAATCCCGGGCAGGGAAGGTTCACTTGGACTTGGACAGTCCGCCCTAAAGGCAGCAGTTGAGCGAGCCGTGGGCAGCGACATCCTTTAATAGAAGGAAGGTATGTAAATGAGCGGAAAAGTTACCAAGGTGTCCGGTCCTCTTGTTGTTGCCGAGGGACTTGAGGATGCAAACGTATCAGACGTTGTCCGCGTGGGCAAGCAGCGCCTAATCGGCGAGATTTTAAATATGACAGGTGACAGCGCCTCCATTCAGGTTTATGAGGAGACCTCGGGTCTGGGTCCCGGCGCTGTAGTTGAAACTACAGGATATCCTCTTTCTGTTGAGCTCGGACCCGGCATGCTTAACGGTATTTATGACGGTATTCAGCGCCCTCTCACAGAGATACGCGAGCTTACCGGACACACGATTTCAAGAGGTATTGATGTACCGGCTCTTAACCGCAAGAAGCTATGGGAGTTTGTGCCCGCGGAGGAGGTCGGAGCAGCCGTTTCCTCTGGTGACATTATCGGAACTGTTCAGGAAACCACTGCAATTCTTCACAAGATAATGGTTCCGGTGGGCATTTCGGGCACGATTGTTTCTATTCAGGCAGGCAGCTACACCGTTGAGGATACAGTTTGCCTTGTTAAGGATGCAAGAGGTGAAAACCACAAGCTGACTTTAATGCAGAAATGGCCTGTCCGCGTAAACCGTCCCTATGACAAAAAATATGTTCCGGATAGACCCTTAAACTCCGGTCAGCGCGTCATTGATACCCTGTTTCCCCTTGCAAAGGGCGGCACGGCAGCAGTTCCCGGTCCCTTCGGCAGCGGAAAGACCGTTGTTCAGCATCAACTAGCAAAGTGGAGTGACGTTGACGTTGTTGTTTACATTGGCTGCGGTGAGCGCGGCAATGAAATGACCGACGTCTTGATGGAATTTCCTGAACTGAAGGACCCCCGCAACGGTGAGCCTTTAATGAAGCGAACCGTGCTTATTGCAAACACCTCAGACATGCCCGTTGCCGCACGCGAGGCATCTATCTATACAGGAATTACCATAGCCGAATATTTCCGCGACATGGGCTATGACGTTGCGGTTATCGCTGACTCCACCTCACGCTGGGCAGAGGCGCTGCGTGAAATGTCGGGACGCCTTGAGGAAATGCCCGGTGAAGAGGGATATCCTGCATATTTGGCATCACGTCTTGCTCAGTTCTATGAGCGCGCAGGTGTTATTGAATGTCTTGGTTCGGATGAGCGCCGCGGCAGTCTTACTGCAATAGGCGCTGTTTCTCCTCCGGGAGGTGACACCTCAGAGCCTGTTTCTCAGGCAACCATGCGCATAGTTAAGGTTTTCTGGGGCTTGGATTCAAGCCTTGCATACGCGCGACATTTCCCAGCAATAAACTGGCTTACCTCATACTCTCTGTATGTTGACAGTCTAAAGCCATGGTACAATAGGGAAATCGGACCAGAATTTATGAAAAACCGTGATAAGGCTATGAGCATACTGCAAGAGGAGTCAAGCCTTCAGGAAATCGTAAAGCTGGTTGGTCAGGACGCACTTTCACCTGCTGACAGGCTTACCCTTGAAACCGCAAAAATGATTCGAGAGGACTTCCTCCAGCAGAACGCCTTTATGGACGTTGACAGCTACTCTTCCTATGAACGTCAGGCAATGCTTTTGCAAATTATTCTTGATTATGATAGACTTTGCCGAACGGCTATGGAGCAGGGTGCAAGCCTTGACAGACTCATTGCAATTCCTATACGCGAGCAAATCGGGCGAGCAAAGAGCATTCCTGCCGATGAGTATGAAAAGACCTATGCTAGAATTGCGGAAAACATGAAAATCCAAATTACCGAGATAACTGAAAGGGGAGAGGAGCTATGATCAGAGAGTATAAGACCATTCGAGAAATAGCAAGTCCCCTTATGATGGTTCAGCACGTTGAAGGCGTAACCTATGACGAGCTTGCCGAAATTGAGCTTCCCAACGGCGAAACCCGCCGCTGCAAGGTGCTTGAGGTTGACGGCGACACAGCAGTTGTTCAGCTTTTTGAAAGCGCTGCGGGCATAAACCTTAAGGAGAGCAAGGTTCGCTTTTTAGGTCACACACTTGAGCTTGCAGTTTCCGAGGACATGCTTGGCCGCGTTTTCGACGGCATGGGAAAACCCATTGACGGCGGTCCTGAAATTCTTGCAGAGGCACATCGTGACATCAACGGTCTGCCGATGAACCCCGCTGCACGCGACTATCCAAACGAATTTATCCAAACAGGTGTGTCCACCATTGATGGGCTTAACACACTGGTTCGCGGTCAGAAGCTTCCCATATTCTCCGGCTCAGGTCTGCCCCATGCGGCTCTTGCCGCGCAAATTGCCCGTCAGGCAAAGGTTCTCGGCACTGAGGGCAACTTCGCGGTTGTGTTTGCCGCTATAGGCATCACCTTTGAGGAATCTGAGTATTTCGTTCAGGAGTTCCGACGCACAGGTGCTATCGACCGTACCGTGCTTTTCACAAACCTTGCAAACGACCCTGCTGTTGAGCGTATTGCAACGCCCCGTATGGCGCTGACGGCGGCTGAGTATCTTGCCTTTGAAAAGGATATGCACGTTCTGGTCATCATGACTGACATTACAAACTACGCCGAGGCATTGCGTGAGGTTTCTGCCGCTAAGAAAGAAGTTCCCGGTCGCCGCGGCTATCCCGGCTACCTCTATACGGACCTCGCAACAATGTATGAGCGAGCAGGTCGCCGCGTGGGCAAGCAGGGTTCTATTACAATGATTCCTATCCTCACAATGCCTGAGGACGATAAAACTCACCCCATACCTGATCTTACAGGCTATATCACCGAGGGTCAGATTATCCTGTCACGCGAGCTTTACCGCAAGGGTATTGTTCCTCCTGTGGACGTTTTGCCGTCCTTGAGCCGCTTGAAGGACAAGGGCGTTGGACCCGGCAAGACCCGTGAGGATCATGCAGGCACGATGAACCAGCTATTTGCAGCATATGCAAAGGGCAAGGAAGCAAAGGAACTCATGACTATCTTGGGCGAAGCAGCGCTTACAGACGTTGACAAGCTTTATGCAAAATTTGCAGAAGAGTTTGAAAAACGCTATGTAAGTCAAGGCAATGATGTTAACCGCTCCATTGAGGAAACTTTGGATTTGGGTTGGGAGCTGCTCTCAATTCTTCCGAAGGCCGAGCTGAAGCGTGTTAAACCGGAGCACATTGATAAGTATCTCCCCAAGAAGTAGTAAGGAGGCGAGATAATGCCTAATACTGCAATTACACCAACCAGAATGGTCTTAAATCAGCAGAAAGCTCGGTTAAAAACAGCTACCCGCGGTCACAAGCTTTTGAAGGATAAGCGAGACGAGCTTATGCGTCAGTTCATGGATGTTGTTCGCCGCAACCGGGAGCTTCGAAACAAGGTTGAGGCAGGACTTACAGACGCCTTTGCTGCGCTTTCTGTTGCTTCGGCTGTGATGTCTCCTGAAATGCTTGAACAGGCTATTCTTTACCCGCGCCAAAGTGTTGAGCTGGCTATGACCTTTAAAAATGTTATGAGCGTCAACGTACCTGTCTACGATTTTAAAACCAAGACAGCGGATATCGGTGACATATACCCCTATGGCTTTGCCCAAACCTCGGGCGAGCTTGATGATGCGTTGGGAAAGCTTTCCGGAGTTTTTGAGGATATGCTTGAGCTTGCAGAGGTGGAAAAGACAATGCAGCTTATGGCGCAGGAAATTGAAAAAACCCGCCGTCGTGTCAATGCACTGGAGTATGTAATGATTCCTCAGTGTCAGGAAAATATCAAGTATATTTCCATGAAGCTGGAGGAAAATGACAGAAGCTCAAAGGTGAGACTAATGAAGGTTAAGGATATGGTGCTCGAAAAGGCGCATAACTTTGAATACTAATTTAAATGCTGCGAGGAATTGCTCATTTATAGCAGGAGCGAAAAAAATATGGCCTGCAACAGTAAAAAACGGCAGACCTTAGTTTGAAGAGACCGCAAAAAGTTAGATAAATATTTTATTGAGCAGCCGAGAGGGCTTGTTGTCTGTGAATAGCAGGCGGCAAGCCCTTTAACTTTGCCGTGATACGGCGGTTGTTGCAGTAGTCGAGGTAGTAAATCAGTTCAGCCTTGAAGTGCTCCATAGACTCAAATTTTTGCAAATACAGTAGCTCACTTTTGAGCAGCCCGAAGAAGTTTTCAATGACAGCATTGTCCAAGAAATTGCCCCTTGCGACTCATGCTCTGCCGAATTCCTTTCTCGTTGGGCTTTTCAGCT
>CAZAIU010000005.1:46366-88574 GCA_964485265.1 uncultured Oscillospiraceae bacterium | reverse complement strand
CTTCGCTCGAAACCTCCGATTCGAATAATTTCCGGTAATCCATGTTTCTCCTCCTTAAAGATATTGGGGCAATTATTTCAATCCCATCGTCCCCCTGAAAATGCTTTTAAGTATCTGAACGAATGGGTCGGAACACATATTAAAAGCTCGCATATAGTAACATATCCGTGGCTTTTCTCGTATTATAAGCAATTGTTTTGCCAATGTGAAGCTTTTCTAATTTTATTGTTAATTTTCGACAAAGTTCTTCAGTCTTATAAGTCAGTTGCACTAAATATTTTAAGGCGTTTTTCACCAAATTTCTATAAAATAATAGTTCTTTCGAATCTGGCATATGGTTCAACCACATAATTTATTGACTGACATTTACAAGATTGCTTCAAAACATGCTATTGTTGTATCAAACCGTTTCATTTTGACCTCGTCATAAAACAAAAAGATACATCCCTATATAAAACACAAATTATTCCAATATCATCAATTTTGTGCCAACACATTTAGGACATCATAAGAAAACCATTGATATTGGCTGAAAACAGCGCTATACTGCTATGGGCGCACTGCCTCTGTAAGCGCAAAAGCTACTGAGTCCTTCCGACTCTCAGATATGCAGGTGCCTCTTTGCTCTTTTTGTTGTTTTCAAAACACACGAGTTTTTCAGCATTATGAAAGCAGGTGAGACAAATGCACATACCCTCCGCCGCAACCCAAGAGCTGACGGTTCTTCGATTTTCAGAGGCTATGGAGAAGCATATTGAACCCTGCTGCTACGATAGGGAAAAATGGCTGTACGTACCCGATTTTTACTCGGAGTATCGTTACATACTGGGCACCTGCGGAGAGAACCCTCTCATTTGCATAGGTATAAATCCCTCCACCGCAGTGCCAGACAATCTGGACAACACCCTTAAGTCTGTATCACGTATAGCCGACGGCAACGGCTTTGACAGCTTTATAATGTTCAATGTTTATGCCCAGCGCGCAACCCGTCCAGACGACATGGACATTTGCAAGAACGAGCTTTTACACAGGGAAAACATGAAGGCTTTCGAATACATATTGTCAAATGTGGGTCAGGGTCACCGTCCGGCTATCTGGGCTGCATGGGGAGCAATAATTGAAAAACGCTCATATCTTTCAGAATGTATCCGTGACATGGCAGATATCGGCAAGAGATACGACGCAAAATGGCTCAAGGCAGGCAAATGCTCCATTAAGGGTCATCCCCATCACCCCTTGTATTTGCGAAAGGACGCGCTGGTTGAGCCCTTTGATATTTTGCAGTATCTTGATACGCTATGAAGCTATTGAGCTGCTGCACAGGCACATATTTTTAAAATGATAGCAGGCGGTACACTTATGAACAAGCTTATTCAAGCAGCCAATAATACATTTTATATCAAGGGGTCCTCTAACATTGGGCTTTACCGTATGTCAGACAACGGCGTTTGCCTTATAGACAGCGGCTATGGAGACGAAGATGCAGAGACAGTCCTGCACTACTTGGAGGAAAACCACTGGCACTTAGATATGATTTTGAATACTCATTCTCACGCCGACCATATCGGCGGCAATAATTTGCTTCAGCGCCGCACCGGCTGCAAGGTCTACTGTAACCGCGCCGAAATGGGCTTTGTGGAATATCCTATTGAGGAGGGTACCGTTATGTATGGTGCCTATCCAAGCCGTGTTCTGCGGCAAAAATGCACTCAGGCAAAGGGCTGCTCGGCAAGCGTTCTCACTAAGGAGACATTGCCCGAGGGCTTCGGGCTAATCAATCTTCCCGGGCACTCAATCGGCATGAACGGCTTTAAAACTCCTGACAACGTATGGTTTTTGGCAGACAGCATGACAAGCGAAACTTTTCTTGAAAACTACCACATAGCCTTTCTGTACGATGTTTCTGCATACCTTGACAGCTTGTATCTCATAAAAGAACTATCGGGCAGCATGTACATCCCCTCCCACGTATCCGCAAAGGAGAATATACGCGGTACTGCTCAGGCAAACATCGACGCAGTGCAAGCAGTTGCAGGAGCCGTTCTGGAAGCTTGTCAAAGCCCTCGATGCTTCGATGATGTAGTGAAATATGTTATGGACTTCTTCGGCTATGAAATAGACTATAACCTTTACATGGTGTTAGGCAGTGTTACGCGCTCATATCTGTCGTATCTTCAGGACATGGGAGCTGTCACAGGTCTGTTTGATGAAAACCGCCTTTTGTGGCAGCAATGTTCAGACTTTGTTGGAATTATTAACCGCTTGTCTGCAAAATCCCCTGAACTATCCAAATTTTAAGCGGCAGTTTCTTGCACACATTAAAGCGCTATTTGTGATATTAACGATTTCCCAGGTTTCTTTAATTGTTATTTTGTCGAAATGTCGATTTTAAAAAAACTGTCTGGTTTAGATTTACGAACTCATTTGTTTCGTATATAATTCATTTTAGACTGCGGCATTCTTTGTTTGCGGTCTTGTGCTCTGAGGGAACAAAAAACTACAGCGCTTCCATTGAAGGCAAGCACGGAGGATAAATGAGTATAACGAATTTTATTACAATGATGGGGGCTGTTGCCACCTTTCTTTTTGGTATGACCACAATGACAGACGGTCTGGAAAAGCTTTCCAGCGGTCGTCTTGAGGGCATACTGGAGCGCCTTACCAGCAACGTTTTTAAAGGCGTTCTGTTAGGTGCCTTGGTAACCGGTCTGATCCAAAGCTCAGCGGCAACCACCGTCATGTGTGTCGGCTTTGTAAACGCAGGCATAATGCGTCTTTCTCAAACCGTGGGCATAATCATGGGCGCAAATATCGGCACCACAGTTACGGCTCAATTGCTTCGCCTCGGCGACATATCTTCAGATGCACTGCTGCTTCAAATTTTGAAGCCATCCTTCCTTGGTCCCCTTCTTGCCGTATGCGGCATAATCCTTTACATGTTTATTTCCAGCGGAAAGAAAAAAACCATAGGTCAGATAATTTTGGGTCTGGGCCTGCTTTTCATCGGTATGAAAACCATGGAGGCATCAGTTGCTCCCTTGCAGGAGCTTCCGGAATTTCAGTCTATGTTCACCGCCTTCTCAAACCCTGTGCTGGGTATACTTGTCGGTGCCTTAGTTACGGCACTTCTTCAAAGCTCATCTGCTTCGGTGGGCATACTTCAAGCCGTCAGCTCAACAGGTATAGTCAGCTTTAATGCTGCGGTTCCGCTCATAATGGGTCAAAACATCGGCACCTGCGTAACCGCTATTCTATCGGGAATAGGCGCCTCTAAAAACGCAAAGCGCACCGCCGCACTGCACCTGCTGTTCAATGTGCTTGGCACGATAATTTTCATAGTACTTCTTTACGCCGGCAACGCCATCTTTAAATTTGATTTTTGGGAAGAAACCATGAATCGCGGCAGCATCGCAAACCTGCACCTAATGTTCAACCTTGCATGCACCGTTATTCTGCTTCCTTTCAACAAGCAGCTTGTGAAGCTTGTTGAAAAGATTGTCCCCGGGGACACGGAAACACGTGAGCTGTCCGTTTTGGATGAGCGTTTTCTCTCCTCCCCCTCTCTTGCTCTTGAAAAGGCACGTGAAGCTGTTAATCAAATGGGCGAATTTGCAAAAACAAACTATCAGCTTGCCATTGAGATTCTTGATCGTTATGATGTTAAAAAGCTTGAGCGCTTAAACGAGAATGAGGTGGCTTTAGATAAGCTTGAGGGTCTTTTAGACAACTACCTTGTCAAGCTAACCGACAGAGCCTTGACAAGCGAGGAAAGCATCACCGTATCCGAGCTGCTTCATACATTGTCAGACTACGAACGCATAGGAGACTATGTTGTTAATGTCACAGAATGTGCCACTGCTTTAAATAATCGCGGCATTTCGTTTTCTCAGAAGGCAAAGCGTGAGCTTTTGTTCCTCACAGGCGCTGTCGGTGAATCTCTTGAAAAAGCCGTCGCCTGCTTTGAAGCCCACAGCCGAAGCATGGCACTTCAGGTTGAACCCATTGAGGAAGTCGTTGATGTCATGCAGGATGAGCTTAAGAGCCGTCACATTGAACGCCTTAAGCTGGGTGAGTGTACTGTTGAGCTGGGCACGCAATTTTTAGAGCTTATCATCAATCTTGAGCGCATTTCTGACCACTGCTCCAACGTTGCCACATATGTGCTGAGGGAAACAGCCGCACACAACGATATCATCAGAACCGATACCCATGAATATTTTCACAGGCTCCATCATGGCGGAGACGCGGATTTTGACAAAATGTATTCAGAATATTTAACAAAATACTTTGAACCAATAAAATAATTTTAAGTGAGGTGCGCCGCAAATGCAGGTAAATAACAGATGCGTGCGCCCAAAAAGCGCAGGCTTTACACTAGTTGAATTAATAATTGTGATAGCAATTATCGGTATATTATCGGCAGTTCTGGTTCCGAACTACATAAGTTACCTTAGCTCAGCCAAAAGCGCAGTTTGCATGTCCAACCGTGAGGCTCTTTTAAAAAGCTACGACCTTGAGCGTACTGACACAATTACAAAAACTGATAGCAGGCAGTTTACTCAATCTATAAACATCGACGATTTTTACAATCTTATCGCTCAGGCCGCATCCGATTTAGGTTTGGAGCGCTTCGGGAGCACTAGCAGCTACAAGGGACTTTGTCCTGCCGGAAAAAAGGTCACTGCAACAATAAATCATGATTTCAGCTGCACCCTCGTCTGCCCTCTTCACGGGATTACTACAAACGGGAGTGAAAGCGACTATGACCTTTCTCTCGGTCTTATTGAGCAAATAATAGCTGACCACTTTGAAAATCACAATCACTTTCAAGGCGAGCAGCTTATTTCAGACTATTTCAAAGCAAACGGCGGGACGCTTAACAAGGTAGACGAGAATCTAACAGAACAAGTGCTGGGCAAAAACGAACCCCTATATTGGCGTCCGTCGCGAGCTAATTTTTCCGACAGCGGAAAAACTATCACCGGCTATGTGATGTATGCCTCCTCCGGGAACGACAGCTCTCATGCAAATTGGCAGGCAAGCATGCTTATATACAACGGCGTTTACTATAAACCGGCAAATGGGCAAACCGCCTCAGTAGCCTTTGGTTCCGACACAAGAAACGATGATCAGATGAAGCAGTGGCTAACTGAAAAAGGTTGGGTGGCTACAAATGTGACCACAGGGTAGAGCAAATAACTATTCAAAGCTAAGTATTACATACAATAGCTTTAGGAGGATTTCCAATGTCCCATGTTATCAGACCGATGGAACGCGACGATTGGTCGCAGGTCATCGAAATTTTCTACCAAGGAATTCAAACTAACAATTCTACCTTTCGCAGCGAGTGTCCCAGCTACGCAGAATGGGATGCAGGACATACTAAGGATTGCCGCCTTGTAATTGAGGACGACTTTGACGTGGTTGGCTGGGCAGCACTTACTCCTGTTTCAGCAAGAGAATGCTATAAGGGCGTAGCAGAGGTAAGCATTTACCTCGACTCCGATCATATCGGCAAGGGCTTCGGCACCGAGCTTTTAGCCGCCCTGCTGGTGGACTCGGAAAAGGCCGGCTATTGGACCATTGAATCTCATATCTTTGAAACAAACATTGCAAGCGTTAAGCTTCATCAAAAGTGCGGCTTCCGAACAGTCGGTGTTCGCGAGCGCATCGGAAAAGACCGTTTCGGCGTTTGGCGCAGCGTTGTTTTAATGGAGCACAGAATCCAGTCCGATAAAGACGGCGGATGTGACTGTGCAATGATAAAGGCAATGCACGGTCAAAAGTGCGTATGATTATTTAAGTAAATAGCAAAGGGCTTTGCGTGAATGCAAAGCCCTTTTAAGCTTGTGGAAAAGGAAAATTCTTTTTCCGCAAATCGAGTATTTAGTTTTTTTATTCGCCCACAGCTTGTCTTTTGCCTGCTGTTTTTGCCTTGTACATAGCCTTGTCCGCACGCCTATAGACAGACTGGAAGCTGTCCCCCTGCTTTGCGGTAATGTATCCGATAGAGCAGCTTATTTCGGGCAGCCCCAGTTCCTTGCTGCCGCTGCTTAGGCTGTCCATAAGTTCGGCAAATCGCCGTTCAATAACCTGTCTGTCAGAGGTTAGCGCCATATATACGACAAATTCGTCTCCGCCCAGTCTGCCAATCACATCCTCAAAACGGAACGTGGATTTAAGTCTTTCGGCAAAGAACAATAGCGCCTTGTCACCGCATTCGTGACCATATCTATCGTTTATGGACTTAAAGTTGTCCAAGTCTATAATGCAGAAGGTTGAAAACTCATTTGCACCAAGCTTTGAAAGGCGCTCATTTACAATTATTTGAGTCTCTGCCCTGTCATACAAGCCTGTTAAGGGATCCGTAGTTGCTTTGATTCGGAGTATAAGCCGTTCCTTCTCCCTCTCATCAATGTCCTCTATTGAGCCAATAACAAATGACGAACCGCGCCCCTCATAGGACAAACGTGTGGCATCAATGTGATACCATCTGTAATCTCCCGCTCCGCTAAGCTGGGAAATGCGTATTGTTGCTGACACAGTGCCTGTTTTTCCAAGGCTTCCAATGGTGGTTTGGAACTCTCGTCTGTCGGTTGGGTGCACTAGTTTTAAGAACTCGGGCAGTGCAATAAATCTCTTCTCCTCTGGTAAATTGATATTGCAGCATTGACTTATTATTGAGAATTTGTCTCGTCTAATATCATATTGGAAAACCGCTCTGGTTGATCTGCTTACAGCTATTTTGAAGCGCCGCTTTGCAAAAAGCAGCTTTCTTTGCCTTGATGAAACATACATTACCGAAATAAGAGTAAATATAACAATAATAATGAGGGAAGCAATATCTGTTCCGCGATTTATGGCTGCATAGAATTTTGCATGCCTGTCAATATAGCTGTTGTTGATTCCGCAAATTATTGTCCAGTCGTTTATTCCTACCGCCCTTGACAGCACATATTTGGAATCCGCAAATACTGTCTCCCCGACCTTGCTCAGCCCATAGGCAGCATTAGTAAACTCCTCCTTTTTAAGCAGCTTAAAATCCCAGTCCGGTGCCGGCTTATTTGGCTCTACAAACGCACCGTCTGCATGTATCAGCGCGATCCTGCCTTCACCTTCCAGTATTGTCCGATCGGCTGTTTCAGAAAGCACCGAAACGGGGTACACAAGCATTACAGCTTCTGTTTTTCCGTCAGTCGAAGTAAAGGGTACAGAAACCGCAAAGCGTGTTTTTCCGTCCTTGCATAATGCTGTATTTGAAACCTGCGCGCTTTGAGCTTCAATGGTGCTTTTACCGATATAACCAAATATTTGTTCAAATTCGGGGTTTCCGTATTTTAATGAGCCGTCAAAGCTAAAAAAAAGACCTGTCTGCGCTGCTGTCACGTCAAATTGATGAGCAAAGCAGGAGGCTACGCTCTCCTCACTTAGATCACTCGTGGATAGTATGTAAGCAGTTTCCCGCGTTTCCTCCAGTAGCTGTCCTACGGTATGTTCAACCTGCTTTGCAGAAGACACAGCCGCATCTTCTAAAAGCTCCTCAATTCGCTCTATTTCATAATTCCTGCACTTGTTATATGTGGACAGAGAAGCTATTATAAAAGCACCGCTGCTGATAAGTAAAACAAGTACTGCAAAAAGTGTCAGAAGACTTCGTTGCTTTTTCAAAAACATTTCCTTTCCTAACGTATTATAAGCCAAAAATGTAAAACACTTAAACTAGGTTAGCATTTAAAAAACTCGAATTCAAGTGAAAACTGTCGATTTTATACATTCTTTAAATTTAATATATCTAAATATGATACTTTACATAGCTGTCATCCCAGCTGTTAAATTCTTGTAAAAACTTTTTTGTACGCCGTTTTTCCCTTGACTGAAAATGAAAGAAAAGGTATTCTAAGGCAATGAAGCTATATTTATTTAACCACGATTACAAATACGCTGCTGAGCAGATATTGCTGACCATGTTCCCCGAGGAGCGTCCCGAATATCCGGACGGAAAGCCTCAGGGAGACCGTGCGGAGCTTTATCTTCACGAGAGCGAAAAACGCTGTACTGCTGTATGCAGGCTCGTACTGGGCAAAGACACCTTTCTGGGCAAGGCCTCAACTGCAAAAGCCAACATTACAGATGAGCTGTCAAAGGCCCGTTATCTTCAGAGAATTGTTAAGCTATCCTTTTATAACGCTGCCTTACGTTCAGGCAGGGAGCGTCCTGTTTGGGGTGCTTTAACAGGTATACGTCCGGGTAAGCTCTTATCTAATCTTCTTGAAGCAGGAATGAGTGAGGCTGCCGCAGTTACTAAATTCTGTTCTGATAACGACGTTTCCCGAGACAGAGCCATGCTTTGTCTCCACACAGCAAAGGCAAGCCTAAATTGTGCAGCCAGCCTTGATGAGCGCGACATTTGCCTTTATGTCGGTATTCCTTTTTGTCCCACGCGCTGCTCATATTGCAGCTTCGTCAGTCAGTCGGTTCACAAGAGCATGAAGCTTATTCCTCAATATCTGGCTGCACTATACAAGGAGATTGACGCAACAGCTAAAATATGCGCTGAGTTGAAGCTTCGTCCCATATCTCTATACATGGGAGGAGGCACGCCAACCACCCTTTCTTCCTCTCAGCTTGATGAGCTGTGCAAAAGGCTTGAGTCAGCCTTTGATTTGTCCGCTCTGCGCGAATACACGGTTGAAGCCGGAAGACCGGATACTATCACTGCTTCAAAGCTTGAGGTCTTGAAGCAGCATGGCATAACCCGCGTGAGCGTAAACCCGCAAACCATGGATGACAATGTACTTGAGGCAATCGGCAGGAAGCACACTGCTCAAGATGTTCTGGATGCACTCAATTGGGTGCGAAGCGTTGGCGGCTTTGAGGTAAACATGGATTTGATTGCAGGTTTACCCTTAGATACCCCTCAAACCTTCAAAAGCACATTGGATACCGTACTTACGCTTAAGCCGGAAAACATCACTATTCACACTCTTGCTTTAAAAAAGGGCAGTGAAATTATGCTTGGTAACACGCCCAGACCCTCTGCAAGGCAAGTGGGAGAAATGCTGGAATACGCAAACAAAACGCTTTATTCCGCATGCTTTGAGCCATACTATCTCTACCGTCAAAAGTATATGTCAGGCGGCTATGAAAACGTCGGCTGGCAGCAGGGCGGCAGTGAAAACATCTACAATATATGCATTATGGAGGAGCTTTGCAGTATAATCTCCATGGGCGGCGGTGCCTCAACTAAGCTTTGCGCAGGCTCCGGCCGTATAGAAAGGATTTTTGACCCAAAGTATCCCGCCGAGTATATTGAAAGCATAGAAAAGATAATATCTGACAAAAACGCAATAAAGGAGAATATAACGTGGCCTATAACTTGAATGAAATCAACCGTAGAGCTGTGGAAGATCCCATAGGCTTTATCAGCGATTGTGACGCTGTGTATCAAGCAAGAATTGAGCAAGCAGCCGACCTTATTATCCAAAACCGCGAAAAAAGCCCGATTGTTCTTATATCAGGACCCTCCGGCAGCGGAAAAACCACAACCTCAAAAAAAATTGAGGAGGAGCTTCGCAGACGGGGTATAATGACTCATGCTTTGGCAATGGACAGCTACTTTCAAACAGTCAATGAAAACTCTCCCAAAACACCCGACGGGAAAATTGACCTTGAATCTCCTCACTGTGTAGATATGGAGCTGCTTACCGAGCACTTTACAAAGCTGGGCAACGGCGAGCCAATAAATGTTCCAAAATACCTTTTTGCAGAGCAGAGACGGGCGGATGAGCCTTCCGAAATTTTAAAAATCGGCAAAAACGACGTTGTCGTTGTAGAGGGCATTCACGCTTTGAACGATGAGCTTACCGAGGCTCACCCAGATGCCCTCAAGCTGTACATCAGCGCACGCTCCAACGTTGAGGAAAATGATGAGGTTTGCTTTAAAGGAACGTGGATGCGCCTTGTCCGCCGCGTTGTGCGCGACTACAAATTCCGCGGCGCAGCACCGGAGTATACACTAAGCCTCTGGGCAAATGTGCGCCGGGGCGAAAAGGTCAATATCAGCCCCTTTAAGGATAAAGCAGCGCTCAAGTTTGACTCCTCCTTCGCCTACGAGGTATGCGTGATGAAAACCATTGCCGAGGGACTGTTCAAGGGTGTACCCGAAGGAACTCCACGGTATCAGGAGCTTCGCTCTATCGTTCCCGCTTTCGAAAAATTTGAAGCTATTGACCCCAAGCTTGTCGCTCCTGAGTCCCTGCTTCGAGAATTTATCGGCGGTGGTATTTACAAATATTAGTGCGGCATAACGCTGCAAAGCAAATAATTGAAAGGTGAACTATATATGTCTACAAAGATAAGCTATTACTTCTCAAAGCTTGATAAATTTCCCATCCCCAACTTCTTTGATGGGTTGAATGAAACCTATGAGATACTCCAGAAGGCAAAAGTCTACTTGAAGGATACCCTTGTAACTCCAAACCTGCACGAAGACCACTCAGAGCATCGCGGTGACGATCCAAATCTGCATGGTAACTACTTTATCGGAGAAAATACCGTTATTTACAACGACGTCACCATTATCGGACCTGTGTATATCGGAAAGAACTGTGAGCTTTTGCCCGGAGCAATTATTCGACCGAACACTATAATCGCGGACGGTTGCTCAGTTGGTCATGGCAGCGAGGTCAAGCACTGCGTAATGATGGGCGGTTCGAAGATTGCTTCCTTGGCATTTGCAGGTGACTGTGTTTTAGGTGCTTCCGCTCGAATCGGCAGCGGTGTTATTACTGCAAACAGAAAATTCAATCAGTCAAACGCAACCATAAAGGTAGACGGCGAGCGGGTTGATTTGCAGGACAGCTTCTTTGGCTGCATACTGGGTGACAGCGCAAGATTAGGTGCAAATGCTGTTACTCAGCCCGGCACACACATAGGTCCTCACACATGGATTTATCCTCTGACCAACGTCCGCGGCTTCATTCCTGCGGCAAAACGTGTTTATCATCCCCGTGAGATAGTTTTGGAGGAAAATGAAATAGTGGAGCTTAAGCCGTGATGGATGCTATTTTAAATTTCGATGCAGCGGCACTGCTGTATATTCAGGAAAACCTCCGCTGCGCGTTTCTTAATCCTATTATGACCTTTGTTACAAGGCTTGGCGATGCCGGCTTTATTTGGATTTTGCTTGGCATTATTCTTCTGTTTCCGAAAAAGACACGGCGCGGCGGCTTTGATATGATTATGTGCCTTGCTGTTACTTTTGTTTTAACAGATGTTATTCTAAAGGATTTGGTCGGCAGAATTCGTCCCTATGAAGTGATAGAGGGCTTGAATATTCTCGTTGCTCCGGAAACCTCATTTTCCTTTCCCTCGGGTCATACCAGCTCAAGCTTCACCTGCGCCACAGCGCTTTCCCTGAGCTTTGGCAAAAAGGGTGCATGGTCTTTTTTGCCGGCTGCACTAATTGCCCTTTCACGCCTGTATGTGGGAGTACACTATCCGACCGATATATTAGGCGGAATAGTTGTTGGTGTACTTGCCGCGCTTGGAACATATTATCTCTTGAAGAGATTCTTAAAGACAGATTTCGTGCGCAAAGATATAATCTAATAGCACTACGTGTAAAAGCAGCAGTGCCATCTTCAATTGAAGCGGCGCTGCTGTTTTTCTAACTTTTAGCTGAACATATTGTCAATTTCGACATTTTATGTTACAATGTTAGTAACATTTTATGAGTGTTTCAAAAGTATATTTGCTTAAAGGAGGTGTTTTTTGCATAATGGAACATGGTTTTGGTGCGCAGCAATTGCAGGAGCAGGCTCAGATGCTGTCTCCGCGTATGCTGCAATCTCTTTCTGTTTTGCAAATGCCTTCTACGGAGCTGTACGAATATCTGGTCAAGGAAATTGAGGAAAACCCGGTCATCACCTTTGACAGCATCGACTACGCTGAAAAATGCCGCCGCAGTTCCCGCTTTAAGCTGGATTTCAACGACAACGATGATATGACGGAACGGATTTCCGACGACAACAATTCACCCATAGTCTCACTTCGTATTCAGTACGCAATGCTGAAGCCTCCCTCTTATATACAGCGCATTGGCTACGCTCTAATATACCTTTTGGACGAAAACGGATACCTGTGCTATGACGATGTTGAACGTCTTGCGCAGGCAACAAAGGTATCTCTTGATGATCTTAAAACCGCAATCGACCTGCTGCAATCACTTGAGCCGGCAGGTGTAGGAGCTTTCAATCCCAGAGAATGCATCTTGTTGCAGCTTGAACGCAAGGGTCTTAAAAACAGCGATGCGTGGAAGGTCGCTCAGGATCATTTGGAGCTTTTGGGAAAAAATCAGCTTCCCCAAATCGCAAAAAAAAGCGGAATACCCCTGCACCGAGTTGTAAATGCCCAGCAAGTCATCCGCTCTCTGAACCCGAAGCCCCTTATGCTTGAAAGCCGCTTGCAGGACAATGATTATATCACTCCCGACATCAGAATTCTAAAAAAGGACAAGCACTTTGTTGTTGAACTCAATCAGCTAAATGCTGACAGCATCATTATTGATGATACCTACTCCAAAATATATCAGGAAACCGATAACGAAACCGTTCGCAGTTTTCTCGATGAAAACATGAAAAAAGCTCAATGGCTTAGGGAAAGTATTCGCCAGCGCTGTGAAACGCTTATGGCATGTGCTACCCAGCTTCTAAATTGTCAGAGGGACTTTTTTGAATATGGTCCGGAGTCTCTGCATCCATACAGCCGAAAAGAGCTTGCCGAGCAGGTAGGACGAAGCGAATCAACTGTGAGCCGTGCCTTTAAGGACAAATATGTGGAGTGCTCATGGGGCATGTTTCCAACAGACTATTTCTTCCCTAAAACCTCTGTGGACTCTCACCCCACAATGACAAAAAGCAGCATAGAAAGCAGTATTCAAGCTATAATCCACAATGAGGACAGGCAAGCTCCCATGAGCGATGAAGCAATCGTTAACGCCCTACACCGTATCGGCATAAATGTCAGCCGACGCACCGTTGCAAAATACCGCGACGAAATGGGTATCCCCCCCTCATCAAGACGCAGGATTTACGCATAGCTTGAATTATACAAAACCGCAGCCGCGCCCAGCATACGGGACGCGGCTGCATTTTTTATTCTTTAATAATCTCCAAATCCTCCGCTTTGATTACTCTCGGAGGCTTTTTGTTCAAAACACTGTACATAACGGGAATAACGAAAAGGGTCATAATAGTTGCATAGATAAGGCCTCCGACGCAAACAACCGCAACTGGCGCAATTAGGTCAGAACCCGTTCCCAGAGAGAACGCCAGCGGCAAAAGCCCCAAAATTGTTGTGAGTGCCGTCATTAAAACCGGACGCAGACGAGTAGTACCGGCTTCAATTATCGCATTGTATAGTCCCATCCCCTCGCTGCGCAGGGTGTTGATATAATCCACAAGTACAATTCCGTTATTGACTATAATGCCTATCAGCATAACAAATCCGATTAGCGAAATAACGCTTACCTCCATGCCGGTAATAAGAAGCGCTAGAAATCCGCCGGTAAATGCAAGGGGAATAGTGAACATAACGATAAAGGGTGATATAAGGGATTGGAACTGAGCAACCATGATGAGATATACTATTGCAACGCCTATTAACAGCATGGTTACAAGCTCCCCGATAGCCTCCATGATACTCTCATTTTCTCCTGCAAATTCAATCGCAATACCATCAGGCGGTATATAGCTTTCCATTGCTTTTTTTGAAGCATTTGTTACTAGACTTACATTATAGCCCTCTGCAATCGAAGCCTTAACGCTTACACAGCGCCGCCCTCCCACTCTTGAAATACTGTTCATAGAGCTTCCCTCAGTGATTTCGGCAATATCTCCAAGCACTATGCGCTTAGGCGTACCTGTTGTTCCCATCCCCATGCCGCTGTTATCTGCGTAAAACTCAAAATTGCGGATATCATCTGGCGTGAGCTTCTGAGCAGTCTGCGACAAGATATTTACCGACATGCTGTCTCCGTTTTGGGTAACACTTGTGGAGGCTGCATTTTTTGTTAGCAAGTCGGCAATTTTCATGTAAACCTGCGCCACCGTTAAGCCTTGAAGCGCTGCCTTGTCCTTGTCAACAATTATTCTCAACTCCGTAGTTGTCTCGCCAACGCTGTCGGCAATATTCTCAGCACCTTCAACCTCAGAAAGAATTTCACATATTTCCCGCGCCGCCTGCTGCATTGAATCGCCATTCTCGCCGTAGATGTTTATTGCTACACCATCTCCGGAGAGTGCACTTCCGTAGCCGGACATTGCCGATGCACCTGAAACTACAACATTGCAGTCTAAGTCCTCCACAGAAAGCTGAATATCCTTAACTATTTTTGAGCTTTTAACCTTGGAGCTAGGATCAACCAGCGCATACATGGTAAGGGAATTTTCGTCTCCCTCGCTGCCGCCCATACCAATAATGCTGCCCATACCGCTTGACTGCATTGCACCAACGGTGCCAACGCCTTCAATAGCGCTGACTCTTTGCATAATAGTATCGCCCATTTTTGCAGTCTGGTCAAGCTTTGTGTCCTTATCCATTTCTACGCTTATCATGATTTCAGTTCCCTCCATTTCCGGCATAAACTGAAATCCCCGTGCAATGGCAAAAAATGCGCTTGCACATAGAACTGCCAATGTAACCGCCATTGCCGCAGCCCTATGTCGCAAAACAAAACGCAGGGATCTTTCGTATCCCCTCCTAAGCACCTCTAAGGGGTCACGCTTTTCCTCTTTCATGTTTCTCAGCATGAAGGAGGACGCAGCAGGTACAAAGGTAAGGGCAATGAACAGACTTGCAAGCAGAGAGTACCCGATAGTAAGTGCCATGTCTGTGAACAACTGCTTTGTCAAGCCCTTTACAAATACTATGGGGAAGAAAACGCAGACTGTAGTGAGCGTTGACGAGGTTATAGCAGATGCCACCTGTGCAGCGCCCGAAACCGCAGCACGGGTTTTGCTGGCGCCCATGCTACGCAGACGATAAACGTTCTCAATAACTACTATGGAGTTGTCCACAAGCATACCAACGCCAACGGCAAGTCCGGATAGGGATATGATATTCAGAGTAACTTCCGAAAAATACATAAGCACCAATGCAAAGGTAAGAGAAACGGGGATGCTTATTGCAGTAATAAGAGTAGGTCTGATATCACGCAAAAATAAAAGCAGAATCAGTATTGCCAATGCAGCTCCAAGGGCAAGATTTTGCAAAACAGAGTCAACCACGATACCGATATAGTCTCCCTGATCCATCATTGGGACAAAGGTAAGCCCGGGATACTGCTCCTCAAGCTTTCCAAATTCCTTTGACAGCTCTGTGCTTACGGAAGCAGTGGCATAGCCGGATTGCTTAGTAAAGGACAGCAGAACACCGTCCTTGCCGTTAATTTTAGCATAGGTTTTGTCTGCATTGTCCACGACCTTGACCTCTGCAACATCGGAAAGCTTGACAGGCTCAAGCCCCTCCATTCCCAGATCAAACAATGTTAGATTTTTTATTTCCTCAACATCCGTGAGTTTGTCCCCCACACGAACAATATAATCCTTATTTTCATCGGCAACATAGCCTGCCGGCATTGAAAAATTCTGAGCCTGTAGCACAGCGCTGAGCATGTCAAGCGTAATAATATTGTTCATATCACTTTGTATAAGTGCATTTTCCTGTGTTTGGTCTAGCTGGACAAGCCCCGCACTCATTTGACTTAGCGTTGAACCTAAAATAACGGATATTTTGCCCAAAGATGCCGATGCCTGCGCCGCCGAACCTCCAAGGGACTTAGAAAGCTCTTTTGAAATCTCGTCAAGCTGCTGCTGAATCAGCTCAGGATTGTTTTTCACTCTTTCAAGCTGCTCCACAGTCTTGCCTGTAGACTCTATTGCAGAAACAAGACCGTTAATTGTATCGTCTAGCTGTTCCCGACCTATGCCGTAGGGCTTTAGTAGTGCATCACATGCAGCAAGCTCTGTAATTGCTCGGTTATACTCAACAAAGCTAGGATGATTTGGCTGAGATATAACTTTTATTGCCTGTTCACGGGTCATATCAGGATTTTCAGATAACTCCTGTTCTATTACCGTTTCCTGCCTTGCAAGGGCATCATCAATGTGGGTCTTAATGTCCGAAAGGGTCTGCTGCCGTGTCTCAAGCTGGTTTTTCTGAAGCTTTGCAGCTTCAAGCAGCATAGTTACGTCCGGAGTGTTTTCACCCAGTTGTTTAAAAAGGTTATCTATTGAGCTTTGAAGCTCGGCAGAGGATGCAATAAGCTGCTGTTGAATTTGAGATATCTGCCCAACTCCGCTTTGCGCTTGGGAAAGCACTGACTGAAGCTGTCCGCGGGACACATTAAACTGCTCATTGAGTGCCTTTGATATTGTGTTGTTTATTGTACCAAGCTTTTCAGGGTCAATTTCAACAACAATCGTGTTTTCAATAATACCGCTGCTTGAGACGCTTGCAACGCCGTCTATACTTTCAAGCTTTGTCATAAGGCTATCCTTAACAAAGCTTGAAAGCTCCTTTACATCTGTTCCCTCATACGTCACTGCCGCAACCACAACAGGCAGCATGTCGGGATTTACCTTGATTATGAACGGTTCGCCCACGCTGTCGCTCCAATAGCCGGAAATGATGTTGATTTTTTCGCGCACATCAACCGAAAGTGCATCCATATTCACCTCATCGGTGAATTCCAAGGCAACCATAGAGTAGTTTTCAGCAGATGTGGAGCTGACGCTTTTAATGTTGTCAAGTGTCGCCATGGCCTGCTCCAAGGGCTTTGACACAACCTGCTCAACCTCCTCGGGACTTGCACCCACATAGGTGGTTACCACAACCGCATACGGCATTTCTATGTTTGGCAAAAGGTCGGGTGTCATATTGCTGAAGGCAACTATGCCCAAAAGCAAAACCAATACGATGCCCACCAATACGGTATAGGGCTTTTTAACGCTGAATTTGGACATAAGCACCTCTCTGTATATCTGCTGCAGCAGCTAAAAGCTATTTTCCGTTCACGACGGTATCCATAAACTCTGCTATTTGCGTTTTGATTTGATTAACATCCTTATAGTGGGCATCAACGCTGTCAACATCAGCAAAAAGCGTTGGAATCCCGAACTTTTTACTGATATCGTCTGTGAGCATTTTTGACACAGCCCACGCGTGACGGCAGCCTACACTTCCTAAAAACAGGCAAACATCAACACCATAATCACGTATAGTATCCTCGGTAAGCTCCAAAATTCTCTTTGCCGGAGTTGCTGCGCTGTGGAGTACAGGCGGCACAAACAGCTTTTCCGTAAGCTCCAATATGCAATCGTCAAGACTTTCTGTGTTCTTATAGAGCACACCGTGCTCATAGCAAAGTCCGTCCATAACGGTTACAGCGCCATACTCCCGCTCAAGCCATTCAATTATACTGCTGCCGCACCAAATAGGATTTTGAAGCAGAAATACCCTGTGCATTTCTCCGCTTGAACATGGACTATACTTGTTTTCCGCAAGGGCCTCGCACGAAGAAAGCTCTTCCTGCAAAAGCACTTCCATATCTTTTGTTGGTGCCAGAACAGGCATAAGCCTGCCAAGCTCCATAATCCGTGAGGACATGGGACACGGCTCATATTTTCTCATATCCGAGCATCTATCCAAGGCAAGCTTCGTACGGTTTGACTGCTCCATATACCTTTGAAGCGTTTTGCCGTCAAGCCTATTGCCTGTTAGCTCTTCTAAAAAGGCAGCAAGCTCTCTCACCTGATGCGCACAAAGCTCCACGGTGCGCTCATTCATGCGGTAAGGAGTGGAAACGTTATAGGTTGGTATTTTAACTCTTTCCATCAATGCGTCTTGCGCCGTGGAAAATGACGGGCAGGAAACAGCAGCGCATACAAGTGCGTCAGGCGCAAATCCGCTATTCTCAGTTAGAGCAGCCGAAAGCATGGATTTACTGTGACTGCACAGGGCACTATTTATATGCACATCAGTGTTATAAATGAGCTTTGAAGTAAGCTCCGTGCTTTTTGTAAGTACAGGCGGAATAGCATCAACACAAAGCGGAACACAGTCCAAGGCATAGAAAATCTCCGCTGGGATGCTTCCGCTGAATGCCACAAGTTTTTTGCCGTTTCCTCCTGCATTACGAACACTTTTCCAATATGCCGCCTCTATTCTCGCAGTTGTCAAGCCCGTATTGTTGTTTTTTGCATCCTCATCAGTAACTGCACATATATAGTCCAAGACAGTTATTTCACCGTTGAGTGCCTTTTTTTCCAAATCATCGTATGTATTCATAATGTTCTCCTTGTAAATTCAAAATACTTTACGCAGTAAAAAGGGTAATATAAAACCGCAATATATTTAAAATATCACGTTATGCCCCGTTCAAAAGTCTGATAATATACTTCCCGTATAAAAATATAATGACCGCATTTGCGGTCATTATATCATTATTTTTTTCTTATAAAAAGACTTTCTATTCTTACTTTGGCAAAAATCTGCTAGCTGCTGCTATTTTTCGCCCTTTATCGCATTTGCAGCAATTTTTGCTGTGCGTTTAACTGCATATTTTGCAACGCCTACAGGCAGGGTTTCAAAAACATCAGCATACACATCCTGAGTTTTTGTCAGCTTGATGGCATCAAATTTGCACTTTGTGGTGCAAAGTCCGCAGCCCACGCACCAATAGGGATCCACCTGCGCCGCACCGCAGCCGAGGCAGCGTGCAGTTTCCTTCTTCATCTGCTCCTCTGTGAAGGTCAAGCGGGTATCCTTAAAGGACTTTTCATTCTCATCGTTGTGACCGGCCCTCTGGCGGGGAGTATTGTCAAAGCCGGAAACCACTAGATTTTCCTTGTCAAGGGCACGGTAAATCTTTCTGTCACGTCCGAAGGTCAGGGTCTGACCGGGCTGTACAAAGCGGTGCAGAGAAATTGCGCCCTCCTTGCCGGCTGCAATTGCATCAATCGCAAATTTTGGACCTGTGAAAGCGTCGCCGCCGACAAATATGTCCATCTGCGCAGTCTGATAGGTAAGTGCGTCCGCGGCTGCCGTGTTGCCGCGGGAGGTCTCCACCTTGCTGCCCTTTAGCAGATTGCCCCATTCAATAGACTGACCAACAGACATTAAAACATAGTCTGCCGCAATTGTGATAGTTTCGTTCTCGTCGTACTTAGGCGCAAACTTGCCGTTTTCAAAGACAGACACACACTTTTTAAACTCAACGCCTGTCACTTTGCCGTTTTCAACAACAATACGCTTTGGTCCCCAGCCATTGTTGATGCCGATATTCTCAGCCTGTGCTTCTTCAATCTCGTCAGGAAGTGCGGGCATTTCGTTTTCAGCCTCAAGGCAGTACATATTGACGCTCTCGCCGCCCTGACGGGTTGCCATACGTGCAACGTCTATTGCAACGTTGCCGCCGCCGATAACAACTACCTTGCCGCTAACCTTAGTGTCCTTGCCCAAATTGACATCACGCAAAAAGTCAACTCCGGCGATAACGCCCTCGGCATCCTCGCCCTCAAGCCCTAGCTTGCGTCCTGCCTGTGCGCCAATTGCAAGGTAAAAGCCCTTATAGCCCTGCTGACGCAAATCATCAAGCGTAATGTCCTTGCCAACCTCAACACCGGTTTTGAACTCAACGCCCATTTCCTTTAAAACATTGATTTCCTCGTTTACAACTTCCTTCTCAAGACGGAAGCTGGGAATGCCCAGAGTGAGCATACCGCCGAGCTTTTCCTGCTTTTCAAAGACGGTAATGGTGTAGCCGTCCTGCGCAAGATAGTATGCACATGAAAGTCCGGCAGGACCTGCACCGATTATGGCAATCTTCTTGTCACTGTAATCGTGGCGCTTTTTGGGAACAAAGCGGTTTTCGGTCTTAAGCTCCTGATCAGCGATAAACTTTTTGATTTCGTCTATAGCAATGGGCTGGTCTATGCTTCCGCGGGTGCACTCACTCTCGCAGCCGTGAGGACAGATACGTCCGCAAACGGCGGGGAAGGGATTTTCCTTTTTGATAAGCTCAAGTGCCTCAAGATAACGTCCCTGAGCAGCAAGGCGAATGTAGCCCTGAACAGCAATATGAGCGGGACAGGCTGTTTTGCAGGGGGCAGTTCCGCTTTCAACTGTATCCTCACGGTTTTCACGGTAGTCTACGTTCCAGTCCTTTTCGCTCCAGCGGTGGTCACGGGGAGTTTTTTTAACCTTGACAGGCAGAGGGGTCTTTGCGCAAAGCTTTTGACCAAGCTTAACAGCGTTTGTGGGACAGTTTTCAACGCACTGCCCGCAGGCAACGCAGTTATCCGCATTTACTTCTGCCGTGTAGTTTGAACGGATAGCATCGGGGTTTCCGAACATAGTTGCAATACGCATTGCAAAGCAGGAGCAGGAGCAGCAGTTGCAGATAGCAGCAGACTCTCCTACGCCCTCGATATTGGGCATCTGGTGCATCAGTCCGTTTTCCTCGGCACGCTTTATAATCTCAAGAGCCTCTTGCTTTGTGATTTGCCTTGCTCTGCCTGTGCGTATGTAGTATTCAGCTCCGCTGCCCATCTGGACGCACATTTCATGCTTCAAATGTCCGCAGCCCTGACCCAGAACCTCCCGGGAGGCGCGGCAGGAGCAGTCGGAAACGGAAAACGTGTCGTATTTGTCAAGATAATAAGATATCTGCTCGTAGGGCACGGTTTTTGAACTGCCTTCAATTGCGGTTTCAACGGGAACAACGCGCATCATGCCTGTGCCCATAGGCAGCATTGGCGCAAGTGAGGAAATTCTGACTCTTGTGTATTCCTCGAACGCCTTGCCTATCTGAGGGTGGGCAAGGAGCTGTTCCCTGTTGTTAACCATCATTTCCAGTATACCGGGTGCGAAAATTTGAACCATGAACAGCTCAGCGCCGTTTTCATCATGGAACACCTTGCAGACACCTATCTGCGCAAGCTCCAACGCAAGCTTATGCGCAACCTCAACAGGCTTTCTGCATTTTTTTGCAATTGCTCCGATTGTTTTCTCCTTGCGCAATCCCATCGCCAAGGCAACCTCTGCCTGTTCATCGGAAACAACGCACTCAAGAGCGTAGTATTCAGGCGCATTCTCATCTATCTTGTTCGTCATGCCCGTAAGTCCGCCCACCATTTTGCAGAGCTTAACGATTTTGGGTCTTAACTCCATATTCTTCCCTCTCTCTTTCACTTTCACTTTTCTGCTAAACTTATTAATCCTCAGCCTAATAAAACCTCGGTGTCACTAATAGGGTACGCCTTGCAGGAATGAATATAACCAAATTTTTCGTCTGCCGCACGTCTTAGCATCCCTTGCGCGAGAAATACATTTCCGCTCAAGAGCTTCACGCGGCAAAGACTGCATTCTCCGCTGCGGCAACAGACATTAACGCGAATTTTTGCACGCTCAAGTGCTGCGAGTATACTTTCACCTGAAACAGCGTCAATTTCCCTGCCGTCTACCTTCAGCTTGAACACCTCTTGCCCTGTGAGGTTCTCAGGGAAGCCCGGCTCGTTTTTAATATCGCGGCGTGTTCCGAACATCTCACGGCGGATGCGCTTTGCGGGTATTCCCATTCCCTCAAGCTGCCCAACACAAAAGTCGTTCATAATCTGAGGACCGCAGATATAAAATGTGCATTCCTCCGGATTTGAAACATACCTTCTGATAAGAACCTCGTCAATAAAACCCGTATCTCCCTGCCAGCCCTCGACCTTATCCGACAGAACAAGGCGGTAGCTGAAGCTATCATATTTCTCCGCAAAGGTGCTAAGCTCTCTGTGATACAGCGCAGCACTGTCATTACGACAACCGTACAGCAAAATCACTTCACGGTCAAGCCCTGCTTCTAAAATTTCCCGAATCATGCTTAAAAACGGTGTAATACCAGAGCCGCCCGCTAGAAACACAGATGTTTTCTTGTGAAAAACGCTGTTATAATGAAACACTCCCGCAGGACCGTTTGCTTCAAGCTCATCACCCACCTTGAGCTCATCCAAAAGGTAGTCCGAAACAAATCCGTCAGAAATTCGTGCAACGGTTATCTCGTAATACGCCCTCTGGCGCGGTGAGGAGGATAGGCTATAGGGGCGGCTGGTTCGAACGCCATCAATTGTAGTGAAAATATTTATGTACTGTCCTGCCTCAAAGGGAGGCAAATATCCATCCTTTGAAACGAGCCTTATGCACTTTGCTCCCTCAGTTACTCTTTCAATGGAGGATACCACAAGGTTAAGGGTCTTTTTATGAAGTCTGTCAATAATTTTATCAGGCTTGTTGCCCGTATATATTTTGTCGTTAGAGTTATTGCGAACAGCCTCAATATCTGACAGCACCTGCTTGCCGTGGACACACGTACCCAGCAAGGTTTCCTTAATTGTTTTAGCCATATTTTCAAACCTCCTGTGCAATTTTTGCAGCAAGCTTGTCTGCAAAAAGATAATTCGGACCAAAGCCGCAGGTATTTACCCAGCCGCTGGCAAACTCAAGATTGGGAAGCTTGCTCTCCTGTGGGAAAAAGAAAACGGAAGACTTCAAATCCTGCTCAAAGCCGTAAATCGCGCCGCCGGGATGGTTTAGGTATCTCATGTGTGTAAGGGGTGTAGCAATTTCCATTTCCTCGATGTGATCTGTAAAGCCGGGATACATTTTTTCAAGTCTTGCTACTATTCTTCTCCCAGCCTCGTACTTCATCTCATAATACTGCTCAGGCGAGAGCTTTTCCCACTCCTCGCTGTATTTCAGCGTTCCGGCTGTGATAACGCTTGTGCCCTTCGGTGAAACCGATGGGTCATCAACGGTGTAGCAGGTGGCTATCATGGGGTCATGGTCGGGTAGAAGCTCGTAAGCTCCCTTGAAGTCGGCGTTAGCGTCAAAGCTGTCATAGTTTAATGTAAACGAAGTGGTAAATCCAATTTCCTCTGGCGTGCAATCAAGTCCTATAAAGCAGGTGAGTGCTGAAATTCCAACTGTATATGGCTTGAGATATTCTCTTGCCTCATTCGGCACTTCGTCTTTATCTAGCAGCGCTCCGTAGGTGTTGAGAGGCGAAATGTTGGAAATTATTTTCTTTGACCTGTATTCGTTTCCAAGCTCGTCTTTTACGCCGACAGCCTTGCCGCCCTCAACAATAATTTTCTCAATACCTCTGTTGAAAAACACCGTACCGCCCATTTTGCGAACAGCCTCGGTTATTGCCTGGTTCATCATCATTGAGGTGCCCTCAAGATAAAACGGCTTGTCGTCCATGTATATCGATGTGCACTTTGCAAGTATTGACCACGGGAAGCGTGCCGGCGGCATACCCATAAAGCACCAATAGGCACTCAAAAGCAGCTGAAGCTTTGGCTCTGTGAAAAACTCATCCAAAACCTCCTGCGTGCTTTTTAGAGCGTATTCTGCCAAGGTGGGATATAGCTTCGGGAAGCCAATCTTCATTATCATCTTTTTCAGCGCTCCCGGCTCACCCTCGCTCTGGGCAGACTTCTCAGCAAATGCTGTTGACTCTTCGGAGAATTTATACACTGTCTCAAAGTAGCGGAGAATGTTCTCCTTTTCCTTTGGAAACAGTGAGCACAGATGCTCCTCGGCGCGCTTGCGGTCCGCCGGCAGCGTAATGCCCGTTCTATCGGGATAGTTCACTCTGAAAAGGTCTTTAATTTCAATCCAATTTATTTGGTCTTCTATGCCGTAGCGCTTAAACTGTTCCCGCAAGGGTCCGGGCTTTGCCTGCGTTCCCATTTGGCTTAGCTGATGCAAGGCAACCTCAAACTCAAATCTGCCACGGCGAAAGCTGGTTCCACAGCCGCCGGGGATGTTGTGCTTTTCAAACAAAGCAACCCTCTTGCCCTTCTCGCATAAGGTAGCGGCGGCGGCAAGTCCTCCGTTTCCCGCACCAATAACAATTACATCATACTTCTCCATGCTGCTCTCCTTTATTTTTTTGACCGCGTACCCCAAATGTGTGTTATAATCCCTCTTGTGGTCAGACCACCATTGTGATATAATAATACTATATTGTTACAAAAAAGACAAGCACCGAAAAATGCATAAATTTTTTCATTCTCATCGTGCATATTACACTGACATCTTTCGCAGCTTGTATCAACGGAGGCAATAACATTGGCAGAAGAAGAAAAAATTACGGGAAAAAATCATTTTGTAGAGATAATTGAACAAAGAATTATTTCTGGTGAAATGAAAACAGGTGAAAAAATAAAAACAGAGCGCGAGCTTGCTCAGGAATTTGCATTGAGTAAAACCGTTATAAACAGCGGAATGGCTCAGTTGAGGCAAAAGGGCTTCATTCGGGTTGTTCCACGTCACGGAGCTTATGTTGCGGATTACCTTAGGGACGGCAACATTGAAACTCTCATTGAGATAATCAGCTTCAACGGCGGAACAGTTGACGCAGTAACGCAAAAATCTTTTATTGAGTTTCGAATTATAAATGAAAGTGCCGGCGCCGGTCTTGCCGCCGAAAATCGAAGCAGCGAAAACCTTTCGGCGCTGTACGGGATATGCGACCGCATTGAAAACGCATATTCCATAGGGGAAACGCTGGAGCTTGCCATAAGTTTTCACAGGGAGATTTTCGCTTCAACGGGCAACAGTATCTATCCCCTTTTATTCAAGGCGTTTGAGAACATCACAAAAACTCTCACATATATGTCCATAAAAAACAGCGAGCCAAACGTTTTTGCTCCTCAAATGCGCCGTCTGACTGACGCGATTGCAGCAAAAAACAGCCTTGAAGCAAAACAAATAATGGAGGAGCTTATTCTTTCCAACGTATAAAAATCGGGTCACCGTCTGCATTAAGACAGTGACCCGCTACTAATTTTTCTTCGTTTTATTCTTCAATTTTATGCCAGCCTTTTAAAACACACCGGTGCCAGTTAATGACAGTCGTGGCTGTATAAAAACATTTCTCTTTGCGTTTCCATGCCGCAATATTGGCATCTGAAGGTGCGAAGCTCCCAAACTTCGCATCTTTGCCCGGGGTAATTTATGTGAAGTACCAAAGGCGTCCCCACAGTCTGAAACTTGTGCTGGCACTCAGCCCGTGTCACTGCTCCAGCAGTCGCATTGTTTTCCTTCAAACCGGAAAGCGAGGCAGCGACAGCAGAAACTAAGGCCCTAGAGTCGGCTTTGCTTAAATTACTGCTTACATTTACAAGATATACATTCTCTCCAATAACGCTGACGTCCGCCTGAATATCATTAGCAGCCATTGCCGGAACGCACATAAGTGCCATCATAAGCACTGCCAACATCATTGAGAAAAGTCTTTTTTTCATAATAAATAAGCCTCCGTTTTCATTTTTTGTTACATTGCAGTATCAATAGTTGTTTTTCGTGCCATTTCCAGACCGCAAATGATTATTGCGCCAAATTATCCATGGAAATCAACCTTCTTTGTGTTTACGTGCAAAATGCCGGCTACGACCCACGGCTTTTGCGAGTTGAGCACAGAATATTTACCATTCTTTTCTATGCTTATTCCAGATAATATAACGCTTTTGTAATTTTGTCAATTAAAATTATTTAAATCGTTTTTTGTTTATTCATTCAGTGCCATAAATATTATTGTTTATCCTCGTTCTTTTGTGCTTCTATTTTTTCTGCAAGCTCATTAAGATAAACCCATCTGTCGGTTTTTTCCTCAAGCAGTCCTTCAAGTGTCTGCCGCTGCTCCATAAGCTCCTGCAAGCGCACATACTCACTGGCAAACTGCTGTTCAAGAACAGTTATTTCCGCAATTTTGTTCTCAAGCTCCGCAATATCCTCATCTATTGTCTCAAATTCCCGCTGTTCTTTAAAGGAAAATTTAAGCTTGTCCGCAGTACGCACTCTCTGAGTCTGCTTTGCTTGGCACTTTTCCTCCTTTGTGATTATCTCATCTTCCATGCGGGCTTCAAGATAATCAGAATAGCCGCCGTTATATCGGCTAATTTCACCGTTTTGTCCTACTTCAAAAATGCTGCGGGCTACTCTGTCGAGAAAATATCTGTCGTGGGAAACGGCTATAACCGCACCGGGAAAATCCTCAAGGTAGTCCTCTAAAATGGAAAGGGTCTGAATGTCAAGGTCGTTTGTCGGCTCGTCTAAAAGCAGAACGTTGGGCGCTGACATGAGTATGGCAAGAAGATTTAGCCTGCGTTTTTCGCCGCCGGACAGCCTGCCAATCTGAGCATACTGCATATCACCGGAGAACAAAAAGCGCTCAAGCATTTTTGAAGCGGAGAGTCTGCCCTCGCTTGTTTCAAGCTCACTTGCTATGTCAGTTATAAAATCAATTACCCGTGCGTTTTCATCCAGCTCGCGGCACTCCTGTGAGAAATAACCAATTTTAATTGTTGACCCAATCTCCACCTTTCCGGTATCCGGTGCAAATGCGCCGCATATCAAATTCAGAAGAGTGGATTTTCCCGCGCCGTTTCTGCCCACAATGCCTATTCTGTCGTCCCGCAGCAGATTATACGAAAACGGCGCCAAAACCGCTCTGCCGTCAAATGACTTCGATACTCCCTCTAAGGATATGACCTTTTTGCCCATACGTGAGGCTCCGGCAGCAACAGACACAGTTGCATCCTCTTCTGGAGTCTCCTGAGCCTTAAGTGCCTCAAATCGTGCAATTCGTTCTGTGCTTTTGGTGCTTCTTGCACGGCAGCCCCGTGATATCCACTGATACTCCCGCCTGAGGGTACTTTGGCGTTTGCGTTCGGTGGACTGTGCAATCTCCTCACGCAGAAGCTTTTCCTCAAGGTATTTGGAGTAGTTTGCATCGTAAAAATACAGCTTTGCACGGGACAACTCAACAATTCTGTTTGCAACACGCTCAAGGAAATACCTGTCGTGGGTAACCATAATTATTGCGCCTGAAAAGCTGACAAGCCGCTGCTCAAGCCAAGCCACCATCTCACTGTCAAGGTGGTTTGTAGGCTCGTCCAAAATCAGCACATCTGCGGGACAGATAAGTGCCGCTGCCAACGCAACACGTTTTTTCTGACCTCCGGAAAAGGTTTTTATTTTGCGGTCAAATTCCGTTATTCCAAGCTTTGTAAGAATTGTTCGTGCCTCATATTCATTTAGATTTCTATACTCTTGGGGGAAGCTTTCAAACACCTGCTCCAAAACCGTCAGCTCATCCGACATGGGCGGATTCTGTGCAAGATAAGAAATCTGCACATTCGGGAAGCGTGTAACTCTTCCCTCGTCTGGAGCTTCCTTTTCCGCCAGAATGCGAAGCAGGGTAGACTTTCCCGTGCCGTTCAAGCCAATGATGCCAAGCTTGTTGCCCTCATCTAAATATAAGGAGCAGTCTGAAAGAAGCTGCTTCATTCCATAGTTTTTTGATATATTTTCAGCGCTTAAAAGCATAGTTTTCTCCTGTAAAGCAGGTTTTTCTGCATTTCTTAACATTAAAATGTATTCTACCACAGACGCATAGCACTGCTGTGGTATATACCATCAAATCGGGAAAGTGTCTGCCTGGGGACATTATTCCGCCAAAATAGTCCTTGTACTTACTACATACTACCACAGCGTAAAGGGCTTGGCAAGAAAGGCCGATTTACATTGTAAAATTGTCTTTCCCGGTGTAAAATTGCTTTACGCATATAAGACCGAATTAAAAGGAGTATTTGCAATGCAGCACGAAATAACTCAAAATGGACGTTTACTTGACAAGCAGGGCAGACTGCGCGAGCCGGGCTATGCACGAAGTCTTTTGCTGGAGTACAGCCGTGATGACATCAAGGCGGCAAAACACCGCATCAAGGAATGGGACTATTACCTTATTTATAATGATGACTTTGGCGTTGCCCTCACTGTTGCAGACAACGGCTACATGTCACTTTTGAGCGCAACTCTTTTGGATTTCAATGTTCCGTGGGAGCAAACCACAAGTCCCATGGCTCCTTTTCCCATGGGCAAACTGAACCTTCCCCGCAGCTCTGCTTATGGAATAACTCAAGGTAAAAAGAAAAATACCTGCCTTAACTTTGAAGTTAAAGACGGCACTCGCAAGCTTTCCTGTCACATGGAAAACTTTAAGGACAAAAAGGCCTTTGACGCAGAAATAATCCTATCAGCTGAGCCTCAGGATTCAATGGTAATAGCAACACCCTTTTCAGAAGATGAAAAAGCGTTTTATTATAATCAAAAAATAATTGGCATGAGCGCCGAAGGAAAAATGAGCTTTGACGGCAAAGAATATATATTCTCCCCTGACAACAGCTTTGGACTTTTGGATTGGGGCAGAGGTGTTTGGACATATAAGAACACATGGTACTGGGGTGCAGCACAGGGAACTGTTAACGGAGAGATATTCGGCTTCAACATCGGATATGGCTTTGGAAACACAACGGCAGCAAGCGAGAACATGCTGTTCTACAGAGGAATTGCTCACAAGCTGGGACGCCTCACCTTTGGAATCCCTCAGCAAAACGGCAAGGATGATTATATGTCCCCGTGGAAAATTGTCTCTGACGACGGTAGGTTTAACATGGATTTTGTCCCTACCCTTGACAGAGCCTCCAAAACCGATGTCCTTCTGATTTGCAGCGACCAGCATCAGGTCTTCGGGAAATTCAGCGGACAGGCAGTATTAGATGACGGAACCGCCTTGAGCATTAAAGACCTCACCGGTTTTGCGGAAAAGGTATATAACAAGTGGTAAAACAAATAGGCTGCCGGGGAATTATTTCTCGCGGCAGCCCTGTTATTTTAAAATTTATCGGTCAATGCCTAGGATTTTCCTTGACAATGCGTGCCGCTTGTATAAGCAGTCTTGTTATGTCTGTTTGCACCTGAGTGTGTATTGCGGATATTTTTGAATACAGCTCTCCCTCATGGGACACAACATATTTAGGAGAAATATTGCTTAGGGTGTATGCTATGATATCGTTCTTGCAGCGATTGCATTCACAGCAGTCAAGCTCCGACTTATTTCGGGCATATTCCATTTCAACTATCTCTTCCATAATGTTGTAATAAAGCTTATTACTGTCCATATGTAATTCTCCTGTTAAATCAGCATTATAATGAATATTATACTCCATGCTTTGCTTTAATTCAAACACTGTTTGCAAAACAATATCACCTTTTCACCTAAGGCGTTTGCCTTGGGTGATTATTTATGCTTAAAAGGTCGAATAATGACAAAATTTAATTCTTTCGACAAATTTCGACATACTAGTGACTACTCACTAACCTATAATCCCACTATACCATATTTTATCAGCGTGACAGTTTGCACAGGAGGTTTATAGAGATGACCACTCATGAGGCAGTTGTCAAACGTATACGACAATTGTGCAGGGAAAGGGGAATAACGCCTAACGCCATCAGCAATCTTGCGGCAATACCCCAAGGCACTGTAAAAAGCATATTAAACGGCGAAAGTCAAAACCCGGGAATTATTACGATAAAAAAACTATGTGATGGCTTTGAAATAACTCTGTGCGAGTTTTTTTGTTCTTCAGAGTTTGATGATTTGGATCAAGAAATAAAATAATTGTCATCATTCATGTCGTTTTGCATTTTTTTGCAAAACGATTTGCGTTTTGTAAAATTACTTGGTATCATTGGCGAGGGTGCTTAAGTATGAATATTATTGACTCATTATTCAGCCAAGATTGCAATCTGTCGCAAAAAGAGCTGGACACATTGCGTGAAAAGCAGGAGCTTGCATTCTATTTAAGCGGTAAAATCTATATTGACTATGATATTGCTCAGCAAATCTGCTGTTTTTGTGCCTCCAAAAGGTATGTCAGTACGGCAGAGCTTTGCATAAGCTCGGATACTGAAAGCTATATTGATTTCGCAGCGCCCGAGAGCTTAGATGATATAAAGAAAATGTTTACCGAAATAAACGAAGGCTCTCCATACGGCTGCTATCTTTTAAAACTCAAGGACCGCGATTTCCGTGATTCTCGTTGGTTCAAAACAGAATACAGGACTCTTTTCAACAATGAGGGAAACCCAACAAGCAGCATTATCTCCCTTGAAGATGTTTCAATTCAGTATGATAAGGAAATCGCTTTCCGCATACAGCGGGAAAAGATAAAGCATATGTCTAAAGAGCATACCACCTACTATGAGCTTAATCTAAGCAAGGGTATCTGCGGCTTTTGCTATGGCATAAATGCTGAATTTTTTACAGCCGGACACTATCATTGGGACACCATGGTTGAATTGGCCGGTTATGAATTGGTTCATCCCGATGACAGGGAAAGAGTAATAAGGCTTCTAAAAACCACCGAGCTTGTTAAGCTTTTTGAAATGGGCGATGTTGAGCTTAACTTTGAATTTCGTTCAAGCGAATTTGGGATTGAGGACGGATGGTCACGCATAGAGGTATCACTGTGCAGGGAAACTTTAACAAATGATATATTTGCCTACATACTAATAACAGATATATACTTTGAAAAAGGAGAAAAGCTCCAACGGGAACATGAAAGGCGAGAGCTTGAGCAAAGAGAACGCCACTATCAGAACGCATATGAAGAGCTGAACAGTACAATTCTCTGTGGAATATGCAGATTTAAAGCAGATAAAGACCTAACCATAATTTACGCAAACGAAATTTTTTACAACATCTTCGGCTACTCCTCAAGACAGGAGGCTATAGACAGCGGATTTGTCAGCTATTTGCAGATTGTCCCTGAAAGTGATCGGGCAAAGTGCTTAAGCACAATTCCCAGTCTTGAGGAGAACGACAATCCCCGTCGCTATATTGAACGCCGCGCAAAAAGGGACGGAAGCCTTATATGGGTTTTGGGAAATTTAGCCTTTTCTCATCGTGATATGTGTATATGTCTTTCTGTAGTAGATTTTACGGAGCAAAGGGAACTGGAGGAGGAGCTTCGCATAAGAGAAAAGGATTATGATGCCGCAGTTTCTCTTTGCACACAGTGGCTATACATTTATAATATTAAGGATAGCACGCTTATCCCCACAATGAATTCTCTTGAAAAACAAATTTCATTCCCATACTACCATGACGTTCCGGAATCAACAATTCAGCACGGCTATGTATTGCCTGAATATGCAGATTCCTTAAGGTCATTTTTCCGCGCCATCGCGGCAGGTCACCCTTCAGGTGAAGCATATCTTCAAATGGTCAACCCGCAGACTGACCAAAGGCTCTGGTATCACGGTAAATTTAAAACTATATTTAGCGAAGAGGGGCAGCCTCTTCATGCGATTATTTCCTACATGGATGTTACCGAGCAGCGGGAAAAAGAGTTAGCTGCCATAATGTATCGGAGAAGTATTGAAAAGCTTCCCCGCGATGAGGTAATATATTATGAGTTTAATTTGGACAGCAACCTCTGTGAGTACTATTACGGCAGAGCCGAAATGCGCGGCCGTTTTTACGGATGCGGGTGGGATGAGCTTATAAGCTGCATCTCAGACAGCCTTGTACACTCTCGCTATCAATCACAGTTTACGTGCTTATTCTCCCGGGACAACATGATTGAGTATTACAAGGCTGGCAAAATGCCTATTGTTCTGGAGCTTCCGTCAGCCAGCGAAGACGAAAACCCAATTTGGCGAAAAATTGAAGCAGATATTCAGGTTGACAGCTTTTCCGGAAACCTTCGTGCAACCTGCTTAATACAAGACCTTAACAAGGAACGCTCCGAAGCTCTTCAAAGGGAAAAATACATAGAGGAGTTAAAAAAGGAGCTTGAAGGCAGCCGCTTAAAGGTCGCAATGAATCAGATGCAGCCGCATTTCTTATACAACGCACTCAGCTCTATTAGAACAATAATAAAGGTAGACCCTGACTACGCCTACGACCTGATTTACGACTTTGCCACACACCTGCGCGGCTGTATAAAGGCAATGAGTTCGGACGAGACCATTACATTCGGCAATGAGCTGTCAAATATAAAAGCATATCTAAACATCGAACAGATGCGGTTTGGAACTAAGCTAAAGGTGGAATTTGACATAGAGTGTGAGGATTTTAAGGTTTTGCCCCTATCTGTTCAGCCTTTGGTTGAAAACGCCGTAAGACACGGCATCTTTGAACGCGGTAAAGACGGCGGAACAGTCATTGTCAGAAGCCGTGAACAGTCAGATGCACACATCGTAGAGGTAATTGATGACGGAATCGGTTTTGATGTAAACGAAGTGCTGTGCTCATGCAGAGACTGTGTCGGTTTAAAAAACACTCTGTTTCGTTTTGAGAACCTAATGGGTGCAAAAGTAATAATTGATTCTGTTGTTGACCATGGTACATGGGTAAAAATCATTATCCCAAAGTGTGAGGAAGAAGTATGAAAACTATACTTGTAGATGATGAGATGTGGATGCTGCGGCAATTTGAGACAGAGTGCAGAGAATTGGAAGACATTCAGCTTGAAGGTGTCTTCGATTCTCCTATTGAAGCTCTGGAATACGCCAGAAATCATGCTATTGAACTGGCTTTTCTTGATATAGAAATGCCGCATATGAACGGTCTTGAGCTTGCCGGTGAGCTTCGCAGCATGTATCCCGACATGATAATTATTTTTGTTTCCGGCTACGACAAATATATGGTGGACGCATACAAGATGAACGCAGATTACTTTGTAATGAAGCCATATACTAAAAAGAACATTGAAGACGTTGTTTCCCGTGCAAAGCTGCTCTCCAAGCGGATAAAGAAACGTTTTTTCATAAAGACCTTTGGAAACTTTGACGTATTCGTGGACGGAAAACCCATAAAATTCTCTAGCGCAAGAGCAAAGGAGCTACTCGCCTATCTTGTTGACCGTAATGGCAATGTGGTTGAAACAGAGGAGGGTTTTTCCCTTTTATGGGAGGACAGGTTCTTTGATGCCAGTTCTGCAAGCAGCTATCGGAAAGTCCTTTCCCGTTTGCAATCGTCTTTAGTCGAAGCGGGGGCTCTTGATATTCTGTTTATCCTGTCTCACGGCAGAGCAATAAACAAATCCGCCGTGGATTGCGACTACTTCTCATACCTCGACGGCGACAAGCAGACAATAAGTCAGTGGAACGGAGAATATATGTCGAATTATAGTTGGGGAGAATATACTCTTGCAAATTTACTTGCAAATAGAGAATCCTTAAATCGCAGAATATAATACATTTTTACGCAATTTCTTCTGATTTTATGCTCATAGCAACACTGTATCTTGTCATGATTCGTGAAATTATCACAAAGTATCAATATTTGTTGTATTTTGTTCCTATACGTCACGTTTCTGTCACGTTTTACTTGATATAATGCGCTCATGCAAGTTTATAAAACAAAATTTGCATTTCCTCAGTTATATCAATAAGAAAGAAAGAAGGAGCAAATACCAATGGCGCAGACTGAATCATGCATTATTGCATTCGACAACATTTTCAGCAAGCAGTCTCGGTCAGCACTTCCTATCGTCGGCGATGCTAACCCTTCCGGTTCGTTTGCCACACTGGATATGACCGAAGGAAACGCCTGTGGGAATTACCGCACAAGCACAGGCAAGGCAGCAAGAGCTTACGCCTATGAGGTTGAAAAGCTCATTATTGAACTGGGAATTCCACCGCACATCAAGGGCTTTCTGTACATCCGCGAGGCAATACTGATGTTGTTTGAGGACGAGGTGAAAATCTACGGTGTAACCAAGGTCTTGTACCCCGAAATCGCTAGGGAATATGGTACGACGGGAGTGCGTGTTGAACGAGCAATCCGTCACGCCATAGATGTCTCGTGGAGCAAAGAGGGCAATACGCCTATCAAAAGTTTCTTCCCCAACCACATGAAAAAGCCCAGCAACACAGAATTTCTAGCTTTTCTTTTCCGCTCCATTGCTCAGCAATTGTTCTCATAAGCCGAGACCGCTCACTTTTCAGTGAGCGGTCTTTTACTTGAAATTTATGGCAACAATTTTTTATGCTATTGTTTTTTCCTTTATCATGGCTTATGATTGCAATATCTTTCATTAGGGTGTGAGAACTATAAAAGAAAATCCATCCATAGGACGCTATGCCCCCATGTTTATTATTCTCGGTGGTGCCTGCTGGGGTATTATAGGATTGTTTACAAAAAAGCTGGCACTTTGCGGCTGCACTGCCGCACAGACGGCTTTTTTGCGCTGTGCTTTTGCAGCCGTGCTGCTTTGGTCATACCTTTTGTTCTTTGACAGACAAAAGCTTAAAATATGCCTGCGTGATATATGGATGTTTTTAGGAACAGGCATTTTAAGTCTCACTCTTTTCAGTGTTATGTATTTTCTAACAATCGAGATAACCGGTCTATCCATGGCAGCAGTCCTGCTATATACCGCTCCCTGCTTTGTAATGATAATGTCAGCTCTGTTTTTTCATGAAAGAATAACTACTCGCAAAGCACTTGCTCTGATAATCGCATTTATTGGTTGTGTTTTTACAACCGGAATTATCTCCTCTATATTAGGGGGTATGGCTACTGTGCCTATTAAAGGCATACTCACAGGTATCGGCTCGGGTGTTGGATATGCGCTGTATTCCATATTCGGCAATGTTGCGCTTAAAAAATACAGCTCGGTGACTGTTACCGCCTATACTTTTTTGTTTGCTTCAATCGGAATTTTACCATTTTGCTTTACTCAAAGCTTTATTCCGCTTTTTACAAACACCTCTGTCATTCTAACCGGCTTAGCAGTCGCTGTATTCTCCACCATTGCCCCATATTTGCTCTATACCCTCGGGCTAAAATATACTCAGCCGGGCAAGGCTTCTGTTATGGCGTTTTCTGAGCCTGTGGTTGCAACACTCACAGGAGTTTTGGTTTTTCAAGAGTCTCTTACAGCAGGCGGTATCGTCGGAATTCTTATGATTTTTATTTCTATAGTAATTCTAAACACAGAAAAGGCACATATAACCATATAAAAAATCAAGTGTTTGCATGTTTAGTCAGTACAATTACTTATATTTACTGCAAAAAATTATCTATGTATATTATTTTAGGGAGCTGCCGCTTTACATTGCGGCTGCTCCCTGTTTTTTTCTGTATATGTGTATATCAAAGGATATTTCCGTTTCAAGGCAGTCCAATTGCTCCAACCGTTTCTTTCCGCCGGCAGAGGTTTTCCAAAAATAGGGTGTCATTGTGAACAAGTCAAGTATAATCTGATTATCCTCTAAGAATATTTTTGTTGCTACATTTCGCGTTTCTGTCAAGTCGAAGCCCTCATATTCAGCGATTATGCGTTCATTTTCATATGGGGCATCGTAGAGCGCACATTTTAGTTCCCACAAATGACGGGGTGCAGGCACAACATATATAAAGTATCCGCCTGTTTTCAGCACTCTTAGGAACTCGTTTTCGCACAGTGGTGAAAAGCAGTTAATAAGCAAATCAATGCTCCGGCTTATCACCGGAAGATGGTAGGCGGAGGCAACGGCAAATTCCTCTTGAGGGCAGCGCTTTGCAGCAAGTCTCACTGCCTCCTTTGAAATATCAATTCCTGCAAGACTCACTTCCTTGCCAGATCGCTGCAAGGAATTTAAAATTCCTTCAGTGTAGTAACCCTCTCCGCAGCCGCAGTCCAAAACCGTGCATGCTTCTTTAGAGCAGTCACTGCTGCACTTTTCCAAAGCCTGCTTGAGAGCAGAATAGTATCCGCTTGATAAAAACCTGTTTCTGGCACGAACCATGTCTTTATCGTCTCCGGGTTGCTTGGAATGTTTTTTGTTAGCAGGCAAAAGATTGACATATCCCTCTTTAGCGCGGTCAAAGCTGTGTCCGCCAGCACAGACATAACGGCTGCCAGTCTTCTCAACCAACGCCCCGCAAACAGGACACAAAAATATGCTCATTTTATTACCTCGAATAAAGATTTTTCTTTCTGTTTCAGTGGGAAGGTCAATATATATGATATCCGCATTTTCCGTTGTTTTTCTTGAAGTAAAGCGCCTTGTCGGCTTTGATAAGAAGCTCCTCGTAGGTGCTTTCTCCTCCCGCAGCCTTGCCCTTTCCTTTGGCAATTCCTATGCTGCAAGCCAGCTTTGTTCCGCTATAAATATCAGCAAGGGCGGAAATCCTTTCATTTATTTCTTCCGCAATTTTTTCAATCTGGCACAATTCACGGTTTCGCAGGCATAGGACAAACTCATCGCCGCCGAAACGGCTGGCTGCATCCTCCGTGCTTATTGCACCTGTTATTATCTCCGCCACCGCAACGATTGCCTCATCACCTATTAAATGGCCGTATAAATCATTCACTCGTTTGAAGTTGTCTAAGTCTATCATTGCAAGATAGACCGCTTTTTCATCGCTTGTCAAAATTTCATCTATATATTCCATTCCGGCACTTTTGTTCAGCAGCCCCGTAAGGGCATCACAGCGAACCTGCCTTTCCATTTCCCGACGCTGTAATTCATTCTGGTACATTTCAAAGCGATTGTTTAATAGCTGCGTGCGTTTAGCAGTCTCATTATTTGCAAATCTGCTCATAAGCTCATAGTACTCGCCGCACATTTCCCTGTAGGACTCAATATCGTTCGTGTCCTTGTAGAACTTTATGGCAAGCTCAAGATATCGCTTTGTGAGGCAGTCCTCTTGCTCCTTTTGCACATATTTTTTAAAGCAGCCGAGCGCTCTGCCAAGGAATACATAGTCACCCATTTCGTCAAACAGCTTGCAAAGCTCTGTAATATCCTGAAAGAAATCAGCATTATCCGTGCTGATTTTCGCCAGATAAATTAGCTTCTCAAGATAAAAAGCAAATTCGCTTCTTCTATTTAGAGAATTTAAAATTTGACATACTACACATATTATTACAAAGCTCATCAAGCCATTGTTTATATCATTGTCTCTTTCCCATGCGGACGTGATATAGGGCAGAGCCTCGCTGTTTTTTCCCAACGCGTGAAGTGACATCGCGAAATCAAGGTCAATCGTTATTTGCAGATTGTCAATATTGTCTTTATCTGCCATAGTCAGTGCGCTCTCGGCCATGGAGTAATACTCTATGGCTCTGTCATACTCAGCCAAGCCATGAAAGCAAGCGCCTAAATCTATATAAATTGTTGCATCGAAGCGCCCGCTGAAGTTCTTTCGGCTTTCCTCCAGCGCCTTTGTATAGTGCTCAAATGCACATTCTTCCTTTTGCTGCAAGCACAGTGCCGAGCCCATCAATATTTGACTTCGGATTACATATTCCTTAAGCGTTGTTTGGTCACTGTATTTCAGTGCAAGCTCCAAGCTTTTCAGTATTTCCTCAAATTTGCCGTAAAACCAGTTGTAATCTGCCAAAAAACAGTATGCGGGGCAAAGGTATCCCGGGTTTTCTTTGCATGCGTATTCCAGCAGCTCATTGCATAGCCTCAGCTGCTTGTCCAAATCACTTCTCCTATTTAGTTTTAGCTGTTCCAGTAGCTCGGTTCCAAATTGAGTTATCATACAATACCGTCCCCACTGTTATGTAAGACCTGTACCTAATACATATTGGATTATTATATATTTTATTGTTACATTTTTCCACTATTTTGTGTTGCAAAAGCAGTCATATGTAACCAATCAATTATAGCTTGCCTTTGCATTTTGTCTGTGATATCCTAATTTGCATGAGCTTGGGAGGAAAGATAAGTGACAATATATAAAGGCGCACCGGTAAATAGGGAAAGCAGAATCGAATGCGAGAGGCTTTCATATGAGCTGTTGGATAAACTGGGAATAGAATATTGGTGTACAGACCACGAGCCGGCAGATACCATGGAGGTCTGTCTGGAGCGAGCTGCGGTTCTTGATACGAGGATATGCAAAAACCTGTTTTTATGCAACCGTCAGGAAACAAATTTTTACCTTCTGTGCATGCCCGCGGACAAGCAGTTTAAAACTTCTGTTGTTTCGGGTCAGTTGGGGGTATCCCGTCTCCATTTTGCCGAAGAACGGTATATGGAGAGTTTTTTAGGGCTTCATCCGGGAAGCGTAAGCATACTGGGTCTTATGAACGATTGCAAAAACAATGTCCGCCTGCTCATAGATAATGACATATTAAAGCAGGAGTATTTTGCGTGTCACCCCTGCATCAACACATCCAGCCTGAAATTCAAAACCAATGAGCTCTTTGAAAAGCTGCTTCCGGCGATACAGCATTTGCCCACTTTTTTAGAGCTGTAAGCAGTTTTTTTGCTTCAATCACTCTTAACTGAAAAAATATTTTTTTAACTAAAAATACGCTATTATTTACATATAATGGCGTATTTTTGATTATTTGGCTGCTTTTTTAGTTAGTAAAATCACAATTTGTGCATTATGACCGTTTATACTTTAATTTTTGCCTTTGTTTTGGATATTTTATCATGATTATAATGTATGAGTTCATGCCTATCGTATAAATAAGTACATATTTTTGTGTGTAATGTATGTATCGCAAACAAAATATTATACATTTTGTATTAGCTTTGCTACAATGAAATCACAAAGAAGGAAACAAACATCCGACTTAATAAATGGAGGTATCATCATGAACAAGAACGGTATTAACAGCAGCAATAAAATGACGGCTATCAACATGATAGACTCCTGTGAAGGGTTTTGGGTCAACGGCACCTTTGGTGTTACAGATACTTTTTCCAAGAGTCTTATCGAGCAGAACGAAAAAGTCAATCAGCTTCTGGCTAAAGCGGGACCAATCACAAGCGAATCTATAATGAGCGTATTTGAAGAAGGCGACAAGTCCAAGTTCCTTTCTCTCTCCGCCGAAGAGCTTCTTTCCAGACTAAGCAGTGCAAATCCCAAAGCTCGCATAGCGTAACTCAGGTAACTGCTTCCTTTACCAAATATACAGCACACTCCCGAAAAAGTGCCCGCAGGCCTAGCCTGCGGGCATTTCCTATATTTATTATAATTTAGATGTCAAGCTTGTACATTTGGATTGTAGCCTCCAGAAATCTGAACAAATATTGACGCGAAAACTTCCGCGACATTATTCCGCCCCTTATGCGAAACAGATGCTTCGCCCATATTTCGGTCTCCTGCTGTTCCCACTCATCCTTCAAGGCAACCTGTAGCGCTGTGTTCACTGATTGGCAAAGCACATCCACATCCTGTCCATCATAGCTTTGCCTCAAGGGTCTTAGCTTGTCTGCTGCAAGGTCTTGGAGCATTATCATGCGCTCTTCGATAGTAGCAGGCTTAATAATCTCCTCCGAAAGCACGGCAGGCTGTTCCTTTGGCGGTTCAATTGTTATATTATCTGGGAGTATGCTCTCCTGCGGATTTGCAGATGGTTTGGATTTATCACTAGTTTTTTCTTTTCTCTCGGGCTGTGCCGAAGCAGAAGGCTCGGGAATTGTCTTTTGTGCCGTTTTCTGTTTAGACTTTGGTTTTTGCGGCAGTAAATCACTTAAAGCTTCAGACTTCTGCTTTTCCTTTGCTTTGGGTTGCTTAGACGGTTCTTTTTCTGAAGTGTCCTTCCCCTTATCAGCGCTTTTCTTTGGTGTCGAAGCTTTCGGCTTAGACTCCGCCTTTTCTGCTTTAAGCGTTTTTTCGGCTTCCGGCTTTGCTTTTGGGGCCGCTGCTTTACCTTGAGCTTTTGTTTGCTTATCAGCCTTTTCTTCGGCAGTCTCGGTGGATTTTGCCTTTCTTTTTTCTGGAGCAGGCTCCTTTATTTCAGTCTTTTGCTTTTCTTCTGCTTTTGGCGGCTCCTCACCCTCAGCAGCTAGTTCCTGCTGCATTTGCTCGTCAAAAGCCTTTTCAGTGTTATTCGGCAGTCGAACTATGCTTTTTTCAAGCCACCGACCACTCTCAGGCGACAGCCACAGCATAAGGTCTCTGGATAAAAGCTCCTCTAGCTCAAGGTCAATTATTGCTTTAAGCCCTGTTGCGATGTATACCCTGCGGGGCAGGCCTTTGAGCTTTTCGCTTATATTTACCATTTCCAGATGCTCCGGAAGCGGAAGCTTAAGAAGATCCTCGCACAGCAAGCCGCTGTACTGCTCCATAATGCAACCATTATTTGCAGGCTGCTGATTGAGCTTACTAGTCAGAATGCTCTGTACCGTTGGCTCAACAAGCGAAGTTACCGGACTCAAAAGCTCCGCTGCCCCGGGCAGCATTGCAGCCGTCCTACATTGAATGTGGGGAAGCTCGGCCAATTCGCAGCCTGCCAGCCTTGCAGCCGTGCTGAAGGCAAGGTCAAAATAAGTGGCACGAAGCTCACAATCTGTCTTGGTTGTATTATCCTGCGCAAAGACAAATCCTGTTTTTTTAATTGCATAGCTTTGCATACGCTGAAGATTTGCCCACTGGTTTATCGCTCTTCCAACCTTGTATTCCGATATACGCGTAAACACGGCTTTGCCAAGAGAATCGTTTGATGAAATGTTTTGCGCCCAAAGCGCTTCAAGACTAAGCCTTTGTGTTCGGCAAATCACTTCTATAACGCAGTCCAGAACAACATCGTTAAATACCCCATTGTAGCATGCTGTAACATAGGGATGACAGCTGCGAATAAGGTCTTTTATGAGCACTGCGTCCTTTTCATCATATTCCTTTGTTTGAAGCGAGACTTCTGCAAGAGTGCAGCACTTGATGTAAAAGGGTTTGAAATCAAACTCCATGAAGTCCGCAAGGCTAGATCCCAGGGGCAAGGTATGTATATTGTTGTAGTCCTCAACTGAAAATGACACTGTGTTCATAAAACACCTCCCTGCCGCTAAATGCTCTTGCCTTACAAAATAACACAAAAAGCTACCGTTTTCAACCTTTCAAACGCCTATACTCAGCAAATGCTGTAAATTTAGGGAAAATTCTGTTGAAGAAACTGAAATAGTATTGTATAATCAGTTGGATTATAGACTCGTATGCCTATGATATGTACTTCTATGTGTTCTCCCCCTGTCGACGAGTGTCACATTTTGGTGAAAACACTTGTAATAGCAACCCTGCTAATGTATAATAAAAAATATTATATGTATGACTATGGGGTCTTTTTCCCGCAAAGGAGGCGAGCGCGTCCGTGGTATTTGAGGATGAAACCAACGCAATACTCAGCATATCCGATTACGTCACGGAGTCGGCAAACTGTCTTTTTGTTGCCACAAAATATATTTTCGCCCTCAGCGCAGCGGATTTTTATAATTGCGAGGCAAGGGACATTTTTCGGGTTGTTCTTAACAATCTGCGTTCACCTGCGCGGCTTTCTGCGTTTCATCTGTCGATCACCGGAGACGAGTGTGCCGCAGTAAACACCTCGGAATACAACTTTGTCCGCGACCTCATCCTATACAGCTTTGCGGTGCGTCTGCCTGTTTTTCAAAGCATCGGCGGAAAATCGGGATTATCAGACAGCCAAATCAATTTAATATACGACACCGTACTGCTGAACATAAATTCGTCCGTCGGCATCTATGTTAGCGACTCTATCTCCGAAAACAGAAGACGGCTTAAAAAATATAAAACCATTCCTCCATACCGCTGCGAATGGTTAAAAAACTACATTTACGGTCATTGTCCCTCCATTTCCGCTGTAGACAACAGAAGCTTGTTTTTTATGGGCACTATTGATCCGTTGTTGTCAATGTTTAATATCCAAATGGAGCAGGAGCTGGGGAAATACATATTGAGTATAGCTAATTCCTAGAAACTCGATTTTTTGCAACTGACAAAGGCAGGTTTTTGAGAGAACAGGCCATTATTTCTGCGGTGGCTATGCCGCGAAATTCGGCTGAAAGCCGCATTATAAGAGGGGGAAGTATAAATGGGTTTGAAAAATAACTTTTTTCAAGCGATGAGGGAATTGTTCGGTGGTGAGTCTTCCGACCAGTCTAATGAGCGTTCCGCTTCGGTAACTCCGCGTGAGTCAAATTATGCGGAAGAAGCTGAGACAGGCAGACGCACAAGAGCGCCGGAACAGGACTCCTATCCTGCGCAGACCTCTGTGGGCGTGTCTCCCGAATATCAGTTTGAAGACAGAATGAAAAACATGCTGGCAAACAGCGGACTTGTGGGCGAGGATTTGCAGGCAAAGGCTCAAGCTTCCTCTGAGCTTGACTCCTTGATAAAAAATGCCGAACCTCATGTCCAGCCTGTTTCACCGGTTCCCGTGAGAGTTGCCGACACCGCGGCTCAGGAACGCGCAGCTCAGGAACGTGCGGCTCAGGAACGCGCAGCTCAGGAACGTGCGGCTCAGGAACGTGCGGCTCAGGAACGTGC
>CAZAIU010000005.1:0-46266 GCA_964485265.1 uncultured Oscillospiraceae bacterium | reverse complement strand
CGGCTCAGGAGCGTACCGCTGCACCAACATATGCCCGCAGTTCAGAGGGTCAGTTCGGCTACTCCGATAACAATTCGCAAAACCGATACAACTCGCCGTTTGTCCGCGGCAATGAAGAAAATGAAGCTTTCCCCCGCACGGTCAGCAGTTCCGCAGAGGTTACCATCATTTCAAAGAACACCTTGGTAACGGGCAACATTCGTTCCTTTGCCGGCATTTATGTTGAGGGCAATGTAAACGGCAACATTGAGGTTGTTAAAAACGCTGACATTAACGGCAAAATTATCGGCAGCATCACCTGTAGTGACACAAGGCTCAACGGTGCGCTTATCCAAGGCGATGTTAACTCCAAAGGTCGTGTTTTTATGGACAAAAACGCGATGCTTGTTGGTAATATGAATGGTCAAAGCATGGACATTGACGGCAAGATAAAAGGTGACATTGAGGTCGGAGGACGTATAGGTTTGCGTGAAAACAGCGTGGTTATAGGTAACATCAGCGCCGGTACAATCGCTATTTCAGATGGCGCAAACGTTCAAGGCTATATTAACACCACTTTCTTGAAAGACAACGGTGAGATGGTTTTCCCTAAGCAAATCACCCTTGCTGAGGAAGAAAACGCCTTTATAAAACGTGATTGATAATTTTAAAAGTCAGAGCCGCAAATGCGGCTCTGACATTCAGTCTGTAACAAAATTTCGTAAAGTTTCCCGCCCGCAGGCGGGAAATGAAGCAAAATCGTTTTTTGCGGCGGCAGGCACGTACGTCGCATAAAAACTCTTCTCGCGAAGCGAGCGTAAAATGTGCGCCTATGCGCGCATTGAGGCGCAGAGCGAATCGCCGTCCAAATTTATCGGAAAAGGCTTTATCTTTTTGATAAGCTAAAAAATGCTCCCTGCCTTCATGTCCGCCTTGGACCTATGAGCAGGGAGCATTATTTATTTTATATCATCTCTGGGGGGCTGAGGATAGCAAAACACAACAGGCTCAAGCTCAGGTGAGAGCTTATCAAGGGCATATCCTCGTTTTTGAAGCTCATCAATAAGCCGGGAAAGCTCCTGTGCATCAGTATATTGGTCATGAAGCAGGACAATTCCGCCGTTCATATACTCACAGCCATCCAGCACATTTTTCTGCATGGATGTTGTTTGATAGTTGTACACATCCTGAGCAAGTACATTCCAGTCAAAGAATGTGAAGCCTCGCCGTGTTGTCTCGGCGATTAGCTGCTGAAAGATGCCGGAATTGTATGAGTTTATGCTTCCACCGGGGAAGCGGAACATAGTGGGGGCAACGCCGGTTTCAGTCAAAAACATATTATAGCAGCGTTCAAGATCTGTTAGGAACTCACCGACCGAGCTATATATTTTCTCAATATTGTTTGAGTAGGAACGCATGCCCAAGGCATGTCCCTCATCAACTATTCGGCGGAGTTCATCCTCACAGCCTATGCTGTAGGAGCCAACCACAAAAAAGGTTGCTTTAACATTCTTTTCCTTAAGTGTATCCAAAATTGCGCCTGTGTTCGAGCTTATGCCTCCGTCAAAGGTAAGGTATACTGTATTTGCAGCAACCGGAGACCTTTGTGCGGCAGGCTCCACATAAAGCTCGGGAAATTGAGTTTGATATTTGAAGGACGGCAAGCTTATTTCAGGCTCGCTCGTAGGCTCCGTCTCATCCGTGCCGTTGGCTGCGTTGCTATCATCGCGTCCGTCACGCTCGGGAAGAACATATCCCATGGCGGAAAGAGCGTTTTCATAGCGTTCGGTTTCCTTTACCAGCTTGCTATACTTGGAGTTTGCGCTTACCACACCTATTATTAAGGATAGTATTGTAATAAGGATTACAAGCAAAATCAAGTGCTTAAAAAATCTGACACTGCCGAAATACAAGCTATCATCCTTCTTCCCAATGGGTCACGCCTGAAAGCTTTCCCCTAAAAATGTAATATATCTGCTAATTCTTAGATTGATAATTCATTATACCATTTTAAGCTAAAAAAACAATATAAGAAATTGAAACACAAAAAATTTTGCCTAATAATGTCATAAAATGCTTTATTTAGGCATTCATGATAAGGCTCAAAAAACGCTCCCTCAGAACAATTGTCTGAAGGAGCGTTTTTGATGAGAAAAATTTATTGAGGAACAAGAATTTCTTTAATAAAAAACTCCTGACCGCATAGCAAATCCTTGTCAAAGCTGCGGCACTTAGGGCAGTACCCCTCGTTTTCAACCACATTGAAAACATTTTCACACTTTTGGCAGCGAGCCATACCCGGGAGAGTCTCTATTTCAAGATAAGCATCCTTGAACCTTGGATTTCCGTCAATAACATTGGGGAAATACTCTTCCATAAATCGGGGCACAACCGACGACAGTTCCCCCACCTGCAGAACGATTGCTTTAACTCTGTCAATGCTCTGCTCCTGTGCAAGTTCGTCAACAATTCTGACGACTTCCACCAAAATGCTCAATTCATGCATCTTTTATTTTACCTCCCACATATTGCTTACGGCTACGGCAATAACCACAGCCGCAATCCGGTTAAGCTGTTTTAAAGAACTATTATTTGCTTGCTGCCTCTGCTTCTCTTGCTTCTCTGGCTGCAATTGCATCCTCGCGCTCAACAAAGCGAGTTGCATATTCCATGGGCGCTTCCTCAAACAGGGAAAGGGGAACATAGGCAATTTTCTCAAGATGGATAGCGTCAAACTTGCACTTTGTGGTGCACAGACCGCAGCCAAGGCACTTTGTCTCGTTTACGATAGTTGCACCGCAGCCCAAGCAGCGCTCGGTTTCTTTCTTGAGCTGTTCCTCTGTAAAGGTTACGCGGGTATCCTTATATGTCTTATCATTTTTGGTGTCGTGTGCAGGCTTCTGGCGGGGGGTGTTGTCATAGCCTGATACGACAGCATCCTTGTCGATATTTGACTTATCAATGGCCGTATAGTTTCTTCTGTCGCGACCGATGGTGAGGCTCTGACCCGGCTGTACAAAGCGATGGATAGATATTGCCGCCTGCTTACCTGCTGCAATGGCATCAATTGCAAACTTGGGTCCTGTGTAAACATCACCGCCTACAAAGATATCGCTTTGTGCGGTCTGATAGGTCAGCTCGTCAGCATCAGCGGTGTTGCCGCGACCAAGCTCAACAGCGGAGTATTTAAGTAGGTCGCCCCACTCAATAGACTGACCCACAGATACGAGAACGTAGTCCGCAGCAACGGTGATGGTTTCATTTTCATCATATTTGGGGGCAAACTTGCCGTCCTCAAATACGGAAACGCACTTTTTAAACTCAACACCGGTTACCTTGCCGTTTTCGGCAACAATGCGCTTCGGGCCCCAGCTATTGCTGATTGCAATTCCCTCAGCCTGCGCTTCCTCAATTTCTTCGGGAAGTGCGGGCATCTCAGAAGCACTTTCAAGACAATACATATTGACAGCTCCTGCACCCTGACGGACAGCCGTACGGGCAACATCAATTGCAACGTTTCCGCCGCCGATAACAACAACATTTCCGGAGAGCTTTTCTCCCTCTCCGAGATTGACGTGCTTGAGGAAATCAACTCCGGCAATAACACTTTGGGCATCCTCACCCTCGATGCCAAGCTTTCTTCCTGCCTGTGCGCCGATGGCAACATAAAACGCACTAAACCCTTCATAGCGCATCTTTTTTATGGTGTTATCCTTGCCGATTTCAACACCTGTTCTGAATTCAACGCCCATTTGGCGGAGAACCTCGATTTCAGCCTCAACTACATCCTTTTCAAGGCGGAAGGAGGGAATGCCCAGAGTGAGCATACCGCCGAGCTTCTTTTCCTTCTCGAACACTGTTACGGAATAGCCCGTAAGTGCAAGGTAGTATGCGCAGGAAAGACCCGCAGGACCGGAGCCGATAACCGCAATTTTCTTGTCGCGGAAGTCGCGCAGTCTCTCGGGAACAAAGCGGTTCTCAGCCTTGATTTCCTGATCCGCAACAAACCTCTTGATGTCATCAATTGCAACAGGAGTGTCAAAATCGCCGCGGGTGCACTCGTTCTCGCAATTGTGTGGGCAGATACGTCCGCAGACTGCGGGCAGGGGGTTCTCTTTCTTAATAAGCTCAAGCGCCTCAAGGTATTTTCCCTGAGCAGCAAGCTTTATGTAGCCCTGAACGGCAATATGTGCCGGACATGTGGTTTTGCAGGGCGCTGTGCCGGTAGGCGCAACCATAACTCTGTTGTCCCTGTATTCGGGGTTCCACTTGTCGCGTCCCCACTCATGGTCATCGGGAGTGATGGTTTCAGGAACAACAATCGGCTCCTTGGTGCAAATTTTCTGACCCAATTGCAGGGCGTCTCCGGGACAGGTGTCAACGCACTGACCACAGGCAACGCACTTTTCTTTATCCAGCTTTGCAACATAGTTGCAGTTTGAAAGGTTCGGTGTATTAAAGTACTGGGAGGTACGAAGGGCAAAGCAAGAGCAGCGGCAGCAGTTGCAGATTGCAAATATTTTGTCAGGACCGTCAATATTGGTAACCTGATGCATCAGACCGTTTTCTTCGGCCTTCTTGAAGATATCAAGTGCTTCCTGCTTAGTAATCCTTCTGGTTTTGCCTGTGCGGATTGTGGACTCCGCTGTGTGACCAACAATAACGCACATATCTTTTTCAAGGTGTCCGCAGCCCTCTCCCATGAGACGGCGTGAAATGCGGCATTCGCAGTCGCCAACGGAAATGCTGGGGTCATACTTGTCAAGCCAGTAGGTAATTTCCTCGTAGGAGGCAACTCTCTGTTGTCCGTCCAGAGCTGCCTGAACGGGGATAACGCGCATCGGGCCATGTCCGCGGGGCACGTTTGGAACCATCCGTCCCATTCTTATTCTCGTGTACTCCTCAAAGGCTCTTGCGATTTGAGGATACTCCTCAACCTGGGGGAGGTCTGCAACCATAAGCTCAAAAACACCGGGAACAAATATCAAGAGGATGAATTCTTCAACTCCGTTTTCCACCTTGGATTCAATGATACCTATATCCTCCAGCTTGAGCAAATGCTCATGGGTTTCCTCCACTGACTTACCGCATCTTTCGGCGATTGCTTCCGTTGGCATGTACACTCTAAGATCCATTCCCAAGGCAACATCTGCCATGTCGTCGGTGACAACACATTCCAGTCCATAGTATTCAGGCGCGGTTTCCTTGAGGGGCTCATCCGGCATGCTGCGGATGAGGTTGACCAATTGTATTATTTTTTCCCGCATAAATTTCTACCTCACTTTTATTTAATTACTAATTTAAACAAAATTAACAGTGATTGTTAAAATTTTTTCATTATTTTGTTGAAAATGTAAGGTTTCTGCAATTTGATGTTAACACAGTCAAATTATGATGTCAAACACAAACGCAGGGTTTTAAAGCCCTCACATGTGACAAATTTTCAAAAGTATATCGGCGGCTGAGGGAAAAAAGCTCACTCAGCCGCCGATATATTAATATGCATATATGATTATTATTTTGCAGTTATACATTAAAATGTCAGTCGCAACATTCAATGCTTATTTTGTTGAAGCGCTCAAGTACATCGTCCACAGAAAGCGCACCCTTCTCCTCGCCCCGCTTGTCAAAAACCGCCTTGCCCCTATCCATCATCAAAATGCGGCTGCCGTACTCCACAGCATAACGCAGATTGTGAGTCACCATTATGGCGGTAAGCTGCTTTTCACGTACCAGCTTGTCGGTAAGCGCCATTATTATTTCAGCAGTTTTTGGGTCAAGTGCTGCCGTATGCTCATCAAGAATCAGAAACTTCAAGGGTGTCATCGTTGCCATAAGAAGAGACACTGCCTGCCTTTGTCCTCCGGATAGCGCACCCATTTTTACATTCAATTTATCCTCAAGCCCAAGTCCCAGCGCCGCAAGCTGCTCTCGGTAATAGTTCTTACGCTTATGATTTATACCGAAGCTCAAGCCGTAGGCTTTGCCCTTATTATCCGCAAGAGACAGGTTCTCTAGCATAGTGAGGTTTGGCGCCGTACCCAGAGACGGATTTTGGTATACCCTGCCGATTTGGCGGCATCTTACAAAATCCTTTTGCCTTGCAATGCTTGCACCGTCTATTAAAATATCGCCCTTTTCAATGGGTATAGAGCCGCAGATAATATTGAGCAGAGAGGTTTTGCCGCTACCGTTTGAGCCTACAACGGAAACAAATTCTCCGTCATCAACACTTAGGCTAAAGTCATCAAATAGCTTCAGCTCTGTGACAAGCCCCTCATTGTATACCTTGGTAATACCTTTAACCTCAAGCATGGATTATCTCCTCTCCCTTGCGTCCGGAAAACACAAGAACAAGCAGAAACAGCAGTGCCGTAACGAGCTTCAAGAGATTCGCGGGAAGTCCCAAACTCAAGGCAAGTGTAATGCAGGCCTTGTATAGAATGCTGCCGATGACAACAGCGGTTGTTCCCTTGACAAAGCTAAGCTTGCGGAAAAGCGTAACGCCGATAATTACCGTTGCAAGTCCGAACACCACTTGACCTGTGCCCATTGTTGCAGAAAAGCTTCTCTGCTCATGACATACTATGCTGCCAGCCAGCGCCACAAGGGAGTTTGAGATAACCAAGCCTAAAATTTTCATTCTGCCCTTATCCTTTGCAAGAGCTGTTACAAGTGTTGCGTTGTCTCCAACAGCCCTGAGCAGCAGGCCGGATTTTGTGCGGAAGAAAAAATCGAGAATAATTTTAAATGCAAGCGCAAGCACAGCTACAACAATAAGCTTTCTGTACAGCAGGGGCATACCGCCTAAAGCAGTCATGGTTGGTGCCGCGGAAAAAATCGTATCAACAGAGCGCTCAACAATAAGGTTTGAGCCGCCGATTTGCAGGTTGATAGAAAAAAGCGCCGTCATAGTGATTATTCCGGCAAGCAAATCGCGCACCTTGAGACGAACATGAATAAACCCTGTAAACAGTCCCGCAAGTGCACCCGCACCCATTGCCGCCAAAAGTGTCAAATATGGGTTTGCACCATTTGTAAGCATCAGAGCCGTTATGGCAGCTCCCAAGGGAAAGCTTCCGTCTGTGGTCAAATCCGGAAAATCCAGAATTGAATATGTGATGTATACGCCGTAGGAAATAAAGGCGTAAATCAAGCCTTGAGTCAAGGTGCTGATAGCCAGCTCCAGCATTTAAAGTCCCCCTGTACAGATTATTTTTTGAAAACTGTGCAATTAAAAATCACGCTTGGGCTGTAGCCGCAACATCATTAGGTACTATCATGCCAAGCTCATCACAGGCAGCTTTGTTGATATAAACACCGTATTCACTGATTGTCTCAAAGGGAATGTCCTCACAGGATGCCTCTCCCCGGAGGATTTTAGCTGCCATAATTCCGGTCTGACGACCAAGCTTGATATAATCTATGCCTGCCGCCGCAACACAGCCATTTTTGACCTGCTCCACCTCAGAGCCGTAAACGGGTATTCCCGCCTCATTGGTTTTTTCAAGAACCGATGCCAAAACGCCTACCACGTTGTTGTCCGTAAGATTTGAGAAGCAGTCCACTCCCTGAGAAATAAGAGTATCGGCAGCCTGTGTCACCTCCGACTGGGCGGTTACGCCTAGAGCCGCGATTTCAAAGCCGTAATCTGCTGCCTTTGCCTCGTATTCCTCAATAGCTGAAACGGAGTTAGGCTCACTTGTTGTATAAAGTATGCCGATGGTTTTTGCCTCTGGCTGTATTTTACGGATGAGGTCAAGCTGTGCCTCAACAGGGAGCTTGTCGGAGGTGCCTGTTACATTTCCCTTGTCCAGATGAGCCTTTACAGGGTCAGAGATTGCGGTAAAGATAACAGGAATATCCTTATCCTCCGCCGCCGCAAAGCAGGCGGTTGCCGAGGGGGTTGCAATTGCACACATTAGGTCAACGTTTTCTGCTGAAAAGCTCTGTCCGATTTGTATTGTAATGTTGTCGTCAAAGCCGGCATTTTGGTAAATCACCGTAAAATCCTCGCCTTCAGTAAGACCTGCATCGGCAAGTCCCTGCAAAAAGCCTTCGCGGCAGTTGTCAAGCGAGGGGTGCTCACCGTATTGTGAAATGCCGATAACAAAGGGTTTGTCGCTTTTTTTACCGCAAGCGGCAAAGGAAAAGACAAGTGCAAGAGCCAGAACCAAGCATATTAGTTTTTTCATGATAATTTTCTCTCCTTCAATTCAATTTATTTAGACTTCGATTTTTATATTTAATTAAACGCTAATTGCGCCATCGCTCTTTTAGTAAAATCGTTTTCATTTTCTCTCCTCACAGCAAACAAAAAAGCCCTGCCCCAAAATTGGGACAAGACTAACTCCTGCGGTACCACCCAAGTTGACGCAAAATGCGCCCGCTCATTTCACACACAAAAATGTGTGCCGAATTTGTAACGGGTTCGGTTCCCGTCAGTTGCTACTTGCCAAAAGGCTTTCGTCTGCCCTCATCAGTCCATTCGCCAATTGCGCCCCTGCCGCGATTCCACCCTACGCGGCTCTCTTTGAGGTTTGCAAGAGGTTACTACTCTGACTCAACGGTTTAATAATTTAATTGCTTGCATTATAAGACCTTGCAGCATATATTGTCAATATCTATTTTATAACCGTCAACTTTTTCAATTCAAAAAATTTTTGGTGCAAAACGAAACATCATATGTTAGAATAACGCAAAACTGTCAGAAAAAGGTCTTATGCTCAAATATCGGGGGGATTTTATGACAAGAGAAACCGTAGATTCCATCACCGCCGCCGGCGCATGTAAGCTTGAGCTTACTCGCCAAAGTCCGTGGCGCTTTTTTTGCCGCGCAATGATTGCTGGATTTTTTATAGTTATCGGAACCTTCTTTTCCAATTTATGTGGAGCCTTGCTCCTTGGTGAGAGCATTGGCACCGCAAGGCTTTTGGCAGCACTTAGCTTTACCTGTGCGCTTGTGCTTATTGTTCTTTTAGGCGGAGAGCTGTTTACCGGGGCAACCTTTGTTATGTCTGTCAGCCTATATGAAAAGCGGGTTCGTTTTAGCGAGCTTCTGCGAGTATGGGGATTGTGCTATTTAGGAAACTTTGTCGGTATCATCCTGCTTTGTGCGCTCATATCCATATCTGTGGATGCAAGCAAATTTTCTGAATACATAATGCTTTGCCTTCCGGCAAAGCTTCAACCCCCATGGTATACCCTTTTGCTAAAAGGCATTTTGTGCAACTTTCTTGTATGTATCGGCGTGTTCTCCGGCTTTAGGCTAAAATCAGAATTCGGCAAAACTGCTGTCATTATAAGTGTAATTATGTGTTTTGTTTTGGCAGGTCTTGAGCACTCGATTGCCAACATGGCAACGTTTTGCCTCGCGTCAATGCTTCGTTTGTCAGCTGATTACGGCTCAATGGCATTGAACCTGCTTTGGGTTACAATTGGCAATATTATCGGCGGTGCAGTACTGTGGGGACTGCCCCTGTGGCTATCGGCAGAAAAGTGCAGCAATGAAAGAGCATAATCCAAAACAGTGTGCAAAGCAAATTTATTGAGAAAAACAAAGGCATCAACATATACCCTATGAGCAAAAAACAACTCCCGAGTAACGCACTTGGGAGTTGTTTGCATTTTCTTTTAGTTTTTCTTTTAGTTTTCCTTTTGCAGCAGCATGCGCCCCGCGTTTCCCTTAATAAACGCACCGTTTTCCACTGCAATTTCACCGTTTATAAGCACATATTCAATGCCTATGGGTCTGCCCTCGTCAGAAGCGCCGGGTGCTGCTTTTTTGTCATTAAATACAGTGATATCGGCAAAGAAATTCTCCTTTATCAACCCGCGGTCTTTAATGCAAAAGCGCTCGGCTGCCGCCCCTGTCATACGGTTTATCATATATTCCAAGGTGATATTGTTTTCTCTGGCAAGCTTCAAAAACAGCGGCATACATATGAAGCACGCCGGATTTTGCTTGCCCTCCTCTTCAACCCATGCGTCAGTCATGCACAAGCAGTTTTTGTCTCTCATGAGCCGCAGAAGTATGTCATTTGTAAGGTATTTATGCATGAGCACTCTTCCCTTACCCTCGGACAGCTCCACAAGTCGTATGTACGCCTCTAAATCGGAAACCTTCCATTCCTTTGCAATTTCGGATACTGTTTTCCCAACCAACGCTTCCTGACCGGACGCTATCCATGTTACAACAATGTCGCTGAAGTCAAAACCCAAAATTCGCTTTGTTACTCCAATTTCAACCGCAAGGCGCAACTTTGTAAATCTGCTTTGCCGTTTTTCCTTTGACAGCGACAAGTACCATGTGGGCAAAACCACCGTTATGACAGAAGCTCCATAAAGCAGTGAATAGGAGTCATACCTAAAGGAAAGTCCCTCCGCATTGAGCTTGTCAATTGCCGTAAGTGCCTCATCAACGGTTTTCCAGCTTTTTTCACCTACAAAAATCAAATGTGAGTGCTGAAGCTTAACCCCCGTATCCCTTGCAAGCTGTGCCATCTCATCCAAAGCGCGAAGATTATGTGCCCGTCCCCCAAAGGGAGGGCTGTATGACGTGGATGCGGCACTGCACGCCCTGCCGTGGATAGTTAGTATTTTCCCGTGCTTTGCGCAGATTTCCGCCGCACGCTTGAGCTCATCATAGGGAGCATAGCAGTCAGGCTCATACATAAGGCCAAAGGACACTCCTACCGCACCATCCCTAAGGGTTTGTTCAATAGTTTCGTCAAGGTGCTTTAGCTCGTCCTCGGTTAGTCTGCGGCTGTCATAGCCGCATATGCCTATTCTGCCGCTCATGTGACCATAAAGCGGAACAATATTGACGGGAAGGTTCTTTATTGCACCCTCAAACTCCGGCAATGTGGCAGTTTCCCCTTCCGTATCTCCTATTGTGAACAATCCGCTGCCCAGAAGCTGCCTGTGCTTTGTATCCGAATCGAACCCGAATGGTGAAAAACCGCAGTTTCCTGTTACCTGCGTGGTAATACCCTGCTCCAAAAACGGGGCGAAAAATCTTTCATTATTCTGCCGGGCCGCAAACCAGTCGTTGTGAGAGTGGGCATCAATAAATCCGGGAGCTATGCAAAGCCCCGTGCAGTCAAGCACCCTGTCCGCTGCATCCACAAGCTCCTTGCCTATTTTCACAATTTGATCCTCGTCAATAAGCACATCGCCAGTGTATGAATTCGCTCCTGTGCCGTCAACGATTTTTCCGTTTCTCAGCAGAGTTTTCATCCGGCTTCCTCCAAATTATTTATTTAGACTTCAAAGTATGCTTAAATATCTCTCTCCCGTGTCAGGCAGAAGCGTAACAACTGTTTTGCCTGCGTATTCCGGTCTTGCCGCAACTTTTGCCGCTGCAACCGCAGCAGCTCCGGAGGAAATTCCGCATAGAATCCCCTCGGTTTGTGCAAGCTCTGCCATAGCAGCAAAGGCTTCCTCATCTGTCACTCTCAAAACCTCATCGTATATTTCCCTGTCCAGCACCTCGGGGATAAAGTTTGCGCCTATTCCTTGGATTTTGTGGGGAGCGGCTGCTCCGCCCGAAAGCAGGGGCGACTTGTCCGGTTCCGCGGCAAATATCTCAATAAGAGAATTTTGTTCTTTGAGATATCTTCCCACCCCAGTGACTGTTCCACCTGTCCCTACTGTTGCGACAAATGCATCCACTTTTCCCTCGGTATCGCACCATATTTCTTGACCGGTGGTCTTATAATGCGCCTGTGGATTTGCCATGTTGACAAACTGTCCCGCAATAATGCTTCCGGTGTTTTCCTCGCAAAGCTTACGCGCCTTTTCTACGGCTCCAGCCATCCCCTTAGCGCCCTCAGTAAGCACGACCTCGGCTCCATAAGCCGCAATGAGCTTTCTTCTTTCAATGCTCATGGTTTCAGGCATTACAATAACAGCCTTATACCCCAGAACAGCAGACATGGCTGCAATTCCAACGCCTGTGTTTCCGCTGGTAGCCTCAATTATCATTCCGCCCGGGCTTAATTTGCCGGAAGCTGCGGCTTGCTGTATTATTTCCAATGCAACTCGGTCCTTAGCGCTTCCGGCAGGGTTTTGACGCTCAAGCTTTGCAAGAAGTCGAGCCTGCGGACAGTGTTTTTTACCAAAAACCGTTAGCTCTACTAAAGGTGTGTTGCCGACAAGCTCCGTAACGTTGTGAAAAATTCTTTCCATTTTGTCCTCCTCGCAAGATTAATTGCGCTAAAGTGTTGAAATTATCTTGGTTTGTCTGTATAATACTCTAATGTATTTGCAAAAACAATAGTATTAGTATATTTTTTAGCATTAACTCTGTAAGCTTAGGCTTCACGGCTGATAACGGCAGCGCATTTATGCTGATCGTATTCAAATATTCAAAAGGATGGTAAAACCATGAAACGAACGAAAATTTCCGCCATCTACGCGGACGCTGCTGCCCTTACCGGCGGCGAAATCACTGTTTGCGGCTGGGTACGCACAGTCCGCGACATGAAGAATTTTGCATTTGTTGAACTTAACGACGGCAGCTCACACAAGGGGCTTCAGGTCGTTTTTGAAAAGAATAATCTTAGCAATTATGATGAAATTGCTCACCAAAATGTGGGAGCGGCACTCATCGTCAAGGGCGAGCTTTCTCTTACTCCCGACGCAAAGCAGCCCTTTGAGCTAAAAGCAGCGGAAATAACCGTTGAGGGCGTTTCTTCACCCGATTATCCCCTTCAGAAAAAGCGCCATAGCGTTGAGTACCTTCGTAGTATAGCCCACCTTCGTCCCCGCACGAACTTGTTTTCCGCTGTATTCCGTGTTCGCAGTGTGGCAGCGGCAGCAATCCACGAGTTTTTCCAGCAAAACGGCTTTGTGTATGTTCACACTCCCATAATCACTGGTTCAGACTGTGAGGGCGCAGGTGAAATGTTTAGGGTTACCACTCTTGACCTTGAAAAGCCGCCCCGAACCGAGGATGGCAAGGTTGACTTTTCGGAAGACTTTTTCGGAAAGGGTGCCAACCTTACCGTATCAGGTCAGCTCAACGCAGAAAACTTTGCAATGGCTTTCGGGGACGTTTACACCTTTGGTCCAACCTTCCGCGCAGAAAACTCCAACACTCAGCGCCACGCTGCGGAGTTTTGGATGATTGAGCCTGAGATGGCGTTTGCAGACCTTACCGATTACATGGACAACGCTGAGGCTATGATAAAATATGTCATCAACACTGTCCTTGATAAGTGCCCTCAGGAAATGGAGTTTTTCAACAGCTTTGTTGATACAGAGCTTCTTGAGCGGCTTCACCACGTTGCAAACTCCGACTTTGGCCGTGTAACCTATACAGAGGCTGTAGAAATTCTTGAAAAACACAACAGCGAATTTGAATACCCCGTAAGCTGGGGCACCGACCTTCAAACTGAGCATGAGCGTTATTTAACGGAGAAGATATTCAAGAAGCCAATTTTTGTAACAAATTATCCAAAGGAGATAAAGGCCTTCTATATGCGTTTGGATGATGACGGAAAAACCGTTGCCGCTGCTGACTGTCTCGTTCCCGCAATCGGCGAGATTATCGGCGGCTCTCAGCGTGAGGAGCGCCTTGAGGTTCTTGAAAAGCGTATGGGTGAGCTGGGACTCAACCCTGATGACTATTGGTGGTATCTAGACCTTCGCCGTTACGGCAGTTGCCGTCATGCCGGCTATGGTCTTGGCTTTGAGCGTCTGATAATGTACCTAACAGGTGTTTCCAACATCCGCGACGTTCTTCCTCACCCCCGTACTGTAGGCACTGCGGAGTTCTAATCATTTTGTAGCTATAAAAGAACAAAGCAAATAAACTCTGCTTTAAATTTTTAAGGGCGTCACCGTATATTTACGGTGATGCCCTTAGAGTTTGTTTAAAAACAAAAGCATTTCCAACAAATTTGAATAGCGATTTGCTATGAATCTCGCTGTCGCCTTTAGCGGATATTAAACATTTGACGCACGAAAAGTGTTTTTTGCACCTGCGTACGAACCTCAAAAGTGTCTGATTATACTTGCCTTGGCGGTAAAACTCCACGAGTTTTGTGAGAGGTCTGTACGGGCGGTTTCTAACCAACAGACGCTTCGCCGCTCACTTCAATTTTCTTTAGCTCAACTCCGCTGTAAACTCCGTTGAAGCGCCAAACTGCTTCTATCGGAACGTTAATTCCGCCCTCGTCATAGGGAAGCTTAACATGTGTGCGGCACAGCTCGCTTTTTTTAGGTTCATCTCCCTCAATTTTCAGCACAGGAGTGGTGAAGGTGAACTCCTCTCCGTTAATGGTTAGTGTAGCCCCATTATAGATAGATGAGAGATTTAGGCTCAAAGAATCTAATGATAGGATAACATCTATAGTTATGTATCCATCCTCGGCGTTGCTTGCAGACCAGTCCACAACAATGTTCATTGCGGTTTTTGTATCAGACTGAAAGCTGCCGCTTACGAAAATTTCCGGTGCAGGAGTTACCTCGGCGCTGGGCGTAGGTGAGGGCAATAGGCTTGGAGACGGTTCCGGGGTTTCTTCCGGCGTGGGCTCGGGTGTGGGAGTGATTGTTGGAGTTGGTGCAGGAGTCAGGGACGGCGAGGGCGGCTGAGGCTTCACTGTCTGTGTCTGCTGCTCGGTTGGTATCGGTGTGGGAGCCGATTCCTCCTCTTTACCGCAGGATCGAAGCATAATAATCAGCGCAATTATTATGAACAGCAGCGCTACCAATGCTAAAAGCAGTCCAACCGGATTTTTATTTGTGTTATCGTCTTTCATTTCATCAGCTCCATGGTGGAATTTGAGTTGGTTTTTATTGGCGTATATTTCCATTATAACGTTATAAATCAGGAATTTCCATAGACGAGGATAATTTTACTCACTTTTGACAAATCTTTTTTCAGAAACTTCTCAAGTATTGCATTTTGTCTCGTCTATGATATAGTAAAAAACAAGAAACTACAAACAGATATTGGAGAAATATAAATGGAGTACAAAACCGATATAGAAATTGCACAGGAAGCAAGACCTAAAAAAATTACAGACATTGCGAAGGTGTGCAAAATTCCCGCGGAGTATATTGAGCAATACGGAAATTACAAAGCAAAAATCGACCACTGCTTCATGAAACATTCTCAGACCCCCAATGGAAAGCTAATTCTCGTTACCGCCATAACCCCAACACCTGCCGGCGAAGGCAAAACTACTACCACCGTTGGGCTGGCAGACGGGTTAAAGCGAATAGGCAAAAATGTATGCGTGGCTCTCCGAGAGCCGTCCCTCGGCCCTGTTTTCGGAGTAAAGGGAGGCGCTGCCGGCGGTGGCTACGCTCAGGTAATCCCCATGGAGGACATAAACCTTCATTTTACAGGTGATTTTCACGCTATCGGTGCCGCAAACAATCTTCTTGCCGCTATGCTTGACAATCACATTCAGCAGGGGAACAGCTTAGGAATAGATCCAAAAAATATCACTTGGCACCGTGCAGTGGATATGAACGACCGTCAGCTTCGCAGCATTGTTGACGGTCTGGGCGGAAAAATGCAGGGTGTCCCTCGTGAGGACAGCTTTGATATAACCGTTGCATCAGAGGTAATGGCGGTTCTGTGCTTATCTGAGGATATCAGCGATCTCAAGAATCGTCTGTCACGCATAGTTGTCGCCTACTCCTATGACGGCGCTCCCGTGACCGCGGGTGATTTGAAAGCATCAGGAGCAATGGCAGCGCTTTTAAAGGACGCTCTTAAGCCCAATCTGGTACAAACGCTGGAGCATACCCCGGCCATAATTCACGGCGGTCCCTTTGCTAACATCGCCCACGGCTGCAATTCCATAATTGCCACTAAAATGGCTCTTAAAATCGGTGATTACGCCGTAACAGAGGCCGGCTTCGGTGCTGACTTGGGCGCAGAAAAGTTCCTTGACATCAAATGCCGCATGTCGGGACTTGTCCCCTCCGCAGTTGTTGTTGTTGCTACGGTTCGTGCTCTAAAGCACCACGGCGGAGTCCCGAAGACCGAGCTTGGAGCAGAAAATCTTGAAGCGCTTGAGCGTGGACTTCCTAACCTTTTGCAGCACATTGAAAACATTACCCAGATTTACAGCCTGCCATGCGTTGTCGCCATAAACCGTTTCCCCACAGATTCGGAAGCTGAGCTGGAGCTTGTTGAACGCCGCTGCAAGCAGCTTGGTGTAAACGTTGCCTTGTCAGAGGTTTGGTCAAAAGGCGGTGAGGGCGGCGAAACACTTGCCCGCGAAGTAGTTCGTCTTTGCGAGACAGAAAACAACTTTAAATTCTCCTACGAAGATAATACCACTCTAACAGAAAAGCTCGAAGCAGTTTGTAAAAGGGTTTATCACGCGGACGGAGTAGAGCTTACTCCCAACGCAAAAAAGCAGCTTGCACAGCTTGAGGCCCTCGGCTTTGGTGGTCTGCCCGTATGCATTGCCAAAACCCAGTACAGCTTTTCCGATGACCCAGCTCTTTTGGGTGCTCCCCGCGGCTTCAAGGTAACGGTGCGAAATCTTAAGGTTTCGGCGGGTGCGGGCTTTGTGGTTGCTCTTACAGGAGACATCATGACTATGCCGGGTCTACCAAAGGTTCCTGCTGCGGAAAAAATTGATGTTGATGAAAACGGCAAAATTACAGGTCTGTTTTAAATCAATATGTAAATAACAAAAGGCTTGTCACGCGAGGTGGCAAGCCTTTTGTTAATAGTTGTATAACACCATTTTAAAAGCAGAATATTATCTCGAAAAGAAAACCTTTGTTCAATTACTATCCTAAAAATCGAAATTCTGTTCCATCCGCTGCGCCGAAATACTTCACCTTTAGCTCAACAGCCGCTTCGGGGCTAATCGTCCGGCAGCGTTCATTTACTAGAGTAGTGAAAAAACGCTTGTACTCCGTTTTCAAATTTTGCTTTCTTCGCAAAATATTTGCTCGTGTGGAGTCGAATACCTCGGGTTTTTCATGAGCTTGTACATAGTCGAGATAGCTTTGGAAGGTTGAAAGGTATTCATTGTCCTCCATGCTCTCAAGCTTTTGTATTTGAGGAAAGGTATCAAACAGCTCTAAGTCCATCTTACCCTGAGCGTACATCGTAAACACCACATTGTATAGGGTGTTGTTGGTATGAGGCTTATACTCCCTGCTCATAGTCTGTGCCTCCGGTTTAAGGATTTTGCTGAACGCAGCCTCCTTGTCTATACCATGAAGCACCCGCTGCCCCTGACTGTCTTTTGTAATGATGAAGTTCTCGCCCTTTGTGTCAAAGTTGCACAGCAGCCAATCCGTGGTATGCTCCCGCAAAATCTGGCTTCCGATTGCCTGAACCCTTACTATGGTTTCATCATCCGCTATTTCAGGGTGCTTTGAAAATTTAAACAGATCAAGCTTATCCGGACCGCTTTCAACGTTATCAAGCCTGCGCTGGAAGGAAACATCCCCGTGCTGCTTTGTTTTGCCCACAAACGCTTCAACTGCGGTTTCCGGATGAACGATTTTTTGAAGCTTTGCTCCTGCTTCAGTTAGCAGCGCACCGTCCAGCTTATAGTAGCCCATGCAGTTGACAGCCTGCTTTGCCAGCCACTTTGAGCCATCGGAACCATAATACTCGCTCATGGGCTTTGTTCCGCCAAGGAAAATTTCCCGCGGATTTCCAAGCTTCATGCTCAGCCTTGTACTCTGCATTTCCTGTTCTATGCGAGCTCTCACCAACTCGTGCTGTGCTTCTGTCAGCACAGCTTGATGAGTAAGTCCCAGCTCTGAAATCACCTGATGCAGACAGCGGTTTTGCAGCCGTCTAACAGACGTTTCATACTGCTGCATAAACAGTCCCTTATCCTCTGCGGAAAATTGGGCATCAAGTCCATTTGCCCGAATCTCCGCAAGACTCACCTCTATGCTTGACTTTTCAACTGTGGTGTCCCCCATGAAGGCGTTTTTAATGGCGGTCTTTGCAGACTTTAAGCCCATAACAACGTTTTTGCTAAAATCATAAAACCCATGTCGTCTATCGTAGTTTTTCTTATCCTTTTTATCTGCTTCCTCCGCAGCTTTTTTCAGCCTTTTTTGTTCTTCGGCATGGGCAATCCGCTCTTTAAGCGACTCTTCAGCGGCAAAGGTTTCCTCAGTCTCGCCGGGAAAACGGAAAAATGAGTTATCAGCTCCTCCGAGATATTTTGCTTGCAGTACCTGTGTTTCCTCCAAGGATACATGCTTCATTCGCTCCCTGACAAGCTTTTCAAAAAACTCACGGTATTCCATCCTAAGCTGCACCTTGCGCTTTAGAATATTCTCCTTTATCTGTTCAACCTTCTCAGGCTTTTTTCTCTCCATAAGGCTGATGTAATCCTTGAACTGAGCCATGTACTCAGTATCAGACATCTGTTCAACACGGTTAATCTGCGTCTCAACAACAGATAGCTCTAGCTCCATACTGCCATTTTCAAATTTTTGGAATATACGGTTATACACCGTGTTTTGGTCGAAGCGCTGGTATGTGCTACTCATTTTTTGGGCACCCTCGTCCAAAACAGGACGGAAGGAAGCTTCCTTGTCGATGCCTCTAAGAATTCTTTCCTCGCCTCGCTGTTCAATAATAAAATTCTCGCCCTTCGTATCGAAGTTGCAAAGCAGCCAGTCTGTAGTATGCTCACGGAGAATTTGAGGTGTAAGCTCTTGTATTTTCTCCATTTCGTCGGTGTCAACCGCATCGGGGGTCCGGGAAAAGCGGAATAAATCGGGTTCCTTTGAAAGATTTCCCACCATACGCTGATAGGATACAATTCCGCGTCCCACACTTTGTCCTCTGAATGCCTCAATTGCTGTTTCGGGATGCACGAGCTTCTGGATTTTGTAGCCTGACTCTGTGAGAATCGAGCTTGTGGGCATAGCTAGACCTAGGCAGGTAAGGGAGTCCTTTACCAGCCACTTCGATCCGTCAGCAGCATACTGTGTGGAGATTGGCTTTGTCCCACCCGTTACGTTTGCCTTTTGCTGCTGACCTACTTCAAGCCGGAGCATGCGGGAATCCATCTCAAGACCGACTCGCCTGCGAAGCTCCTCCAGATTTATTTCCTGTCCTGCCTCAAGTTCAGCTTCCATTGCTTCGTAAACCCGCTGATTTATATCACGAACCTCGTCATTGATTTTATTTTCGTATTCACTGCGTTTCTGGAGAAACTCCGTAAGGCGACCCTCATCTATAGCCTTGAGTTTTTCTTCCTCCAATCGCTGCTTTGCTACAGTCAAGCTCTCCATGTATAAGGTGTTGTTCTCATATTCATGTTCTTTAACACCAAAATCCTTTTTAGTTGCTTTAAATGCCGAAACTGCACCCTTTATAACATTGTAAAAGCCATGGCGAAATTTATCCATGCTTACAGTTGCGTCATCTTTTTTTCTTGCTTTTTCAAGCCTTTTTATTCGCTCCTTTTCGGCAAGCTGTTCGGCAGTCAGTTCGTGATTGCCTCTAGCTTTTCTGCCGGCAGTGTTCTCCTCCCGGCGCAGCTCAGCAGGCTGCTGCTCTTGCTGCTCCTGCTGGATCAGCTCTCCTTCAGCCTGCTGTTCGTTCATTGTGAAGGCATCCTGCTGCTGGATACTGATAAAAAGAGGCTCCTGCTGCTTACTTAACGGAATATACTCATCCGGCATAGTTCTGCCCCCTAAATTTCGTTACCTAAATATACGGCAGAGTACATTCTGCCCGTTATTTCATAATTGGTAAAAAGACGTTTGACAATTTTTTGTGATGCGCTATTTATAAGCGTCATTCTAAGCCTTGCTTCGGAATCACCGCAGCTTTCAAAGCGGCTTATGCATTGCTGCTTAATGAGAGAAATAATTTTCATCATTGCTCTTTCTCCCCCATGCTCTGCATAAATAAAGCTTATCTCAATGTCCTTCTTTCTTTGTCGGACGAAGCAAGCCGTGTTGATTGAGCTGCCCTGCGTATGACAAAGGCACATACTGCCTATAAAGCTGCTGCGGTCAATGGATATTTCATCACTGATAAAATATCCCCTATCGCTGAGCTTTGCCAAAAAGCTGTTGGAAGCAAACCTGTTCAGATCAAAAAATGGTACTATTTCCTTTGCTTCATTTATTGCCGGTATCGGGGTGTTTTTCATATCCTCCAAGTTAGCACTGATTTCATAGCCCTGTCCGCGGACAAGTGAAAAGTCACGCTGCGCAGCAAAGAAGCCATACACATCGCTTCCGGCGCCGTAGGATGAAAAAACGCATATCAGTTGATGACCAGTCTTTTTACAGAATGTTTTCATTGCCTCCAAAAGCTCGGTTCCAGCACCGCGTCTCCTGTATTCCTCTACAACAAAGATTGTTTGAAGGTATGCTGTTGACTTGTCAAACTCCAAAACCGCTATGCCGCATGGAATTCCTAGGATTGACACGCCCAGTCCCAAGGACCGCTTAGATTTCATTATCATGTTAGCTTCAAAATTTGAAAGTAAGTGGACAAACCTAGGCAGCTCTTTTTGACCTATTAAATCAAGCGTTATCTTCTGCTGTGCCATACATCCGCCCCCGAACTGTATTTTTAGTGTTTTTATTATTCAAGATTGTTGTCAGCCGCATTGATAAGTCGCTGCGCGGCTGATGGTTCTCCCTTTACTAGAGCAACTATACCATCGCCGTAATGGTCAACCACCGCCAAGGGTACGATGTAGCTGTCCGCAATTTGCTGTGCGGTTGGATTTTCATCACCGCAGCCCACATACACCTTGTAGTGTACCTCTCCGTCGTCATAGTTCATCTCAAAATTTCCGCATGCAAGACCGTAATTTGCTCTATGGAGATACTCCCCAAGCGCATCGCAGCAACGGGGATTTGCTTCTACTGGCAGGCTTGCATAAGTAACAAAGCTGTCCATTTGAAGCTGAGTAACAAGGAGCACTGTTTTTAGCTGACACGAAAGATCTGCTTCAACTGAAAAAGTTCCGTGAATTGTATCAAATTCATACGTCCAATCTTCTCTTTTGAGATATTCTTCAATTTTTTCGGCTATTTTGTTTGAATATTCCATAACGCTTCCCCTTTTCAGCAACTGTTTATTGTCCAATGAACTTCTGCCATTATATAGATTATAGAGGCATATTTTTGCAGCGTCAAGCAATTGACCTTTCTTATATGTCAGATTTAAGAAAGTTTTAGAATTTTTTGTTTTTTCTTGCCCTATTATCGGTTTTCTCTGTAATACTTAGTTTTATGTATGAAATCAAGCACTTTATTACGTTCAGCTATTAAAAAAAGCGGCATCACTGCGCCGCTTTTTTTATCTCGTCAGCCATAATTTCAACCTCATCCTTGGTAAAGAGGAAATGATAAGAGCCTTCAAGCATCAATATGTTTGCATTTGGCAATGCATTTTCTACAAACCTTTTAGCACCGCCGGATACAATTTCATCGTTTGTAAAATTGATAACGGTCAGCGGAACCTTAAGCTGAGACAGCTCTCTTCGAGTCATTCTGGCCACTCGCAAAAACTGTGAGGATCTTGGAAAGCTTTTTACAAAGTCTCCTCTGTTGCTCATTTTCACACCGGACATTTTACGTGCAGCACTTATGCGTTCATCCTCACCCTGCCTAAAGGGTTTTGAGGCAAGCATATTGTTCTTTACCCAAATCGGTCTCAAGGTAACCTTGATAGGAAAGCCGATAGCAACAACCTTGCATATTTTATCAGGGTTGGATATTGCAGCACGGGCTGCGATAAGTCCCCCCATTGAGTGACCCACGAGGACAATTTTATCATATTCTTTTCGAAGTGTGTCAATAAAGCCATCAGTACTTTTCTGCCACTGGTCAGCATTGGAGCTTATAAAATATGCGGCATCTCTTTCATGCCCGGGCAAAACGTGGCGAAACATATCAAAGCTCCCGCCCTCCAACGCCTTTGCGATATCATCAAACTGTTTCGAGCAGCCCATAAATCCATGGATAAACACAACAGCTGTTTTACCTGACATATCCATCCCTCCCAAATCTACCCCTTCGGTGCTGTTTTTAATCTCTGCGCCTGTTAACCATCATCATAAAGCGCAATAGCTGCGCAAATGACACTGCGAGAGCTGCAACATAGGTCATTGCCGCCGCAGACAGCACACTCCTTGCGCCCTGCTGCTCCTGCGCTGTAAGCATTCCCTGTGATTCTATAGAAGCCATTGCACGCTTGCTGGCATTGAATTCAACCGGCAGTGTCAAAAGCTGAAAAACCGTTATTAGTCCAAAGAAGAATATTCCTGCATAGGCAACGCCTATGAAAAAATCCGCTACAGAGCTGAGGACAAGCCCGAGGATAATGAGCGGAACCGCAAGCCTTGAGCCGATGTTTGTTACCGGGATAATTGCGGCGCGCAGCTTTATAGGCGCGTATCCCTGAGCATATTGTATCGCGTGACCTACCTCATGCGCCGCAACACCGATTGCAGCCGTTGAGGTGTCATCATACACCGCCTCGGAAAGACGCACAACATTGGCCTTTGGGTCATAGTGGTCTGTTAGCGCCCCTGAAACCCGTTCAACCCGAACGTTTGTAATTCCGTTTGCATAAAGAATGCGCTGCGCAGCCTGTGCGCCTGTGATGTGCGCAGCCGACCTCTGCTGTTTATACTTTGAAAAGGTTGATTTCACCTTAGAGCTCGCAAAAAGAGAAAGCAGCACCGCAGGCAACACCAGATAAACATATGTCCAATCAAGATACATTTGTCAAACTCCTTAGATATATAAGATATATTCGAGAATCATGCTAATACATGTATCAATTCTCCCTAATGAGTAAAGATTAGTATATTCGAGGAAAAACTTCAATCAAGATTCTGTAAACAATTATTCTGTGATATTAGCAAAAGTTTTTCTTTATGGGTTAGCTTTTTTAATTCAGCCTCTCTTTTTAACGCTTCACTCTTCGTATTAAATATTTCAAAATAAGAAAGCTCTACTGGGAGGCGGGAGCGTGTATATTTTGCTCCACAGCCTCTGTTGTGAGTTCTTGTTCTTTCCTCAGGGTCGGTGGAGTATCCGCAATATACAGACCCGTCTGCACAGGTAAGCATGTATGCAAAGTGAAGCCCCGTGTTTTCTGTCATATCGTTACTATCCCTTTACCCCGGCAGGAGCCAACACTGCTTTTCACAAAAATGCAAAAATAAAAAGCCAAGGGCAGCGAAAAACACCGCGCCGCCCCTTGCCGTTTTGCCCTGCTGTTCATCTGCAATTTTGTTTTTTTAAAGACGATTATTCCTCGGAAGCCTTGTCTGAGGTCTGAAGCGGCTCAAAACCGCTCTTAGGCTCGCCGCACTGAGGACAGTGCCATTTTTCAGGCAACTCATCCCATGTGGTTCCCGGCTCAATTCCGGGAGCCGGACCTCCGTAAAACTCATCATAAATAAAATCGCAGGTAGTGCAAATCATTTTTGCCATGTTCTTTCCTCCTATGCCAGATAAGCACAATTTGTTTTTATGTCTGCGTAGCTACCCCTGTTCTGATTATTGGAACACATTGTCTATGCCAGACTAAGCTTTTGCTTCTGGTACAAGTGTACTACTATGTCAGAAAAAACGCAAGCAAAACCACGGCATCTAAATGTAAACGCATTTTGACCATGTGATATTAATCAAACTGTTTAGGACAGTTTGATTGGCGCTAAGCGCCGTTATGTCATTCTATTATTAAAGCAGAGACTGTTTTAATAAACATGTCACAAAAATCTGAGGTCAATTTATAAAAACCGCAAAATCTGCACCTATCCGACAAAAATTTATAAAATAGATTTGTAATTTCTCTCCGAACAGTGTATTTTATATAGTGTTTGAAAAAGATATGCAAAATCCCTGTCTATTCGATAAAGGAGAGCTGAATATGAGAACAGTCGGAACAGTTGTTCGGGGCGTACGCGCACCCGTTATAAGAGAAGGCGACGATTTGGCAAAAATCGTCATCGACAGCGTGATGTCATGCGCTGAAAGCGAAGGGTTTAGTTTTAATGATCGAGATATCGTAACCATTACTGAATCTGTTGTTGCCCGTGCACAGGGAAACTATGCAAGTGTGCAGGCTATAGCAAAGGATGTAAAAAGCAAGTTTCCTTCCGATACCATAGGTCTGACCTTCCCAATTCTCAGCCGCAACCGTTTTGCCATTGTTTTGCGTGGCATCGCAATGGGAGTAAAAAAAATCTACCTGATGCTCAGCTATCCCTCAGATGAGGTCGGCAATCATTTATTCGACGACGACATGTTGGACGAAAAAGGTGTCAACCCGTGGACAGATGTTTTAAGCGAGGCGCATTTCAGAGAAAAATTCGGTCATATTCCTCATCCCTTCACCGGTGTAGACTATGTGGACTACTACTGTGAGCTCATACGCTCCTGCGGCTGCGAGGTAGAGGTAATATTCTCAAACAACGTCAAGACTATCCTAGATTACACTAAAAATATCCTTTGCTGCGACATTCATACAAGAGCCCGTAGCAAGCGTATATTAAAGTCCAACGGTGCTGAAACGGTTTTGAGCCTTGACGAAATCTTAACCGCCTCCATTGACGGTAACGGCTATAACGAAAGCTATGGTCTGTTGGGCTCCAACAAAGCAACAGAGGACAGCGTAAAGCTTTTCCCCAGAGATTGCAACAGCTTTGTTAATCGCGTTCAGGCAGGACTAATTGAAAAGACCGGCAAAACCATAGAGGTTATGGTTTACGGCGACGGTGCCTTTAAAGACCCCGTAGGGAAAATCTGGGAGTTAGCTGACCCCGTTGTTTCTCCTGCCTACACTGAAGGCTTGTCCGGCACACCAAACGAGCTGAAGCTTAAATATCTTGCTGACAACCAGTTTGCAGACCTCAAGGGCGAGGAACTGGACAAGGCAATGCGTGAGTACATCCTTCAGAAGGACAGCGAGCTAAAAGGCTCTATGGAATCTCAGGGCACCACCCCCCGCCAGCTAACTGACCTTATAGGTTCACTTTCTGACCTTACAAGCGGCAGCGGCGACAAGGGCACACCGATAATTTTTATTCAAGGATATTTCGACAGCTTTGCAAAATAAGCATAAGCACCTGCGGGCATTTGTCCGCAGGTGCTTTCTCTACAGCCAAAATACTCAGCATTTCACAGCATACTTACTATACATGTTACAAACCCCGCACTTATTCCAATAACGCTCAAAAGCATCAGCAGACAGCCGCCGCCACGCGCACTCTTGCGGTGTATCTTGTTTTCCCTGCACGCCTGTAAATAGTGGGCATAGCCGTCTGCACTGTTTCCGAAAAAGTCAAAATCATCCTTCACATCGGTACCTCCGTCCGCATCATTTAACCCTTTGTTGCAAGACTATGCTTGTACCTAATTAAAAAATACCATTCGGAAAGTTACACAAATTGGGCTTTAGCAGCTTATTCCGGCAAAATCCGGTTCTTATGTGCATTTTTTATACACTGCTCGACACCTTACACTTATGCCTTGCAGCACAGTTTTATTGCTTAGCGTTCACCTTGCCAAAAAGACAAGCAAAATAATTTAACGGTGAAAGCAGCCACTGTGCCGCCTCCACCGTTAAATTATTTTGCTTTGGTGCCGCTGCAACAAAAGAACAAGTCCTGTTTGCAGCCAATTGTTCAAATAACAGAGTTTTCTTTAAGCCAGCCTTCGATTTCCGGCTGTGCATTTGCCGCATCACCGCCGCGAACCGCAAGCCCGCTAAACAGCTTGGCATTTGGGCAGAGCTTAATAATATCTTCTTTGCTTACTCCCATCCCACTGCCCTCATGCGTGCAAAGAGGCAGGATAATCTTCCCCGAAAAGTCATAATGCTCAAGAAAGGTCCAAACCGGCATAGGCATGGTTCCACAATAGCTGGGATATCCTAAAATAATTGTATCATACTCATCAACGCTATCAAGATACTCTGCAAGCTCGGGTCTTTCATTTTTTTCAAGCTGTTCTCTTGCCTCCAGCGTACAGGTGCTGTAGTCCTCAGAAAACTTATGTATCGGGTCAATTTTGAAAAGTTTGCCCACTGTTAGCTTTTCTATAATTTTTGCGGCTATTTCTGTGTTTCCTATAGGAAGATCAACTATACTTCCCCCCACATAATTGTTTCCCGAACGGGAAAAATATGCAATCAGTATCTTACCGCTCATGGTCATTACCCCTTTTCTTTAAGCTGTTAGTTTAAACTCGTAAATCCTTAGCTTTTGCTAAGCTCACCCTTTGGCAAATACCGTCCATACTCGCTCAGCTTAGACTTATATCATAGCCGCAAAGCAACATTATGTTATATATTATTATATCACTCCCTTAAGTATGGGTGAACACCTGCAAAAAAAATTTACAAATTGGGCTATTGTGTATCCGCTGTGAATAGCTTCCACCTTTTCTGCAAAAGCTTTTAACGAGGTGATAATATATGAATAATCAAAATAACGAAGAGCTTCCCCTTGGCTTGGGCATGGCTTTGGCAAAAAACTTTGACGCAATGACATACTTCTCAAATCTATCAAAATCCGAACAGCAAAGAATAATCGACCACACTCACTCCATTGCCTCAAAGCAGGAAATGCAAGCCTATGTTCAGTCTCTAATTTCATAAGGCTGCAACAGCATGCGAAAAGCTCCCGTAGAAAAGCAAAATGCTTTCTCGGGAGCTTTTTTTATAGCTTAACAATAACATTATATTTATGTTTGCGAATAATCGCTAAACTTTGGTAGCACAATGTATCCTTTTTGCGCGCCACCGCCTGATATGAAGCTTATCCCTTGAGTACGAACTCACCCACAAGCTGCCTTAGCATTTGCGCCTGAGCGCTCAATTCCTCTGAGGATGCCGCACTTTCCTCGGCTGTTGCTGAGTTCATTTGAACCACTGAAGATATCTGATCTATGCCGATAGTCACCTGTTCAATTGCATGTGACTGTTCATCTGCATCATCTGCAATTTCTTGAACTTTTTTTGTTACAATTGCAGCCTTTTCAGCTACAGCACTGAGAGACTGTGCCGTCTCCCCGGCAATTTTTGTTCCGTTTTCAATTGCCAAAAGTGTACCTCCGATAAGCGCTGTTGTGTTTTTTGCGGCCTCCGAGGATTTTTGTGCAAGATTTCTTACTTCATCGGCAACAACCGCAAAGCCTTTTCCCGCATTTCCTGCACGGGCAGCCTCGACAGCCGCATTTAAAGCCAAGATATTTGTTTGGAACGCTATATCTTCTATTGTCTTAACAATTTTTTCTATCCTATTTGATGTATCAGTTATATCCGTCATTGCCGAAACCAAGGTGTGCATGCTTTGATTGCTGAAAATCATTCCATTACTCATGTCTTCGGAGATACCTTTGACAATTTGTGTATTAGCTGCTGTGGTTCGAATGCCATTTGAAATTCCGGTAATGGTAGCCGAAAGCTCTTCAATGGAAGCAGCCTGCTCCGTTGCACCCTGCGATAGTGACTGCGCACCGGAGGATACTTGCTCTGCGCCAATAGACACCTGATTGGCGGCCTGATTTATTTCCGATAAAGTATTGTTAAGCTCTCTAATTATCGTCTCCATAGCCTGTTTAATAGCGTAAAATTCTCCGATGTAGTTTAAATCAATATCTAAGGCCATGTTTCCGGCTGCCATTTGAGACATTTTCTCAGAAATATCGTTTATGTATTTTTTTAGTTCTTGCTCGGTTTCTAGCATTGCATGGGTCAGCATACCTATTTCCGATGTATTTGCCTCTAATTTACATCCCGAGGACAAGTTTCCCTTTGATAACTCCAGCATCTCACCTTGAACAAGCTTTATGGGAACAATTATCTTCCGCTTTGTTATAAAAACTGAATATATCTGTAAGCCAATTATAATTAGCATAGAAGCTGCTGAAATACCGCCCAAGACATTGCTGACGGTCTTAAGTCTATCTATCGTGTTTTCCATTCTAGTTTCCAGCATGTCCAGAAACTCTGATTGTAATTGCCTTATTTTTAACAAGTCGCTCTCGTATTCTAAGCCGTAAACATAGCTGATTGCCTCTTTCTGCCTGCCCTCCTTGACCAGCTTCATTGCGTTTTCTTCCAATGGCACCAGATTATTCGAGACACTTGACATGTCATCAATCTTTTTTTGTTCCTCATCGGTAATACCGATTTTTTTCATGTTTTCAACGCCAATGTCGCGATTTTTTAAATTATTTACCTCGTTCCAGTAATTATCGTAGTGCTTTTCATCTCCGGTTGCAGCATAAGCCCTAACCTCATCTGTTAAGTATGCCGAGCCATCAACAAACCTTCTCGCATTTTCTGTAAGATCATATTTGTTTTGCTGTGCCGTCGATGTCTGGTTGCGATTGGCGAAAACTGCAAAAAATAGCGCTACGAAAAGAACCACTAGAAATATCGTTGTTGAGTTGAGTATAAGCATAATGGTGGATTGTTTCATTTGTTTTTTCATCATAAGCACTCTCCTAAAATACATAGTTGGGACAATTAATAGCACATGGCAGATATTAGTTGATTATATAAAAATTATACATAATATCTGCCATATTGCAACATTTTTCTACAAGCTGTAACCCGGCTTTTTTTATGCTGCCTTAAATATTTAACGGTCCGCAGCGCTTATTCCCGCCGCAGACCGTTTGTTTCATAGAAGAGTACCACATCTTACTTGTTTTTTCTTGAAACGCTGATTATTGAAAGACCAAAAAACACAACAGAGGTTGCCAGCAGAATGAAAACGCTTATCAATGGAGATACCTGCGTGTCCCCGAACCTATATACAACGCCCATCACTTCTTCAAACTCTGTCACCACTGTCTCAGGCGCGCCATTGAAGGTTTGTGCTATGGGGGCCTCCATCATAACCTGTCTGAACAGAGCTCCCGAATGTGACGCGGGGAAGCATTTTACTACCCATTGAACTGTCTCCGGCAGATTTCCTATAGGCAGGTATATACCTGTTATGAATCCGATAAGCGTGCCTATTATGGTGCTTGCAGTTGTATATGCGTTGAGGCTGTTAAAAAAGGAGGTGATAAAAAATATTATGGACACATTGGCAATGGTTGCAATGACTATTAAGCCAAGCACCTTTGCAAGTGCCGCTAAGCTCAGCAGTTCACCGCCGTTTGCAACTATGTAAATTTCCGAAAGCACAAGGGCGACAATGCTCATAATAATGCCGATAATAACCGCGCTGAGTACATAGCCGCTAACTATACTGCTGTTTTTTATCGGAGAGGAAATGAAATCCTTGCTTATTTTTCTAACCTTGTCATCCACCATGGTGCCGAAGGCCCCCATTGCTGTTGTAACCGAGGTTACGGTTAGGAGTCCCGCAACTATCCATGTGTTCATAAGGTAGCCGACACCCTCCATTCCCTTGAAGGATTCTACCCAAACATCACCCAGAAACAGCATGTACAAGCCGATTATTATGAATACTGACAGCAGCGAGAAGAAAACCGCCGCCTTATCCTTGAAAAATACTTTTAGATTTCTTACTGTAAATCCTATCATTCACGCATTTCCTTTCCGGTTACAGATATGAACGCATCGTCCATTGTGCCCTTAATAACCTCAAATCCGGAAATATACTCCTTAGCAGCCTCGATTATCGGTAGAGCGTTCATGGTACATTCCAAAGGAATCTCAATTGTATCCGCAATTGCTTTATATTCAACACCCTGTTCATTCAGCAAGAGCTTTGTTTCATCCAAAGCCTTGCAGGACAAGACAAGCCTGTCATTAGAGTATTCCTCTCTCAGCTTAGACGGAGTTCCCTTTGCCGCGATTTTCCCGTTGTCAAGTATGATCACATAGTCGGAGGCGGCAGCCTCCTCCATGTAATGGGTGGTAAGAAAAATCGTCATATCGTTTTGCCGCTGTATTTCGCTTATGGTTTCCCATATGTATTTTCTGGTCTGTGGGTCAAGTCCTGTGGTTGGCTCGTCTAAAAACAGAATTTTAGGTGTATGTATAAGCGCCCTTGCAATGTCGCACCGCCTGCGCTGACCGCCGGAAAGTTTGCCGTAGGGGCGCTTCAAATATTCTGTAATTCCCGTCAATTTTGCCGTACGTTCAACCGCTTCCTTTAGCCCTGCACCGTGCAGTCCGTAAAACCCGCCTCTGACCTTTAGGTTTTCTTCAACTGTCAAGAGACTGTCCAGCAGTCCGTCCTGAAATACCGCTCCAATATCTTTGCGGATTTTTTCATCGTCTTTTCCCAATGTATTGCCGTTAACGATAACAGTTCCGCTGTCAGGCTTAAGAAAGGTGCAGATTATGTCGATGGTTGTGGATTTGCCCGCTCCGTTAGGTCCAAGGAAGGAAAACAGACCTCCGGATTCAACATAAAAGCTAATGTCTCTTACCGCTTGAACCTCACCATAGGACTTGCGCAGATTATCCACCTCAATGATATGTGCCACTAAGCTATTCCCCCTAAATATTCTTGTACTGCGGGTTCCCCGCAGGAAGCCACACATGGAATTGTGTTCCGTTATCCTTTGCGCTTTTAACGCTTATGCTTCCACCGTTTAGCTCAACAACGCGTTTTGCTATGGGCAGCCCCAAGCCGTTTCCCGCAAAGGAATGAGCTGTGTCTCCTTGATAGAATTTCTCAAAAATATGCTTTGCAGTCTGCTCGTCCATTCCTATTCCGTTATCTGCAACCATTACCTCCACAAAATCGCCTGTTTTCTGGCAGCATATTTTAATCTCTCCGCCCTCGCCCGTAAATTTTATCGCGTTAGAAATAAGGTTTGTCCATACATGATCAAGCATTTTTTCATTGCCATAAAAAATTGTAGGCTCAAGATTGAGCACAGGCTCAATACCCTTTTGCTCCCATTCACGCTGAAAGGACAGCAGGCTTTTTCTAAGCTGCTCATCAAGGGAGTATCTGGTCTTTTCGCCCACCATTTCCTGAGTTTGAAGCTTTGTAAGCAGCAAAACGCTGGAGGACATATTCGTAAGCTTTTCAGATTCCTCAGCTATAAGTGAAGCGTATTCCTTCCGCTGCTCCTCTGTTAGGTCATCTCTGAGGAGCTGACCTGCAAATCCGCGAATTGACACTATCGGAGTCTTGAATTCGTGGGAGAAGTTATTTATAAAGTCTTCCCTAAACATTTCAATGCCCGAAAGCTCTGTAATCATATCATCGAAGGATTTAACAAGGTTTTTTACATCGCCATGGCAGCCCTTCGTAGATACCCTTACCGAAAAGTCCCCCATGGCAACCTTTTGAGACGCAATGATGATACTGTCCATTGGCCGCAGTATCCAGCGGCTTGCAATAAAAGCAATCACCGTTGAAACCAGTAAGCATGCAACAAGTGCCAAAACTCCTGCTACTATTTCTGTCAGTCTAACGGTTTCAAATACCCCGTTTAGCTGCAAAACAAGCAGCATAAGATATGTAAGAAGCGCAGCGGTAATAAAGATTACAACCACTCCGATTACCAGAAAAAAGCGCAGCGACAAAAATCGGCTTACCTTTTTTATTTTCACCTTGTCAACAGGCAGATCCTCAATAATGCTAATGGGTGTTTTTATGGGCATTCTATTCCTCAATTTTATGACCATTCCTTTCAATTCGCTCAAGCCACAAAAGACCATGAATGGTCATAGAAAAATTTACACACGAGCGGCGGTTTCGCGCAAGCGGGAGCCGCCGGTGTCTTGATATAAGTTGAATTCATTCAGCCCTAACAACCACCTTATAGCCCAAGCCGCGGATTGTCATAATTTCAAAATCGGGATTATCCTTAAATCTGTTGCGCAGTCTGTTTATGTGCACATCCACGCTATGCTCGTCCGTGCTTGTATCAAGTCCCCAGACCTCGTCCATTATCTGGAGCCTTGTGAATATCTTGTTGGGATATGCAAGCAGCTTGTAAATTATAAAAAACTCCTTTTGAGGCAGAGTTTCCGTCACTCCGTCCCGCTTCACCGAAAGCTCTTCATAATTAAAGGTTGTGCTGCCTATTGTTAGCTTATGCTCGTTTGCAATTTGAGAGCGTCTCAGAAGGGCATTTATACGCAAAACCAGCTCGTCGTTATTAACAGGCTTCACCATGTAGTCGTCAGCGCCTATTATAAAGCCTCTTTTTTTATCCTCAATTCCCTCTCTAGCCGTTACCATGAGAATGGGGAGATTGCAGTCTCCTTCTCTCAATGTCTTGGCAAACTCAAAGCCGTCCATTTTCGGCATCATAATGTCAAGAACAACAAGGTCAATTTGCTTAAGCTCCATAAGCTCAAGAGCCTTTACACCGTTTTCCGCAAGAAAAGGCTGGTAGCCATTTTGCAGCAGCACCGCTTCCATAAGCTTACGTGTTCCCGGATCATCTTCAACTACAAGAATATTAAACATTTTTGCCTCCGTGCCGTATTTACCCATATGTTTTTGGCTATTATAGCACACCAGCTTAAAAAATGTATAAATAATTATGCAAATGCTTGAAAGTTTATCTTGAGTTTATCTTGACGTGAGCTTTGGTTCATTTTGATGCCGTAATCTACTCTTGAAGATATATAAGTACCCGAGGAGCAATACAATAGCATATAACTATACGCTCAAAAGGCGCTTTATAAAATTTGAAAAGGGGAACAGATATGGCAAAGATGAATAAGACCTTAAAAGAGAACCTTCAGACAGCCGGACTCAAGCGCGTTGTGAGCTACATGGACAAAAATCCTGATGAAAACATTCCGAAAATAATCAATTGGCTTGAAAAGACCGGCAAGGTTCAGGGACAGACATCCGCGGTCAAAGCTGCAATCTCCGACAAGGACGGTATATGGTACAAATTTGTCAAAAGTCTCTGGACGGACATTGATGACGGTGTAAGAAAAACTATGTTTGAAAACTTTATAGTAAATGCAACCATGATTGGCAGTGCCCGTCAGGAAAAAATCACAAACAAGCACGGCTGCAACGTGCCTTGGGCAATTCTGATGGATCCCACCTCCGCCTGCAACCTGCGCTGCATTGGCTGCTGGGCAGCGGAATACGGCAACAAGCTTAACATGAGCTTTGACGAACTAAATGATATCATTAAGCAGGGCAAGGAAATGGGTACCTTTATGTACATTTACTCCGGTGGTGAGCCGCTTGTACGCAAAAAGGATATTATCCGTCTCTGCGAGCTTCACCCCGATTGTGAATTTCTCGCTTTCACCAACGGTACGCTTATTGACGAAGCCTTTGCAAACGACATGCTTCGTGTAAAAAACTTCATCCCCGCAATCAGTATTGAGGGCTTTGAAGAGGCGACTGACACAAGACGCGGTCAGGGTACCTACAAAGCGGTTATAAGTGCAATGGAGCTGTTAAAGCGCAAAAAGCTGCCCTTTGGTATGTCCTGCTGCTACACAAAAGCAAACACTGAGGTTATCGGCAGTGAGGAGTTCTTCGACAGCATGATAGAAATGGGCGCAAAATTCGCATGGCTGTTTACATACATCCCTGTGGGCAACGCAGCCGTTTCCGACTTGATTGCAACTGCCGAGCAAAGAGAATATATGTACCACACCATTCGCAGCTTCAGAAAAACCAAGCCTATTTTTACCATGGACTTTTGGAACGACGGTGAATATGTCAACGGCTGCATAGCAGGCGGCAGAGAATATCTGCATATCAACGCCAACGGCGATATTGAGCCTTGTGCCTTTATTCACTATTCAGACTCCAACATAAGAGAAAAAACTCTGCTTGAGGCATACAAATCACCGCTCTTCATGGCATACCACGACAACCAGCCCTTTAACGACAACCTGCTTCGTCCCTGCCCGCTGCTTGATAATCCCGAAAGGCTGCGCATGATGGTGCACCAGACAGGCGCAAAGTCCACAGACGTTGCCTCTCCCGAGGATGTGGACAGCCTTACGGCAAAAACAGAGGAGGCTGCAAAAAGCTGGGCTCCTGTTGCGGAGCAGCTCTGGACCTGCTCCGGCACCTGCGAGAGATGCTCCGTTTCCTCCAAACAGAAAAACTATGCAGTGGGCGCTGAGAAATAGCCGCTGTTTGTACAAAGGAGGATAAAATGTCTACAACCTATTTTACATCCGAGTCAGTGTGTCAGGGTCATCCCGACAAGCTGTGCGATCATATTTCAGACGCCATTCTTGACGCGCTGTTGAAAAACGACCCCATGTCCCGCTGCGCCTGTGAGGTAACAGCAGAGCCAGGTGCCATACATATTATGGGTGAAATAACCTCAAAGGCTAGCGTGAACTATGAAGAAATCGCAAGGGAGGTTATCAGGCGCACCGGCTACACAAAAAAGGAATACGGCTTTGATGGGGAAAACTGCAACATCACATGCTCCATACACGAGCAGTCTCCCGATATAGCCCTCGGTGTCGACGGTGACAACACGGGCGCGGGAGATCAAGGTATGATGTTTGGATATGCCTGCAATGAAACCCGAGAGCTTATGCCCCTGCCCATTGTATTAGCTCACGCCCTAACGAGACGCTTGACTCAGGTGCGCTGTGAGGGTCTGCTGTCTTATCTTCGTCCCGATGGCAAGGCGCAGGTAACGGTTGAATACTGCGATGGCTTCCCCGTGCGTGTCGACACCGTTGTTGTCTCCGCTCAACACGATGAAAATGTCGGCATGTCCCAGCTGCGTGACGATATAATTGAGCTTGTAATCAACGACACTATCTCAAACAGCCTTTTGGACAGCCGCACAAAAATTTATATAAATCCAACAGGACGCTTTGTTTTAGGCGGTCCGGCTGCGGATACGGGTCTTACCGGCAGAAAAATAATTGTTGATACCTACGGCGGGTATGCACGTCACGGCGGCGGTGCCTTTTCCGGAAAGGATCCCACCAAGGTTGACCGCAGCGCTGCATATATGGCAAGACTTATAGCAAAAACCATTGTTGCCTCGGGTGCTGCGGAGCGCTGCGAAATTCAGCTTAGCTATGCCATTGGAGTTGCTGAGCCTGTCTCAGTTTTTGCAGACAGCTTCGGAACGGGTAAAATCCCCAATGAGGAGCTATGCGAGTTTGTTAAAGAGCACTTTGACCTGCGTCCGGCTGCAATTATTGACTATTTAAAGCTGCGCCGTCCCATATATGAAAAAACCGCACTTAACGGACATTTCGGTAAGAGCGATTTTAGCTGGGAAAACCCGGACGGCACCATTGTTGAAGCTCTTAGCAGTATCGCAGACTGCGCAGTCTGCCGTGTAGGCTAGACGATAAGCGTATGGGCAAGAACAGCAGAGATGCAAAAGTAAAGCTTCTCCGATGCTTTCAGTTTGGCTTGATGCTTGCTCTCACAATGACAGCCTTTTATTACAGAAAGCAGATAACCGTTGAAGCAATTTTGTCATACGTTCCGAAAAGCTACTTTTTTGCTTTTTGGGTGTTCATGCTTTTGTATCTGCTCAAATCGGTAACAGTGGTTATTCCCCTTGTTGTTTTCTATGTTGCATCGGGAATTGTCTTTGACGGCTCTTTAGCCGTTTTAGTAAATATATGCGGCGTTGCAGTGTGTACCTGTACTCCCTTTTTTACAGGCAGACTTACCGGCAAAGAGCTGCACGCCGCAGCCGAGGAAAAAATTCCAAGCTCCGTGTCACAATTTTTGGCACAGCACAGCGTATCGGACTTTCGCAAAAGTCTGCTGCTGAGAGTTATCGGTATAGTACCCTGTGACATAATAAGCTATTATCTCGGCTCGTCAAGCACAGCCTTTTTACCCTATTTTCTAGGAAGCGTAATTGGATTTCTGCCCGATTTAATACCCCAAACCTTAATTGGTGTCGCAGCGTCAGACCCAAGCTCTCCGCTGTTTATCGTATCGGTATCCATCAGCCTGCTTCTGAAGGCTTCAGCCTTTGTTCTTTCTAAGGTCTTTTCAAAGCAGGATTATTAGTCCATTGCAAAAGCTTGAATTCATATGCTTCTATATATTACCCCACATAAACGCGCCAACCCGCAAGACGCATAAGCTGTCTTGCAGGTTGGTGTATTTTACGTAATGGATGTGTTTCTTCTGTTGAGTCAGTCAAATATCATTGGGAATACTATTCTACGTAAGCCCGGCAGAATCATCGCGGTTGACAAACGACTCCTCCGCTATCTGCTGAGCAAGAATAAGTCTTGCCTGAATTGAGTTTAATGCCTTTTTCGCGTCTGTAATGGCATTAAACAGAATTATGTATTCCTCCGACAAATGTTGCATTTCTAGTTACCTTCCTAACGATTTTTATTTTTTGTGTTCTCACACAACGCACACAATCATAATATGTCGGAGTGGAAAATGCTGTCGAATTATGCGAATTAAGTGACTCGTCGGCCTTTTTGGAAAATAGCACAGTATTTTGTCGCTTTTTCACATTGAAATTGACATTTTTGGCAACAATCATGACAATCTGGCATGAAAACGAAGCTCTCTCATAGCATTTCGCCTAACTCACAACTCAGTTATATTCTGTTCTGCGATAACCTTTTCCAAGCCGCCAGCAATAAAGCTGTCGATTATTCGCTGTATTGCTTTCCAGTCATCGCAATTCATGGCTCTGCCCGATTTACTGATTGCAAAGCAGCCGTTAATTTGGAAGTAAAAAATAGCCTCTGCCTGTTTTGCGCTGATATCGCCTCTTGCCATTATTTCTTTTACAAACTTTTCTTTGTGCAGTGAAGCAATTTTGTCTATTATTCGTCCGGTAAGGGAGTCATCCAGAAGAATCACCTTGTATTTTTGGCTGTGCCTGACCATTCGGCAAAGGGAGTTTGAGCATTTATTGTCATGACAGGTATCGGAGATTTGCAAATGTCCCAAGGGACCGTCCGCATCGGTCAAAGCATCGTCAAGCAAATCGTCCAGCACCTCGGAAAGCTCATAGTAATGAAGATAGTAGGTTCCTCTGTTTATTTCTGCTTTTTTGCACACATCGGTAATAGTAATCTTTTCAAGGGGTCTTTCGGTCATAAGCTCCAGCAGCGCGTCCTTTATCGCGTTTTTTGTGTAAAGCGTTCTTTTATCTGTTTTTCTGTCCATTTGCGCACCTCCTTAAAAGCAAGCCCATGATATCACTTGTTTTTGCGGTTTACAAGGCGTTCATAATAATTCAGGCTGTCCAGTATTTTTGAGCAAATTATAATAAGTTGTGCATTAAAATACATAATCGCAGATTTTGCTCACAAAAGGCGAATCCTGCACACTTGCAGCTGAGGTGGGTATGAGTTAGAATAATGTCAGAGTATTTCAGATTGCTTCTTTTAATTATTCGTCGCAGTCTCATACTAATTTGCGCGTTATCAATTCCTTCATAAATAAATGCACATGCTTCGGTCGCCACACCGCTGTATGTGCATTTATTTTTCTGTCAATTAAAATTGAAATAAAATAATTCTGAAAAAGAGCAAAATATGCCTCAAATCATTCACGGATTTAACATTGCTGAGTAAAATAAAGCAGAGGTGAAGCCGATGGATACAAGGGAACTATTTGCAAGACTCATAAAATGCGAAGCAGGCGGCGAGGGTATTGACGGCATGCGGGCAGTTGCAACAGTCGTGATGAACCGTGTAAGGGTTCCATATGGAGAATATCACAGGGTTTGCGAGGGCGACTTACGCAGAGTAATAATACAGGCGTGTCAGTTTTCATGCTACAAAACCATGATAGGAGGATTGCCAAACAATCAAAACGTTTGGACTGCAACTCCTGAGGATATTCACTTTCAGGTTGCAGACTGGGCGATAACAGGTGGAATTTACACAGGAGTCGGTTCAAATTGTCTATGGTATATGAATCCGTTTTCGCCCGTGTGCCCAAACTTTTTTCCGTACAACAAATCCGGATACTGGTTCACAAGGGTAAATCAGCACTGCTTCTATAATCCTACAGAAGCCTATTCTCAGACTTAAAATTCGGAGGTGCTTAATTTTAAATGAACAACAATATCAATTGGGTTGGAAACAAGGTACTGGATCAAGGCTCCGTACGCCAGACGGCTCGCCCCTACAACACAACAACCCCAACGCCCCAAAACACTCCTTCCCCTCAGCCCATAACTCAAGGTGGTTTTAATATCCCGGAAACACTTCAAGGGCCGCCTCCATCCACTGAAAAAGGGTATATACCTTACTATCTGGCAAGTAACATAGGCAGAAAAGTGCGTGCAGAATTTATAATCGGAACCAGCCAGTTCACAGATAAGACCGGTGAGCTTGCTGAGGTGGGTATTAACTACTTTGTACTATATGATGTTAACTCACGAACTTATATCATGTGTGATATGTACTCTGTAAGGTTTGTAACCATTTTGCAGGAATAGTGACCGAACAAAAAGCGCACTATAAAATAAAAATTGCGGAGAGCTGTGTAGGAGGATACCACACAGCTCTCCGCTCTTAAAACGCCTTTGCCTAAGCCTATGGAAGGAAGCTTCGGTTCTAACGTAATAAGGTTAGGTGTCGGGCGGTCAAAATGCAGACAAGGAGCTTATTCCTGTAATCATGACCGCGTAAACTATTGGGGCAGACAATAGACTATTGACTCCAAGGATGCTATTTAAGCCTTGTGTCCAAGAAGCTTCTCGCCTTGCCCTCGTTATACGCAATAAGCGCAGAATCAGCCTGTCTCATGCGGGGGTATAGGTACCATGCAAGCAGACCTCTCTGGGTGTGCAGGCGGTTTTCAGCCTCCTGAAAAACAATAGAACGGGTGGGGTGGTCAAGCACCTCGCTGGTTATCTCAACCTCACGGTTTGCCGGCAGGCAGTGGAGAGCCTTGCAGTGCTCGGGTGCGCGGTTTAACATATCCATGTTGAGCTGATATCGGGGCATGAAGCTAGCCATGCGGTCTGCCTCCTCCTCCTCGTAGCCGTAGTAGGTCCAAACATCGGGAACGATGAAGTCTGCGTCCTTTATTGCTGCGTCAACGTCATCTGTAACCTCAAGAACGCCGCCGGTTATTGCCATCTTATCACGGATTTTTTTCTGCTCCTGCTGGGACATGGAGTACTTTTGGGGTGAGCAAACCGTATATCTCAGTCCCAAGGTTGCGCACATATGACCGGTTTCCTTACTCATAATACCTGTGTCCTCACGGGAATCACCAACGAATACAACATGGATATCCTCAAGACGTTTGCCCTCCGAAAGATGCTCGGACATGGTAAAGAAATCGCAGATTCCCTGAGTGGGGTGATTGTAATATGTCATTGCGTTAAAAACAGGAACCGTTGCATAGCTTGCAAGCTCCTCTATAATTTCATGCTCCTTTGTGCGAAGCATAACACCGTGGCACATTGAGGATAGTATTCTTGCAGTGTCCTTGATGGCTTCATGGGAACCAAAATGAATTTCACCCGGTTTCAGATATAAGGCGTGTCCGCCCAAATCCGTCATTGCCGTTTCAAATGAAACCCTGGTGCGTGTTGACGGCTCTTCAAAAATCATTGCAAGAGATGCACCCTTTAAAAGCTTGGGCACTGCGCCCTGCATGTCCATTTCCTTGAGCATGCGGATGGTATCAAAGATGTCCAGCATCTCCTTTTTGCTCAAATCTATGGTGTCAATGAAATGGGTCAACTGCCCTTTTGTTCTTGTATTAGCGTACATACATACCTCCGAATAGTTCGCATATTGATGTTTTTTCTTGCTGCTGTGATTTAAGCATAACAAAAAAAGCTTACAAGTCAACCGATTCAGAGCGTTTAGAAAAGCTTGTAACCGACTCAGAATTATGTTACAATTATGTGTATCTTGTTACAGGAGGGACGAAGCAGCATGGATTTTTTTGAACAGGCAAACCAGCATATATCTGAGCTGAATGAAAACGAGCACAAAATATTTGAATATGTGGTTAGAAACATACACAGCGTCAAGGATATGCAAATTAGAGTCCTTGCTGCAAATTGCTTTGTCTCCACCACAACCATCGTACGTTTCGTGAAAAAGCTTGGCTTTGATGGCTACCGCGAGTTTATTGAAGCCATCCGCCTTACCTGTCATACAATGGAAAACACGCGGCTTCCTGAGGTGCTTTGGAGACGCTCCTACAGCGAGGAATACCTGAAAAACATCATTGAAAGCGTTAGGGTTATAACTCAGGAGAAAATTGATAAGTTTCGGCGCTGTCTGCTGTCCTCGCCTGCAATGTACTTTTTCGGAACAGGTCTTGACAGGGAACCTGCCCATTACGCCTATCGCCTTTTCACCTCAATGGGATACTACACGTATTTTCCAACAGAGGAATATGAAGTCCAGTCTACCATAAATCAGCTGCGCGACAACGATATTTTGTTCCTGTTCTGCCTTGAAGGAGAGGACAAAGACGTAATTCGCCTTGTGGAAAGTGCAAGAATGCACTGCAAGCCAATTGTGACAACAGTTACACAATCTGCAAACAATCTGCTTCAGAGTATGAGCGATATTGATTTTTACGTTTTCACCGACAGAGTACGTTACAAAAGCCTTGACCTTTCAGCCCGCATTTCCATGGTTGCCATTGCAGAGCTTCTTGCCTATAGCCTTCTCTCCGCAGGCGAGTAACGCAGTACACAATAATGTAACAATTTCATTTTTTGTTACACGCCATACACAAAACCCGATGAGTATTTACATCGGGTTTTGTGCGTTATACAATAAAGTCACTAAGGAAAAGCAAACAAAGTTAGTGGGTATTCCAATGCTTTTCATAATGAAGTCTTGCTGCTGTAACATTAAAGTCCATAATTTACCCACTTTGTTTAAGGAGAATTATAATGGAAGCAAAAAAGAAATTAAGACTGTTCGACATCATTTGTCTATCCTTCGCTTCATTCTTTTCAATTGAGCTTGTTGCATCTCAAGCATCTCTCGGTCCCTCAATGATTTTCTGTATGCTGACCTTCGGTCTGCTGTATCTGCTGTGCCATGGACTGATCTGTGCTGAGCTTGGTTCCACTTACCCTGATCAGGGCGGCATATATGTGTGGACACTGAAGGCGTTTGGCAGTAAGTGGGCAGCGCGCACCACGTGGTACTACTGGGTTAACGTTGTTGGCTTTGTACCCTGCACCATGGTTGCCCTGCTTGTTATATTCCAGCAGCTTTTCTTCCCGGACATGTCCATTCTCACTGTTACAATAGTGTCTATAATCGGCACGTGGATTGCTGTAGCTCTTAACTGCATGTCTCTTCAAGACAGTAAAATTCTCTCAAACCTTGGCTCTATCCTGAAGTTCTTGGTTTGCGCTGCGCTTGTCGGCGGCGGAATTTACACCTTAGCGACTCAGGGCTCACAGAATGTGTTTTCCGCGGAGAACATAATTCCCAAATTTGACTTCAACCTGTTGGCACTCATCCCTGTATACATCTACGGTATGACCGGCATGGATCTTATCTCCTGCAATGCCGGTGAAATGGAAAACCCCAAAAAGGACGTTCCCAAATCACTCCTCGTAACCGGAATAGTCTCAATGCTCATTTACATTCTCAGTGCAGTTGCAGTTCTCATCATCGTTCCTATGGGTGCAATTGACGAGGCATCAGGTCTTATTGATGCACTTATTGTAGTGTTCGGCGGCAGCCGCATTGCCATTATCCTCATTGGTATTGCTCTTGTATTTGTTTACGCTAGCTACATCTTCGGTTGGACAATCGGCGGCAACGCAGCAGCTCTCGAAGCCGGCGAAGCAGGAGAGCTTCCCGCAGTATTTGCAAAGTCCAACAAGCACCACTCACCTGTCGGACCCGCAATTCTTCTCGGCATCGCCTCAACTGCACTTCTTCTTGTTTACGGCTTCACTGCAAGTTCCAGCAGCGGACTTTTCTGGACACTGCTTGCATTCACCTCTATCATCTTCTTTCTGCCCTATGTTGTTTTGTCCTTCGCCCTGCTTAGACTGCGCAAAATTGACCCCGATGCAGAGCGTCCCTTTAAAATCCCCGGCAAGGTGCTTCCCGCAATTGTTGCGATTATAAACTTTATACTTCTTGTTATCTCCATTGTCGGCTTCATTCTCCCCCCGGAGGGTGAAAATCCTCTAACCTACACTATCATTCTTGTGGGCGGACTTATCGTAACACTGGCAATCGGCGAAATACTTATAGCTTCTGCCGCAAAGAAAAACAAGGTCGACTAAGAAAGGAATTTTACCATGAAAACACTTGATTCTACCCCAAGAAATGATGGCTTTCATATGCCCGCTGAATTTGAGGAACACGAGCGCTGCTGGATGATTTGGCCTCAGCGCAGAGACACCTTTCGCTACGGCGCAAAGCTTGCACAAAAAGCATTTGTTCAGTTTGCGAGGGCTATTTCAAAATTTGAGCCTGTCACTGTCTGCGTAAGCAATGAGCAGTACGACGTTGCCACAATGATGGTCGGAGATTTTGCTCAGGTGGTTGAAATGTCAAACGACGACTTCTGGATAAGAGATACCGGCGCAACCTTTGTGACCAACGGCAAGGAAATTCGCGGAGTGGACTGGTCCTTCAACGCATGGGGAGGACTTGTGGACGGACTTTACTTTCCTTGGGACAAGGACGACCGCGTTGCCAGCAAAATGTGCAATCTTATTGGTGCTGACCGCTATCGTCTTGACGACTTTGTGCTTGAGGGCGGCAGCATACACGTTGACGGCGAGGGCACATTGGTTGTTACCGAAAGCTGCCTTCTGAGTGAAGGCAGAAACCCCGATTTGGCAAAGGAAGAAATAGAAGAAACTCTCAAGGAATATCTGGGTGTTGAAAAGATTATCTGGCTCAAGAGGGGCATCTACCTTGATGAGACAAACGGCCATGTTGACAACATCTTTAACTTTGTAAAGCCCGGAGAGTGCATACTTGCATGGACCGATGATGAGAGCGACCCTCAGTATGAGATTTCAAAGGAATGCTACGAAATTCTTTCCTCCGAAACCGATGCCAAGGGCAGAAAGCTCAAAATCCACAAGCTTCATATTCCCAGTCCTATTTGTCTTACAGAGGAGGAGCGTGAGGGCATGGATCAGGTATGTGAGTTCTGGCCTCCCGAAGCAGGCACACGGCTTCCCGCTTCTTACGTCAATTATTACACAGCTAACGGCGGTATAGTGTTCCCGCTGTTTGATGACCCCAAGTATGATGAGGAGGCCCGCAGGGTTCTCAGCGAAGCCTATCCCGACCGCAAGGTTGTTGGCGTTTCCTGCCACGAAATGTTCCTAGGCGGCGGAAACGTACACTGTGCTACTCAGCAGCAGCCTGCACTATAAAATATAATCGCTAAATAACCCCAAGCTCGTAAAACACCACCTGAGCTTGGGGTTATATGATTTTTTGGTTATAGATTATTGCACTTCTTTCTTAACCTATTTTATGTTGGGGTTATATTTATATAATCTTTGACTCGGTACATCGCAAATCGCCTCTCTATCCTTTGATTATCAGACTTATCGACAAGCTTGAAGCTATAGGCTTAAACAGCCGTTAACTCCTGTCTGCGGCTTCATAAAACATTTTGCAATCGGTATCACAATTCCCTTGTATCTGCATTTTATTTAGTACTATTGTTAATTTGAGCGCAGTACATTTTCTAAATTTAGGGGGTTGTATATGAAAAAGGCATTTGCTTTAATTCTGGCAATAGTTATGTGTATAATCGCTACTGCTATGCCCGTACTTGCCGCAGAGCCGAATTGGGGAATTTCTTCACAAGGCATATTCATTGATTTTAACAAGGGTGTGGAATTTGGTGATTCGGGGATTAATAACAGTGACAGGGTAACTATTACACCAAACGGTGTCAACTACAACGGATACTTTGGCACTCCCAATGCAGGCTTTTCAAAGGATGTTACCGTCGGCGAAAACGGAGTAACAGTTATAGACAAAGGCTTAGGCATAACAGACAGTGATGTTGTTAAGCTTTCGCCAAACGGCGTTGAATACACTGGATATTTTGGAACTCCTGATGCAGGAGCTGCCAAAAACGTAAGTGTTAAGCTTCCTATCCTCGGAACCGACGGCAAAGCTATTTTGACAGATACGGTAAATAGTCTCACCTCTGCTGCCCTAACACCTTGCGGCTCATCTATACTTCTGGACGGCAAGCCCGTGAGCATAAATGCCTATACCTTAATTGATGTAAACGGCGGTGCAACAAACTTTGTTATGCTTCGAGATGTTGCCCTTCTGTTAAACGGAAGCCCTGCTCAGTTTGAGGTGAATTGGAGTAAGGATGCAGGCATAACCCTTACCTCCGGTAAAGCCTATACTTCTGTTGGGGGAGAACTGACCTCCAAATCCGGAAGTACAACAATCGGCGTTGCAAACACCTGCTCAATTACCATTAACGGTGCAGGTGTCTCTCCTATTGCGTATAACATCGGAGGCAACAACTACTTCAAATTGAGAGATTTGGGAAATGCCCTTGGTTTTAATGTGGCTTGGAACAGTGCGATGGGCACTGTGATGCTTAACTCCAATGAGCCTTATAGCGGCAAATAAAGGTTTTGCAGAAAAGGTCTACAGCAAAAGTCTAAACGTTTTTATTCGTGATTAAAAAGCAGTAACCGCACAGATGTGCGGTTACTAGCTTTATGTATAGATATTTTAGCTTAAAAGTTAAAATATACAAGTATAAAAAATTTGAAATATGAAAATACGCATGATAAAATAAATATTAAGCTTCAATTTCCACTTACAATACTTTGCCTTAAGTATATGGGAAATTTATAAGAAGGTACTCACGAAATTTAGACGAGGTGATGTGTATCAGGTACAGCAAACTATACCCTTTCCTGTGGGTTTTCTCTGCGTTTCTGCTTCTGGTCGGTCTTTTATTCGGGGATGTTTCCTCAATTCCGCAGGGACTTTGGACCATTATTATAACGGAAGATACGTTAATTACCGACTATATTGAAATTGCCGGTATCGCTGCCGCCTTTGTCAACGCAGCCCTTGTTACCGCAGCTTCAGTGCTTATTCTCTCTCGCTTAGACGAGACCCCTAACGGCTACACCTTAGTTGTAGCCGGACTTATGGCAGGATTTTCCCTTTTTGGCAAGAATATAGTGAACATTTGGCCCATTCTCGCCGGTTCATGGTTATATGCCAAGTTTCAGCGCGAACAATTCGGCAAGTATGCATCAGTCTCTCTATTGGCAACCGCACTATCTCCTGTGGTGAGCTTTGTTGCCCTAGGCGGCAATCCTTTGAGCATTCCTGTTGGTCTTTTTATAGGTCTGGTAATTGGTTTTGTGCTTCCGCCGCTGTCAGCATATACTTTTCGTGTGCAAAACGGAATGAACCTTTATAATACCGGCTTTGCCTGCGGGCTGACAGCTATGCTGCTTGTTCCCGTTATGAACTCACTTGGGGCCGACCCGAAGGTGGTTAATCACTGGTCCACAGGCAACAATCTTATTTTTGCAGTAATACTGGCAGTTCTATGCTGCTTTCTCGTCGTTTCGGGGCTATTTCTCTGCAAACGTACTGCACGTCAGGCATGGTTTGGCTTCCGCCATTTGCTGCTAACAACAGGCAGAGCCCCCGAGGACTATCTTCGTATGTTCGGCCCCGCGCCTGTACTCATTAATACAGGTGTTAACGGTCTTATTGCAACAGCCTGTATTTTAGCTATTGGCGGCGATCTGAACGGTCCCACCCTTGGCGGCATTTTTACTATCATGGGCTTTTCCGCCTTTGGAAAGCACATCCGTAACATTCTTCCGGTTATGATAGGCATTCTTTTAGGCGGAGCTCTGATGGAGCATGAAATTAACCACCCCAATCTCCAAATGGCAATCCTTTTCGGCACAACCCTTGCACCAATTTCGGGGTACTTTGGCTGGCCATTCGGCATTGCTGCGGGCTTTATTCACGCATCGGTAGTGCTTTATGCCGGTTCTCCCATGGCAGGTCTTAACCTCTACAACAACGGCTTTTCCGGCGGGATTATATCGATTGTCCTATTCCCTCTGCTCACAGCAATTTTGCGCCGACGCAAGCCTGTTCTTCAAGATAAGGACTACTTCGACCTCTTTGAACACGACGAGCCTGTCATGCCAATTGCACCAACGCAGGAGCGTCACAGCGGAGAGGAAGATGTTTTATTATAACAGCTGATTAATACGACTTTCTGCATATATGAAATCAATAGCAATGTGTAAAATATTTATACATGATACACGTTAAAAAAAGCATCCAAAGACCCGTATAAAACACGGAGCTTTGGATGCTTTTTAACAAATACAGTTCTTACCAGGACATAGCTATTTAACCTTGCTGAGGGCTTCTCCGGCTGTGGCGAAGGCATCACCGCTGCCTTGGAGCATTGTTGCGGTTTTGTTCCAGTTGTC
>CAZAIU010000004.1:49548-92570 GCA_964485265.1 uncultured Oscillospiraceae bacterium | reverse complement strand
AGCCTTATATGTCAACTTGAGGGTCTTGTTTATTTGGCATTAACAAACTTTATATTTCAGTAAATTAATATTGCAGGACTTGAAAATCAGAAATGTTTGGTATACACTTAGGTAAAATTTTAGTAAACGGACGTGAGAGAGATGGCAACCCTACGTGAATTGGCTGAGTACACCGGTTTTTCCATCACAACGATATCCAGAGTTTTAAACGATGACCCCACCATGAGCGTCAGCGAAGCCACCCGCTCCTCAATTTTAGAGGCAGCCGGAAAGCTGCACTATAAAACCGCTTCCCGCCGTGGCAAAGACACACGGGATTCTGCTTTGCGGCTCGCTATAGCGGAAATGCTATCCCCAATTGAGCAGCTTAGCGATCCATACTACCTTTATCTTAAAAACTACGCCGAGCAGCGCTGTAGGGATATGGGCTGTGCCGTGACTCATCTTGTTAAGCAGGAGGATACCTACCGCCTTGATTTCGACGAGAAGATTAACGGAATACTGGCAATTGGCATTTTTTCCGAAGCCCATATTTTGCAGCTTTCTGAGCTGTCTCAAAATCTGGTGTTTCTTGATTCCTCGCCGAATGAGCTTAATTTTGACTCTGTAGTGCTGAACTTTCGTCTCGGCATAGAACAGGCTGTTGACTATCTGCTTGAACATGGACACCAACATATCGGCTTTATCGGCCCAAACAGCAAGCTAGACGATTTGAAACGTCCCGCACCCGAGGCTCGCCGTCAGCACTTTATTCGCTATATGCAAGACAAAAATCTGTTTGACTCTGCTTTTTTGTTTGATGCCGAGATGAACGCACAGAGCGCAAGGCTTGTGCTCTCCAGCCATATTTCAAGCGGCTCGCCCATGCCCACCGCCATACTTGCAGCAAACGAGGAGTGTGCCATCGGCGCTGTGAGTGCTGCCCGGGAAGCGGGACTATCCGTGCCGAAGGACTTTTCAGTAATAAGCTTTAACGACACCGTGCTAAGTGCTCTTACCAATCCGCCCCTCACAAGCATAAGCACACATGTTGAGCTAATGAGCTCCGCCGCTGTTGAGCTTCTTATCCGCCGCTGCACTGGCGGCGACAATCTGCCTTTAAAGGTAGTTGTGCCCCCTACACTGACAGTTCGAAATAGCGTTAGAACCATCAAGTAACCGCCAAACGGCAGTCGTGTTTTTCAATAATATTTACTCATCTTTTTGTTAATATTTTTTAGTAAAACCATTTGAATTTTTACTAAAAAAGTGTTATCTTTTAATCAGCAATTGGTCTTCACGAATAAAGGGGATATTCGGATATGAAAAAAATAACTGAGCTTCAAAATATGCTGGAAATTGGCACCCTTGACAGTCGGCTCTGTGAGGTTTACGGCTGCGAGGGCGGAGAGCTTGCATCAAAGCGGGTTAGGCTTGATAAGCTGATGAAGCAATACAAATCTGCTTTCGGTACCACAGACAAGGTAGGCTTATACTCCGGCCCGGGACGGACGGAGCTTGGCGGCAACCACACCGACCATCAGCATGGCTGTGTTCTGGCAGCCGCCGTCGAGCTTGATGCAATCGCCTGCGCCTGCTCTTCACAAGACGGAATCATTCACATACTGTCCGAGGGATATCCCGATGTATCCGTGGATTTATCCCAACTTTCGCCGCAGAAGGACGAAATAGGCACCTCAGCCGCTCTGGTTAGGGGCATTGCAGCAAAAATAACCGAAATGGGTTATTCTGTTGGTGGGTTTCGGGCTTGCATAAGCTCAAACGTGCTTGGCGGTTCGGGACTTTCCTCCTCCGCTGCATACGAAGTGCTGATCGGCGTTATTATAAATGATATATATTGCGGCGGCGCGCTTTCTCCCATAGAAATAGCCCAAATCGGTCAATATGCGGAGAATGTGTTTTTCGGTAAGCCCTGCGGCTTGATGGATCAGCTCACCTCTGCCGTAGGCGGTGTGGTTGCTATAGACTTTTGCAATCCTGCACAGCCTGTGGTTAAACGTCTTAACACCAGCCTGCCTCCCGAGGACTACAGCTTGTGTGTTATTGATTCCGGCGCTGACCACCAGAATTTAACCGAGGAATATGCCGCAATTCCCGGGGAGATGTGCGCCGTTGCGGCGCATTTTGATAAATCTGTGCTACGTGAAGTGAACGAAGCTGATTTGTGGGCCGAAATTCCAAAGCTTCGGGCGCAGCTTGGTGACCGTGCGATTTTGAGGTCAATCCACTTTTTCAACGAAAACCGCCTTGCGCAGGAGGAGGCCAGAGTGCTTGAAAGCGGAGATTTTCTCAGTTTTCTTTCCCTTGTTCATATCTCCGGCAAGTCCTCTGCAATGCACCTTCAAAATCTCTATTGCTCGGCAAAACCGCATGAGCAGGCACTTTCAATTGCAATTGCTGCTGCGGAGTCAATTCTCGGAAAAAACGGTGCTGTGCGCGTACACGGCGGAGGCTTTGCCGGAACCGTTCAAGCATATGTACCCAATAAGCTATCGGAAGAGTTCCGTTTAGGTATGGAGTCAATTTTAGGCGTTGGCTGCTGTCACTTTCTCCGCATACGTCCTGTAGGCGGAGCGGTGCTGGCTTGATTATAAATCTTATAGGAGGAAATCACTATGTCAATTTTGGTTTTGGGCGGAGCTGGCTATATCGGTTCGCACACGGCACTTGCACTGGTAAATGCCGGCAGAGATGTGGTTGTTGCTGACAATCTGGAGACGGGCTTCCGTGCCGCTGTCCCCGAAAAGGCAAGGTTTTATAAGGGTGATATCCGCGATAGAAGCTTTTGCGACAGTCTTTTTGAGCGGGAGATTATTGAAGGCGTAATCCATTTTGCCGCAAATTCTCAAGTAGGCGAAAGCATGAGCAATCCTTTAAAATATTACAACAACAACCTTGGCGGCACACGCGTGCTTTTGGAAAGCATGGTTGCTCATAAGGTGGGCAAAATTGTTTTTTCCTCCACCGCCGCCACCTACGGCGAGCCGGAGCGTGTTCCAATTCTAGAAACCGACAGAACCGAGCCCACCAACTGCTACGGCGAGACAAAGCTGTCCATGGAAAAAATGATGAAATGGACCTCTGGTGCTCACGGACTGCGATATGTTGCGCTGCGCTATTTTAACGCCTGCGGCGCACAGCCTGACGGTTCCATCGGAGAGGCACACGCCCCCGAAACTCATCTAATACCTCTTATTCTCCAAGTTCCCGGCGGAAAGCGTGAGTCCATTGCGATTTTCGGCGAGGATTATCCCACGCCCGACGGTACCTGCATTAGAGATTACATCCACGTTTGTGATTTGGCACAGGCGCATATTCTCGCTCTGGACTATTTGATAAACGGCGGCGAAAACAATGTGTTTAATTTGGGCAACGGTGTTGGCTTCTCCGTAAAAGAGGTTATTGAGGAAGCACGAGCCGTTACCTCTCATCCCATTCCTGCCGTAGTGCAGCCTCGCCGAGCAGGTGACCCGGCACAGCTTATCGCATCCTCTGAAAAGGCTAAAAAGGTGTTGGGCTGGAAGCCTGAGTATAACGACCTTCACACAATTATTGAAACCGCATGGAGCTGGCACCGCAGTCACCCCAACGGATTTGACGCATAAGGCTAACGCTGGGTGCTTTAAAGCCATAAACAATTTTTCAATATTTCTGTGCATCAGCGCAGCATAAACGATGGTTTCAATTGCCGCTATTGAGGCTTTTCAATATAAACAGAACTTGGCGGCAGAACGGAGACATTTTATGCGTGACATCGCCATTTCCAAGCTTGTATGCTACGCCGAGGAAAAACACTTGATTTCACCAGAGGATAGAGTTTGGGCAATTAATTCAATTTTAGCTATTTTGAAGCTGGACGAATATACCGAGCCTGTTCCAGACGATAGCGCCATAGACCTTACCGCTGTTCTTAATGAGCTTTTGGATGATGCCAATGAGCGCGGTGTTTTGCCCGATAATTCTGTCACCTGCCGCGACCTTCTGGACACCTCACTGATGGGTGCTTTTGCTCCTCCCCCAAGAGAGGTCATCGCCCATTTTCGCAGCCTGTATACCGAAAGTCCGGAGAAGGCAACTGACTGGTTTTATGAGTTTTGTCAGGACGTAAATTATATACGCCGGGACCGTATTGCCAAGGACGTGCAGTGGAAAACCCCGACGGAGTACGGAGAGCTTGATTTGACCATTAACCTCTCAAAACCGGAGAAGGATCCCCGAGCAATTGCCGCTGCCCGCAGTATCACCTCCGGCTACCCAAAATGCCAGCTATGCATGGAGAATGAAGGCTACGCAGGCAGACTTAATCATCCGGCACGCCAAAATCTGCGGATGATACCCATCACAATTGAGGGCAAGCCTTGGTTTTTGCAATATTCCCCCTATGTCTACTACAACGAGCACTGCATTGCACTGAGCTCTCAGCACGCCCCCATGAAAATTGACAGAGCCTGCTTTATAAAGCTTTTGGACTTTGTTTCTCAGTTTCCTCACTATTTCATTGGGTCTAATGCCGATTTACCTATAGTAGGCGGTTCAATTTTGTCTCATGACCATTTTCAGGGCGGACACTACGAGTTTCCCATGGCAAAAGCACCTGTGGAGCATTCCCTGCACTTTGACGGATATCCCGATATTGAAGCAGGGATCGTAAAATGGCCCATGTCCGTAATTCGTCTGCGCTGCCATGAGCGCGAACAGCTCATTGACCTTGCAGACAAAATACTAGGCGCATGGCGCGGCTATTCAGACCCCTCGGCACAAATTTTTGCCGAAACAGACGGCACACCCCATAACACCATTACCCCCATTGCCCGCCGCAGAGGAGCGGATTACGAGCTAGATTTAGTACTTCGCAACAACCTGACGACACCTGAGCACCCCTTGGGACTGTATCACCCTCATGCGCAGCTGCACCACATTAAAAAAGAAAACATCGGACTTATTGAGGTCATGGGTCTCGCGGTTCTTCCGGCACGGCTTAAAGCAGAGATGGCGGCAGTCGCTGATGCAATTGTAAATGGGCTTGACCTGCGTCAAGACCCCCTAACCGTCTCCCACGCCGACTGGGCGGATGGCTTTGCGGAAAAATGCACAGCAGAAAATGTTCATGAGGTTCTGCATGAGCAAATTGGGCTGGTTTTTTCAGAGGTTTTGGAGCACGCCGGAGTTTACGCGCGCAGTGACTTAGGAAAAAAAGCGTTCCTGCGCTTCACCTCCCCTCTATGCAAAGGAGGCAATTGCTGATGGCTGTTAGCTCCAATTTATTTGGAACCACCCGTGACGGTTGCAAAGTTACCGCATACACTATAAAAAACAACAGCGGCGCAAGCTTTACTGCCTTGGACTATGGAGCTACGCTGCAAGCACTCTGTATCCAGAACCGTGCTGGTGTGCTTATTGACACGGTGCTAGGCTACGATTGCATTGAAAGCTACGAAATCGCCGACTGCTATGTGGGCGCAACCATCGGGCGCTTCTGCAACAGGATTGGCGGTGCCGGCTTTTCCTTAAACGGCATTTGCTACGAGCTTTTTAAAAACGATGGGGAAAATCATCTGCACGGCGGAGCATGTGGTTTTGACCGAAGGCTTTGGCAGGCAAGCTTCCATGACGGCACTCTGGCTTTTTCCCGCCTTTCTCCTGACGGCGAGGAGGGTTATCCGGGAAATTTGAAGGTATCTGTTTCCTACACGCTTACGGAGGACTGCTGTCTGCGCGTAGCCTATCATGCCGAAACAGACAGGGATACCATTGTAAATTTCACAAACCACAGCTACTTCAATTTGGCAGGGGGCGGCTTGGTGCTTGACCACCAGCTTCAAGTTTTTGCCGATTATATAACCGAAAACAATGAGCAGAGCATCCCAACGGGACGGCTGCTTGAGGTGTCGGGTACTCCCTTTGATTTTCGCACCCCAAAGACCATAGGCAGGGACATTGACACCGACCACTATCAGCTCAAGCAGGCAGGCGGCTACGACCACAATTTTGTGCTGTGCGGCAAAAAGGCTGCCGTGCTCACATGCCGTGAAAGCGGTTTAGAGCTTACTGTTGAAACTGACTGCCCCGGGCTTCAGCTTTATACTGCAAATTTTCTTAAGGGTCCAGCCGGCAAAGGCGGCAGCCCCATGGTACACCGCGGTGCGGTGTGCTTGGAAACTCAGCTTTTCCCCGACGCAATGACTCACTACGGTTTTCCTTCCCCTGTGCTTCATGCAGGCGAATGCCTTGACAGCGAAACAATTTTCTGTTTTCATGCACTATAAATATAAAAACATAATAAAGGCACAAAAAACCACCGCTCAAATGAACGGTGGTTTTTTGTATTAAGCTTATTTTTTTACAAGGTATTTGCGCATATCAAGGGCGCAGGCAAACAGGATAATTCCGCCCTTGACCAGATAAAACAGGTTTGGGTCAATGCCCATCATTGTAAGACCGACAAAGATAAGACGTAGCATCAAAACACCTATTATTACGCCCCTTATCTTACCGATGCCGCCGACGAACGACACGCCGCCAATTACGCAGGCAGCGATAGCATCAAGCTCATAGTTAAGTCCGGTGTTAGCGGAGTTGGAGCCGATTCTTGCGCCCTCAATGAATCCCGTGAAGCCGTACATTGCACCGGCAAGCGCAAAAACAAGGATAGTGGTGAGCATTACGTTTACGCCCGAAACTCCGGCAGCCTCCTCGTTTGCGCCAAGGGCAAACATGTTTTTGCCAAAGGTGGTCTTGTTCCAAATAAACCACATAATTAAAGTAAAGAGCACTGCAAACCACACATAGTTAGGTATCGGTGTACCGCCGATTTTAAGGAAGGAGCCCTTAACAAAATCGGTATAGCTGGGGTCCAAATTGGAAATAGCCACGCCGCCGTTGTTGCCCATCTGAACGTATAGCAGAATTACAGTGTAGATTATTAGCTGAGTTGCCAAGGTAACTATGAAAGGGTGCAGCTTAAACTTCGCCACGAAAAATCCGTTGACGCATCCGACAATTGCACCAATTGCCATTACCATTATGATAACGAGCCAAATGGGAAGGGTTCCTATCTGCGGCCACATCTTGTTAGCAAGGTTAAGCGAGTTTTGGAGCAAGGATGCTGAAATACACGCTGTAAGTCCCACCACACGGCCTGCGGACAGGTCTGTTCCCGTAAGCACGATACAGCCTGCTATACCAAGCGCGGCAGGCAGATACGCCGCAGTCTGGGATATTATATTAATTATTGATGCTGGCTTTAAAAAGTTCGAGTTTTTAAAAGCAATATAGATAACCGCAATTGCCATAATAATCAGCAGTGCATTGTTTAAAAGCAGGTCGCCCACGCGTTTTGCTGTCCATGGCTGCTTCACCCTGCCCTGAGCTTGTTTTTCAAGAGCCTTTGATTCGTTACTCATAGCCTTCTCCCCCTAAACATACTTTGCTGCCAAAGTTAGTATCTCCTCTTGACTGGTGTTCTTGGCATCCACCTCACCAGCCACCTGACCGCCTGACATGACCAGAATGCGGTCACATACGCCCAACAGCTCCGGCATTTCAGAGGAAACCATTATGACACCCTTTTCTTCCTTCGCCAAGTTAATCATAAGCTGATAAATCTCATACTTTGCGCCAACATCAATGCCTCTCGTAGGTTCATCCAACAGTAATATCTCCGGCTTTGTAAGCAGCCATCTTCCAATAATCACCTTCTGCTGATTTCCGCCGGACAGAGAACGAAGCTGTGTTTCCTGACTGGGTGTTTTTATGTGCATTGCCTGAATTGACCAATCCGTGTCCTTTTTCATTTTCTTGTTACTTAGGCAAATGCCGCCTAAAAGATAGCTGCGCAGATTTGAAATTACTGTATTTTCACGGATGTCTCTTATGCCGAAAATGCCCGTTGCGCGCCGCTCCTCCGTGAGCAGCGCAAAGCCGTTTTTAATTGATTCCCTCGGATTCTTATTCTGAACCCTTCTGCCGTGAAGTTTTATTGTTCCCCCGCCCTTGGTCATTGCCCCGAACAGGTTCTCCAAGACCTCTGTGCGTCCTGAACCATCCAGCCCCGCGATGCCCAATATCTCGCCCTTGCGCAAATGGAACGAGGCTTCCTTCAAGCGAGTATATCTTCCCGACAGATTTTCAACCTCTAAAATCACCTCACCGGGTGCGTTCTCCTTTGGCGGAAAGCGATTTGTCAGCTCTCTGCCTACCATAAGGCGGATTATTTCCTCCATGGTAAGCTCCGAAGCAGGGCGGGTATCTACTCGCGTACCGTCACGCATTATGGTGACCTCGTCTGAAATTCTTAAAATTTCCTCCATCTTATGGCTGATATATATAATGCCGCAGCCCTTGTCTCGAAGCATATTTATTATTCGGAACAAGTGCTCTACCTCTACCTCCGTAAGGGAGGAGGTCGGCTCGTCAAACACGATAACCTTCGAGTCATAGGAAACTGCCTTGGCTATTTCCACCATCTGACGCTGGGATACCGGCATGGCGGACATAATGGTTTTTGGGTTAACATTAACACCAAGCTGCTCGAATATCTCGTTTGTGCGCTTTCGCATTTTTCGTTCACTGACCACAACTCCGCCGACCTTCGGGTAGCGTCCTAGCCATAGATTGTCCATAACAGTACGAGTTAATGCCTGATTCAGCTCCTGATGAACCATTGCAACACCGTTTTCCAGTGCCTCCTTGGAGCTTTTAAAGTTAACCTCTTTCCCATCCAAAGTAATGGTGCCGCTGTCCTTGCTGTAAATGCCGAATAAGCATTTCATAAGCGTGGATTTTCCCGCTCCGTTTTCACCCATCAGAGCGTGCACAGTACCCGGCCGAACAGTCAAGGACACATTGTCTAGTGCCTTGACACCGGGAAACTCCTTGCAGATATTGTGCATTTCCAACAATGCCGGCTGTTCCATATGCTTTCCCTCCTTCTTCCCGTTTACAACACGCAAAGCGCTTGCCTCGTCAGCGCAGGCGCGCTGCCCAGACAAAAGCTTTGCCGGTTTCCTCGGCTTTAAGTCTAAGGCGGGGCTGCCGATGATCGACAGCCCCGCCTTCCGCAGTTAAACAGATTTGGGGCGAAATATGGTTTTTTGCTTATTCGCCTGTGTATGTGCCATAAGGCACACGAATCTTTGCAACGCCCTCGTCAACATTATAGGAGGAGGTGTTGTCCATGAGTTTTGCGCCGCTCTTAACGTTTGTGATAAGAGTCACAATTGTGCTTGCCATTGCCTCGCCGTCCTGCTTGATTGTACCTGTCATCTTGCCCTCGTCTATAAGCTGAACAGCATCGGGTGTTGCGTCAACACCGAATACGGGGATAACCTTGCCGCCGTCGCCCTTGTTGTAGCCGGCAGTTTGCAGGGAGGAGATTGCGCCTGTTGCCATACCGTCGTTGTTGGCAATAACCAGCTCAATCATGTTTTTGTTGCCCTCGGAATACTCAGCCAAAATGGTGTTCATGTAGTCTGTAGCTGCCTGAGCAGACCAGTTGCCGCCCTGGTCAACAAGGTATTTCTTTGCGTTTTTAGTATCGTAGAAGGACAAAGCCTTTTTGCCGCCGGCAGTCAAGATAGCATCTGCGTCCTCAACGCCGAATTGAGTGCGAGCCTCTGCCTCGGCATTGCCTTCCTGACCCTTGAACATAACATAGGAGATAACGCCATCGCCGTTGAGGTCAACCTTGTCGTAGTTTTCCATCAGATAGTCGCCGATAAGCTTGCCCTGCATATGTCCTGCTTCGGGAGCGTTTGTGCCGACAAATGCACACTGTTCATAGCTGTTGACTACTGCATCGTCAACCTCACGGTTGAAGAATATAATGGGGATTTCAGCAGTTTTTGCAGCCTCAACCGCGTTCTGTGCAGCGTCGGGAGAGGATGTCTCAACTATGTTGACCACCAACAGGTTTGCACCGTTTGCAATTGCTGTGTTGATTTGGTCTGTCTGGTTTGCCTGATTAGAGGCACCGTCATAGTTTGTGAAGGTAACTCCGGCAGCCTTAAGCTGCTCATCCATGCTTGCACGTACAGTGGTTATGTACGGGTCGGAATAGTTGTAATAGAACACACCCACGTTCAGGTCGGTTTCAACCTTTTCAGGGGTAGCGGATGAGTCTGCTGGGGTTGGAGTTGCTTCAGGGGTGGTTTTGCCGCCGGTGCCGCAGGCAGCAAGTGCAAAGACCATGAGCATCGCAAGAACCAGTGCCAGATACTTTTTCATGTTAAAATTCCTCCTTATATTTTTGACCGACGGTCTGTCCGCCGTAGTCTTACAAATTCATTATAAGGATAAACCCTGCTTTTTCACAAGGTGAAATTTCACCGCAAATAGTTGAAAATCTTATCTTATTTAATATATTCCCCAAGTTTTGCTTGGTGTATTTTGTGCATCTTGCTAAATCTACTCAAAAGAAAACAGTGCCTTCTGTGCGTCTACCGTAAACATATTTTCCACAGTTACTACCATTGTTGATGTGTCCACGGTCGGCTCAAGAGTGTTTTCCCTGCCGTTTTGCAGCTTATGGGCACTCTCAACCCCCAGATATCCCATAGCATAGGGATTTTGTACAATAAGTGCGTCCACAGCGCCCGTCTGAAGCTTATCCACCGTTTCAACGTTACTGTCAAAGCCCACAAGAAAGGTTTCGTTCTCCATGCGCAAATTAGATATTGCACGGGCTGCGCCGACACTAACCGGCTCGTTGAATGCAATGATCACATTTATCTCCGGATGAGCCCTTAGCATTGCGGAGGTTCCCGTTTGAGCGTTTCCCGCAACTGAAAGTACGTTTATAACCTCAACAACTTCAACGCTTTCTAACCCGGAAAGCACGTCTCTGACACCCCGCTCCCGTTCCTGCCCGTTTGCGCTGTTTACATCATAATTAACAAGTCCCACGTTTATCCTGTCATAGCCGCATTGAAGCGCCGCCTGCGCCGCCTGCTGCCCCGCAGCATAGTTGTCTGTGCCGATATATGTGGAAACAAAGCTTGAGGAAACTCCGCTGTCAATGGTGACTATTTTCACACCCGCAGCCGCGGCAGCGTCAATGGCGGAGGTGTTGTTTTCAAAATCTATTGCAGAAAAAACAAGCACCTGCGCGCCGTCTTTAACCGCCTCTGCTACCATGGCGTTTTGAGTTTCGTAATCCTCCTCTGTTTCCGGACCGTTTATGGTAAGGCTGATGTTGTACTCTGTAGCCGCCGCCTGCGCACCTGCAAAAACGCTTCTCCAAAATTCGGTATTGGTAGATTTAGCAATAAGCGCTACCCGAGTTTTTTCTTGCGCGGTCTGCATTGTGCCCGTGCCACATGCACAAAGCAGCGCGGCAATCAGAAGTGCGCAAGCTCCGGCAACGAACTTATTTTGCTTCATATTCACCCTCCAAAACCTTTGGCATGCGTATCTGAACGCAGGTGCCCACATCCGGCTCGCTGATAATTTCCAGCCCGTAGCCCTCACCAAAATATATCCTTAGGCGGTCGTTGACATTTTTAATGCCGATGCCTGTTCGGTCTTCCGGCTCATGGCTTAGCATGCTGTTTACCTGCTCCTGAGTCATGCCCACTCCGTTGTCGGTAACCGTGAATACTATGTCGTTGCCGTCCTGACGCACTGTAACGTCAATTCTGCCCTCGTCTACCAGCATGTCCAGTCCATGGCAAATTGAATTTTCAATTATGGGCTGAAGCGTTATCTTGTTGCACAAGTAGTTCTGGCACTGGGGATCAACGTCAAAGTAATATTCAAACTGCTTCTTATAGCGGAATTTCTGAATTTGCAAGTAGCTCTCGGCGTGTTCGATTTCCCTTGATATGGGGATAAGCTCATGACCTTTGCTGATGCTTATTCGGAAGAGCCGAGCTAATGAGTGCACCATCTGCACAGCCTCGGTATTTCTGCCCTGCTCGCACATCCATGCAATAGAGTCCAGTGTGTTATAAAGAAAATGAGGGTTTATCTGCGTTTGAAGGGCATTCAGCTCCGTTTTGCGAAGGTCAATTTCCTCCTGCCTGACCTTTGCCATAAGCTCTTTTATCTTACCCACCATATGGTCAAAGGACGCTGACAGCTCCCGAACCTCTCTTGAGCCGTGTATAGGCTGATAATTGTAGCGGTCGGCATCCCGCTCAAAGGTTTCCATCGCGGTAGAAAGTCTCTGCAAAGGGCGGGACAGCAGGTTTGACACAATAAAGCTGCAAATCGCGGTTACCGCAAGCACTGCCGCAACTATGCCCATCAATATCTGTACCATTGACTCCACGTTTGTGTTCACAAGCTCATTAACATAGCTTACGCCTACAACCCGCCATGTGCTACCCTTCACCGTGCTGATAGAATAAATCATGCTGTCATCAACATAGCTTCCGTCAGCCTTGCTGACCAGTGCCTCGGTATCCTCGGTTTTCAAGCCTGAATAGATAAGCTGCTGCTGAGGGTGGTATATAATGTTTCCGTTATTATCCATTAAATAGCAATAGCCGTGCTGTCCAATTCCTACATTGCTTATGTAGTCGGAAATGCTATTGAAGCTCAAATCCAACGCCACCCAGCGAACACCGCTTGATGTGTCAAGTCGGGATGCCATCGTAACAACCCACGGATAATATCCGTTAAAAATAGTTTCCACATGAGGCGCGGAAATGTAGTGTCCTACACCAAGAGCAACCTGCTCGCTGTCGAAGGACAGGTTTTGGACTATATTCTTTTTAGGTTTTCTGTCCAAGGACCAGCAGTCAAGCAGCACTCCCTGCGTGTCATAAACAGTAACGGCAATAACATCTGGACGCATCTTTAAAAAGGCGGAAAGAAACTCATCCTTATCCGCAGTGTCATCCTCCATGGTGTTCATCAGAAGCCCCATGACCTCATCCATGCCCGCGGTATAGTTGCCCACAGTGTTTGTAACCTGCGTCACCGCCTGCTCACTGCTGGTCTTGACGCTTTGAACAGTTGCACGCTTGTATCTGTCAACGAACAGCGCCATACAGCAGCTTATACTGCACGCCACAATGCTAAGCACCATCAGCAGCAGAATAACATTCATGCTCATGCCCCTAGCAGCTTTAAGCCTGCCTTTTTTCACTGTTCACCGCCTTTCTGCCCAAACGCGCTCTGTCTGCGCAGCATATTGGGCGAAACTCCGCAGTATTTCTTGAAGCAATAGCTGAAATAGTGCTGGTCGGAATAACCGCACTGCTGAGCTATCTCTAAAATTTTCATATTAGTTGTTAAAAGCAGCTCACGTGCATTGTCCATACGCTTACGGATAAGTATGTTTATAAAAGTTTCCCCCGCACCCCTTTTAATACAGGCGCTGAGGTGATTGGGGCTGACACCCAGCATACTGCTCAGAGAAACCAGAGAAAAAGACTCATCGCTGTAATTTCTGTCTATTGCGTCTAAGGCTTGTGCGCACAAAAGGTCACTGCCCTTTTTTTGCTGATTGCTTAAAAGCTCCATAGCGCAGGCGCAAAACTCCAAAAGGTCTCCTTGAAGCTCCATTGCGGGTCTGTAATGAAACCCCACATTGGGCAAAAGTCCGCGGTCTTGCAGTTCTGCCATGGCTTCCTCTCCCGCAGCGGTATAAAGCAGGCGGTAGGTTTCCGAAACCAAATGCAATGACGCCATATCAAGCCAGTTTTTTCCGTGCTGTGACCGTTGCGCCATTGCTACTAGCTGTTCAAGACCCTTCTCAAGCTCCGCCCTCGCCCCTGTTTTAAAGGCGTTTTCAACGCGACCTACCATATCCGTCATCCCCTCGGCATCCGCTTGAGTTAAAGACTTCATGTCAGACAAAAAGCGTATATTGCTGCATCCGGGCTCTGAGTAGGCGAATGCCTCAACTGACTCCCGATATGCGCTGTGAAGCCTGCCGAGACTGTCGGTTTCTCTGCTTATGCCGATGTTGCACAGAAGATTCATAATTCTCTCGGACATCTGCACAAGCTCACTGGTGAGTATGTGTAGGTACTCGTCAAAATCGGCACTGCTGCCCATAAGCAGAGTTACTACCTTACCACCCGAAAAAAAGCTTACCTGATGCAAATATTTATCGGCAATCATACTCACTGAACGAACAGTCGCAGGCGTTGTTTGGCAGCAGCCTTTTGCATCAACTATGCTTGTTACAAGCACCACAAAATGACGCTTGCTCTCATTTTCCGTAATCAGCCCACACTCCTTTGCCTGTGACATAACCTCCTCGTCCGACAGCTTCTGCTGGGGATATTCGTCAAGCATCAGCGGAATGAGGAAGTTTTCTCTCTCAGCCTGCAAACGTGACTGCTCACGAAAAAGCTGAAATTGAGCATCCATCTTCTCCCGAATAAGCTTCAATTCCTTTTGAAGCCCCTCCATTGTCAAGGGCTTTAGCATATAGCTTACAATGTTGTATTGTATTGCAAGCTTTGCATATTCGAAATCATCAAAGCCGCTTAAAAACGCAATATGGATAAAGGGCCGTATCTCTCTGACCTGATGGGCAAGCTCCACCCCGGAGATAAATGGCATGCGTATATCTGTCAAAAGCAAGTCCGGCTCAAGCTTTTCCACAAGCTCAAGAGCGTCAAGCCCGTTGCTTGCACTTCCCACAAGGCAAAACCCCAAATCCTCCCAAGGAATCATGCCACACAGCGCATTTCTCAGCTCATCCTCGTCATCCGCAACCACCACGGTGTACAGTGTTTTGTATTGCATTGCGCCCTCCCTGTGACTGTCCCTAATTTACTGTATTTCTTGTAACATGATACCAAAAAGGTACATTGATTGCAATGTTAGTTTCGTCCATAGTGTATATCCGTGCTCAATAAAAGTGCCCCCAATCGCAGTTTCATCCTACAACCGGAGGCGTTTCCGAAATTACTGTTAAATACTGTTAAAATTACAGATTTTATCAGGTGCTTTTTTTATTTGCTTGAAGTGACTACATCGACCGCACTACGGAAAACACTGTGCAGTTTTGCAAAAAGCAGAGCAGCTCCCGCGTCCTATTGAACAGACAGCACAGTGTATCCTACATCGGTTATTGCTTTCACCAACACCTCATCGGATACATCCTTTTGAAGCGTAACCGTTGCTGTTTTGCTTTGCAGATCTACCTGCGCACTAACTCCGTCAAGCTTGTTAAGAGCGTCAATCACCCTGCCGCTGCAATGGCCGCAGCTCATTCCGTCAATTACTATTTCCTTCTTCAAAGTCACACCCTCCTTTTCTGATTTTTGATAGTTTTCCCTGCAAATTCCGATTTAAACCCTTTAAGCCGCAGGGCATTGAGCACAACGCATACCGAGCTGAGACTCATTGCAGCTGCTGCAAGCATTGGATTTAGCTTAATGGCATACATCGGGTAAAGAACGCCAGCCGCCAGCGGTATGCCCACCACATTGTAGAAAAACGCCCAAAAAAGATTTTCCTTGATGTTGCGAATAACTGCTTTTGAAAGGCGTATTGCGGTAACCGCTGAGGTAAGGTTGCTTTTAACCAGAACCACGTCAGCTGACTCAATTGCAATGTCCATACCTGCGCCAATGGCAATTCCCACGTCCGCTCTTGCAAGCGCAGGCGCGTCATTTATACCATCGCCAACCATACCCACCAGTTTTCCGTCTTCCTGAAGCTCACGAACAACCCTTTCCTTGTCTTGAGGCAGCACATTTGAAACAACCTTTTTCAGCCCCAGCGGAGCAGCCACGGCGCGTGCTGTTTTTTCATTGTCCCCTGTGAGCATAATAACGTCAATACCCATTTTCAAAAAAGAGCTTATCGCATCAGGACTTTCGGGCTTTACCGTATCGGCAACCGCAAGGACTCCCGCGATCCCCTCCTCGGACGCAAAATACAGAGGAGTTTTTCCCGCCTCAGCCAGCCCATCCGTAACGGCAACGGCTTTACTCATTTCCGTTGCCTTTTCTCTTAAAAAGGTCTCGTTTCCTGCAAACACTCTTTTGCCCTTGAGGACACCCTGCAAGCCCTTCCCGGGGACTGCGGCAAAATCGCTTATTTCCATGGGTTCAATCCGGAGCTGCGCCGCCTTGTTTACTATTGCCGCGGCAAGAGGGTGCTCCGAAAACTGTTCAAGGGACACCGCAAGACACAAAAGTGACTCTTCTCCCTTGCCGTCCATTGGCAAGATATCCGTTACAACGGGTTTTCCCTCAGTTATTGTGCCCGTTTTGTCAAGCACAACAGTATCCAGCTTATGGGCAGTTTCAAGCGCTTCACCGGACTTAATTAAAATTCCGTTTTGTGCTCCCTTTCCCGTGCCAACCATTATTGCAACTGGTGTTGCCAGCCCCAAAGCACAGGGGCAGGAGATTACCAGCACCGATATGGCAAGGGAGAGCGAAAAGGAAAAGCTCTCACCCGCGGCAAAATACCAAATGCAAAATGCTGCGGCGGCTATAACGAAAACAATTGGCACAAATATTCCGCTGACCTTATCCGCCAAGGAGGCAATCGGCGCCTTGCTTGCCGAGGCTTCCTCAACCAGAGAAACTATGCTTGCAAGCGTGCTGTTTTCCGCTGTTTTGGAGGCTCTTACCTTCATTACGCCGTTGCCGTTTATTGATGCGGAAAACACCTTTGCTCCAACATTCTTTTCGGCAGGTATGCTCTCTCCCGTAAGGGCGGCCTCATCCACAGAGGAGTATCCCTCCTCAACCACAGCATCTACAGGGATGGCCGCACCCGGACGTATAAGCAGCAAGTCCCCCACAGCAACCTCCTCGGCAGGGATTTCCTCTTCTCCGTCTGCAATTATACGCGTTGCGGTTTTTGGAGCAAGCTCCAGCAGCTTTTCGATTGCTTCGGAGGTTTTCCCTTTTGAGCGTGCTTCAAGATATTTTCCAACGGTAATCAGCGCCAAAATCATTGCCGCAGATTCAAAATACAGCTCGTGCATATAGCTGTGCACCAGTTCAAGTTCTCCATGCCCCTGACCCCAAGCCATCCGAAAAATTGCATAAACACCGTAAAACAGCGACGCGCTTGCACCTACGGCAATTAGCGTATCCATATTGGGACTTGCCTTGAAAAGCATATTAAAGCCTACAATAAAATATTTTCTGTTGGCATATACTATCGGCAATGTCAAAAGAAGCTGAGTAAATGCAAAAGAAACCGCATTTTCAGCACCGATAAAATACACAGGAACAGGCAGTCCAAGCATTTGTCCCATTGCAATATACATAAGCGGAATTAGAAATACAAACGAAATTATCAGCCGCTTTTTCATCTCCGTCAGCTCATCTGAAGAAGGTGCCTTTGACCTTGTTTCTTCCTTTTCAGAGCTTTTTGCAGAAGCTTTGTATCCGCTGTCAGACACCGCCTTGCAAATCTGCTGTGCGTTTAAAATGCTCTCATCGTATTCAGCGGTCATGCTGTTTGTAAGCAAGTTTACCGAAACTGCTTTAATACCCTCAAGCTTTGCCACGCTTTTTTCCACATGTGCCGAGCAGGCAGAGCAGGTCATTCCGCTTATGTCAAAGCTTTCTCTCATTTTAAGTGTCTCCTTTGAGGTAATTGCCGAAAAAATCATAGTGTTTTATTTCAATATCTCAGTATTTGCAAGTATGCGCAAATGTCTTTAAAAAAACCGACCGAAGCATGAAGCTTCGGTCAGTTTACGGTAATATTAAATCAGCTTGCCTTGAAGGTTGAATTTTTCAAAAGCTCCTGAGCCTGCTGCTCGCTAAGTTCATAATGCCAGAACAGCTTGTAAAACTCTTGAAGCTCCGTTTTTATATCAAGGTCGTATTGTGTGGGATAAAGTAGATTTCCAAGCCACCTTATTCCGATAATCTGGTTGACAGCCGGAGGCATTCCCATAAAGCTGTAGGGGCCTGAGGGTATTTCATAGACCTTGCCGTTTTTGACAGCAGTCAGCGCCGACCAGTACGGGTCTGTAGCTACCTTGTCAAAATTGCCGCCTTTAGCAAGCAAAATAACATCGGGGTCGGCGTTTATCAGCTCCTCCATGGTTATGGTGTTTCCGCCGCCCTTACCGGAAACCTCGGGTACGACTATTGCGTTTTCAGCACCGACAAGCTCCATAACCGCAGCATGATCGCTGCCCCGTGCATTGCAGTCAAGTCCCGTCTCCCCGGTTCCGTACATAACAGATAGCTTGTCCTCTCCGATAGCACTTCTTGCCTCCTGCGCCAATTCTAAGGTTTGCTCAATGTAAGCTGCAATCGCCTGCGCCTGCTCTTTTGTGCCCAAAAGCTCGCCTAGGGTGCGATAAGCCTCGGGATATGTTTCAGCAGTGGCTTCTATGAAAACAGTTGGTATGCCCGTTTGTTCCATAAGGGAATCCATGTCCTCAGCCATGGTTTCCTTTTTTTCTCCCAAGTCAATTATTACCTGTGGCTCGGCGGCAATAAGGGCTTCCATGTTGAGAGATGCGTTTTTGCCGTAAAATTGACCAAAAACAGGCAGCTCACAGTATTTTTCATCAAAATATTCCATTTGCACCTCGCTGAGCTTGCCGCTCCATCCAACCAGTAGGTCGGGCGCCAAGCTGAACAAAATCATCTGCGCCACGCCACCGCTGGGAGCCACGCGGCTGATGTCAGAGGGCAGCTCAACATTTCTGCCGCAGCTGTCTGTGAAGGTGACTGTTTCCGGGCTTTCCGGAATTTCGCTTTCATTGGGTTCAACGGTTGCTGCCTCGGGCGGTATTTCCGACTTTGCACAGCCTGCAATGCAGGAAAGCATCGTTAGCACACACAGCAAAATAGCAAGAGTTCTTTTCATGTTTTTCCTCCAAATATTTTTTCTTCGGTCATCCGAAGATTATTGACTAGCCTGCGGAAAAACTCGTAGCGTCTCCCGCCCGCAGGCGGGAAACTAAATGGACTCGTTTTTGCAGCTTTATTCCCGCCGCATAAAAAACACTTCTAGTGAAGCGCAAACCAAATTTCTCGGAAAAGACTTTGCCTTTTTCAAAAAGCCTTATTAACTATATCTCTGGCAAAATCTGACCGTCATAAACACTGACCTTAAGCCCATACAGCTTCTGCATAAGCTCGGGGGTTACGGTTTCCTTTGGAGCGCCAACGGCACAAATTCTCCCTTCCCACATTGCCGCCACGCGACTTGCGAAAAGCATCGCATGCTGAGGGTTATGTGCCGACTGCAAAACTAGGTATCCCTCCTTCGCTAATGCTTTCATTTGACCTTGAACCCGAATTTGATTGCCATAGTCAAGACTTGCCGTAGGCTCGTCCATAACAAGTATTCGTACATTCTGTGTAAGCGCCCGCGCAATCAAAGCAAGTTGCCGCTCTCCGCCGCTAATCTCGTTAATACCCTTGTCAGAAAGCTCTGCTATTCCCAGCCTTTCAAGTGACAAAAGCGCAGTTTTCTCATGCTCCCGATTTGGCTTTGAGAACGGGGAAAGCTGCGGGCACACGCCCATCAGAACCATTTCAAGTACACTGTAATTAAATCCCGCCGAGTGTTCCTGAGGAATATATGCCACCTTGCGGGCAAGCTGTGAAGTTGAGTAGTCCTCAATTGGTCTGCCCAACACCTTTATTTTGCCAGAGGTGGGAGAAAGCTGACCTAAAAGGCATCGAAACAGTGTTGTTTTACCGCAGCCGTTGGGTCCAAGCAGGTAAACGCACTCCCCCAGACTTGCCGTGAAGCACAGCTCATCCAAAACAGCCCTCTTGCCGTATGCAAAAGAAAGGTCTGATATTTCTATACCTGTTTCAGCGTTTATGTTCAGCACCTCCGCCCATAATGAGGAATAAGAAGAAGGGAGCACCCACAAACGCAGTTAAAATTCCTATAGGTATCTCGCTTGCAAGTGCCGTACGGGCAAGGTCATCGGCAGCCATTAGGAATGTACCACCCATAAGTGCCGCAGTGGGAAGCAGGCGCTTAAGGTCATTGCCCACTATGCGCCTTGCAATATGGGGAATAAACAGTCCCACCCATCCAATCATGCCGCTTACCGAAACGCAAGCTGCGGTTATCAGCGTTGCACATATTACAACAGCCATGCGCAGAAGCCTTGTGTTAACTCCTAAGGATCTCGCCTCCCCGTCCTCAAGGGTAAGTAAGTTTAACCGCCAGCTCATCAAAAAAAGAGGTACAGCAGCTATTGCAACAACCGGAAGCAATATAAGCAGGTCACGGTTTCTTATGGACGCAAGGGAACCCATCAGCCAATAGGTGATAGCGGGAAGCTGGTCAGTTGGATCTGCAATAAGCTTAACAAAGGAGGTTCCCGCCTGAAACAGCGAGCCCACCATCAATCCTGCAAGCACAAGACCCAGCGCCGCGCTGCCTCTAAAGTGACTGGCAGCAAAATATCCCATGCCCACCGCTAAAAGCCCCAACACAAACGCCAGCACGGTTACTCCTACATTGCCCAAATTCAGAAGAATCCCAAGGGCGGCTCCAAAACCCGCTCCTGCCGAAGCACCTAATATATCAGGCGAAACCATTGGGTTTTTAAACATGCTTTGATACACCAAGCCCGAAACGGAAAGCCCGCACCCTATAGCAGCAGCAGCGACCACACGTGGAAAGCGTATTTGCATTATAACAACCGATGCCTGCTGTGTGACATCAGGTTCAAGACCATATGCTCCGCCAGTTACAAAGAAAATCAGCCTGTCAAGCAGTGTAAGTAAAATCTCCTTCAGGGAAATGGCATATCTGCCTATAGACACAGATGCAAAAAGCACAGCAACAAAGGTGACAGGCACTATCCACAGCCATATATCTTTACACTTTTTGACACATGTTATGTTCTTTTCTATGTCTTGCATGGAACACCTCTCAAAAAAGCCGTAACTGCATTATAACATCGAATTGTTTTCAAAAACAACTCGCTTTTTTAAAAAAAGCGGTCAAATGATACGTTTAACCAGAAAATCATATATAGCGGTGCGGAGAATGCGCCCGCAGGCGGTAAATTACCGTTCCTTTGGTCTTCAAGCCGCGCCCGTAACCCGCCGTTTTTGTATGTGTTTTTATGCGAGCGTATTTAGCTAAAGTTCTTTCTAAAAAGCTCCGCCGACACTTCCCTGACCTGTTTTTCGTAACTGCGGTATCGATTAAGCAGTTCCCTGCCCGCTTCAGAAAGAACGGCTCTTCCTCCCGACGGTCCGCCCTGATAACAAATCACAGAGGGGACGCCCAAGGCACTGTCTACCATGCGGATTATTTTAAAGCCCTTGCTGTACGACATTTTCATTTTTGTACATGCAGCACGAACCGAGGCGGTTTGTTCAATCAGTTCAAAAAGCACGGCAGGACCCGGTCCAAAAAAAGGCTCATCCTTGCCGACAGCAACTCTAAGCATAGGCTTAGCACCTTGTAAATTGAGTTTTATGTGCTCAACATTACTTTCCATGTTCCCTCCAAATAAAGCTGTTGTTTTATTATACCTCATCAGCATTTTATATGCAATTATTTACTTTTTTCGTCATTTTCATCAAAAATATCCAGTTTTTAATTGACTTTATTTATAATACGGAATATATTTATATTGTATATAAACCGACAAAAAACGCAAAGTCGTATAAATCACGCAAACATCATCTAACGACTTGCATCAGTAAAGAAGGGGACACTATGTCAAAGCTTATTGATACAAATGAAAGCAAATGCATTGGCTGCAATAAATGCATTATGAAATGCCCCGTTCACGCAAATCTTGCAAGACTGACGGATGGACAGAATAAAATTGAAGTCAATAACGATATGTGCATAAGCTGCGGTGGATGTATAGATATTTGTGAGCATAACGCAAGAACTCTGATAGATGATACAGATATGTTTTTCTCTGCATTAAATCGCGGCGAACGCATTTCGGTTGTAGTTGCACCTGCTGCAAAGCATAACTTTGCTCAACTCGAAAAGCTTCTGGGCTATCTCAAGAAACGTGGAGTTAACCTCATATATGACGTTTCCTACGGCGCTGACATAACCACATGGGCATACATAAAAGCAATTCAGGAACGCAGTCTCAGCTCAATCATTTCTCAGCCCTGCCCCGTAATAGTGGATTACATTCAAAAATACAAGCCTGCACTTATTGACAAACTTGCCCCCATACACAGTCCCGCAATGTGCACGGCAATATATCTTAAAAAATATCAAAATGTTTCCGACAAAATCGCCTTTTTGTCTCCGTGTGTGGGCAAAAAGTCTGAATTTGAAGACAAAAATACAAACGGTGTCGTATCCTATAACGTAACCTATAAAGGACTTTCACTCTACCTTGAAAAGCAAAATGTCAATCTGTTCACCGAGCCGTCTGCAAGCTTTGACAACATCAACGGCAGTCTTGGCTTCACCTTTTCCAGACCCGGCGGTCTTTTGGAAAATGTCCGTTTCTATTTGGGAGATGATGTTTGGATACGTCAGGTTGAGGGTATTGAGCACGTCACTGAATATCTCGACGAATATGAAAAGCGCATAGCTCTCGGCAGACCTGTTCCTCTTCTTGTCGATGCTCTCAACTGCATACATGGGTGCAATCTCGGTACCGGCACCTCCGGAAATCTAGACATTGATGATATTGACAGCAAAATGAATTCCATGAAGCGCAGGGTTTCAAAGCAGCAGGGTGAGGAGTGCTTCTCCTATTTTGACAGTAGCCTTAATTTAAATGATTTTGTAAGGACTTACGATAACAAAACAGACCTTATACCAAAAGACCAAAGCCATGCCATTGAGCAGGTGTTCATGGATATTGGTAAGGAAACCGATGAGGACAGACACAGGGACTGCTTCTGCTGCGGCTACGGCAGCTGCGAAAAGTTTGCTCTTGCAGTTGCAAACGGTCAAAACCACGTTGAAAACTGTGTCCAATACAGTCAAAAAATCCTCAATAGAAGCGTTGTTGAATTTGACACCCTTTTTGGCGAGCTGGAGAAGCAGCTTTCCCGTTCCAACCAATCTGTCGATGCTTTCATGGCATCCTCCTCTGATTTGCAGGAGATTTCAACCTATACAAAGCTCATAGCATTAAATGCCCGCATTGAATCCGCCCGCGCAGGCAGCGTTGGCGCAAGCTTTGGCGTTGTTGCCTCTGAAATGCAGTCACTGGCAGAGCGCTCCGCCTCGACCATAGGTAAAAATTACGAGGATGCAGAAACCGTATCCAAGGAAATAGAAAAAATCGCAGCTTCTCTTTCTCAAATAAAAGCAGAGCTGCATAGGACCATGCATATTATTTAAGCAAATACCCTTATCCCTGTTCAAAAATGAACAGGGATATTTTTATGCACTCTTAAACTCTGAATGTAAACTAATTTTCTTGCAGAACGGTCAATGTATTGTTATAATTGTATGGATAATTCCCCTGCGATTTTTAATTTAAGGAGTGCTGTGTTGTGCAAAATGTCAAATGGGTCAAAAACACCATGACCTCTTCGGAGGACAGAAGCTTGTCTCTGATGTCACGGGAGAACATATCAAAAGCAATGCACTTTCATAAGAGCTTTCCCCAATATGATATTACTCCTCTGCAATGGCTTGACGGGATGGCAAGGGTTCTCGGTATAGGGCAGCTTTGCGTCAAGGACGAGAGCTACCGCTTCGGTTTGAATGCCTTCAAGGTTCTCGGCGGCAGCTTTGCCATGGCGTGCTACATTGCTGACGAGACTTCAAAGGATGTATCTCAGGTTGACTACAGCTATCTCACCTCCGAAAAGCTTCGCAGTGAGTTCGGTCAGGCAACCTTTTTCACTGCTACCGACGGAAATCACGGGCGGGGGATTGCATGGGCGGCAAACAGGCTTTCTCAAAAAGCTGTTGTGCGCATGCCAAAAGGCACTGTTGAAGCTCGGTTTAAAAACATCCAAAAGGAACGTGCCACAGTAACAATTGAGGACATGAACTACGACGACTGCGTACGGCTTGCCGCAAGGCAGGCGGCTGAAACTCCTCGAGGGGTAATAATTCAGGATACCGCTTGGGACGGCTACGAAAAAATTCCTGGCTACATCATGCAGGGCTATGGCACTATGGCAATGGAGGCGCTGGAGCAGCTTAATACCAATGGACTTGACCGCCCTACTCATGTTTTTGTGCAGGCAGGTGTCGGTTCACTGGCAGGAGCAGTGGTTGGGTATTTCGCAAACAGATTCCCCCAAAATCCTCCCAAATTCATAATTATGGAGGCGCAGGCGGCAGACTGCCTATATCAAAGCGCTCTTATGGGCACAGGGGAAATCAAAAACGTAGACGGTGACCTTCAAACTATAATGGCAGGCCTTGCCTGCGGTGAAGCAAACACCATTTCGTGGGATATACTGCGAAATCACGCAGATGTTTTTGTTTCCTGCCCGGACTGGGTATCCGCAAACGGCATGCGTATGCTGGCTGCGCCCGTTTTAGGCGATCCGCAGGTGATATCCGGCGAATCGGGTGCTGTAGGAATGGGGCTTTTGGTAAGCATTATGCAGGATAGCGAGCTTGCGGATTTAAAAGAATACCTTGAGCTTTCCAGCTCCTCAGCAGTTCTCTTCTTCTCAACCGAAGGTGATACCGACCCTGTCAACTATCGCCGCATTGTATGGAACGGAGCATATTCCAAAGAATAACAGCGCTTTTAATTCACTCCCTTTTAACAACAAATTCCCAAAAATATCTCACAAAAACGGAGGGGCAGAAAATGAATTATGAACAGATAAAGGCAGCTGCCGCAGAGCACGAAGCGGACATGACTAGGTTTTTGCGTGAGCTTGTGGCTATCCCCGGCGAAAGCTGCGGCGAAAAGGGTCACATTCTGCGCATTAAGGCAGAGATGGAAAAGGTGGGCTTTGACAGGGTAGAAATAGACCACATGGGCAATGTATTAGGCTACATGGGCTCGGGCAAAGCCCTTATCGGCTATGATGCTCATATTGACACTGTCGGCATTGGCAAACTCGGCAATTGGCGCTTTGACCCCTACGAGGGCTGCGAAAGTGAAACCGAAATTGGCGGACGCGGCACAAGTGATCAGCTGGGCGGCATTGTTTCCGCAGTATACGGTGCAAAAATCGCCAAGGATTTAGGGCTTCTTTCCGACAAATACACCATGCTTGTAACGGGCACAGTACAAGAGGAGGATTGCGACGGGCTTTGCTGGCAGTACATAATAAACGAGGACAAGGTGCGCCCTGAATTTGTGGTTTCAACCGAGCCCACCGACGGCGGAATATACCGCGGTCAGCGCGGCAGAATGGAAATCCGCGTGGATGTTTCCGGCGTTTCCTGTCACGGCAGCGCGCCAGAGCGAGGCGACAACGCAATTTATAAAATGGCGGATATTTTACAGGACGTTCGCGCCCTTAACGAAAACGATGACGGTGACGATGTTCAAATAAAGGGACTTGTAAGAATGCTGTCCGAAAACTATAATCCCAATTACAAGGAAGCACAATTCTTAGGACGGGGCACTGTCACCGTTTCGGAAATCTTCTTTACCTCACCCAGCCGCTGCGCAGTTGCGGACTCCTGCTCCGTGTCACTTGACCGCCGCATGACATCAGGCGAAACATGGGAGAGCTGCCTTGAGGAAATCCGCGCCCTGCCCGCCGTTAAAAAGCACGGCGGCGACGTTACTGTTTCCATGTACCAATACAACAGACCCTCCTACACAGGCTGTGTCTACCCCATCGAGTGCTACTTCCCCACGTGGGTCATTCCTGAGGAGCACGCGGTTACCAAGGCAATGCAGGAAGCCTATGCGGGGCTATTCGGCACAGAGCGCATCGGCTCCCTTGAAACGATAAAGCTGCGCCGCGCCCGCCCGCTTACGGACAAATGGACCTTTTCCACCAACGGTGTTTCCATCATGGGTCGAAACGGCATTCCCTGCATCGGCTTTGGACCGGGGGCTGAGGCACAAGCTCACGCCCCCAACGAAATCACATGGAAGCAGGACTTAGTCACCTGTGCTGCGGTCTATGCCGCACTGCCGGAGTGCTACTGCAAATAGAAATGAGGAAAACGAAATGAATAAGCTATGCACTTATCTTGATACTCTCAAAGGGCTTTCCTTTCAAAATATGTACGAGGGCGACTTTTTCCTAACATGGGAAAAGTCAATAGACGAGCTGAAGGCTGTTTTCGCCGTAGCTGACGCTTTGCGTTCACTGCGTGAGGCAAACATCTCAACAAAAATATTTGACAGCGGCTTGGGGATTTCCCTTTTCCGTGACAATTCCACCAGAACCCGTTTTTCCTTTGCCAGTGCCTGCAACCTTTTAGGTCTTGAGGTGCAGGATTTGGACGAGGGAAAAAGCCAGATTGCCCATGGCGAAACTGTACGCGAAACGGCCAACATGATTTCCTTTATGGCGGACGTTATCGGTATCCGCGATGATATGTACATCGGCAAGGGCAACAAATACATGCACGATGTAGTAGATGCGGTCACTCAAGGACACAGAGACGGCGTTTTGGAGCAAAAGCCAACACTTGTAAATCTGCAATGCGACGTTGACCACCCAACACAGGTCATGGCGGACACGCTTCACCTTATAAACCACTTCGGCGGGATAGAAAACCTAAAGGGCAAGAAGGTTGCTATGACTTGGGCATATTCCCCCAGCTACGGCAAGCCACTTTCAGTCCCGCAAGGCGTTGTGGGACTTATGACCCGCCTTGGCATGGAGGTTACTCTTGCTCACCCCGAGGGCTACGAAATTATGCCCGAGGTGGAAGCGCTTGCCGCAAAGCAAGCGCAGGAAAGCGGCGGCAGCTTTAAAAGATGCAGCAGCATGGCTGAGGCGTTTGAGGGCGCCGACATAGTCTACCCTAAAAGCTGGGCACCCTTTGCCGCCATGGAGTGCCGCACGAAGCTCTACGGCAACGGTGATTTTGAAGGCATTAAGGCTCTTGAACGTGAGCTTTTGGCTCAAAATGCTGCCCACGACGATTGGGAGTGTACCGAGGAAATGATGCAAACCACGAATGACGGCAAGGCTCTTTATCTCCACTGCCTGCCTGCTGACATCAGCGGAATAAGCTGTGCTAAAGGTGAGGTTGCAGCTTCTGTTTTCGACCGTTACCGTGACCCGCTTTATAAGCAGGCAAGCTACAAGCCCTATGTAATCGCTGCCATGATCTTCCTTGCAAAGGTTAAAAATCCGGTAGACACGCTTCGCGCTCTTGAGCGTCGAGGACAGGCACGTCGTTTCCAAATCTAAGTCAATATGTGCGGTAGGACAAGGGAGTGAGAATTATTATTTCAGCAGTTATTATGGCTTCGGGACTATCACGGCGCTTTAACAGCGGCTATGATACATCTGTCAACAAGCTTTTACTTCTCTTGGGCAGAAAAACCGTTGTTGAATGGGTTTTCTGCGCCCTGCCGAATTCCATACCAGTCTGCGTTGTTACGCGAAGCGCTGAAATTGAAGCGCTTGCAAGGGCGCACGGTTTATCTGCAATTTTTCACACACTCCCCACTCAAGCGGACACAATTCGTCTTGGCGCAAACTGGGCAAAGGGCGCTGACGGCTGTCTTTTCCTTGTGGCTGATCAGCCGCTTCTTAGCCGTGATAGCGTTGAGCGCATTTTGTCCGAAGCGCTCCTTTACCCCGACTGCATAATTCGGCTAAAGCACAAAAGCATCGTAGGAAATCCCGTGTATTTCCCCAAAGACCTTTTTGGTGAGCTTTCCTCTCTTGCTCCCAATGAAACAGGCAGGGCGGTTATTTCAAGAAACGCACACAGACTAAGATTTGTTGAGGCACGCTTTGCCGATGAAATGCGGGATTTGGACACGGCTTCAGACTACGAGGAAATTTTGAACATTATAAATTCACCTACAACCCAGAAAACGGAGGATAGGCTATGAAGCTTTTAGGTAACGGAAGACTTGTTACCCGCGATATAGACAACCCGTTTATTGAAAACGGCTGTGTTGTTATGGACGGCGACATCATTGTTGAGGTTGGCAAAACCGCCGCTATGCAGGAGAAGTACCCCCACAGTGAGTTTATTGACGCTTGCGGCGGCGTTATAATGCCCGGAATGATAAACGCACACAACCATATTTACAGCGCCTTTGCAAGGGGCTTAAATATCAAGGGCGAGCCACGAAAGACATTTTTGCAGGTGCTTGACGGTCAGTGGTGGACAATTGATCGAAAGCTCAAGCTCCGTGATACGCGTGCCAGCGCCGACTGCACCTTTATCAATTGCATTGAAAACGGTGTTACAACGATTTTTGACCATCACGCAAGCTATGGAGAAATTCCCGGCAGTCTTTTTGCGATTGCCGAGAGCGCAAAGAAATACGGTGTTCGTGCAAATCTTTGCTACGAAATTTCCGACCGTGAGGGCGAGGCAAAAATGCGTCAGGCGGTTTTGGAAAATGTTGATTTCATCAATTGGGCGGCAAAGGACGAGCGGGACCAAATTGCAGGCATTATGGGTCTGCACGCTCAGTTTACCCTGTCGGACAAAACCCTTGAATATTGCGTAAGTCGAAATCCGTCGGGTGCCGGCTATCACATCCATGTGGCTGAGGGCATTTTGGATGTAACCGAGTGTCTCAAAAAGCACGGCAAGCGCCCTGTTTTCCGTCTACACGACTTCGGTATTTGCGGCAAGGGAACAATTTACGGTCACTGCACCCATGTTTCTCAGGCGGAAATGGAGCTTATCCGCGACACAGGCACCATGGTTGTTCACAATCCCGAAAGCAACATGGGCAACGCCATTGGCTGTCCTCCGGTGCTGAAAATGTTTGATATGGGCATACTTTTAGGTCTTGGAACCGACGGCTACACCAACGATATGCTAGAAAGCTACAAGACTGCAAATCTTCTTCACAAGCACGAGCTGTGCGACCCGACGGTTGCTTGGGGTGAAATTCCCAAAATGCTGTTTTATAACAACGCTAAAATGGCATCGCAGTTTTTCAAACGTCCCATAGGCGTTTTGAAGTCCGGCGCTCATGCGGACGTAATCGTTATGGACTATGAGCCTCTAACTCCTATGAACGCCGACAACATCAATTCCCATATTCTCTTCGGCATGAACGGCGGCATGACACGCACCACCATAATCGGCGGTGAAACAAAAATGTTAAACCGCGAGCTTGTCGGCATAGACAAAAAAGCGGAGCTTGCCCATGCTAGAGAAATAGCGTCAGAGCTTTGGTCTCGTATAAACGCAGGCAGATAAAATTTTCCGTTTACAAAAAATTGCCGCACACCTTATCAGCTAACCGAGTTTTTGGATTTTTTCCATTTTCACCTTGCAGTGAAAGGACGGTTTTAAAATTATGAGCGATAAAATGACACCTGTTTCTTTTGGAGAACTAATGGATTGGCTTTTGGGCGAATACACTAAGGACAAAACGATTTTCGGTGTAAACCGGCTTTACAGGCACGAGGGCACAAAGACCCTGCCTATTTTCGGTGAAAGGCTTGAAACACCCTTCGGCGTTGCCGCCGGTCCTCACAGTCAGCTTGCCCAGAACATAATTTCCGCCTATGCCGCCGGTGCTCGCTTTTTTGAGCTAAAAACCGTTCAGAAGATGGACGGAGAGGCACTTTCAAAGTGCGTTGCAAAGCCGTGTATTCTTGCAGAAGACGAGTGCTACAACGTGGAGTGGTCTACAGAGCTTTATGTGCCGCTGGCTATGGACGAATACATAAAGGCATGGTTTGCAATAAAGCTCATCAGCCGCGAGCTTGCTCTCGGCGAGCCTGACGGATTTGTGTTCAACATGTCCGTGGGCTACGATTTGGCGGGTATTAAAACACAAAAAATAGACAGCTTTATTGAGGGCTTAAAAAATGCCGCAGACACCGAGAGCTTTAAAAGCTGTATGGACTGGACGCTTGCTAACCTTTCACGTTTTAACAAGCTCGATGAGAGCTATATAAAGGACATAAACCCACATGTTTGTCAAAGTGTCACCATTTCTACCCTCCACGGCTGCCCCCCCGAGGAAATTGAGCGCATAGCAGCTTATTTAATCAGCGAAAAAAATCTCAACACCTTCATAAAATGCAATCCCACCCTTTTAGGCTATGATTTTGCCCGCAAAGCAATGGATGACATGGGCTACTCCTACGTGTGCTTTGACGACCATCATTTTAAGGACGATTTGCAGTTTTGTGACGCTGTGCCTATGTTCAGGCGCTTGCAGAGCCTTGCAGAGGAAAACCATGTGGAATTCGGTCTAAAGCTTTCCAACACACTGCCTGTTAAAATCGAACAAGGAGAGCTTCCCGGGGCTGAAATGTACATGAGCGGCAGGGCGCTTTACGCCCTTACGGTCAATCTGGCGAAAAAACTGGAGGAGGAATTTTCTGGCGCACTGCGCATCTCCTACTGTGGAGGCGCAGATCAACTTAACTGCGGTGAGCTTTTCAGTGCAGGTCTTTGGCCTGTTACCGTTGCAACAACCCTCTTAAAGCCCGGCGGCTACAATAGGCTCTATCCAATGGCGGAGCTTGCCGCGAAGTGCGAATATCGCCCCTTTATCGGAGTTGATATGGAAAGACTCTCGGCAATAGCTGAGGATGCACTTAAAAACCCACGGTATACAAAGCCCCTAAAGCCCCGAAAAAACACGAAGCTCATAAAAAAGCTTCCCTTAAAGGCTTGCTTTGCTGCTCCTTGCAGAGAGGGCTGCCCCATACATCAAGACATCCCCGCATATATTTCTTTAGTCGGAGAGGGCAGGTTCGCAAGCGCTCTCGAGGTAATTTGCCGCAAAAATCCCCTGCCGCACATAACAGGCACTATCTGCTCACATCGCTGCATGACCGCCTGCACCAGAAATTTTTACGAGGAGTCAGTCAGCATAAGGGACACGAAGCTTCTTGCCGCTCAAAAGGGCTTTGAGGACTTTTTGCCCACGCTTGTCCCAAAAAGTAAGCTCCGACAAAAAATCGCCGTTATCGGCGGCGGTGCCGCGGGCATGGCGGCAGCATTTCTTGCTGCGCGGGAGGGCGCTCAAGTCACAATATTTGAAAAGCGGGACGCTCTGGGCGGCATTGTGCGCCACGTAATCCCAGAGTTTCGGATTCCCGCTTCGGCAATCGACAATGACGTGAAGCTGCTTGAGCAGCTCGGCGTTAAAATAAGACTGAATACCGGTATTGATGATGCACCCTCACTTTTGTCGCAGGGCTATTCCCATGTAATAATTGCGGTTGGCGCATGGCAGCACGGAGAGCTTAAGCTTCAAAAGGGCCGCGCCTTAAACGTGCTTGAATTCCTTGAAAAGGCAAAAAAGGCGCCGACGGAGCTTCATCTTGGCAAAAACGTTGCTGTTATAGGCGGCGGCAACACGGCAATGGACGCTGCCCGTGCCGCCCTGCGAATGTCCGAGGTTGAGCATGTGCGCATAATATACCGCCGCACCTGCTCCGAGATGCCCGCAGACTTAGAGGAGCTGGAGCTTTGCATAGCAGAAGGCATTGAGTTTTCAGAGCTTTCATCCCCCGTTAGCTTGGATTGCGGAGTTCTCCTCTGTGAAAAAATGTGCCTTGGCGAGCCAGACAGCAGCGGCAGATGCGCGCCTGTGCCAACAGGTGAATTTATCGATATTTCTGCCGACACCGTTATTTCTGCAATCGGAGAGAGTGTTGACACAGCCTACCTTGAAAAAGCAGGTGTGCCCGTTACCGAGCGCAAACTGGCAAAGCAAATTAAAAACGGCAGCATTTTTGTTGTAGGCGACGGTTTTAGAGGTCCAAGCACCGTTGTGGAGTGCATTGCCGATGCAGCAGCGGCAGTTGATATGATTTTAGGCACAGCCGCAAGCGATGTCAAAGCCCCCCTTGACGAAATATGCATACGCAAGGCCCGCAGCGAGCTGCACAATAAATCATCTGCGGAGCAGGAAAACCTGCGCTGTCTGAATTGTGAAGCGCTGTGCGAGAGCTGCGTTGATGTGTGTCCAAACCGCGCAAATATCTCCGTGATAATAGATAGCATGGAAATGCCTCAAATTATACACCTTGACAGGCTGTGCAATGAGTGCGGAAACTGCGGAGTTTTTTGTCCCTATGAAGGCAGCCCATACAAGGATAAGCTTACCGTTTTTGCAAACGAGGACGATTTGGTGCAAAGCGACAACAACGGCTTTGTCCTTAAAAGTAACGGCAGACTTCTCACAAGGTTAAACGGAGAGCTATTCGAAACAGACAAAAACGGCTGCGGCAGAATTGGCGAAATTATGCCGGTAATTCATGGGATTTTGAACGAATACCCCTATCTTTTGTAACCCCACGGCATGTAAGTTCTGTTTATCACCGCCTTTGAAAGCTTAACCCCGATATTAAATGTCCCGATATTCTTGGGAAGCGAGGCGCACTTATATGATAGCTTTAACTGTTAATCAAACTGTGTACGAGCTTGAGAGGGATATACGTCTTTTGGACTTTCTGAGAGACACGCTTCATCTCACCTCTGTAAAGGATGGCTGCTCCTCAGGTGCCTGCGGAGCCTGCACTGTACTGTGTGACGGGAAGAAAATTCGCTGCTGTACTCAAAAATGCTCCAAATTCGATGGGCGGAAAATTCTCACTGTGGAGGGGCTTTCTCCCGATGAAAAAGAGCTTTATGTTTATTGCTTCGAAAAATCGGGAGCGGTGCAGTGCGGCTTCTGTATTCCCGGGATGGTACTTTGTGCAAAGGCACTTTTGGATGAAAACCAATCACCTACCCGCGATGATATAAAAAAGGCAATCCGCGGAAATATCTGCCGCTGCACGGGCTACAAAAAAATAGAGGATGCAATTTTAATGGCAGCAGAGCTGCTTTCAAAAGGCGGCGACCTGCCGGCGCGTGACAGCAGTGCAGCTCTGGGCGGAAGCATGGCGCGCATTGATGCCCGCGAAAAAATATTGGGTACGGGAATTTATGCCGATGACCTTGTTTTGCCTGATATGCTTTATGCTAAAGCTCTGCGAAGCAAATATCCACGCGCAAGAGTTTTGAGGATTGACATTTCAAATGCGCTTTTGCACCCCGATGCAGTTAAAATACTACTCGCTGAGGATGTACCATTTAACAAAACTGGTCATATTGTTCCAGACTGGGATGTGCTTATTGCCCAAGGAGATGTAACACGCTATATAGGCGACGCGGTTGCTTTGGTTGCAGTGCGCCGCAAGGAAAGCCTTGATGAGGTCTTGTCACTTATTGAGGTAGATTATGAACCGCTTACACCCATAACCTGCCCCCAGCAGGCCCTCTTACCCGATGCTCCGAGGCTTCATGAGGGCGGAAATGTGCTTTCCACACAAACCCTGCGTCGGGGTAATCCCGAAAATGCTATTGCAAATGCAAGGTATGTGGTCACACAGCACTACAGCACCCCTATGACCGACCACGCCTTTATGGAGCCCGAGTGTGCCGTGGCTCAGCCAGCAGGTGACGGCGGTATACTTCTTTTTACAGGCTCTCAGTCGGTTTACGACGAGCAAAAGGAAATTTCCCGTATGCTAAAGCTGCCGCCTGAAAAGGTACAGTCCCGCTCCATGCTGGTGGGCGGCGGCTTCGGCGGCAAGGAGGACATGAGCGTTCAGCACCATGCCGCCCTGATGGCATGGGCGACAGGACTTCCCGTTAAGGTCAAATTTTCCCGGCAGGAGAGCATTGAATGTCACGTTAAGCGCCATGCAATGGAAATTGATGTAACCACCGCCTGTGACGAAAATGGAATTCTCGTGGGCATGAGGGCAAGCCTTACCTCCGATTGCGGGGCCTATGCCTCCTTGGGCGGTCCCGTTTTACAAAGAGCCTGTACTCATATCGGAGGACCGTATAACTTTCAGAACATTGAAGTTGTGGGCACCTGCGTTTACACGAACAACCCTCCCGGCGGTGCATTTCGCGGCTTCGGTGTTTCGCAAAGCTGCTTTGCGGCGGAATCAAACCTTAACCTGCTTGCCGAAAAGGTGGGCATTTCGCCTTGGGAAATCCGCTTTCGCAACGCAATTTATCCCGGGCAAGAGCTTCCGAACGGACAGCTTGCAGGCGCTGACTGCGGCTTTTCGGAATGTCTTTTAGCCGTTAATGAAGCCTTTGAGTCAAGTCCCTATGCAGGTATCGCCGCCTGCATGAAAAACAGCGGCATCGGTGTCGGTCTTCCGGATTTCGGACGCTGTGAGCTAGAGATCAAGGACGGCAAGGTACACATTTTAAGCTCCGCCGCCTGCATAGGTCAGGGGATAGGCACGGTTATGACCCAAATTGTGGCTGCTGAAACAGGACTTTCTGCCGGTCTCATCACAGTGGAGTCCCCCGACACCCGCCGAACCCCCAACTCCGGCACCACAACCGCAAGCCGCCAAACCCTTTTTACAGGCGAAGCAGCAAGGAGAGCGGCAAAAAAGCTTGCCTGCGCTTTGGAAGGCAAGGTTCTTAATGAGCTTGAAGGACAGCGCTTTTACGGCGAATATAACTTCGTTTCAGACCCTATGGGCAGCGGCAAGCCGAACCCAGAAAGTCACGCAAATTACAGCTACGGTGCCGAGGTCGTCATTATGAACGAGGAAAAGCGCGTGCAGCGGGTAGTTGCCGCCTATGATGTTGGCAGGGTAATAAATTGTCAGTCCTGTGAGGGTCAGATTGAGGGCGGCACCCTTATGAGCCTTGGCTACGGACTGTCTGAGCGTTTCGAAACGGATAAGGGCTTTGTTCTTTCCAAATATGGCACTCTGGGGCTTTTGCGTGCCCCCGATGCTCCGCCCATCGATGTTGTTCTCATAGAAAAGGGCTGTGACGACTCCCCCGCAATGGGTGCAAAGGGCATTGGTGAAATAGCTGCCATACCTGCCGCACCTGCCGCAGCTCACGCAGCCTTTAGAGTAGACGGCAAACCAAGAACCTCTCTGCCTATTGAAGATACTCCCTATGTACCTTTGCATAATGCCTCTAAAGCGAAAGGAGATTAGTGCCTATGACAGGAGCAAGCGTTAAGCGCGTGGATGCCTATGACAAGGTTACGGGACGCGCAAAATACACCGACGACCTGTGCGACAAAAGCGCATATATCGCTAAGGTGCTGCATTCCACCATTGCAAACGGATATGTAAAAACCATTGATACTACTGAAGCTGAATGTCTCCCCGGCGTTATAAAAATCATCACCTGCTTTGACGTTCCAAAAAACTTCTTTCCAACCGCAGGGCACCCATGGTCAACAGATCCCGCTCATCAGGACGTTTGTGACAGACTGCTTCTCACAGATCGCGTGCGCTTTTACGGGGACGACATAGCCGCCGTGGTTGCAAGGGATGAAATTTCAGCAAAGCGGGCACTGTCTTTGATCAAGGTTTTTTATGAGGAGCTTGACTTCGTGCTGGATGTTCAGCAGGCAATGTCAGACGGCGCACCCCAATTGCACGAGGAGTATCCGCGAAATATTTTAAAGCACACAGAGCTTCGCTGCGGCGACTATGAAAGTGCCATAAAGGAAGACGGGCTTATAAAAATTGAGGGCTGGTACGATACTCCCACGGTTCAGCACTGTCATATTGAGCCTCCCGTCTGCTTTGCGCAAATGGAGGCAGGGCGCGTGGTGGTAACAAGCTCGACACAAATTCCCCACATAGTTCGGCGCATTGTAGCACAGGCTTTAGGAATTGACTGGGGCAAGGTTCGTGTAATTAAGCCCTATATCGGCGGCGGCTTCGGCAATAAGCAAGACGCGCTGTATGAGCCTTTGTGTGCTTATCTCTGCACTCAGGTTGGGGGTCATTTGGTGAAGCTTGAAACCAGCCGCGAGGAAACCTTTGCTTCAACTCGGGTACGTCACGCCATACGCAGCCACATAATCACCTATGTCCGCACCGACGGAACCCTTATTGCAAGAAAACTGGAATGCTTTTCCGACCAAGGCGCTTACGCCTCCCACGGTCACGGCGTTTGCGCAAAGGGTGCAAACAGCTTTCCTCAAGTATATCCCTGCGAAAATCTTGAGGTGGACGCATATACAGTGTTTACCAACAAGTCTGTTGCCGGAGCTATGCGCGGCTACGGTATACCTCAGGCAACCTTTGCAGGAGAAGCTCACATTGACGATATTGCCTCGGCGCTCGGCATGACGCCCCTTGAGCTTCGGATGAAAAACCTTATGCCCAAGGGCTATGTGGACAGATTTTCTAAAAACGAAAATTATGCCGATACCTTTAGGGATGCGCTTTGCTCTGGCATGGAGCACATGGACTACAAGCGCAAATTTGAAGAATATAAAAACCAGACCGGTAACACTCGCCGCGGTGTTGGTATGAGCGTTTTCTGGTACAACACTGCTGTTTGGCCGATAGCACTTGAAACCTCCTCCTGCCGCATAGTCATGAATCAGGACGGCAGTGTTCAGCTCCAAGTGGGAGAAACGGAAATCGGTCAGGGTGCGGACACCGTATTTGCTCAAATGGCTGCTGAAACTCTGGGCATCCCTGTTGACATGGTACACGTAATTTCTGCACAGGACACAGATGCAACCCCCTACGGAACAGGGGCATATGCCTCCCGTCAAACCTACACCGCGGGTTTTTCCATAAAGCAGACCGCTCTGTTATTAAAGCAGCGTGTTTTGGAATATGCCCACGAGCTTACCCGCATGCCGACCTTTAATCTTGACATTATAGACGGCAAAATAATTAGAACGACGGACGGCAGAGAAATGATGACCCTTTCTGAGCTTGCTATGGAGGCATTGTACAGTCTTGAGCACAGTCAGCATTTTTCAGCGGAGAGCACCTATCAAATTAAGTCAAACGCCTATTCCTTCGGCTGCACGCTTGCAGAGGTTGAGGTTGATATTCAGGGCTGCCGTGCAACACTTTTGAACATAGTTAACGTCCACGACTGCGGCAGGCTAATAAATCCCGCACTTGCCCTTGCGCAGGTTCACGGCGGAATGAGCATGGGCATTGGCTACGGACTTTCCGAAAAGCTGCTGTTTGACCCCAAAACCGGCAGGCCCCTAAACGATAACCTTTTGGACTACAAGCTTTCCACAATTATGGATCATCCTCATCTTGAGGGACTTTTTCTCGAAAACTTTGAGCCAACCAGCGCCTACGGTACAAAAGCACTGGGCGAACCGCCTGTCTGCTCTGTAGCACCTGCCATCAGAAACGCAGTTTTAAACGCCACAGGAGTTGCAATTAACGAAATTCCTTTGACTCCTCATGTACTTTTCAGAGAATTCAGCCGCGCGGGACTGTTGGAAGGGGGCAGCGAAAATGTATGATATAAAAGCCTTGTACGAGGCTTCAAGTGTTCAAAACGCCATTGATTTGCTTGTTTTGCACCCAAAAGCAAAAGTGATTGCAGGCGGCAGTGATGTGCTGATACAGATTCGGGAAGGCAGACTTTCCGGCTGCGAGCTTGTGAGCATATTCGGCCTTGACGAGCTGCGCGGCGTTTCCGTTTTGAAAAACGGCGATGTGCGCATCGGCTCTTTAACCTGCTTCACCGCCATTTCAGAAAACGAGCATATCAAGCGCCTCATTCCGGTTTTAGGTGAAGCTGCGGACATGGTGGGCGGTCCGCAAATCCGAAACATCGGCACTATAGGCGGCAACACCTGCAACGGTGTTACCTCCGCCGACAGCGCCTCCACTCTTTTTGCCTATGACGCAGTAATCGAGCTAACGGGCGCAGAGGGAAAAAGACTTCTCCCCATAGCCGATTTTTACATCAAGGCGGGCACTGTGGACTTGCGTCCCGGTGAGCTGCAAACGGCAATTATCATCCCAAAAAGCTCTTATGAGGGCTATTTGGGTCACTACATTAAATACGGAATGCGAAACGCAATGGACATTGCAACCACAGGCTGCTCCGTTAACGTAAAGCTCTCCCCAGACAAGGGAAAAATTGAGGATTTGCGCATAGCCTTCGGTGTAGCCGCTCCCGTTCCTATCAGAGCAAAAAACGCGGAAGCAATCGGACGCGGCAGGGTAGCTTCCGCCGAAACGGTAACGCTTGTTTCTCAAACGGTGCTTGAGGACGTTAAGCCTCGGGACAGCTGGCGTGCCTCAAAGGACTTCCGCCTGCACCTTGCCTATACCCTAACAGAACGTGCTCTAACGCAGGCAATAACCCGCGCAGGAGGTGTAATTTAATGGACGAAAATATGTATAAGCTCGTGAAATGCACCATTAACGGTGTAGCCTGTGAAAAGATGGTGGAAGTTCGCGCTTCGCTTACGGACATGCTGAGGGACGATTATAGGCTGACCTCCGTAAAAAAGGGCTGCGAGGTGGGCGAATGCGGAGCCTGCACCGTGCTTGTTGACGGAACCGCCTTCAATAGCTGCATTTATCTTGCCGTATGGGCAGACGGAAAAAACATTATGACGCTTGAGGGACTGTCAAATCCCGACGGAACATTGTCGGACATTCAGCAAGCTTTTATTGACGAAACCGCTGTTCAATGCGGCTTTTGTACCCCCGGCTTTATAATGACGGCAACCGAAATTTTAAATTCCGGCAGGCTGTACACCCGCGAGGAGTTGCGCAAGCTGCTTTCGGGTCATCTATGCCGCTGCACGGGCTATGAGAACATTTTAAATGCAGTGGAAAATACCATGAAAAAGCGTCTGTCCAAAGGGCAGATGCACTAAAGAGGTGGAATACAAATGAGCCTTGACTACGTAATAAAGGGCAACATAATCTACAGCAAAAGTCTAACCGAGCTTTCAATAAGTGACGGTGCATATCTTGTAAGTAAAAACGGAGTTTCAGCCGGAATTTATAAAAGCCTTCCCGAAAAGTATTCCCATCTGCCTATAACCGATTTCGGTGACAGTCTGGTAATCCCCGGGATGACCGACCTGCATCTTCACGCCAGCCAATACGCCTATCGCGGCACAGGTATGGACATGGAGCTTTTAGACTGGCTCAACACTCACGCCTTCCCCGAGGAGCGTCGATATGAAGAGACCGCATACGCCGAAAAAGCCTACGGCATTTTTGTTTCCGACCTTGTAAAAAGCGCTACTACCAGAGCTTGCATTTTTGCAACGCTCCATACATCCTCAACGCTTCTGCTAATGGATAAGCTTGAAAAAAGCGGGCTTATCTGCTATGTAGGCAAGGTTAACATGGACAGGAACAGTCCCGATTACCTATGCGAAGAAACAGAAAAAAGCCTTGAGGAAACAGAGCTTTGGATAAATGAAAGTCAGAATTTCGCCAACACTAAGCCCATTTTAACCCCTCGCTTCACTCCCTCTTGCAGTGACAGACTTATGGAGGGCTTGGGACAGCTTCAGAAAAAATACGGGCTTTCCGTTCAGTCCCATCTTTCCGAAAATCAAAGTGAGATTGAATGGATCAAAGGTCTGTGTCCTACCGTACAGGACTACGGCGAGAGCTACGAGCGCTTCGGGCTTTTCGGGGGAAGTGCTCCTACCATTATGGCTCACTGTGTTCAATGCCCCAAAAGCGAGCTTGCCCGTATTAAGCGGGCAGGGGTATTCATTGCTCACTGTCCCCAATCCAATACCAATATTGCCTCAGGTATTGCACCAATACGGCAGTATCTGAACGAAAACCTATCAGTCGGCCTTGGAACAGACGTGGCAGGCGGTGCAAATCTCTCACTTTTCAGAAGCATGGCGGATGCGGTTCAGGTATCAAAGCTCCGTTGGAAACTCTCTGACAACACGCTTCCCCCCCTAACATTCCCCGAGGTATTTTACATGGCAACCCTTGGAGGCGGCAGCTTTTTCGGGAAAGTCGGCAGCTTTGAATGCGGCTATGAGCTTGACGCTGTGGTACTTGATGATACAGCTTTGCTCTCTCCCCGTCCGCTGCCCTCCTGCGAGCGTCTTGAGCGGCTCATGTACCTTGGCGGCGAACGGATAGTACAGGCAAAATACGTTTCCGGTCAAAGGCTTTTTTGATTGACCATTAATGCATAATGCGGTTTAATTTCAGCGTACTATTTAGCAAGCCAAAACCGAAGCGATTTTATTTTGTGAGGTGAATACATTGAAAACACTGCTAAGCGGCGGCACTGTGGTTTCCTCCGCAGGAGCTTTTCCGGCTGATGTTCTTATTGAAAACGAAAAAATTACCCGTGTGGCAAGGCAGCTTGACCGCACAGGCGCTGATGTTATTGACGTATCGGGAATGCTGCTGTTTCCGGGATTCATTGACGCTCATACCCACTTTGACCTGCATGTTGCCGGCACAGTAACGGCAGATAATTTTGAAAGCGGCACACAAAGCGCCGTATGCGGCGGCACAACAACCATAATCGACTTTGCCACTCAGTACAATGGCGAAACTCTGTGTCAGGGCTTTGACAACTGGATGGCAAAGGCACAAGGTAAAAGCTTCTGTGATTATGGCTTTCACATGTCTATCGCCGACTGGAACGATTCCGTGCGCCGTGAGCTTCCTATTATGACAAAGCGCGGCATCACCAGCTATAAGCTTTATATGACCTATGAGGCAATGATGGTAGGTGACGGCGCAATATATGAAATTTTGAAGGCACTGCAAAACGAGGGAGCTTTTGCCGGCGTTCACTGCGAGCACGCCGAGTCCATTGACGCCATGCGCCGAGAGGCATCGGCAAAAGGTCATTTAGGCATTTCGGCACATCCCGAAACCCGTCCTGCTGCCTGCGAGGCAGAGGCTGTACACCGGCTGCTGTTTTTGGCAAGACTTGCTGACGCGCCTGTTATGGTGGTTCATCTCACCAGTGAGGAGGCACTTTTGGAGGTCGAGGCAGCACGGGTGCACGGTCAAACCGTTTTTGCCGAGACATGTCCTCAATATCTGCTTTTGGACGACAGTGTGTACTACGCCGAGGGCTTTGAGGGCGCAAAGTATGTTATTGCTCCGCCCCTGCGCAAAAAAAGTGACTGCAAATCACTTTGGAGCGCCATAAAGCGCGGGTCAATACAAACTGTATGTACAGACCACTGCGCCTTCACATTAAAGCAGAAGGAGTTGGGACTTCAAGATTTCCGCAACATCCCCGGAGGTATGCCCGGAGTTGAAACGCGCGGTATACTTATGTTCTCTGAGGGTGTCCAGAAGGGCAGAATTGCACTTGAGGATATGTGCCGTCTGCTTTGCGAAAATCCTGCGCGTCTGTATGGATTGTCTCACAGTAAGGGCTATATACGCGAGGGATTCGATGCGGACATCGTAATTATTGACCCTAATCCTTCCGGCAAAATTTCTGCTGTTTCCCAACATAGCGCCTGCGGCTATTCTCCCTTTGAAGGACTTGAAACTCGCGGCGAGATACGCCGAGTTCTGCTGCGCGGGGCTACGGTTTCAGAAAACGGGCAGCCTTGCGGCACTGCCGGCGGTCACTACTTAGTGCGCAGCAAAGGTGATTTGAGCGTTAGGTAACGATTAAATAATAAAAAACAGGAGACTGATGTTGTAACTTTCAGCCTCCTACTTAATTATTTTTTTCTCATTTGTTTTATAAAACCCACAACAGCAGGTATCCATGCAACGATTCTAATTTGAAACGTCAAATGTACAAAAAGCACTTAAATATTGTCTTGAATCTCCACAAATCGCTCCCAATTGTTTAAATTATACAACATCAGCAGCTTTGCAGCATGCTGCTTGCATCCAAAAATACAGCAAGATCAGCGCCAGTTTCAGTGAAGCATTAATCGTAATTCGTAATCTTCAATGACAGTTATTGACATTCTACGTATGTTGGTGTATAATGCAAGCATTAAAAGGAAGGTGTTTTTTATGGTTTCTTTATCAATAAGCGAATACGAAATTTTATCACTGCTATGGTCCGAGGATCGCGGGCTGACTGCCGGGGAAATCAACACTCTGTCTCCCGAAAAGTCTTGGAAGGATTTGTCCATCCACCTTATCCTTACCAACATGCTGGAAAAGGGTGCAATTGTAGTTGACGGAATGGTTCGTTCCGGTCGTACCTACAGCCGAGTTTTCAATGCTGCTATCACTCCCGAGGAATATTCCTTAATGCAGGTCACTCAAAATGCTTCTGCAACCAAAAACAAAAGCGCTGTTATTATGGGTCTTTTCAGTGCCCTTATCGATGGCGATGATATCAACAGCGAAGATATCGACAAAATTGAAGCATTGATTTTAAGGAAAAAGAAGGAGCGGTAGGATGACCGTTACGGAATTCTCTTTCCTGTCATCTGTCGTTTGGAGTACAGTTATTCTATTAGTTGGGGTTATCTTTGTCAAAAGCAATAAATTTGTATTGAGATTTGGCATATCGGGTTTTCTCATTATCATGTCTGTGGGTGTATTGCGCCTTTTCTTACCATTTGAGACACCAAGTGTCAATATAATCGGTGACAGCGTAGTTATGCCGGCGCTCCAGCGAGGGCTGCGATTTGAGCTATTCAGTGTTTTTGGCAAATCAATTCAGCTTAGTCATTTGCTTATTTTCATATGGGCAGCAGGCAGTTTAGTCTGTTTGACAGCGTTGGTTTTTTCCATTGTCCGCCAGAAAAAAGCGATAGGCAGTTTGAATTCCGTTTACAGCCCTCAGCTTGGGCGCATCATGGACAGCATAGTTAAAAAGTCCAAGCCCAACCAAACCTACAAATTTATCGTTTCTGACGAAATCGGAATGCCTGTTATGACAGGATTATTTGTCCCCACCATTCTCATGCCTCCTCTGCAACTATCAGACAGGGAGGCTGAATGCGTTTTAAGGCACGAATGGTGTCACTTTTTGCATGGAGATTTATGGAAAAAGCTGCTGTTTAACATTTTGTGCGCATTTATGTGGTGGAATCCTTTTGTGTATGTGATTCGTAAAAGGCTCAGCTACATACTTGAAGTTAATTGTGACTGCAATGTTTTGAGCGGTCAGGACGATGAAGACCGCATAGCCTATGTGCAGTCAACACTTAGTGTTATCCGTCAGCTTGCCAATGCACCTAACACAATGCCAAATGCAGTTGCCTTTGCTGACTCTGCAGGAGGCAGCAATACAGTCCGCCGATGTGAGTTGGCTCTGTTCCCGCCACCCCAAATTCGCCAAGGCATAAAAGTACTTTTTTCAATTATCCTTGTATCGGTCTTAATATTGTCCTACGC
>CAZAIU010000004.1:11994-49448 GCA_964485265.1 uncultured Oscillospiraceae bacterium | reverse complement strand
AGTGGGTATACAGAGATAACAACGGCGTAATTGAAAAGCGCTGCTGGTCTATCACCTATCAAAGGTGGCTGACAGATTGGATGCCTGTATAGTTTCACCGTGCGACAAAAAACTCCGATGCTGTAAAAGCAGCATCGGAGTTTTTTATCAGCTCTGAACATTTATAAGACCGGGCATATCACTTATTTTCTCAAAAATCTCTATCTCTCCCTCGCTGTCGCAGTGAAACAGTCTGTCTTTAGCAAACCAGACATGGGACACTCCTTGGTTTTCTTCATCGCTTTGCAGAGAGTAAATTTCCTCTTTTTCGTGAATATATTGACCCTCGTCCAATTTTTCGAATTGTCTGTACCATACGTACTTTCCGTTTTTCATTATGGCGAAATATTCTGCGTCCTCACTTACCTGCTCACCGCAGCAATATGTGCCTAAAACATCCACATTACGCTTATTTTCTATGTGGCAATACAATACAATGTTTGCACAGATTGATACAAAAGCAATTACCGCCAAGGACAAAATAACACATTTTGCTTTTAAAGGTTTACTGAGCATTGCTTTCATAGGTCTTTCCCCCCGCCCGTAAAGGTTAATTTACAGCATTTGAAGTTGCATTCGTAAACGCGTAGCAAGTCTAGTTTAACACAGCTTTATATTTAAGTAAACTTCATTTGTTTATTTAGCGTTTTAACATTATAATTTAATATCACTTTTAGAACAATTACTTTTTATACCGCTTTATTCAAATGTAAGCATTTACTTTTTCAGTGTTGTGGAGTAGAATAAGATAAATATTTAACAGAAAAGAGAGTTAAAATGAAAAAAACAATTTCATTCATCGTAAGCCTTGTTTTAATTCTGGCTCTATTCGCAGGCTGTACGGTCAAAAGTCCCGAACCATCTTCAGTGCCGTCACCTCAGTCCACACAGGAAGCAGATACAGCTGAAAAAGAAACAGTGCGTGCTGCAAGCCTAAAGGGCCCAACCACCATGGGTCTTGTAAAGCTTCTTGACGATGCAAAGGCTGGACTTTTAGACTATAACGTTGAAAGCGGCATTTACGGTGCGCCGGACGAGATAACCGCACTTATAGCAGGCGGAAAGCTTGATGTAGCTGCAATTCCCGCAAATCTCGCCTCAGTTCTATATAATAAACCAGGCGTAGAGCTCCAGGTTGCCGCCATAAACACCATGAGTGTATTGAATGTGGTAGAGTTGGGAGACAGCATTCACTCTATCGCAGACCTCAAGGGAAAAACTATTTATTCCACAGGCAAGGGTACAACTCCCGAATTTGCCTTAAATGCCATTCTTGCAGGCAATGGGCTTGACCCCGCAAAAGACCTGACTGTAGAATTCAAATCCGAAGCTACGGAAATTGCCGCTTTGCTCTCTGGAGAGTCAGCAGTTGAGGGTACAATTGCAGTGCTTCCCCAGCCCTACGCCACAACTGTTTTAATGGCAAACCCTAATGCCCGCATAGCCTTGAGCTTTGATGAGGAGTGGAAAAATGCCGGACTTGAGGGAAATCTTGTTACAGGTGTTCTCGTGGTAAGCCGTGATTTTGCAGAAAACCACAGCGAGCTGTTGAAGAGCTTTCTTGCTGACTACGAATCCTCCGCTACATGGGTTAATGAGAACAATGAAGCCGCTTCCGAGCTAATTGCCGAAGCCGGCATTGTTCCAAAAAGTGCAGTCGCACTCAAGGCTTTGCCCTATTGCGGAATTACATTTAAATCCGGTTCTGATATGAAATCTGACCTTTCTGCATATTTAAGCGTACTGTTTAAACAAAATCCGCAGTCTGTGGGAGGTACCCTGCCCGATGATGACTTCTACTACGGAGCATAAAGCACCTCGGGAAAAAAGAATACTGATTGCCGTTGCAAGTGCGGTCTTTTGGCTGGTTGTTTGGCAGCTTGCTGCAATGCTCATAAAGCAAGAGCTTTTTCTGGCATCGCCTATTGCTGTAATAAAATGTCTTTTTGCACTTATGCAGACAAGCCAATTTTATAAAATAGTTGCATTTTCTTTATCTCGCATATTAATCGGCTTTTTGTCCGGAGCTGTTATTGGCACTGCTTTGGCGGCTCTGGCATATAAGCTCAAGCTTTTTGAAACGCTTTTCCGCCCTCTTATGGGTACTGTCAAGGCGGCACCTGTTGCCTCCTTTGTTGTCCTTGCGCTTTTGGCAGTGGGTTCAAAAAACCTTTCGGCACTCATTTCATTTTTAATGGTGCTCCCCGTATTCTATTCAAACATTCTCGCAGGACTTAAAAGCGTTGAGCAGGAAAGGTTTGAAGCAGCAGAGGTTTTTGGAATGCTAAAACGTGACCGTTTCCGATTTATTTATCTGCCCTATGCAGTGCCCCACTTCGCGAGTGCCTGTCATGTAGGTATGGGTCTTGCATGGAAGGCAGGAGTGTCCGCCGAGGTCATCGGGATTGCCGTAGGCTCAATCGGTGAAATGCTTTACGATGCAAAGCTTAGTCTTGAAACCGATAAGCTTCTTGCCTACACACTTGTTGTGGTGCTGCTTTCCTTGTTTCTTGAAAAGCTTTTGTCCTTGCTGATTAAAGCAATTTCAAATGCAATAATAAAATAATTTCAAATTTTAAACAGGACTGTCTTTTATAAAAGACAGTCCTGTTTTCCTATTATTTAAGAACATATTTGCAAATATCATAATTTCAAAATCAAAAAACAACTTTTGCAGATAATCATATATATGGCAATATTTAAAATAAGGCATATGCTTTTGTATATTGACATCTGAGCCTTTCAGTGTTAATATATGAACAGTTATTCATATGAAAGGACGTTCAAGTGTATGGATGCACGTAAACACAATCACGATGACGCTCTTTGCTCGGTAAAAAGCGCATTGCCGTCAGATGAGCTTCTTTGCGATTTATCAGATCTCTTTAAGGTTTTCGGAGACACAACCAGAATAAAAATTCTATACGCGCTTTCCGAGTCCGAACTTTGCGTTTGCGCAATTTCTGAGCTTTTGGGGATGACCCAAAGTGCTATTTCGCATCAGCTAAAGGTTCTCAAAATAAACAAGCTCGTAAAAAGCCGCCGCTCGGGAAAAACAATATTCTATTCCTTAGCAGACGATCACGTCCGTTCCATAATAGGCACGGGCTATGAACATATTACGGAGGTGCCCAACCATGGAAGCTGAACAAAAAAACATTTTAATTAGAATAATCTCAAGCATAGTTCTTTTAATTGCAGCATGCCTGCTACCGTTTGAAGGCTACTTACAGCTGCTGGTATTTTTAGTTCCTTACGCAGTTGTTGCCTATGATGTTTTGTGGCGGGCATTAAAAAACATACTGCACGGTGAGGTTTTTGACGAAAACTTCTTAATGTCTCTTGCAACTGTTGGTGCATTCTTTATCGGCGAGTACCCTGAGGCTGTCGCGGTAATGCTGTTTTATCAGGTTGGCGAGCTGTTTCAGGACATGGCGGTTGACAAAAGCCGAAAATCCATTGCCGCACTCATGGATATTCGCCCCGACAGTGCTCGTGTCTATAGAAGCGGTGTTGAGTCCATTGTATCTCCCGAGGATATAAAGGTTGGCGAAACTATCGTAATTCTCCCCGGCGAAAAAATCCCTCTTGACGGTATAATTACCGACGGTTCAACAACCGTAAATACCGCAGCGCTAACTGGTGAAGCACTTCCTCAGGATAAGTTCTGCGGAGATAGGGTTGTCAGCGGAACTGTAAATCTAAGTGGTCTGATAAAGGTTGAGGTCCAGAGCGAATTCGGAGAAAGCACGGTTTCAAAAATTCTTGAGCTTACGGAAAATGCATCTTCTAAAAAGGCAAGGGCAGAGAATTTTATCACCCGCTTTGCAAAGGTATATACTCCCCTTGTTGTTATCTCAGCGGTGCTGCTAGCCATTTTGCCGCCACTGTTTTTTAGTCAGGTGTGGAGCACATGGATAAACAGAGCGCTGATTTTTCTGGTTGTATCCTGCCCCTGTGCCTTGGTGCTTTCCGTTCCCCTCAGCTTTTTCGGAGGAATAGGCGGAGCTTCAAAGCAAGGCATACTCATCAAAGGCGCAAGCTATCTTGAAGCACTTTCAACGGTGAAAACCGTTGTTTTTGACAAAACAGGCACTCTTACCCAAGGCAGCTTTACAGTTACCGCAATACACCCCGAGACGATTTCCGAAGAAGAATTGCTGGAAATTGCAGCGGTAGCAGAAAGCTACTGCACTCATCCCATTGCCGAGTCAATTGTGATTGCTCACGGCAAAGACATAGACAAAGCACGGGTTTCAGAAGCTGCCGAGCAGGTAGGTCTTGGTGTCAACGCAGTTATTGACGGAAAAACAATCCACGTGGGAAATAGCCGCTTGATGGACGCAATCGGCGCTGCATGGAAGAGCTGTGAGCACCCCGGCACTGTAGTTCACGTTGCTGTTAACGGCGAATACATGGGGCACATTGTCATATCAGACCAAATTAAGCCAAATTCTCAGCAGGCAATCAAAAGGCTCAAGGAGCTTGGAATTACACAAACAGTAATGCTGACAGGTGATATGAAGAAAACCGCCGAAGCGGTTGCAAAAGAGCTTTCAATTGATAAGATGTATGCAGAGCTTCTGCCCGCTGATAAGGTATCCATTGTTGAAGGCCTGCGCGACAAGAAGCCTGTCGATTCCACGCTTGCCTTTGTCGGCGACGGCATAAATGATGCCCCCGTATTGTCCTTGGCTGACGTGGGAATTGCTATGGGAGGTTTGGGAAGTGATGCCGCAATTGAAGCAGCAGATGTGGTTTTGATGGATGATAATCCCGCCAAAATTGCCCGTGCCGTTGAAATATCCCGCCGAACAATGGGAATTGTCCGTCAAAACATTATCTTTGCTTTATCTGTTAAGGCAATAGTTTTGATTTTAGGTGCATTTGGAATTGCAAACATGTGGCTTGCGGTTTTTGCCGACGTAGGCGTGAGCTTACTTGCGGTTTTAAATGCTATGCGCGCTTTAAAAAGCTAGCAAAGACACTAATGACTTATTAAATTGACTGTGCCGTAAAACATATTAAATGTTTTACGGCACAGCTTTTATCGTTAACACAGGAAGGAGGAACAACCTATATTAAGTTTTTTGCAGGCTTCGCTTAGCCCTTAAAGCCTCCGCCGAGAAAATCATTTGCAAACGATTGCGTGCCTTCGGTAACGATATCGGTTATAATTTTCTCATAGTCGGTTTTTGCAGCGGAGCTGTCTGCGGTGGGAGCATTTTCTGAGGTTACCTTGTCCACAACCTTACCTACAGTGTCCTTAACCGCATTAGTTATTTCATCCTCATAGTCAACTTTCCCCTTGTTATCTGAAGCTCCTGCATTTGCGGTAGTATTGCCGGTTGTATTGCCCGGCAGTACCTTATTCACAACCTCGCCCACTGTGTCGGTGATGATATCCTTTACCGCTTCCTCGTACTTCGGATTTACAGTTGTGCCGCTGGTGCTGCTGCCTGTGGTATTGCCTCCGGAGGTAGTTCCGCCGGTAGTATTTCCAGCCTTGCCTGTGGCTGCATCAACAACAGCAGATACAATGGAGATTATTTCACCGCTCTTTGCATCTACGTTGTAGTTAAGCTCGGTTTCTCCAACTTTTACCTTAACACTGTATACCAGCTTGCCGTCGGTGTACCCGATTTTTGCGTCAGCACCTACAATGTCACTTACAGCAACGTTTGCATTAACGCAGGCATTTTCAATTGCACATTTTGCACTGACATAATTTTTGTCACTGGGGGAGCCAACAATTTTAATCTCAGCGGAAGAGCCTTCAATCTGTTTGGCAATAAGACTGAGGTCGTTTATACTCATATTTGCAAGATCTTCAAAGCTAAGCTCCGGCTGATTCTCAACTATTGAGCTGATAAGCCCTGCCTTGCCCACTGAAATTCCCAGTTTGTCTGCTATAGCCTTTAACTCCCCGTCCTTACTGAGTTTTTGACCTATAACCGCACCATCGACTCCATTTTCAGACAGCGCACTGTTTATAGCATCCATAAGAGATTTCTCAATTTCAGTGCCTTTTTCCGTGTCCTCGTTATCAACCGACACTAAAACCGAGTTTGCGAGCTCTGTGAGGTATCCCTCCTCCACCATGGAGGCAACAAGCTCCTTTGTAAGCTCATCAAGCTTCGCACCTTCAAGCTTAGTACCCTCCGCCTTTTCCTTGTCGATAATCTTTATGCCATCCTCGTTAAGACCCTTGACCGAAACAACTATTTCATTTTTGTTTGCCTCAATTTCAATGCTGGGATTAACATCAAGAGAAACAACGGAATCAACTGCATGAGCCTTGATGTGACCTGCGCCGAACACTCCGCCTACCAGAAGCGCCATAGCTGCTGCCGTTGCGCACAGCGGTCTTACCCAGTTTTTATTAGATGTTTTTGCTTTCATTTCAATTACCTTGCCTTTCCGATCTTCACATTCGGAGAGGATGTTATTGAGAACGTCCGGAACTGTATTAGCAACCGCAGCTCTTAAATGTGTTTCTACTGTTTTGTTTTTCACTTAATTCCCCTCCTTTAAATTCGTTTGGAGCTTTTTTTTAGCTCTGTTGTATTTCGAAAGGACGGTAGATAACGGAAGTGACATTAGCTTTGAGATTTCGATATGCTTTAGTCCCGACACGGCGTGAAGCATAACAATCTGCCTCTCATCGTCGGACAACTGTTCCATTGCAGCAGCCAGCACCAATCTATCCTCGGAGCTGACTGCGGGAGAATCGGCATAATAAGTTTGCCAGTCCTCCTCAGGGACGTCAGCCGTTTTGCTTCTCTCGCGCAGGACACTTGTGGCAAGATTTTTGGCGATTGTCAAAATCCAAGCCATGGGCTTTCCCTGCGAGCGGTAGCCTTCAGCTGCGGACCATATCTTCACATAAGTCTCCTGAAGCACATCCTCCGCATCATACGCATTTCTAACGATGGACAGGGCAAAACCATAAACCGACGCTTTTGTACCTTCGAACAGCTCCGCAAGGGCGGATTTTTCGCCCAGAGCAATTTGACTTAGGTATTTATCAAGCGTAGACTGGTTTAGGGTGATATTCTGTTCGGCTGACGTCGTTCCAAACAATTGCATCCTTCGCCTCCTGTCACCACATTAACGCGTGGCTGATTCATTTTATTGCAGGGAACCAGAAATAAATATCCGCGATTTAAAAATATGCTTTATCTTAATCAATTAAGCTTATGTAAAGTATCGTATATAGCAAAAGGCTTTCGGGAAACCGAAAGCCTTATTACGTTCAAATCCAAACTATTTATCAGCGTGATTGGCACCGCCAAAAGCAATAAACTTGCTCAGAATATAATTGAGTATTACTATCACCATTGACACAATTATTTTTGCAGGCAGTCCTTCAACATTGAACAGAGTTATGTCCAGTCCCCAGTCTACCAAAGCCGGAACCGCAATAACCTCCAATACGCCTGTAAGCACTCTTCCACCCACGAAGGCTATAACCTCCTTCAGCAATAAAAGCGGCTCCCAGCTTTTGCTTTCAAACACCCAAAGCTTGTTGGTAACAAAAGCGACTATTACCGCGACTATCCAAGCCACTATTCCAGATACATATAGATTAAGCCCAAGGCCGCGGACGCACAGGCTATAAATAAGCCAGTTTACTACAGTGGTGGTGACCCCAAACACACAGTACATAATTAGCTCTTTGTGTTTAAAAAACAAATTTCTTAATGTAGAGAACTTTCCATCCAATTTCAACGCCTCCAAAGCCCTTTCCTGCATGACTTATATATTTCCGTTTTGTGCGGCGCCTAGCAGCAAGAAACTTAAACAGTCAGTGCAGAGAATGCCGTTTTCTAAATATCAATGTACTCTTGTAAAGTCAAAAAGCCTGTATAAAAGGCGACGATGACAATGCAGTTTCGTACAGAACATTCAAGTAGCGTTTATTTTATCACATTGTGAAAATATGTCAATACACTTGGAGTCGAATGTTCAAACAAAAAGCTATCCCGTCGGACGCGCTGACGGGATAGGGATTATGTCTTACTGTGCGCTGCTTTTCAGGTTCAAGTCTCACAACGCTTGTCTAGCAAACGTTTTTATTCCAGAACTGCACCTTGAGCAGCAGTTGTTACCATTCGTGCATATCTTGCAAGATAGCCTGTTTTCACCTTCGGTTCAGGGCATATCCATGCAGCACGGCGGTCAGAAAGCTCTTTGTCTGTTACAAGCAGCTCAATTCTGCAAGCAGGGATATCAATTGATATAATGTCTCCCTCATGCACAAGTGCAATGGCTCCGCCCAGCGCCGCTTCCGGTGCAACGTGTCCGATAGATGCACCGCGGGTTGCTCCGGAGAAGCGTCCGTCCGTTATAAGAGCAACCTGCTTGTCCAGTCCCATTCCCGCAATGGCGGAGGTGGGGTTGAGCATTTCCCTCATTCCGGGGCCGCCCTTAGGTCCCTCATAGCGGATTACAACTACATCTCCTGCAACTATCTTCCCTGCATTTATCGCAAAAATTGCATCGTCCTCACATTCAAAAACTCTTGCAGGACCTTGATGCTTCATCATTTCCGGTGCCACAGCTGATTGTTTTACAACACAGCCCTCCGGAGCAAGATTTCCGAACAAAACAGCAATACCGCCGTTTTTTGAATAAGGATTATCTATTGGTCGGATAATACTCTCGTCTAAATTCTTCGCATCGGATATGTTCTCTGCAAGTGTCTTGCCAGTGCAAGTCATCACCCCAGTGTCCAAAAGTCCAATTTTGTTCAGCTCTGCCATAACCGCATGCACACCTCCGGCACGGTCCAAATCCTCCATATACGTGTCACCGGCAGGTGCGAGGTGGCACAGGTTCGGAGTTTTTGCAGAAAACTCGTTTGCCATTTTAAGGTCAAGCTTAACATTTGCTTCCCTTGCTATTGCCGGTAAGTGCAGCATGGTATTTGTAGAGCAGCCCAAAGCCATGTCTACAATTTCTGCGTTGTGGAAGGCAGCCTCCGTCATGATGTCCGAAGGGCGGATGTTCCTTTCCAACAGCTCCATTACCTTCATGCCTGCCTGCTTTGCGAGGCGCAGACGGGCGCTCATAACAGCAGGTATGGTACCGTTTCCCGCAAGAGCCATGCCAAGAGCTTCCGTAACACAATTCATGGAGTTTGCAGTGTACATTCCCGAGCAGGAACCGCAGGTAGGGCAGGCAGACTTCTCATAAGCCTCAACCTGTTCCTGAGTCATTTTGCCGGCATGATATGCGCCAACCGCTTCAAACATTGAGGACAAGCAGGTTCGTTTCCCATCCAAGTGTCCGGAAAGCATCGGACCGCCTGAAACAAAAATCGTCGGCACGTTTACACGCGCTGCTGCCATAAGCAGTCCCGGTACGTTCTTATCGCAGTTAGGTATCATGACCAAAGCGTCAAACTGATGCGCCAGTGCCATGCACTCTGTGCTGTCGGCAATCAAATCTCTCGTAACGAGAGAATACTTCATGCCCTCGTGTCCCATAGCGATACCATCGCATACGGCAATTGCCGGAAACACAACAGGTGTTCCTCCTGCCATAAGCACTCCGGTCTTTACCGCTTCGGTAATTTTATCAAGGTTCATATGACCGGGAACAATCTCATTATAGGAGCTTACGATGCCCACCAGTGGACGGTCAAGCTCCTCCTTAGTAAAGCCCAATGCATTGAACAGGCTTCTGTGAGGTGCCTGCTGAATGCCGGATTTGCAGTTGTCACTTTTCATATGCAGCTCCTTTATAAATCGTTAAAAACCATTTCTCTTTTTATTTGGTCAAAAAGAGAAACGGTTATTAACGTGGTTTTTCGACCGCAGCAAAAGCCTAACGGTGCTCAATTCTTTACTTTTTCAGCCAACTCATCATCTTGCGAAGCTCTGCACCGACCTTTTCCAGAGGATGCTCCGCTTCCTTGCGTCTGGTTGCAAGGAACTTAGCCTTTCGTCCGCTGGAGAATTCCTGAATAAACTCACTTGCGAAGGTTCCGTCTTGAATTTCGGAGAGCACCTTCTTCATTTCTTTGCGGGTATCCTCTGTGATAAGACGCTTTCCTGTTCTGTAATCACCGTATTCAGCGGTGTTGGAAACACTGTAGCGCATCATTGCAAAGCCACCGCTGTTGATAAGGTCAACAATAAGCTTCATTTCATGAATGCACTCAAAGTATGCCATTTCGGGTTCATAGCCCGCTTCTACCAAGGTGTCAAAGCCTGCCTTCATCAGCTCGGTAACTCCGCCGCAGAGAACTGCCTGCTCGCCGAACAGGTCGGTTTCGGTTTCCTCGCGGAAGGAGGTTTCCAAAATTCCCGCACGACCTGCACCTATACCGGAGGCATAAGCAAGTGCATACTCCTTGGCCTTTCCGGTAAAGTCCTGATGTACAGCGATAAGGCTGGGAACGCCCTTGCCCTCAACGTACTGACTGCGAACAGTGTGGCCGGGTCCCTTAGGTGCAACCATTGCTACGTCAACATTAGCAGGCGCAACAACCTGATTGAAGTGAATATTGAAGCCATGGGCAAACATGAGCATATTGCCCTCCTGAAGATACGGCTCGACCTCTGAACGATAGATGTCGGCAGCAGTTTCATCAGGAACCAGCATCATAATCATTTGAGCAGCCTTAGCCGCCTCCGGAACTGTCATAACTGTAAGTCCCGCCTCCTCAGCCTTTGCCCAGCTCTTGGAATCGCTGCGCAGACCTACTATTACCTTAACGCCCGATTCCTTAAGATTTTGTGCATGCGCATGTCCCTGACTGCCGTAGCCGATAATTGCAACTGTACGGTTGTCCAAAAGTCCCAAATTGCAGTCTGAGTCGTAATACTTGTTGATCATAGCGTTTGTCTCCTTAAAATAAATATTTTGTTATATTATCCTATAAAGATATAAGTTTGTAAACCCCTAACAACACAGCAGTCTATGACCGATGACTGGTTTTATCCTCGCAGGTCATGATCTTTGTGCCTCTGTCCATTGCAGTAACACCGGTTCTGCACAGCTCTAAAATCTGATATTTTTCAACTACATCCAAGAAGCCGTTTATCTTACAGGGCTTGCCTGTAAGCTCGCAAACAAGGCTGGACGGAGAGTAATCAACAATGCTCGCCTTGTATATCTCGCAGATGTCACGAATGGCGGCGCGCTGATTTTCATCGGCTGCCAGTTTAACAAGCAGCAGCTCGCGCAAAATTGCATCGTTGTCATCCTCAAGCTGAACAGCCTTTACCTCAACAAGCTTCTTTGTTTGTAGAATTATCTGCTCAATAATCCTGTCGTCTCCCTGTGCAGCAAGGGTTATTCGGGAAATCGCGGGATCATTGGTTTCCGAAACCGTCAAGGAGTCAATGTTATAGCCTCTGCGGCCGAAAAGCATGGATACGCGTGAGAGTACATTTGCATTGTTTTCAACGAGCAATGCGATAATTACTTTTTTACTCATAACCATTACCTCCCGTTTATTCCATGATTGCGCTGCGAACCGTTCCGCCGCCGGGTATCATGGGCAAAACACGTTCTTCGCGATTGATGGGGCAAACAATCCACGCAGGACCTTCGCCTGCTGCCGCAAGCTCCAGAGCCTTTTCAAACTCTTCTCGGGTTTCAGCTCTGTAGCCTCTCGCACCAAAGCCTTCGGCAACCTTAACGTAATCGGTTTTGCGCTCAGGCTCTGTTGAAAAATAATGCTTATTGTAAAAGCTCGTTTGCCACTGGCGAACCATTCCCAACACCTTATTGTCAAGAATGACAGTAATTACCGGAAGCTTGTAGGAAACCGCGGTGCAGGCTTCGTTCATGTTCATATGGAAGCTACCGTCACTGGTTATATGAACTACAGGCGTTTCGGGGCAGGCAACGCTTGCGCCGATTGCGGCTCCGTAGCCAAAGCCCATGGTACCCAGACCTCCGCTGGTGAGAAATCCGCGGGGACGGGTCTTTTTGCAAAACTGTGCAGCCCAAATCTGGTGCTGACCCACGTCAGTTGCAATAATTGCACTGCTTCCGAACTTTTCGCCTATAACTTCCATTATATCAGAGGGACGAATTCCGGAAAAGCCATTTTTGTAAACTCTTTCGTCGTCTGCTCTCCATTTTTTAACTGCATCCAGCCACCATGGACGTTCTTTTCTCTCCACAAGGGGCAGCAGTGCAAGAAGCTCCTGCTTTATGTCTCCCACTATTGCCAAGTCCACCAGCACGTTTTTACGAATCTCACTTTCGTCTATATCAAACTGTACTATTGTTGCATGGGGAGCAAAGTCACGAAGGTTGAGCGCTACACGGTCGGAGAAACGAGTTCCCATGGCAATGAGCAGGTCGCACTCGTCAATTGCGCGGTTCGCCGTCATACTGCCGTGCATTCCGATAATTCCCATGTCTAGCTCATTGCCAAAGCCTACAACGCCCGTACCCATAATCGTGCGGCAAGCAGGAATTTGAGTTTTTTCAATAAAGCTGCAAAGCTCCTCGCCTGCATCAGAACTGATAACTCCGCCGCCGAAGCATATTGCCGGACGCATAGCTTTCTTAATAAGCTCAGCTACCTTTTGCAGCTCACACTCAGGGGCAGACGCTCTTTTTGGCTGCTCCCAGCGGGGGGCGGGAGTAAATTCATAAACCTGCGCCGTGATATCCTTGGGAACATCCACCAGAACGGGTCCACAGCGCCCGCTGTTAGCTATTTTAAAGGCTTCACGCAGTGTGTCCGCAAGTCTGCTTATGTCGCGAACCGCATAATTGTGCTTTGTTATGGGCTGGGTTATTCCGGCAATAAACACCTCTTGAAAGCTGTCCTTGCCTATAAGGTCTGTGCCAACGTTCGCTGTTATTACTACCATAGGAACACTGTCCAGATAGGCAGTTGCAATACCTGTTACAGTATTTGTTGCTCCCGGTCCGCTGGTTGCCATCACAACGCCTGTTTTTCCGGTTGCTCTTGCGTATCCGTCGGCAGCATGGGTTGCCCCCTGCTCATGAGCTGTTAAATAATGGGTAATTCTGTCCTGTCTGTGGTACAGCGCCTCATATACATTGATAGCTGCACCGCCGGGATAACCAAACAGATCTGTTACGCCCTGTTCAATCAAAACCTCGACTATTATTTCGGCTCCTGTCAGTTTCAAAGCTCATTCCTCCTTATTTATGTCGGAAGCACGGACAGCTCCGCATTACTTCCAATTAGTTTACAAAGTTTTATCATATATCTCATGGGGAGCATGCCTTGTCTTTGCTAATTCAGTGATTTAAATTGATAGCATCGCTGGATAAACAAAAAGCCCCTGTCTCTTATTGCATAACTCAAGAGACAAAGGCAACATTACCTCTGCGGTACCACTCTTCTTGCTCTTTTGCCGGCGCTGCACTGCCAGAAAAAGAACCACTCAGCGACGTCTGTCAACGTCTGACGCTATAACGGGCGTTTTGCCGTTTTTGCTTACACAGGCAACAGCCCTTCTGCAAACTGCTCCGAGATGATGTTCATCAAAAATCAAAAGGCACTGTCTCTCACCAGCCGACAGCTCTCTGAAGCCCGATAGTTGATTACTTGTTCTCATCATTGCATTTATAGTATTTGATTATTCACATCATACATCACAAAAAACGCACTTGTCAACAGTACATTTATCTAAAATTGATATCATTTTACAGCAATTTTATATTCAATATACTGCTTTGCAACTCTTGGGCTGCGTCCACCGCTCCGTATTGCATAAGCCTCGGCCCCCGCAACAAGCTGCTCCTCCGGCAAAGCTAGACCAAATTGCCGGGCAAGACTTTTCACCACCATAATATATTCATCCCTGTCAGGTCTTGTGAAGGTAACAACTATTCCAAAGCGAGCAGAAAGGCTTAAGGACTCCTCTAATGTGTCACCCAAATGAACCTCGTCGCCCTTTCTTGCCTCTATACTTTCGCGAAGCAAATGCCGCCTGTTGCTAGTGGCATATACTACTGTGTTGTTTGCTCTTGCGGCTACGCTTCCCTCCAAAATAGTCTTAAGTGCGGTGAAGTCCCTGTCGGCAGAGGCAAAAGAAAGATCATCAATATAAATGACAAATTTCAGAGGATTAGACGCAAGCGAGTCCAAAATGGCAGGAATATAGTGCAAAAAACTTTTTTCAACTTGAATAAGCCGCAGTCCTCTGTCAGCATACTCGTTGGCTATCGCCTTGACCGTGCTTGATTTGCCCGTTCCCGCATCGCCATACAGCAAAACATTGTTTGCCGGCAGTCCGCTTAGCAGTGCCTCTGTATTCAAAATTATACTTTTTCGCTCACTCTCATAGCAATAAAGCTCCGAAAGCCTTTGCGTATCCGGATTTTCAACGGGAATAAGCTTGCCTGCCTCCGAGACGGAAAAAACGGTGTACTTGGCAAAAACTCCGTAGCCTCGCTGTGCTGCACATTTTGCGCTTTCATGGAACAGCTTGATAAAGTCAAGCCTTTCAGCGCGCCATTGGGGAAACGTATACGATATGTTGTACATCTTTGCAAATTCTTTTGATGGCATAGCTGCTGCTTGAGACAACGCATTCAGTTCAGTATTAGCCCAATCGGATATGTTTTGGGGCAATTTTTCTCCCATATATATACTTTTTACGTAATCATTTTCATCACAGCAAACCAAATTAAAGACAGCAGCAGTGAGGTCATCGCCCTTTACATACAGTTCACCTGCTAAGCCGCATACACTTGAAAACACCTCTGCATCGTTGCCTTCATCACAGTCCAGCAATGTGATAAGTGCACATATCAATGGCTCTTCCGTAAGCTTTTTGAACACAATAAGGTTTTTAAGCATAAGTGCAAGAAGCTTTCTGTCCATAATTTGTACTCCTTTGTGGATATGGTTTTCAGATGTTTTGTGCTTTAAGTATACACCCATGTGCACATTTGGCAACAGTAATCTGCGCTATTTTTCCCTTTATGTTGAAGCCCGGAGATGCTGTTTGTGCAGTTTCACAAGTGAATCAGTAATAATATAAGATATGTGACCCTTGTTTATTGTGAAATTTCACAAATAACAATTTTCTTCTTGACAACCATGCAGCGCGTGTGTTAACTTTAGCACAATAAATCAAATGCAGTGACAGGGACAAAGTCAGTTTAAGACTTTTCAGCGAGCCGTTGGTTGGTGCGAAACGGTAAGTCGGGACATGATGAACTCACCCTTGAGCAGTCAGCTGAAGGCCCTTTGGGTCGTAGGTGCGAACGGGTTTCCTCACCGTTACCAAAGAGGCAGCATTTATTTGATGCTGAAAGCGGACAATTTTTTGTCAAATGAAGTGGTACCGCGGAAGCTTTTTAGCCTTCGTCTTCTAATAGTAGAAGATGATGGCTTTTTTTGTTGCCATTTGCGGGTAAATCTAGAAGAATTCTTATAGCTTCAAGCCAATTCAGCCAAACTGCGTTTTGCTAGTCCCAAATACTAAAGCGCAAGACAATCACAATTATTGTGACAAATAATGCGAAAGGAATGGTCATAAATATGAGAAAAATCAAGGTGTTTGACACCACCCTGCGCGACGGTGAGCAGTCCCCCGGCTGCAGCATGAATCTCTCGGAAAAGCTGGAGATGGCTCGCCAGCTTGACGTGCTGGGTGTTGATGTCATAGAGGCGGGCTTTGCAATCGCTTCCCCAGAGGACTTTAAAAGTGTAGAAGCAATTTCCAAAACCGTTGAGCACTGCAAGGTGGCAAGTCTCGCCCGCTGCACACAGGGAGACATTGACGCCGCTTGGAACGCTGTGAAATGCGCGAAGTACCCGCGCATCCACGTGTTTCTGGCAACCAGTGACATTCACATGGAATATAAGCTTAAAATGACACGTGAACAGGTTCTTGAGAGTATTGCAAAGCACGTTGCCTATGCAAAGGCATACTGTGACGATGTTGAATTTTCCGCCGAGGATGCCTCCCGCAGTGACAGGGACTTTTTGGCACAGTGCTATACTGTTGCAATAAAAGCAGGTGCTACGGTTCTCAACGTTCCCGACACCGTTGGATATTCAACGCCTATGGAAATGTTTGAGCTCATTACCTACCTGCGTGAGCACACTGAGGGTATTGACAAGGTTGAAATTTCCTGCCACTGCCATGATGATTTAGGCATGGGCGTTGCAAACTCTCTTGCATGTCTGCAAGCAGGCGCAACTCAGGTTGAATGCACCGTTAACGGCATAGGAGAGCGCGCGGGCAACGCAAGCCTTGAGGAAATTGCAATGGCACTGAAAACACGGCGTGAGTATTATCAGCTGGAATGCGGAATTAACACACAGCAGATATATAAGTCCTGCAAGCTTTTGTCCTCAATAACAGGTGTTCCCATTGCTCCCAGTAAATCCATAGTTGGTGCTAATGCCTTTGCACATGAATCGGGAATTCATCAACACGGTGTTATATCAAACGCTCTGACCTATGAGATTATGAAGTCCACCGACGTTGGCATTCCTCAAAACACAATGGTTTTGGGCAAGCACAGCGGAAAGCATGCACTGAGTGATCGCCTTTCACAGCTTGGCTACAAGTTTGACAAAGAACAGCTTGACGAAATATTTGTTCGCTTCAAGGCTCTCGCCGATAAGAAAAAAAACCTCACAGACCACGATATCGAAGCTCTGGCACTTGCCAACACACACGGTGTCGTTGAAACCTATGAGCTTGCAGGTCACATGGTAACGGCAGGCCGTGACACCACCAATATTGCAGCAATAAAAATCAAAAAAGGTGACGAGTTTTTGGAGGAGGTTGCAATAGGCTCAGGTCCTATTGACGCTGCCTATAAGGCAATAGACCGCATCACCGGCTTGGACGTTTCTCTTGAAAGCTTCAGCTTAAACGCCGTAACCGACGGAGAGGATGCCATGGGAGAAGCCGTGGTCAAGCTGCGTAGCAACGGAGTTTTGCACACCGGCTGTGGTCTGTCAACTGATGTAATCGAGTCCTCTATCCGTGCCTATGTCAACGGTATAAACAAAATTGTCGGCGGCAAGTAGTATAAGGCTGCAAAATAGTATCTTTTTAGATATGATCCATTTATGATTTTCAAGAAAGGACAAATATAACATGTCAATGACTATGACTCAAAAAATACTTGCTGCTCATGCAGGGCTTGAGAGTGTATCGGCAGGGCAGCTCATAAAGGCAAAGCTTGACCTTGTGCTCGCAAATGACATAACCGGTCCTGTTGCCATAAACGAATTTAACAAGGCAGGCTTTGATAAGGTTAATACCAACGCAAGAATTGCCCTTGTTATGGATCACTTTGCCCCCAACAAGGACATAAAATCAGCAGAAAGCTGCAAAAAATGCCGCAGCTTTGCAAGGCGCTTTGACCTTAAGCATTTTTACGATGTTGGCGAAATGGGAATTGAGCACGCTCTCATTCCCGAAAAGGGTCTTATGGCACCCGGTGAAGCCGCCATAGGTGCTGACAGCCACACCTGCACCTATGGTGCTTTGGGCGCATTCTCCACCGGTGTTGGCTCTACTGACATGGCGGCGGCTATGGCAACTGGCGAGACTTGGTTTAAGGTCCCCTCTGCAATCAAGGTAAACCTCACCGGTAAAAAAGGCGAATACGTCAGCGGAAAGGATGTAATTTTGCACCTTATCGGCATGATAGGCGTTGACGGTGCCCTGTACCAGTCTCTGGAATTTTCAGGTGATGGGCTCTCTGATTTGACCATGAGCGACAGGCTAACAATATCCAATATGGCGATAGAAGCCGGTGCAAAGAACGGAATATTCTCCGTAGACGATATAACTCGGGACTATATGAAAAACCGTTGCACCCGTGAGTGGACAGCTTATGAAGCTGACCCTGATGCAGAATATACCAGAGTTATTGATATTAACCTTGCGGATATCCCCTGCACCGTTGCCTATCCCCATCTTCCCGAAAACACGCATCCCGCGTCAGAAGGCAGTGACATAGAAATTGATCAGGTGGTCATCGGCTCCTGCACCAACGGAAACATAGAGGACATGGCTCAAGCAGCTGCAATTCTCAAAGGTCGCCACATAAAAAAGGGTTTGCGGGGTATTGTCATTCCCGCAACTCCTAAAATCTATTTGGAATGTATTGAACGCGGCTATACAAAAATCTTTATAGAGTCCGGCTGCATAGTTTCAACTCCCACCTGCGGCCCCTGCTTAGGCGGTCACATGGGCATTCTAGCTGAGGGCGAGCGCTGTGTTTCAACCACAAATCGCAATTTTGTGGGAAGAATGGGACACACCAAAAGCGAGGTTTATCTCGCCTCTCCTGCCGTTGCCGCGGCATCGGCCATAACGGGTCATATCACCCACCCAGAGGAGGTTGAAGCAATATGAACGCACACGGAAATGCCATAAAATACGGCAATCACATTGACACCGATGTTATAATTCCCGCCCGCTACCTTGCCACACAGGACGAGAGGGAGCTTGCCTCTCACTGCATGGAGGACATTGACAAAAGCTTCATCACAAGGGTAAAGCTGGGGGACATAATGGTTGCAGGACAAAATTTCGGCTGCGGTTCCTCCCGCGAGCACGCGCCCATTGCCATTAAAGCAGCAGGAATTTCCTGCGTAATTGCCAAGAGTTTTGCAAGGATCTTTTACCGCAACTCAATAAATATTGGTCTTGCCATTTTAGAGTGCGAGGATGCGGCGGAAAGAATCGCCGAGTGCGACGAGATCACTGTAGACTTTGACACCGGCGTGATTACAAACATCACAAAAAACGAGAGCTATAAGGCACAGCCCTTTCCCGATTTTATCAAGGAAATGATAAGCAAGGGCGGTTTGATGAAGTCCATTAAGGGGGCGTAAATTATGATAAAAACTATTGCTATAATACGCGGTGATGGAATTGGTCCGGAAATAATGGAGCAGGCAGTATCTGTGTTAGATAAAATATCTAAAAAATTCTCTCATAAGTTTAATTATGTAGATACTCCTATGGGAGGCGAAGCGATTGATAGGTTTGATGACCCCCTCCCCCAATCCAGCTTAGACACCTGTCATTCCGCCGACAGCGTCCTGCTATCGGCAGTAGGCGGTCCCAAATGGGACGCAGTTGCAAAGGAAAAGCGTCCAGAGCGCGGGCTTTTGCGGTTGCGTGCAGGTATGGGACTTTTCTCCAACCTGCGTCCTGCGAAGATTTTTAGCGAGCTTAGGGATGCCTCTCCGCTGAAGTCCTCCATTGTGGACAAGGGCATAGACTTTGTTGTTGTGCGCGAGCTAATCGGCGGTGCATACTTCGGGGAGCACAAAACCGAAGTCAAAAGCGGCGAAGAATATGCAAGCGATATAATGGGATACTCTGAGCATGAAATTGAGCGCATTGCCCATGTTGCGTTTCAAACTGCCCAAAAGCGCAGCAAAAAGGTCTGCTCCGTTGACAAGGCAAATGTGCTTGACTCCTCAAAGCTTTGGCGGCGCGTTGTATCCAATGTCAGCGAAAGCTATCCAGATGTGACACTTTCTCATATGTATGTAGATAATTGCGCTATGCAGCTTGTTAAAGACCCATCACAGTTTGATGTTATAGTAACCGAAAATCTGTTCGGCGACATTCTGTCTGACGAAGCAAGCCAGATATGCGGAAGCATTGGTATGATTCCCTCCAGTAGCATGGGCGACGGAACGCGCGGGCTGTACGAGCCTATACACGGCAGCGCGCCGGACATTGCAGGAACTGATAGTGCTAACCCCATCGGCATGATTTTATCCGCTGCCATGATGCTGCGCTACTCATTTGATATGCAGTCTGAGGCGCAGGCAATAGAAAACGCTGTTGAAGCAGTCCTTAGAGACGGACTGCGCACAGGCGATTCAATGAGCGAAGGAAAAACCAAGCTCTCATGCAGCGAAATGGGCAAAGCTATATGCGACCGTATTTAACTTAGATTTACTGAGCCTGACTTGATAGGCATTGCACGGTGGGTCACCCTCCCCGCCGTGCTTTTTTTACATTTTTGCTTTTTTACATTGTAATGGCAGTATTTTGGTGCTATCATTGCAATATATGCCAATGTGCAATACATAACATGGAGGAAGAAAAAATGATCGTAATCAATTGCAGCTTTATCAGTGAAACAACTGATATGAAGGATTTCTTTAAGGTTCTATGCGATGAGGGTCTTGTTGAAGGCTCCCGCGCCGATAAGGGCAACGCCGGCTATGACTTTTACATCAACGCTGAGGATCCCAAGAAGATGATGCTCATCGAAAAGTGGGAAACCATGGAGGATCTTCAAGCTCACTCCGAAACAGAGCTTTTCCAGAAGTTCCGCCCCACCTGCAAGGCAAACGGTGTAAAATCTAGACTTGCAATGTACGAGGAATAAGACACACGACCAATACAAAAACCCTCCCAACACTATTGTTGGGAGGGTTTTTGTATTGAGCTTAAAGCCGCTAAATCAACATGCGATCATCTGCCGCAAGTTTTTTCATTCAGCTGATCACCTGCGGAGTAATAACGCCTGTTTTTTCTGCATATGCCCTTTCATCCTCAGTTAACTCTGCATGCTCATAGAGCTTTCTTACCTCTCCTTCAGTTAAAAGCTCAATTCCGTGTTCCTTGAGCCACTGATTTGTGCGCTGTGAATTGACAGTTGCAGTTGTGTAGAAATAGTCGCTCTTATATTTTCCGTCAGAAATGCGCTGTGAGAAATTCATATTGATTCGGCAGGAATACACCGTGTTTAAATAATCCGTGCTATCAGAGTTCAACCATATCTTTCCAAGGTTTTCGTCGTCAATATCCGGAACAATGCAGGCGGAATAAAGCTCGTAAGCATCTTCTGAGCTTAACTGCAATGATGTGTGCGTCATAGCATTCTTATCAAAGTAATCAATGTATGCGTCACTGACATTTTCAGCATTGACTTCAACATCTATTGCCTTACGGTTATCAATTGCTTCCTTAAAATTCATAAGGCTGTTAAGCTTGGCTATGTCGCCGTTTTGCTCATAGCATAGGTTGTAGTAGCGCTCAATTAGCTTTCCGTTTTTCATGGTGTAAACAAAGTTTACATTATAGGTATTGTAATCATAGTCGGGAGATTGCAGCAGTTCTTCATTCTTTGCCTTATTTGTAACAATGTCGTTCTGCAAGGAAATTGCCGCTTCAATGTTTTCCGGAAGCTCCAGCAGCGCTTCCTCACCCATTACACTAATGCTTACTCCCTGAACCTCGCTTGCATTTGGCAGGCGCTTTTCATACCCGAAAACATCATACTCTCCACAGAACATAAGACCTGTAATAACTGCAGCGGTAATTAGCAGTCCAATCCAATTTTTCCCCGCAAAAACCCTAAGAGTTTTTTGCATAAGCATTTCCGCCGCGAAATATCCGATAAATGCGCCTATAAGCATATACACAAGCATTATAAGCATATTGGATACGCTTCCAACGCGGCTCCCGTTGCTAATTGTTATTGAAAAAAGGATTGCGCCAAAGACCAATGCGCAGCCTAAAGTGAGACAATATTTAAAAATCGGCTTCAGCGGCTTCACAGCAACCACGTCACCTGCTGTCTCCATGCGGCGGTGTCTGATTAGAAGCATAGCAAGAACAGCAAACACAATTCCAACCAGTGCGTACAATCCTAATATTTTCCAGTCAAGATACTGATATGACATGGGCTGAAACGCTCCGTTGGGAAGGTCTACTCCGCTGGTGTAAATCCCCTTTGTCGCTGTCAGCCTCAGAATTGGTGTCAGATACAGCAGGTTTCCCGTGCTTAATAAGCCGGAGGAGCTTACGCCGTAGATGAAAAATGAGGTCACTGTACGAATAATAGTTTCAACAACGAATGCTGTGAAATTTAAAATTATAAATACAACCGGCATAACAAGTATGTGTCCCGTAAGGCTTGCGCACAGTGTTGCAAATCCATAGAAAAACAGGTTGCATAAAAACACCATTGCAAACCACTGGAGAAGATAACTGATGCCTACTGCGCCGTACATTGCTTCAATTGCAAGGGTTATAAGGATTATGAGTATATTTGAAACAAACATTCCCACAAAGCCTGCTGTGAATACTGAAATGAACACACCCTCACGCTTTATCGGTAAGGAGCACATCATTGAAACACTGCGGGAATTATAAAGATAGCTGAATGCAGCCATTGCAATAAGCATTGCAAAGACTGCGGAAATCAACGCGCCGCCAAGGTATCCGGTGGTTAGAACATAATACGCAGCACGGAGAATGGGATTAAACTCAGCATCACTATAGGAATTCCACCTAAGATTGCTGTTTAGGCCTATCGGCAGTACCGCCGCCCATACAAGAATGTATGCTAAAAATATAGGCCAAAACCTTTTATACAGATTGGTAAACAGCGTTCTGTTAAAGTATGATGTCTTTGACTTCATAGTGCTCACCTCCCAATTCGTAAATAAAAATCTCCTCAAGAGACAGTGGGACAACGTCCATAAACAACGGCTCCGCCGTTGCAATTTTGTTTGTTATTTCCTCCGCCTTGCCGCGGACAATTATTGTTTGAAGCCTGCCGCTTGTGCTGGAATGAAGAATTTGCAGTCCGTCAGGGAGGCTTCTGTCTTCAGGTAAGGCAAGCTGAACCTTTGCGATGTTATCCTGCATATCGGACAAGCTGCGCTCCAGAAGTATTTTACCGTGGCTCATTATTCCAACGTGGTCACATACATCCTCAAGCTCTCGGAGATTGTGGGAGGATACCAGAACCGTAGTGCCGTTTTCCGCAACATCGGACATCAAAATACTCCATACCTGACGTCGCATAACAGGGTCAAGACCATCTACAGGTTCGTCCAATACAAGAACCTTCGGGCACATTGATGCTGTCAACCAAAATGCCGCCTGCTTCTGCATGCCCTTGGAAAGACTGCGCATTTTTGCGTTTTCATTGAGTTCAAAGGCAGCGCTAAGCTTCTCATACCGCTGCGTTGAGAAGTTTGGGCAAACTCCCTTGTAGAACTTCATCATATCTTTAATTGTTGCCTGTGTATAGAAAAATACATCATCGGGGATATATGCTATGTCGCCTTTCACTGCGGGGTTTTCAAATACCGGCTCTCCATTTACAAGTACCTCGCCGAAGTCCTGCTTAAAAATCCCGGTGATATGGCGTATTATGGTAGATTTCCCCGCTCCGTTCGGTCCGACTAAGCCATAAATTGCGCCTGTGGGAACCGTTATATTCAGTCCGTCAAGAGCCTTAAAGCCATCAAAGCTCTTGCTGACATTTTTAACCTCTATCATCAATTTTCCTCCTCTATGCTCTGCTTTGAATGTGGGTACATATCTCAATAATTGTAACATCCAGATGCGAGAGCTCCGAAACAGTTTCGTCAAGTCTATCAAAAAGCTCCTTTTTACGACTCAGTCTGGCTTCGTCGCATTCACTTACGAAGCTTCCCTTGCCCGGAACGGAGTAAAGGTAGCCCTCCCCCTCAAGCTCCCTATATGCTTTTTGAATTGTATTTGGATTTATCGCCAGCTCTGAGGCAAGCTCGCGAACCGATGGTATCTTGTCATCCGTCGCAAGTGCGCCTGTTATAATTGCACGGCGTAGGCTATCCTTGACTTGCTCGTATATCGGGCGCGAATCTCTAAGATTTATGGAAAACACTGAAGCACCTCCTAATGCAAGTATCGCCTGTACTATTCGTACTAGCACAGTCAATGTACACTAATTATTGGTCATTGTCAAGCTTTTTGTATGTGGACATACTTTAATATAACGTAGTATTTGTTTAAATTTGCGCACAATCTTAAAAAAGCTTGACTGTAATCTCTTAAAAATATTTGCACAGAATAGTCATTTGATATATAATGTCCGTCGGACGTCGGACATTATATACATAAGCTATAATTTACATTCAAGTCAATCCATCCAATCGGAGGCAAAACATATGAACTACGACGCGGGGAAATGCGACGTGGCAGTCATCGGTGCCGGTCATGCGGGAATTGAGGCAGCTCTTGCCTGTTCACGTATGGGACTTGACACTATGATTTTTACAATAAATCTTGACACCTGCGGAAATATGCCCTGCAACCCTGCAATCGGCGGTACCGGCAAGGGACATCTTGTCCGAGAGCTTGACGCAATGGGCGGTGAAATGGGCATTGCCGCAGACAAAGCGTGTATTCAATACCGAATGTTAAACCGCGGCAAGGGTCCGGCTGTGCATTCTCTGCGTGCTCAAGCCGATAGGCGCAAGTATCAGAGCGTCATGAAGCACACTCTTGAAACGCAGGAAAATCTGCGTGTCAAGCAGGCGGAGATTGTTGAAGTCGGTGCTTCGGACGGAAAGGTGTCCTTTGTACGTACTCATACAGGTGCGGCATACTCCTGTAAGGCGGCTATAATATGTTCAGGTACCTACCTAAAAGGGCGCATAATAATTGGTGATGTCATTATTGAGTCCGGACCTGACGGTGTTGCGGCAGCAAAAGCTCTGGGTACTCAGCTTGCTCAGCTTGGTCTAAACATGCGGCGCTTTAAAACAGGCACTCCGCCTCGCGTTAACCGCAAAACTGTGGACTTTTCCAAAATGGAGCTACAGCCCGGTGATGAGGATATAGAGCCTTTTTCCTTTCAAACTACCGACCCCATATGCAACAAAGCGGTGTGCTACCTCACGTACACAACAGAAAAAACCCACGAGATAATCCGTGCCAACCTTCACCGCAGCCCCCTGTACGGGGGCGTCATTGAGGGCATCGGTCCGCGCTACTGTCCGTCTATTGAAGACAAGGTGGTGCGTTTCGCGGACAAGCCTCGTCATCAGCTTTTTGTGGAGCCTATGGGACTTGACACCGAGGAGCTGTACATTCAAGGCTTTTCCTCCTCTCTGCCTGAGGAAGTGCAAATCGAAATGCTCCACAGCCTCCCCGGTCTTGAGCACGCTGAGATGACTCGCCCTGCCTATGCCATAGAATATGACTGCGTAGACCCCACAGACCTTTACTCAACGCTTGAAACCAAAAAAATCTCCGGTCTTTACGGGGCAGGTCAGTTCAACGGTTCCTCCGGATATGAGGAGGCAGCAGTTCAGGGCTTTATGGCAGGTGTAAATGCCGCACTTAAAATCAAGGGCAAGCCTGAGCTTATTTTAAAGCGCTCTGACGGCTACATCGGAACACTCATTGACGATTTGGTTACTAAAGGCACCAACGAGCCTTATAGAATGATGACCTCCCGAACTGAATATCGCCTGCTGCTGCGTCAGGACAATGCTGACATTAGGCTTTCACAATACGGGCTGCGCGTAGGCCTTGTTTCGCCTGAACGCCATCAAGCAGTTCTGGACAAGTATCAAGCAGTTGACAGGGAAATTGAAAGGCTTGAGCACACTCATCTTTCTCCCTCCCCTGAGCTGTGTAATATGCTCAAAGCAAAGGAAACCACAGCGCCGAACACGGGAATAAGCTTGGCAACCCTAATGCGCCGCCCTCAGATTGACTATGCAGATTTGGCATCCTTTGACCCGGAGCGTCCTGTTTTGCCGCGAGTTGTAACCGAGCAGGTGGAAATATCGCTGAAATACGCAGGCTACATTGACCGTCAAAATCGTCAGGTCAAGGAATACGCAAAAATGGAAAACCGCCGGCTTCCGCCCGAACTTGATTACGAAACCGTAATAGGACTGCGCACCGAAGCTCGTCAAAAGCTTAATAAAATTCGTCCTGCCAGCTTTGGACAGGCTAGCAGAATTTCCGGCGTATCCCCAGCAGACATTGCCGCACTTATGGTCTTTCTCGAAAACCACAAAAGCTGAGATGTGCATACTGCTTACGCATTTAAAAAAGGAGGAAACCTCTTGTCAGAAAAAATTGTGCTTGGCTTATCGGGCGGTGTTGACAGTGCAGTTACCGCAAAGCTTTTACAGCAAAAAGGCTTTGAGGTGCACGGACTCTTTTTGGACATCGGCACACAGACTGCACGAGACGATGCAAAAGCTGTTGCAGGCTTCCTAGGAATTAGCCTAAAAACACTAGACATAGCCGATGACTTGGAAAAGCACGTGTGTGCCCCGTTTGTGCAGTCCTATTTATGCGGTGAAACTCCAAATCCCTGCATTTTGTGCAATCCAACTGTAAAGTTCAAGGCATTGTGCGAATATGCCGATACTATTTCTGCAAAATATATCTCTACAGGACATTATGCACGCACAATTGACGGCAGGCTTTATAAGGGCAGTCCTGAAAATGACCAAAGCTATATGCTTTGCCGATTGACTCCGGCGCAGGTTTCCCGTCTTGTGCTTCCTCTGGGTGAGTTTGCCAAGAATCAAGTACGTGAGCTTGCGCAGGGGCTTAACCTCCCTGTTGCTAAAAAGCCGGACAGCATGGAGATTTGCTTTATTCCCGACAAAAACTATGCAGGCTACATCGAAGCCCGGGGCATTGTTCCTCCGGAGGGAAGCTTTGTTGACAAGGACGGAAATATTCTTGGCAAACACCACGGTATACACCATTACACCATAGGTCAGCGAAGAGGCTTAAATTTTTCTGCTGGACGGCGTGTGTACGTTTCTGAAATACGCCCCGCTACAAACGAGGTTGTATTATCCGATGGGGATATATTATTTGTAAATACTGTCCGCGTAAGGGATGTGAATTGGCTAATACCCTATCAGCAGGAGTTTTTAGCGGATGTTAGGGTCCGACACTCGAAGGTGCAAACACCTGCAATTATTGTTCCGGATGGTAATGATGCTCAAATAACTTTTGAAACGCCTGTGCGTGCTCCAACAGCAGGACAATCCGCAGTGTTCTATGATAAAGACTTGGTATTGGGCGGCGGATTTATAATTTAGATGGTGAAAACAGGCAGCCGCAATTTTTGCGGCTGCCTGTTTGTTATTATAAACTGTTTAATGTGATTGCACAAACTGCTATATTAGCAAAGAGTTGCGCCTGCGGGAATGCTATCATCCAGCATAAGAAGATTTAGCTTATCGTCCTTTTCGGCAGAAATTATCATGCCGTTGGACTCCTCGCCCATCATCTTGCGGGGAGGAAGGTTTGTGCACGCAACAACAGTTTTACCCACAAGTTCTTCGGATTTATAGTATTTTGCGATACCGGACAGAATTTGCCGGGGCTTTCCGCTGCCGTCGTCAAGCTGGAATTTTAGCAGCTTATCCGACTTTTTGACTTTTTCACAGGAAAGGACCTTGCACACAGTCAATTGCACCTTTGCAAATTCGTCAATTGTAACTGAAGACACGGCGGGCTTTTCTGCCTCGGCAGGCTTTACGTTGAGTTCTTCAAGGGCTTCAAGCTCCTTTGCAACATCAATACGGGGAAACAGTGTATCACCCTTACAAACAGTTGCCTGTGAGTCAAGAATTCCAAATGTTGCTGCATTTTCCCACGCCTTATCCTTTTCCTTGGCACCGATCTGTATAAATGCTTTTTCACAGCTCTTGGGCATGAACGGCTGGAGAAGGGTTACGCAGATGCGTACCGTTTCAAGAAGATTGTACATCACCGTTGCAAGACGTGCGCGGTTTGATTCATCCTTTGCGAGTATCCAAGGTGCGGTTTCATCAATATACTTATTTGCACGGGATATTACCTTGAATACCTCGATTACAGCAGTTTGAGTTGCAAACTTATCCATGCTGCTTTCGTAGATTTCCCGCAGTCCCCCCGCCATCGCTATAAGCTCATCGTCAATTGAATCAGCCATGCGCTCATTAGGAAGGGTGCCGCCGAAATATTTTATTACCATTGCAACAGTTCTGGAAACAAGGTTGCCCAAATCATTTGCAAGGTCGCAGTTGATACGGTTTATCAGCGCTTCGTTTGTAAAGCTTCCGTCTGAGCCAAAGGGGAACTCTCTCATGAGAAAATAGCGCAAACTGTCAACACCGTAGCGCTGTGTAAGAACGGTTGGGTCAACCACATTACCCTTGCTTTTGCTCATTTTGCCGCCGTCGATAAGCAGCCAGCCATGTCCGTATACCTTTTTAGGCAGCGGAAGCTCCATGCTCATGAGCATTGCCGGCCATATGATACTGTGAAACCGGACTATTTCCTTGCCGACAATATGGACATCTGCCGGCCAGTACTTGTCGTAATCATTGTACTTGTCATTCATATACCCCAGTGCGGTAATATAGTTTGAAAGCGCGTCCACCCAAACGTAGACCACATGACCCGGGTCAAAATCAACGGGAACACCCCATGTGAAGGTGGTGCGCGATACGCACAAATCCTCAAGCCCCGGCTTGATAAAGTTATTTATCATCTCATTAACGCGGGACGCAGGCTCCAAAAAGGTGCCGGTTTCCAAAAGCTCTTGAACGCGATCCGCGTATTTCGAAAGTCGGAAGAAGTATGCCTCCTCTTCGGCATCGTGAACCTCACGGCCACAATCGGGGCATTTACCGTCAACAAGCTGGCTGTCAGTCCAGAAGCTTTCGCAGGGGGTGCAATATTTCCCCTTATAGCTGCCCTTATAGATATCACCCTTTTCGTACATCTTCTTGAAGATTTTCTGAATGGATTCGACATGGTAGTCATCAGTTGTACGGATAAAGCGGTCGTTGGAGATGTTCATGAGCTTCCATAAATCGAGGATTCCGCCTTTGCCGGCAACAATTTCGTCGACAAACTGCTGAGGAGTAACTCCCTTAGCCTTTGCTTTTTCTTCAATCTTTTGACCATGCTCGTCAGTGCCTGTAAGGAACATGACATCATAGCCGCACATTCGCTTGTAACGTGCAATAGTGTCTGTAGCAACTGTGCAGTATGCGTGTCCGATGTGCAGCTTGTCCGATGGATAATAAATCGGCGTTGTGATGTAAAATGTTCCTTTACTCATTGTTTTTCCTCCAGTATTTAAGCGGGCTTCATTGCCCGATTATTGGTCGCTTTTGCAGGATTTAAAAAACGATTTGGCCCGTTGGGCTATACCCCTCCCACCTGCTCGGCAGCAGGCGGCGGTGTCACAGGCTCCACAGGCAATGTGGGTGTGGGCGGATCAACCGGTACTGTAGGCTGAACCGTTGGTGTGGGCACCGGGGTATGTGTCTCCGGTGGAGCTGAGGGAGACGGAGACGGAGATGGAGATGGTGACGGACTGGGTGACGGGGATGGGGATGGAGATGGGGACGGAGAAGGACTGGGTTCATCCTCTACGTGATGGTGATATTGACTTTTTGCCTCTTCCTTTTTGCTTATAAGGTTCCCGTCCTTGTCATAAACCCAACGATATGAAACCGCGCCGTAGCCAGTAGCTGTTGCCCATGTCTCTGTTGTCATTTCAACTCGTATGCCGTCAGGATTTGAACCGTAAATCTTAACATAAACAGTGTATGCCTGCTTATCAATACCCGACTCAATTTTAATTGGATAGTCACTGTTATTTTTAAACTTAAAATCGGGTGACGGCCAACTAACTGTTGCGTCAAGCCCTGCCGGCAAGTAGTTTACACCGAAATAATGGCAGGTTCTCGAGGTGATTTCAAGGTTTGCGATAAGCGTGCAGTAATACAGTGTGGAGGACACCTGACAAATTCCTCCGCCAATCTCGGTAACGACCTTTCCACCGGAATATGCACCAGCGCCCTGATAACCGGCTGCTGCCGTTCGTTGTCCAAGAGCATTATTATAGGAGAACTCCTCGCCGGGATTTAAAACAATACCGTTTAATGAAGCCGCAGCTTTGGTTATGTTGTTAATACGAGCTGCACTGCTTCCGCCAAGACCCGTACTCTTTTGAGAGAGCAGGTCTGAAAAAAGCATGCTGTTAAGCTTTTCGGTTGTTATTTCCGGCTCGGTTATGGTAAGCGGAATAGTAACGGTGTCACCGTTGTCAGCCTCGTTCCAAAGCCGCTTTGCCTCCTCCACATCAAAGCTTCTTCCAACAACGTGCTCTGTTGCTTGCTTTGTTTCAGGGTCATATTCAGCATTTTTCGGCTCTTCGAATATGGTATCATACAGCTTTTGTACATCCAGTTCAACCTCATTGCCGCTCTGTCCTTCAGCTACAGAGCCTGCGGTGTAACGGATTGGCAGGAAGTCTCCCTCCTTGAGGGCGGTCATCACAGTTTCAAAAAGCTCGTCAGCGTTTATGCTTATCGCACCGGCACCTTTTACAACGACAATGTTGTCTTCGCCTATTTCAAGCTCTTTTTCAAGCAAGGCTATGCTTGCCTTTTTAACTCCCTCGTCGATAACGCCGCGAACATATTCCTCATTTATAGTTGCACCATCAGTGCTTGTAAGCTCAAGTCCCCCTGCAAGACACCGTATGTAGGTGATTGTGTTACTGAAAAATCCACCCTTCCGGCAGGTGTCATATGCAAATTCAGCAGCCTGTTGAGCGCTCAAAAAGCCTCCGGCTTCCTTTGCGCTTATGGTAATTTCACAGTCTGCTGGGAGAGAGACTAAAAGCTCCTTATCCTCTGCTGTTCCCAGCGTGCCGCGGGATATTGCATCGGATGCCTCTTGAAGCGTCATTTTGCCGATGTCCGTTCCCTCCATAGTGACGTTGGGATAAATCGTCTCAAGTCCGTTGGCATATGCACCCAGCAAAAAAGTGGCAACACAAAGCACAAGCACAACAGATGCAATTATAATTATTGCCTTTTTTCCACCGTTTTGTGCCTGCTTTGCTGCCTTAGGCTGCACTGCCGGCTTTTGTGTTTTCTCTTTGGGCGTCACCGGTTTCGGAGCCGCCGTAGTTTTTTTAGGTGATGCATTCCCTTTTTGATTGTCGGTTCTATTACTAAACAGCTTCATTTCGCCCACCGCCCTTACAAAAATTCTCAGATTATATATATATTATTCAAAAGCTGTATTTATCCGAAGTCAGCCCCACCTGAGGTTGACAGTTCAGGCTCTGACTCGCCTCCAGTAGGCTGCATCCATGGGTTAACGCTCATTTTTTCTTGAGACTGCGCTTCAAGAAGCGTCCCAATCAGAATGTTTGAAAGCAAAAATCCAGATGAGGTAAAGCTCCAACGGTCACCCCTCAGCCGAGTCCAGCCTTTCTTTTCATATTCACTCAAAAGGTATTCAAGACCGTCAAAACCGCTCCTGTATACCTTGCTGTATTCATCTCTTGATATGCCTCTCACAGTTCTCATGCCCAGCATAATATATTCAGCCGCTCTTTCAAGCTTATCTATTTTCTCATATTCATCAACTATATCCGCTCCGTCAAAAACTCCGTTAGTATAGCCTTCTAAGTCCTTGATATAGCTGTATCGCACATTTCCCACACAGGAATGTGCCCCGGGACCGAAGCCCATGTAGTCGTCCAATCTCCAGTATTTGAGATTATGGCGTGATTTATAGCCCTTCAACGCAAAATTTGAAATTTCATACTGAGGGTAACCGTAGTGCTCCAAAATGTCTGTCATGTAGAGGTACATATCAGCCTGCTCATCATCACTGGGCAAAAAATCAGTACCCTTATATTTGCATATGGGTGTTCCCTCTTCAATTTTCAAGCCATAGCAGGAAATATGCTGAGGGCGCAGAGCAATCGCCTTAGAAAGTGTGTCTGCCCAATCATTGCGTGACTGGCTAGGCAAACCGTAAATCAGGTCTATGCTGATATTTTCAAAGCCCTCTGCGCGCGCCATTTTAATTGCCTGCTCCGCCTGCTTAAAGCTGTGGCGGCGTCCGATAATACGCAATAAATCATCGTTTGCAGACTGAACGCCAAGAGAAATGCGGTTTACTCCCTCGCTTCTAAGCATGTGAAGGTCTTCTCTTGTAACACTGTCCGGGTTCATCTCTACGGTAACCTCAGCGGATTTTAAAACCTTTGCCGTACGCTTGAGTGTGTTGAAAATCTCGCAGATGTATTTTGCCCCGTAGTGGCTGGGTGTGCCGCCGCCGAAATACAAGGTGTCAATATAGTACGGCTCCATTTGCAGCGCGGCTTCCTCAATGTGCTTTATTAGCGCAGACTGATATCTCGGCATCAGCTTGTCGCAGCCTGCAAGAGAGTAGAAGTCGCAGTATGAGCACTTGCTTGCGCAGAAGGGTATGTGGATATAAACGCCCAGCTTACGTTCCATAAGGCGGCTCCTTTCATCTGTGGGATAAAGAGTATTGTATAACAAGTTTTATGTTGGTGTCAATGGGCGGAAAAAATCAAATAAATTGTCTTGTCTAAAAATTTAAAACACGGTGTGGTCTCAGCGTGATAGCTGTGACCACACCGTCAGTCCAAAAAAGTGTACCTTTTACGGATTAAAAAAGCTTACAGATAAGCTCAGTATACTCCGCAGGGTTTTCAAGAGGCAATCCGGCAATAAGCAAGGCCTGCGCGTGCAGCACCTTTGCAAGCATGCCTGCGCGCTCCTTATCGCTCTGAAAAGCACTGCAAAGAGCTACAAAAGCCGGATGTGAGGCGTTCAGCTCAAGAACTCTCTGTGCCTTTATGCGCTGAGCTGCCTCGCTGTTTTTCATAACCGAGAAGTATTTTTCCATCTCAATGGAAATGTCGCCGTCAGTTGTCATGTAAACAGGGTGACTTTTAAGCTTGCTGCTAAGTCTAACATCTGCAATGTCTTCTCCCAAGGTTTCCTTGACGAAATCGAGCAGCTCGCGATTTTCTTCCTGCTTTTTCTCTGTTTGTGATTTTTCTTCCTCGGTTTCTAAGCCTAAATCATCTGTTGTAATATTGCAGAAGGGAATCGACTCATACTCCTTAAGAGCACGGACAACAAAGTCATCAACATCGTCGGTTAAGTAGAGTATTTCATAACCCTTGTCACGAACCTGCTCCGCTTGCGGGAGGTTCTCTGCCTGAGTGATGCTACTAGTACAGACGTAATAAATGAATTTTTGTTCCTCGGACATTTTTTCCTTGTATTCGCGCAGAGGAACAAGTTCTCTTTCGCGGCTAGAATAGAACAAAATCAGATCACGAAGCTGATCCTTCTTCTCGCCGTAATTTGCACAGAGACCATATTTGAGCTGCACGCCAAAGGCTTCATAGAATTTATCGTATGCCTCCGGCTCCTCGTCCATTAGACGAATAAGCTCATTTTTGATTTTCTTTTCAAGGTTGTTTGCAATGATTTTAAGCTGCCTGCCGTGTTGAAGTGTCTCGCGGGAGATATTCAAGGAAAAATCCGGACTGTCAACAATGCCCCGGACAAAGCGGAAGCAATCTGGGATAACGTCCTTACAGCGATCCATTACCATAACTCCGTTGCTATAAAGCTGCAACCCTGTCTCAAACTGGTCGGAGAAAAAGTCCGCAGGTGCTCTTCCGGGAATGAAAAGCATTGCCTTGTAGGACACCTGTCCCTCTGCATTGACACGGATTGTCGATACAGGCGGCTCATAATCGTAGAATATGTTCTGATAGAACTCGTCGGTTTCTTCCTTTGATACCTCGTCCTTTGAACGCTGCCAAATAGGAATCATGCTGTTAATAACTTGCTCGCCCATCGTGGTTTCCTGCCGCATTATGGGATTACCGTCAGCATCCAGCTCGCCTGTTTCCACGTCCTCGGTTTGGGTGTATTCCATAACAATAGGCCAGCGCACAAAATCGCTGTACTTCTTAATTAGCTGCCCTATAGACATTTCATTTAAAAATCTTGTGTATTCGCTTTCCTCAACGTCCTGCTTAATACTCATAATAACATCTGTGCCGATGCTGTCCTTCTCACATTCCGTTATTGTGTAGCCGTCAGTGCCCTCGCTCTCCCACTTATATGCAGTGTCAGAGCCATACGCCTTTGTAATGACTGTCACCTTATCAGACACCATGAAGGCAGAATAAAAACCAACGCCGAACTGCCCGATAATGTCAAGGTCAGAAGCGTCACCCGACTTATCCATCTCGTTTTTAAACTTCAGAGATCCGCTTTTTGCAATTACGCCCAAATTGTTTTCAAGGTCTTCCTTGGTCATGCCGATGCCATTGTCTGAAACACTGATAATGCGGTCAGGCTCGGAAACGCCCAGCTTAATTTTAAAGTCTGAGCGCTGCATGCCCACATTTTCATCTGTTAGCGACAGATAGCATAGCTTATCAATTGCATCGCTGGCATTTGAGATAATCTCCCTTAAAAATATCTCTTGATGTGTGTAGATGGAGTTTATCATCAAGTCCAATATTCTTTTTGATTCTGTTTTAAACTGTTTTTTTGCCATGTCTTAGTATTACCTCCTGTAGGAAGAAAATTTTAACGTAGCTTATATTTTAACACTTTTTATACATTTTTCAAGCATGCAGTACCATTTCATTACCTTTTTGAGCATTTTCTTTGCAGCACTTTGTATGGTTGAACTAAAATATGCATTAAATCTTGCCAATTAAGCATAAAAGCATAAAAGTTCCTTTTCATTAGATAAATCACCTTTTATGTTTACAACAACGCATGTTATAATGTAAGCATAAAAATCTGCGCCTGCGGCAGCTTATCTTCCGCGGACGACATCAAAATTATAAGGAGCGATAGACATGTCAACCGAGAAGAAAATTATATCCACCTCAAAGGCTCCATCTGCAATCGGGCCTTATTCACAGGGCGTTTCTGCAACAGGAACGGCAATATTTGTTTCAGGACAAATCCCTATCGACCCCACAACAGGCAGTGTAGCAGGGGGCGATATTGAAACTCAAGCCCGTCAATCACTTTCCAACGTGAAGGCAGTTTTAGAAGCTGCGGGAGCGGAACTGAAAAACGTTGTAAAGACTACCGTCTTTTTGGCCGACATGAATGACTTTGCCGTTATGAATTCGGTCTATTCCGAGTTCTTTACGGAAAATTGCCCCGCCCGTTCCGCGGTTCAGGTTGCAAGGCTCCCCAAGGATGTGAAGGTTGAAATAGAAGCAATAGCTTTTATCTGAGCTTGTTAGCAAAACGTTGCATTGCCAGAGACCCTTTTCAGTTATTTATCGGAAATCTAACCTGTTTAACAATTAAAGAGTTCGGTGAGCCTTAGCTTACCGAACTCTTTTTTCCTATTTGCGTAACATCATTTATCCATTTTTTGGATTTAAACCGCCACAGTCCAAATCCGAACTTTACAACGTTCTCCGCAGCCATTGCCAGCACGACCCAAATTACATCAAGCTTAAGCACCAAGCCGCAAATTGCCGCCATCGGTATTGCCACAAGCCACAGCGGGCTGATATCAATAATTGCAGCAGCACGAACATCTCCTCCTCCGCGCAAAACACCGACTATGTTAGTGCTGTTAAACGCTCGCGGAGCAAGGAATATGAACGTAGCAGTCTGCATCATTGTTGCAATTTGGCAGGATAGTGCCGAAAGCCCGAATATTGGGTAAATCACTGGTGCAATAAAGACATGAACCAAAATCAGCATTACTATACCTGTACCCAAGCCCAGAAGGAATGCAACCATGGCGAGTGACGCACCAACTCCGTAAACCTCGTCCTTTTTGCCCTTGCCGATTTCCCTGCCAACAATTATCGCGGCTGTTCCAGCAACAGCGAACACCGCAACAGTACACAGCTTATCAATATTTCCCGCAATCGTGTATGCAGCCAATATTTCCTTGCTGTTTTGCATATGTCCCATGATTGTGGGATAAATTGAGGTGCCAAGTCCCCAGAGAGTTTCATTGAGAACCACAGGAGTCGCATATCTGACAAATTTCTTCATCATTGGTCTGCCGGGACACAGTAAAAGCCTGGGCATGATCTTAAATCGGCGATTGGTGTTTGCATATATTATCATTATGATAAATTCCACCACACGGGAAATAAGAGTTGCCCACGCTGCGCCTGCAACACCCATTGCGGGTGCACCAAGCTCTCCGAATATAAGCACCCAGTTTAGGAATGTGTTTACGAGCATAGAAATACTGAAGATAAAAAGACCAAGCTTCGGATTTTCCATACCTCTGTGCGCACCTGTGTATACACCGGTAATGCTGTTGAATATGTATGAAAAGCCTACAATTCTTGCGTAGTCTGCTGCAAGCGGTATCAGCTCGCTGTTATTGCAGAACAAAGACATGGCCTGCACTGGGAACAGATACATGACTACCGCAAAGGCAGTGCTTATAATGCCTGCAAGATAAAATCCAATACCAATAATACGATTTATCGCCTTTTTGTCCTGCTTGCCCCAATACTGACTGATAAGTACCGAAGAACCGCTTTGCAGTCCGAAAATCAAAAGCTGTATAACAAAAACGGGCGTGTTTGCAACAGTCAGCGCAGCCATAGGTGCCTCACCCAGAATCCCAACCATGAATGTGTCTACCATGCCAAGGCTTGTCATTATTAAGTTTTGTAAAATAATCGGCAAAGCCAAGGCAAAAAGGTTTTTGTAAAAGCCCTTGCCGCGCTTCATGTAGTTAAACATATTAAAATTACCTCGTATAATAAAAAAGGCCAGTGCTAACCTTTGTCAGCACGACTGGAATATACATTCTACGACATTTTGCACAAAACGTCAAGCTGTATTTCTCCAAATATAACTATTAAAACGGCGTTAAGAATTGTTGAACATATATATTTTTGAGAGTTAACACAAATTATTGTATTTTTTTGCCATTGTGTGATTAAGTCATTGTTTTATTCTAAATCTATGATATAATATAGTTACAGTGAACGATGGTTCCAAAGCTCCATAAAGACTGCGAATCAACGTTCGCTAAGTTTTAGGCGTTTTGCCGAAAGAAGGAGTTGGACATAATGAAGTTTACAATCACAGAAAAGAAAATCCAAGTATCCGATGAGATCAAAGAATACGCTGAGCGCAAGGTTTCCAAAATTGATCGCTTCTTCCGTGGAGATGCCGAAGCCTTTATTACCTTTAGCTCCGAAAGGGGCAGATACAAAGCTGAGGTCACCATTGAAAACAACGGTATGTTCTATCGAGTGAGTGAACTTACCAGTGATATGCATGCTTCAATTGATTCCGCGTGCGCCGCCATTGAAAGACAAATTCGCAAAAACAAGACTCGTCTTGAGAAACGTCTTCGTGAGGGTGCCTTTGAACGCGAAATTGATGATACCTATATCCCCGAGCCTGAGGAAAAGGAATTTGACATTGTCCGTGTCAAGCACTTCCCCATAAAGCATATGACTACGGATGAAGCTATTCTACAAATGAATTTGCTGGAGCATGAATTCTTTGCATTTAAAAACGAGGATGAGAACGGCTCCTTTGCAGTTGTTTACCGCCGCACCAACGGTGGGTACGGTATGATTTGCGACGAAATCTAATATATAAGCAATTTGAACCGGAGCGGCTTTTGCCGCTCCGGTTTTTTTAGCATCTCAAAAGAGACTCTCGGAGTTTCGCCGCTGCGGAGGCGAAACAAAATTAATCATTTTTCTAAGTGTTGCGCATATCGCTCAAAAATACTTCCCGCGAATTGAGCGTCTGATCTCCATCAAAGGCGACAGCAAAACGCAGCGCGAGGCGCTATTCAAGCTTGCGGAAA
>CAZAIU010000004.1:0-11894 GCA_964485265.1 uncultured Oscillospiraceae bacterium | reverse complement strand
CGGAAATTCATTTCTGGGAAGCCTTATTTTATGAGTCCGCAGGGCGAGAAGCTTATAGGCTGCTCACCGTAGGCTGCGTTTTCGGCAAGCTAAAACTTCAAGCTGATATCCATTGCCTTAACGCTATGGGTGAGAGCGCCAATGGAAATAACATCTACACCGGTTGCGGCAACCTCGGATAGGTTCTTCTCTCCCATATTGCCGGAGGCCTCGGTAATCGTACGTCCGGCAATTAGTCTGACTGCATCTGACATAAGCTCATTTGACATATTGTCCAGCATGATTACATCCGCGCCTGCGTCGAGTGCTTGCTGAACCTGCTCGAGAGTTTCCGCTTCAACCTCAATCTTCATTACATGGGGAGCAGCCTGCCTTGCCGCATTTATTGCATTGGAAATTCCTCCTGCGGCAGCAATGTGGTTATCCTTAATAAGCACGCCATCGGAGAGGTTAAAGCGATGGTTGTGTCCGCCGCCCATGCGCACTGCATATTTTTCCAAAACCCTCAATCCGGGGGTTGATTTTCTCGTATCAACTATGCGGGCTTTAGTTCCCGCAACCTCTGAAACGGCCTTTGCTGTGGCTGTGGCTGTTCCCGAGAGGCGCTGCATAAAGTTAAGCGCAACACGCTCACCTGTAAGTATGCTGCGTGACTTGCCTTCGACCCTTGCAATTACGTCGCCTTTTTTAACTGAGTCTCCATCCTTGCACAGTGCCTCAAAGCAAATGCTGCTATCAACAAGATTAAACACTCTTGCTGCAATGTTAAGACCGCATATCACTCCGTCCTCTTTTGCAACGAAACGTCCATTGGAGCGGTTTTCCGATGGAATGCACGACAGGGTGGTAATGTCCCCTGTGCCGACATCCTCCTTGAGTGCAGAAAGTAAAAGCTCGTCAAGTCCGATATAGTCCATCTGCTCAGTCCTCCCTGTAATGTGCGCCAACACTGTCTTTTCTGGCTAAAGCTGCTTCAAGGATGCTTTCTGCAATAGTTGCAATGTTAAGCGTCTCGATATAGGCCTTTCCGGGATAGAAGCCAGCTTCAAGCTGCTCTTTAATTTCAGAAATACGTTTATGAGCTTTTTTCATTCCTGCTTCATTTCTGGAAACAAAGCAGAAATCGTTCATAAGCTGCTGAATTTCACTTCGTATTTCATCAAAGTCCCGCTTTGCTTCAGGACGAGGCTCAAGCCTTGGAAGCTTTGACGGACTCTCCTCCTTGGGCTGCGCCAATCTTGCATTTATGTGTTCAGCCGCCCGCCTGCCAAAAACAAGACATTCAAGCATTGAGTTTGATGCCAGACGGTTTGCTCCGTGGACGCCTGTAGATGCCGCCTCACCGCACGCATACAGTCCCTCAATATTTGTCTTTGCGTGGAGGTTCGTTTGGATTCCGCCGATAAGGTAATGCTGCACCGGGCACACGGGTATCCACTCCTTGGAAATGTCAATTCCTCTGCTTTTACATTCTTGGTAAATTGTAGGGAACCTTTTCTCAAGGTATTCTACAGGCTTGGAGCTTATGTCCACAAAGACGTGGTCCTCGCCTCTTTTTTTCATTTCTGCGGTTATTCCTCTTGCAACGATATCTCTCGGTGCAAGCTCCGCCAGCTCATGCTGCCCAACCATAAAGCGCTCACCCGCAGAGTTTTTAAGCAAACCGCCCTCTCCGCGGACAGACTCAGAAATAAGAAACGCACGGTTTTCATGCTTGTTTGTCCATAGACCGGTTGGATGAAATTGTATGAACTCCATATCCTTTAGCTTTGCTCCGGCTCGCATAGCCGCAGCAAGCCCATCGCCTGTGGCAACCGCTGGGTTCGTACTGACCTTGTAAACCTGACCAACACCACCAGTACAGAGCACAATACTTCCCGAGTCTAGCACATACATAGCATTGCTTCCATCCAAAACAACACAGCCTGAAACCGCACCGTTCTCATCTGTGAGGATGTCAACGCAGAAATTGTGGGGCATAAAGGTAACATTGCGCCGCAAAGAAACATGGTGTGCCAGGGACTTAACGGTTTCACGCCCTGTTGCATCGCCCCCCGCATGTACTATACGGCGGCGGCGGTGACCTCCCTCACGGGTAATATCCAAGTCGCCCTCATCGTCAAGATCGAAGGGCACCTGCATATCAACAAGCTTTCGTACATCAGACGGTCCCTCAGACACTAAAACGCTTACCGCTGAATTATCACAAATTCCCGCGCCGGCAACGAAGGTGTCCTCATAGTGATACTTCGGTCTGTCATCCATTGAAATTGCGGCGGCTATTCCGCCCTGCGCAAGCCATGAGTTGCTAACGTCAACATCACCCTTGCTGAGGATGCAGCAGGAATACCTCTCATCAATATTTAGAGCAGTATACAGTCCCGCAATTCCTGCGCCGATTATTATTACATCAAAGCTTAGGTGTTGTGTTTTGTCCGAAAATTCATTTGTTGCAAATCTCATAGCAGTGACGCCTCTCAAAAAGTTCTGTTGCATATTGTACCAATTATAAGCTCAAGTTTCAATAAGCTACTGTAAAAAACATTGAATTTATCGGAGTTTTTAGCGGTAAAACAGCAAAAGCCGCGGCAAAAAATTTTTTTGCCGCGGCTTTAAAATCGTAAAGTTTGTTATATAAAAAATTAGTCTAAAAAGTCATCCTCTGCGATAAGCGGAGTTGTGCATATTTGCTCTTTCAGCTTTTCACGGAAATCGGGATGAGCAATGTTAATTATTGTACGGATACGATCCTTCAAGGTTTTTAAATACACATCAGCAATGCCCCACTCAGAGACAAGGTACATTACAAGGTTCTTCAGCGTGGTAACAATTGAGCCTTCGGGCAGCCAAGGAACAACGTTTGAATGAATCTCGCCGTCAGAGCCCTTATATGTGGAGCGCAGGCAGATGAAGCTGCGTCCGCCCTTTGCCTGTGTTGCTCCATAGGTATACGCAAAGGATCCGCCGGCACCGGAATACGGCATAAGTCCCTGTGATTCCGAGCAGCACTGACCAAGAAGGTCAACCATAAAGGTTGAGTTAATCGCAACAATATTTTCTACCTGTGCAATGGCAAAGGGATGTATGCACTGCATCTGTGGAAGGAGTGTAATTCTGTCATCAAAGCCAATCTGCTTCATGAATTCCTCTGAGCAGGCGCCCGGAGCAACTGATGTGATATGGGTTATAATCCCTTCCTTAAGCAGCGGAAGTGTACTGTCGCACGCCACCTCAGAGAATACTTCAAATTTAATTCCCTTATCCTTAAGGTTTCTGAGGATTTCTTCGCCTAGTCCTCCCCAACCGATTTCAACTCTGTCTCCCTCGTTTATGTAGGGAGCTATATAAGCGGCAACTGCTTTGTCAACTTCAGTAGCCTGAGGTGCAGGAACCTCCATAAATTCGGAGTCGCACTCGACTATGTAGTCAAACTCGCTGACGTGAATTGCTACAACATCTTTGTCTCCTAAAGCAGGGAAATTTCCTGTTCTGTCAATAACGCCTATTTTCTTTTTCACGTTCGGGTGCTTTGCAATTGGGCTTGTTGTGCACACGCCGTATGTGCCATAGTTGCAGTAGCCCTCCTCATCAGGTGGGCAAACTCGGACCATCAGTGTATTTATACCGTGAACATCCGGACACTGATTAAAATAGTCATAGTTACAGCCGATGTATTCAAATACCCCCATTTCAGAGGAAATTCGTTCAAGCGGGAGTCCGAAGTATCCTTGAAGCTTAACATGCTTTTTTGAGCTTGGGTCAAACAAGAAATCAAAGGGTGCATTCGCGCAGTTCCACTGAATAGTTACATCGTGGTACTGGTCCTGATGTGCGTGCATATCATCCAGTATTTCTACGGGCATTTCCGATGCCTGACCTATCCATACACAGTCCCCCGGCTTGATAGCCATTGCTGCCTCATGTAAACCAACTAAGTGCTCCTTATAGTATTCTCTCCAGTCTGCCATATCGTATCTCCTTTACAATAACGCTTAAAATTCAAATTATTTGCGTTTCTTCCATCTGGAATTGCTTGCAGGAAAGCTCTTCAGAAATGAATGTGCCAACTATTGATTTATGCTGACTTATGTTTAACAAGGTCTAACGTGGCTCCCACCCAAGCGGCATTGCTTTGGCAATTTTATGACTCTGTCATTTGGTACTGCTGCCTCGGTATAAGTCTTTTTTTCTGATTACCTACTGATAATTCTTGTTTCAACTGCCTCCTTTAAAACAGCATTCTTATTATCAAGTATATTATTTAAAGAGCACTCAAAATTCACGGCAAATACCTTGCAATTTTTTTAACGGCTTATGTTTTTTGCTAATAAAACTACAAAAAATATTTTACGTAGAATTCTAAGCTTCGCCTAGGAAAAAAGCTGCATTAGGTATTATGGTTAAGGCAAACCCTTAAAATAACGTACTCTTTTATAAAAATGCGTAGTCTTCGCCATTTTTGTCCTTGATTTTCTCGCTAGTGTGTACATCACCATCCGAAATTTTTATACATTGCGCTTCATTTATTATATATTAGTTATTATACGATATCATACTAGATATAGCAATAATTACAAACATTATTTGTGATTTGCTCCAGTTTTTGTCTGATTGTTTTAGGAAAATAAAACTGACACCTTGCAAAAGTCATAAATTGTTGTTTTCATTTTTTATAAATATGCAAACAAAAAAAGAGCCGAACAAAGTTCGACTCTTTTAAAATGGGAATTATTTAATTAAATCATCACGGATAGTGAAATTATACTGTCTGAAGGGTTCGCAGGTTGCAGGTTGTCTGGGCTCGGGCTGCTTACCGTCAAACATATCGTATCCTTGGAAATCGAACTCCTCGATTAGCGGAGTTGTAAGTATCTTTTCTTTCAGCCACTCACGGAAGTCGGGGTGAGCAATCTTTATTAGTGCCTTGATACGGTCAACATAGGTCTTGAGATAAAGATCAGCAACGCCGTATTCGGAGACGATGAACATGACATAGTTCTTCAGCATGGAAACTATGCTGCCCTCGGGAAGCCAAGGAACGATGTTGGACTGGCGCTCACCGTTTCTATCCTTGAAGGTTGAACGCAGGCAGATAAAGCTACGTCCGCCCTTGCAACGCTGGCTGCCGTAGATGTATGCCAAAGAGCCGCCCATGCCGGTATAGGGCTTAAGTCCCTGGGCTTCGGAGCAGCATTGACCAAGAAGGTCAACCATGAAGGTAGCGTTAATAGCAACCATGTTCTCCTGTTCCATAACGCCCAGTGTCTCGATGCAGAGGGTACGGGAATAAAGACGAACGTCCTTATCGGTAGTTGCGAGCCATTTGAAGGTTTCCTCGGTGCAGCCGGAAGGGCTGGATGCGTGGAGAGCTGTAATTTTTCCGGATTCCACCATGGGAACCATGTTGTCGCAGAGAACCTCTGTAAATATTTCAAAGGTTCCGGGGAAGCTGTTCAGCTCGCGCATGATGATTTCGCCAAGTCCGCCGTATCCGATCTGAATTTTGTCACCGTTGCGGAGATAGGGGATAATGTAGCTAGCAATCTTCTCGTCAACCTCTGTGGGAGCGGGAGAAGGAATAGCCATCATTTCGGTGTCAAGCTCAACTATGTAGTCAAAGTCTGTAACATGGACAGAAGTCTCATCAGCGGGTCCGGGTGCCGGGAAAACACCGGTTTTATCTATAAAAGCAAACTTCTTTTTAATGCGGGGGTCACGGGCAATTGTAAGGTTTGTGCAAACGCCGTAGCAACCGCAGTTGCAGTATCCGTTTTCATCGGGGGGGCAGTAACGCTGGGCAATTGTATTGCCGCCATTTTCCCAAAGTGCATACTCATACTGGTCATATCCAGCGCCGAGAGGCAAAACAGTATGCTCTTCGATTCCCATACGGTCGAGGGGCAGGTTGTAAATACTCTTTAGAGTAATGTGACCTCTAATGTCATGATCGAATAGCATGTTTACAGGACCGTTGTAGACGTTCGAGAATACGGTAACATCAGTGAACTGTTCTTTTTTTGCATGAAGAGCATCAAAGAACTCCAGAGGAATTGTGGTTGCCTGTCCGACAAAAATTACATCGCCGTCCTCAACTTTGTCAACTGCCTCATCGATAGTGAGCAGATGATCCTTGTAGTACTGCTTCCAGTCGCAGCTCAGGTTTCTTGTAGCCATAAAATGAACTCCTTTACCATATACATTTTGATAATAAATTTTCTCATTTTCCCCTAGGAAAAACTCTTTTCGCTACAAACGAAGGCAAAAAATTATTACCTGCACTGGTACAATTCTAAACCAAAATATTAACAAATGCAATTAGTATTTTCCAATACTGCAATCTTTGTAGATAATATAAGAGTTGACACATTATATTTCGTAAACTTGTCTATCGACTGACAGGTTTTAATGTGTCAACTCTCGTTATTTAAGGGGTCATGCAATAATTTGGAAACTAGTTATTGCGGAAATCAACGTTAGTCTTTAAAATCGCCCTCAGAAATCAAGGATGTAGTACAGATTTTTTCCTTGAGCCAATCGCGGAAATCAGGGTGAGCGATTTTGATAATAGCACGTATACGGTCAGGCATAGTTTTGAGATACACATCAGCAACACCATATTCAGAAACAATGTACATCTGATAGTTTTTGGGTGTGGTGACTATACTTCCCTCAGGCAGCCAAGGAACAACGTTTGACTGGAGCACGCCCTGCTTATCAACATATGTAGAGCGTAGGCAAAGGAAGCTGCGTCCGCCGGGAGAGCGCATTGCGCCGTAAATATAAGCAAAGGAGCCGCCAACGCCGCTGTAAGGAGTTAATCCCTGTGCCTCGGAGCAGGCTTGACCGAGAAGGTCTACCATAAAGGTTGCGTTTATGGCAACTATGTTTTCCTGCTTTGCTATTTCAAACAGCTCAATCATCTTGTTTCTCGGCAAAAGCTTTACTCTCGGGTCGGTTGCAAGGAAATTGAAGAAGCGCTCGGAGCAGGCACCGGGACTTGATGCCGTAACCTTAGTAAGTACGCCTTCTTCAACCAAGTCAACCATGTTATCACAGCAAACCTCAGTATATACCTCCAACGGTCCAACGCTGCGAAGATTTGCAAGTATCTCTTCGCCAAGCCCGCCAAATCCAATCTGGATTTTATCTCCTGTGTGAATATACGGCATAATAAAGGACGCTATGTCCTTATCCACCTGTGTGGGAGGTGCTGCCGGAATTCCCTGAGGCTCTGTGTTACACTCAACTATGAAGTCAAAGTCTGTTATATGTATGGATACATCCTTGTGTTCTCCGGGGATTGGATACTGACCTGTTGCATCCATAAAGCCGATTTTCTTTTTTATGCGGGGATCGTTTGCTATGAGCGATGTAGTTGAAACGCCGTAGTGACCAACGTTGCACCAGCCATCCTCATCCGGCGGACATACATGCAAAGCAACGGTATTGCCGCCATATTCAAAGAAACCCTCATCAAGATGGTCATAACCACAACTATGGTATTCCATAACACCCATCTCTCCTGACATACGTTCAAGAGGAAGGTTAAAGAAGCTTGTCATGCGGAAGTGTTCCTTGGTGCTGGGGTCAAACAGCGCTTGGAAGGGATATGTAGCCACGTTCCATATAAAGAAAACATCATTATAATCTTCCTTATGAGCATAGACCTCTTCCAGCATTGTAAATGGTATTTCGGGGCCCTGTCCCATCCAGATAACATCACCGGCTTTTATTTCCTTAGCAGCCTGTTCAAGTGTGACCAAATGATTTTTGTAATGTTCTCTCCAATCTGCCATAGTTTCTTTCTCCTTTTCAGATAACATTTAATTGTGCCTGCAAAAGACCATATATAAGCCATAATTTAATAATTACGGCACTCTCATAGCTCTGAGAAACTATTTGTATTACCGACCGGTTATAATTCTATACTCAAAAACACATAAAAGCAATTGAAAATGCGTTAATGTAAAAATTTTGTAAAACATACAAGAGTCGGCAAGGGTAATTTTGTTTGTTGTGACGAACACAGCAAACTAACCCTTGCCGACTCTTATATTTTGAGAAGCTCTAAAAGCACTATTTTATAAAGCGTTCAATTGCTCGGTTTAGCTCTTCAATCTTAGTTTGATCGTTATGATAAACCGCATGGGTAACACACTCGGAAATATGATCCTGCAAAAGCACTTTTCCCGCGTTATTTATAGCCGACCTAACCGCGGCAATTTGCACCAAAACTTCAGCACAATCCCTATCGTTGTCTATCATAGTCATAACAGACTCAAGGTGTCCCTTTGCCTTTGCTAGCCTGTCCAGTACCGCTTTTTTGTTTGTATGGACATGGGGAACATCAAAGCCCTCATGACAATGGCAGGTACCATCGGGATGAACATGACTTACATTGTCATCATGGTTATGGACTGTACCATCGGGGTGCACATGAGAGTGAAAGCCTTCATGGCTATGAGCCACACCATTTGGATGAACATGATTTTCCAAGCTGCCTTTGGGCACATCGTTACACATTTGGTCTACTCCTATCAAAGGATGCTTAAAACTCAGGGATGAGTTTCTTTATGATTTCACGAACAGCAGCGGGGCAAGCACTGTCCATGGGAAGCTCGAACAGAGAAGTGCAGTCGCGGTCAAACTTGTTAACAAGTGCGTCCTCAGGAAGCTCACCAAATACGTCAAGCCCAACCTTTGCAAGGAGCTCTTCCTTGGGTTCGTCATTACGTACGCGGTTGAGAACAAGTCCAGCATGTTTTACGTCTATGTTGTTATCGCCCTTTTTTGCAACATCAAGAATTCCTGCTGCTGTCTGAAGGCTTCTTGCAGACATATCAGCCATAACCAGCAAACAGTCAACGCTCTTCATAACACGGCGGTTAAGCTGTTCGGGACCTGCTTCGCCGTCAACTACACAGTAATCATAGTCTTCAATAAGTGTGTCAATGCCATAGCGGAGAAGCTCATTGCATGCACAGAAGCATCCGGGCTCCTCAGGACGACCCATTGTAAGCAGGTCAAATCCATCGCCATGAGCAAGAAGTGTACGCATAAGATCCTTTGTCGGACCGCTGTTGAGCTTTTCTCTGGCATCACGTGCTCCCAGCAGGTCTCCGCGAAGCTGACTTACGGTCTTTTCTACTTTAAGACCGGTTGTATAGCAAAGGCTCATTGCAGAGTCTGCATCAATTGCGAGAACCTTGCCCGGGAAGCGCTCAGCAAGCGCACGGATAAGAAGGGTAGATACAACTGTTTTACCTGTTCCGCCTTTTCCTGTTACAGCTATTGTTTTAATCTTTTCCATTATTGGTTCCTCGCTTTATTTATAAGTATAAATAGATAATTTTTTGGTACCACGACCGTAGTGAAAATACTACGGCCGTGGCTATTGTCAGAAACAGAAGGCCGCTTATGCGTCCTTTCTGAAGTTGTGTGCGCCGACAACGGATTCCATGTACTCGCCAATCTGTGCCCGCAGCTCGTCGTTGCTCTTGTAACGAGGATCGATAGCGTCAACGTCAACATACAGGGTGGGAATACCAAACTTCTCCTGGATGTAGTCGGTAACGATTTTGCCGGAAGCCCAAGTGTGCTTGCAGCCAACGTGACCCATGAAGATGGATACGTTAACCTTGAACTCCTCGTACATCTTGTCAATAACCTTGAGCCAGTACTCGGTGGGTCCGGTTGCGCCGTGGATCATGGGAACGAGAAGCATGGATTTTGCCATCTGGAACTTCTGAGATTCCCAGTTGTCCAGATCTTCCATGATAACGCCGTCCTGATAGCCGAAGCCGTCCATAACGGTGATTGCGCCATAGGTCTTTTCCATCCAGTCCATGATGCCGGTGTTTGACCAGAGCATGTTCTGCATCAGGCAAACACGATACTTCTCTTCGGGGCAGCGGGTAGCTGTCATGCCCATGTCAGCAAGCATGTTGCCCATGTCAAGCTGTGTCTGAAGCATAGCGGTAACTTCGGGAGTACCAGCAAGAGGAGCAATGATTTCGTTGAGAACGAGCATACGGCCGGGAAGTACGCAAGGAGTCTTTTTGCGGAGGTCTCCAAGCTGAATGAGGAGCTCGTAAGCGCGGTTAGCCTCTTCGGTAACCTGCTTATACTTCTCGTAACGCTCTGCGTCCCACTTAAGACCAGTGAGTTCTTCAAGGAAGGTTATGAAACTGTCAATCTGGTCTGCAACATACTGATAGCCCTTATCATCATGACGGAAGGGGCAGTCGATTGTGTAGCAGGGGCAATCAAGAACGCGCTCGATGAGAGGATATGCGATACGTGCGGAGTCGCAGGGAACGGTTGCGTGCACAAATGCGTCAACCTGAACGCCAAGCTCGCCCTTAAGCACGCAGCCGAGCTGTGCCTTGTCTATAGCGCACATTGAGGTAGGAGCATACTTTTCGGTCTCGTCTATGAAACGACCGCAGAGGTCTTCCATGGAAGCGATACGGGTGGGGATGGTGTCAAGGAAGAAAGGAACGCAGTCAAATACACGCATAAGTGTTACGGGAACGGGACCGCCGAAAGCAATCAGCTTTTTGCCGTTCTTCTTTGCGTCGCGGATTTCTTCCCATGTGAACTTCTGGATATCAACTGTCCACATGATTTCGGGCATGCCCTTGGAGAGCATGTGCTGATAAATGCTGTCAACCTGATCACAGGTAAGCTCAATCATGTTAACCGGCTTTGTAGGATCAAAGTTCTGTTTAGGTGTGTTAGCCATTATATGTTCCTCCTTCTTATTTCTCTAACATCTCGATGAAAGCTTCTGCGCGGATAGCAAGCTGACCGGCATTGGCCATATGCTCTTCACGCTCGAGCTGGAGCATGGGAACACCGATTGCCTTGAGGTCAGGCTCCAGATAGTAGGACTCGCCGCCCCAGCACTCGCAGTTCTGCATCTTCTGATAGATAACACCCTGTACGTTGTATTCCTTGCACATCTCAACAATTTCCTTGTGGATTGCAGGACGGTTGTCCAGCTCACGGGGGCAGGTGTTACGGGTCATGTAGTACTTTGCAATGCTGCCAAGTACGTCAGCATCATCAATTTCGATAGCCTTGCCGAAGGTCTTGTCGCCGAAGCAGTTATAGTCTGCTACTACGATGCCGCCCTTTTCCTCGATAACCTTTATGTAATCGGGGTTGTCAAGTGCAGAGCCGATTACCATCAAACGTGCACGGCCTTCTGCCGGCTTGCGGGTCTTTGCCTCTGCCAAGAACTCCTTGAGCATTGCATTGAACTCGTCTGCTGTTGCATCGCACTGTGCCAAGCAAATGGACAGTACCTCTGCACCGGTTACTACGGGGTTCTCAGCCTTGCGCAGTGCATACAGCTCTGCAATAAGTGCTCTGGTCTCGTTTGTTTTTGCAACTGCTGCCTTAAGGCTCTCGTCAGTTACTGCGTGACCGGAGAACGCACCCAGTGTATCTGCAAACTCCTGAAGCTCTTCCTTGTAGAACTTCACGGAGATGTCACTGTACATACGGGGTGCGCCGATGAAGTGTGCATAGATGCTCTTGCCTTCCTTCTTCGCTACGTGCTCCCAGTTGTCGATGATACGTGCCTGCATCATGCAGCCCTGTGCCTGTGCTATTCCGTCGATGTCATAGGTGCCGTTCATCAGGTACTGTAGTATGCTGCGTGCATAGCTGCAGCTGAAGCTGCTCATCCATGCTTCTGCATCGCTGCTGTCTACGCAGCCTGTTGCGCGCAGTCTGATAGGAAGTACATCTGCTGCATAGAAAATCTCCTCAGGAACGTGGCAGCATACATAGCCTACTGCTTTTTTACCTGTTGCTCTCCATGCTTTTGTTGCTTCGCTTGAAATCTGGGTGTCGAATAATTTCTGGTAACTCATGTGTTTCCTCCT
>CAZAIU010000003.1:21273-96081 GCA_964485265.1 uncultured Oscillospiraceae bacterium | reverse complement strand
TGGCGTTCTAACCAACTGAACTACTGGGCCACAAGCGCTTTGCTATTGTACAATGAAAAACTGTCTTTGTCAACACCTTTTTACAAATTTTGTGACTTGAAAAGAGGCAGTCAAAGTAAAAACAACAAGCCGCCGCTGGCAAAATTTAGCCGCGCGGCGGCTTAAAAAAATTATTTATTTTGCACGTTCAATTCTAAATGCGCTTCTCAGCTCACCCTCATCGGAGGCAGGAGTGATAACGACATCATCACCCTCTGATAATACGGCTGCGAGCTTGTTGTCCTCAACGGAGATGACGTAATAGAATTTATCTGTGTCGAGCTTTATGAATACATGCGTGTTGCCGTCAATAACAGCACTTCGTATATCGGATATTACACCTTCTACAGCTTCTCCCGAGAGACTTTCTTCGGATGCAAGGTTGCTTCCCGAGAGCAAATCAATGTAATTACGCTCACATTCAGCAACGGAGGTTCCGGAAGCAACAAGCTGATACTGCTGAACATTAACCATGGCGTACATCTTCACTAGACCGCCGCTGTCCTTCAAAGCCATAAAATACGTGGGTTGGTTTGAAATATTCAAAAGCAGCGGGAAGGTTGCCTTGTAGCTCATATATTGGACTATGCCTTCTGCACTGGACATAGCAGCTTTTTCGATAGCACCGGCGCAGGAATAGAATTTTGTTTCCTTGGTTCTTTGGTTCGCAAGAATAAAGCCAATGATTGAGTCGTCGGAGGCAACACTGGTAATGCCGGTGTACATATATACGTCGTCATCAATGGCAATATAATTGTAACCGTCTGTAGTAACTGTGACGTTCTTTTGTCCGATAAAGGAGTTGAGCCAGCCCTTTTGATACATGCCGTAATAATCGTATTGCTTTATAATCAAATCAGCGGTAAATACTCTGTCAACCCAATTTGGGACTTCTTCGTAATAGGTGCACTCCCCTGTTATAGCGTTCATTAGAACTGCGCCTTGAATATCCTCACCGCCGAAAAGTCCTATTCGTTTTACAATTCTCGGACAAATCCAATAAGGCGTGCCTTCATCGTCAATTTCAAAGCTCGCTTTGTCAAAAATAAAGGTTGGATAATTAAAGCGAAGATGACGTGATACATTACGGAAAAAATACTCCGTCGTGGTGTATTTCATTCCCTGCTCAAGGCGCACAGCATCTGCCTCCTGAGAAACCATGTCGATGACAATGTATGCGGGAAGTCCCTCGGAGCGGTTTGACAGCCACTTGAAAATATCACCATACTGTAAGGGTGTTACTCTGACAGGATGTCCACTTACGTTAATCTGAGTGTAATTGTCGGCAACCTCGAACTGAGAAACCATGTCGGCAAGCTCCCCCATTTTCTTGTCGCCCAGTTTTTTTGCGGAATCAGCGTCTAGCATGGGGATTTGGTCAAAGGAAATTTCATCAACCTCAGCAGAAAAATCTCCGGGCTTTACCTCCAAAAGGTCGCGGTAGGAGCGGGCGCGGATTATGGGGGAGGAAACTAGATTTCCAATAATATAGACTGCTGCAAGTGCGATGCATATATAAACAGGAATTGCACAGTGGGATTTTATGCTTATCCATAGTTCACGGCCTGTTTCTGACTTAAACAGACCTTGGGTAAGGATGGAAAGAAAGCAGTAAACTGCTGCAAGAAGCAAAAAGAAGGTGTAGAAAGCTCTGTCCTGCAAATTAATTGCAGGCAGCTTAAAGTAAAAGTATACTATTCCAACTGCAAGGGTTATCAGCAGATTGATAATAGTCCTTTTTGCCTTGCCTTGGGATTTGCCGTTATCCATGAAAAACCTCCAGCCGGTACAAATATATATTTTCAAACACCGGTATTTTAAATAAGTATACTACATTATTTACATCTTTTCAATTAAAAAACTGCAAACTTTAAAATTGGTTCATAACCAATACGACGAAACAGGCGGCAGAAGGCTCTGCCGCCTGAAGCAATGTATTCTATGCCTTGGGGATAAGCAGAGGCCTTCTTGACACACAGAATTCCCCGTCGCAGCGATTGGCGCTTTCAATCAGCTCAACAGTGGAGCCGTACTTTTTAGCAAGCATCCATGCGTCCATGTCACTATGCGTACAAATCACAACCAGCGACGGACACCCGTCACGCAGCTTCGGAGCTTCTTCGTTTAGCTCAATTCCGCTCACAGCGTATATTTCACAGCACTGGAACACGCAGTATTCTACGCAAACGTCAACGCAAAGCTCTGTTCCCTGTTCTACTATAACAGGATCGCAGCAGACGGAAAGAAGGTGCAGACGTCCGCTTTCAGGAAGTGCAATCTCAATGCGGCCTTTCAATTCTGCTTCGAGTGCCTCAAGTGCACCATCTTCCACAATGCCTACTCCGCAGGTTTTTACGGTGCAGCAGATTTCATTTCCCTGTACCTCACAGCAAGCAAATGCAGGAGCCATATAAAGGATTTCATTTAAGCTGCCCTTTGATGAGAGCTTTCCCTTCGCGGGCACTCTTACGGTTTGCTTTGTAACAAGCTTTGAGATCTGCTTTTCCTCATATTCTGTTTTCAGTTCGTAATCGTTGCTGTATGCATCAGATACATAGACAGAACATTTCTGCTCCATGCATATAGCTTGAGCACAAATGTTCATTCTCACTGAAAATGCCACTGTGTCTCTGTCAGGCAAAGGAATGAATTCCAGCTCCTTTAGCTGAGCGATAACAGCATCCTCGTGGTCATCTCCCCTTGCGTCCGACTCGATAATCTGAGAAAACTGAGAGCTTAATTCACACTTAAATAGGGAGCTATCGGCTCTGTTTAAAAATATGGCCGTAGTATTTGCATTTGCCTTAAAAACCAGCTTGTTCCCAACTGATTTTGCATCAATTACGCAAATCTCGGTATTTGCAGAGAGCATTTTTACGTCAGTGTACCTGTTGGGCAGATTGTACTCATCGGAAATTGTGAAGGTCTTTTCGCGGATGCCCACAATTAGACTGTGCTCAAGCTCCTTTTTCTGTATGTATATATTAGACGGAGCCTCGCAGCCCTCAATCCCGTCCCATAACACAAATTTGTCAGGTGCAAAGCAGCGAAGCAGCGTTTTTGCTTCTGCACGGATAAGAAGCTTACGCGGATTGAGTGCTTTAGCGTCCAAACCGCACAGCGACGATTGCACGGTTAATCCCGCTGCCTCCTCAGCCCCTTTAACTGTAAAGCTCTGCTCAAATGGGATAACTGCATTTATGCAGAGTATTTCGCCGGTATCCTCAGCAGCATAGATAACGCTCACTTCTGCGCTGCTGCAAATGACGACCTCGTCACCGCTTGCTTTTTTTGACGTGAGGCAAAGCTGCCCACGAGTATCAAGGATTTTGCCTATGTCGCCACATACATCGGGGACAACAAGCTCCAGAGTTTCCTCCTTAGTGCTTTCGTTGTCGTATATGAGCTTAAAGCAATCGCTTTCAACGCGATGGAGCGCTGTTCGCATATAATCAGTCCTTTCTAAACCGTTTCACTTGCAGCAGCAGCTCATATCGCCTTTTGTGCTGCAGACTACTAGACAATATGAAACGGTGGACAAATATATGCGGGAATGACTAAGCTTTTTTGCAAAACATTTTAGTAAGAATAACCCTGATAAACTTTGGCGGGCGGATAACTGTTATTTTCATGGGCACCTCCATTTACTTGCTGCATCAGCGACACTTTATTATCCAAAAACCAACATAGATAAGTATTGCTCCGAAGATAAACCACCAGAAGCCCGGAGGAAGTACAAGTGCAAGAAGCACAAAGACGCCTGTCAAAACTACCAAACAGCCTATCCTGCTTCCAAAATTACCACTGCGCCTTCTACGCACACCACCACCATCCCCTCGCTGCCTTGCCCTTAAAGGCAAAAATCCCCCTGCGTATAATGTGCTTGATACATTATACGCAGAGAGATGTCTTTTAGTGATTGGATGGGTTAATTTCCCAGTCATTTACCTGAGAAGATATTTCGTAAAGCCTGCGATAGCTTTCATGTCGGCTTTTGCTTATAGAACCTTCAGTAACTGCTGCCAATACCGCACAGCCCGGCTCCTTAATATGTGCACAGTCATCAAAGCGGCAGCTTCCCAAAAAAGGCTGAAATTCATTGAAACAGTGCTGGAGCTCGTTTTTTGGAATAAACTCGGTTTTCTCCATATCGAAAGAGGAAAATCCGGGGGTATCGGCAATAAAGGCATCGCCAAGAGAAAAAATTTCAACGTGACGCGTTGTATGACGACCTCTTCCCAATTTATCGCTTACCTCACCGACCTTGATATTGAATTCTGGAGAAAGCGCATTGAGAATACTTGACTTGCCAACGCCTGAATTGCCTGTAAAGGCGCACAGCTTTCCGGAAATTGCAGCTTTTAGATCATCAATGCCATCACCGGTGACGGCGCTTGTGTGCAGCACAGTGTAGCCGGTGGTGCGGTAGATTTCAAAAAGTTCGTCTCCCCTTGCAAGGTCAGATTTGTTAATACAGACTATTACCTGACACCCTGCGTGTTCTGCAGATGAGCTGACACGGTCAATCAAAAACGGGTCGGTAATGGGATTGACTGCTGAGGCCAGAATAACCATGCAATCAATATTTGCAACGGCAGGACGGACAAAGCTGTTTTTTCTTGTATGAATGCGTTCAACAGTTCCCTTGTCGTTGCTGTCAACAGTAAAGTCTACTGTATCGCCCACCAGAGGAGATATACCTTCGCGTCTAAACCGCCCTCTGGCGCGACATTCAATTAACCTGTCATTGTCATATTTGACGTAGTAAAAGCCACTGAGAGCTTTGGTAATAACTCCGGTGCCGTCCTTCATTAGGTTCCATTCCCCCCGTCGGCTGTACCAGTCTCGGTTTGAGGCGGAGGAGTAACAGGAACTGTTTCTGTGGGCGGATTAGTGTTTTCTGCGGGAGTGGAGGGCTCGGCAGAGGGCGCTTCGGACTCCGGAGGCGGAGTTTCCTTGGGACCCTTTGACACCTTCAAATAAATAACGGTATGCTGGGCAACCTTTTCTCCTGCATCTATATTCTGCCAGAAAATCGTACCTACAGCGTATTCGCTTTCAACCTCGCTTATACTGCCCAAATCAAGACCTGATTGTGAAATAAGCGAAACTGCGGCATCCTTTGTTTTGCCGATTAGGTTTGGCATTTCAACCTCTTTAATTTCGGGACCGCCGCTTATGGAAAGGTAAACGGTGGATCCTGCGGGAAGCTCCTCACCGGCAACGGGATTTGTACTTTCCACATAGCCCTCTGTTATGCTGTCAGAGGCGACTATTTCCGTTTTAACGTCAAAGCCGAGCTTTTCAAGGGCAATTGTTGCTTCTCTATATTCATGGTTAACGAGATCGGGAATTTTGGTCATCAAAATGCCTGTGCTTACGGTTAGCTCAATGTCAATGCCTTCATCGGTGAGCATCATGCTGCGTCCCGCCTCGGGCTTTTGGGAAATGATTTGACCCTCTGAATAGTTTGGATCAATTGTGTAGACCACGCGGAAGTTGTATATGTCTTCGTAGGCCTTGCTGTTTATGATATCGTTGCAATTTTCGCCTACGAAACTCTGGATTTCAATACGCTGCGAGTCAACAAACATGTCTTTTATCCAAAAATCCCATAGAAAAGTCAAGACTGCCAGAAGAAAAACAGCTATTAAAGCAAAGCCTGAGAAGGTGCTTACCTTTCGTGAACGCACCTTACGTCTTGCGTAGCTCTGCTTAGACATCTCTCCTGTACGCTTCATGGGACGTATGTGAATTGCTTCGGAGTCAACAGCCTGTGCGGTTACTTCTTCAACAGCAGAGGAATCAGCAGACAAGGAGGTTTGCTCCTTACGGAAGACCTCAAGATCGTCCAAAAGCTCATCGGCAGATTGATACCTGGCGTTTATGTCAGCAGACATGGCTTTAAGAGTTATTTCTTCAAGCCTTAGAGGAATTTCGGGGTTTATATCCCCGGGCATCGTAAGGATGGAACCCAAATGCTGAACTGCGATGGACTCAACGGTATCCCCCTCATAGGGAAGCTGACCGGTCAGCATTTCGTACATAACGATTCCCAGAGAATATATGTCGGCTCTGGCATCCACAGGGTCGCCGTGCGCCTGCTCGGGTGAGATGTAATGAACAGAACCCATGGTTTCTCTTGCCTCTGCGCTGCTTTCGTTTTGCAGATGGGCAATGCCGAAGTCGGCAACCTTGATGCTGCCGTCCTTTACGACCATGATGTTCTGGGGCTTAATGTCCCTATGGACAATGCCCTTAGCATGAGCGTGACTGAGAGCTTTGGAAATCTGTGTAGCAAAATGAAGCGCTTCCTTCCAGCTAAGAGCGCCTTTTTTCTGCATATACTGTTTTAGCGTTATGCCCTCCAGAAGCTCCATGACAATGTACTGACTGTCAGAGTCCTTGCTGAAGTCGTAAACAGAAACAATATTGGGATGTGAAAGCATTGCGACAGCCTGAGATTCTGCCTTGAAATGCTCTCTGAAGTCGTCGTCACGGGCAAACTCGTCCTTTAAAATTTTAACTGCAACGTATCGGTTTAGCCTGTGACATAAAGCCTTGTAAACGACTGCCATACCACCGGAGCCGATGACCTCAAGTATTTCATATCTGTTGTCAAGGACCTGACCCAGATATCGATCCATACTATTTTCCATTATTTTGCCTCCAACTTGTATGAGGTTTAGCAATAAGCATAATTCTCTTATTATTTACGGAGTAAGCCCACAGTAACATTATCGGGCGCTCCTCTGGTAAGTGCAAGGTCAAGCAGCTCTTTTGCCATGTCTGCAAGATTTTTACACCGTTTGGTTGTTTCAAGAATTTCTTCGTCTGTGAGCGTGTTGCTCAAGCCGTCAGAACAAAGAAGCAGTAGATCATTCTTTTTGAAATCCGGAGTGAAGCAATCGCTCTCTACAGTTTCCTCGGCTCCGAGCGCACGGGTAATAACATTTTTACGGGGGTGATTTCTAGCCTGCTCCCGAGTTATGCTTCCCCGGTCTACCATTTCCTCAACAAAGGAGTGGTCGCGAGTAATTTGAGCAATCTCTCCGTTTGAAATAAGGTAGGCGCGGCTGTCACCGATATTGACAATGCAGCACTGACGTCCTTTTACAACAGCTGCGACAAGGGTAGTGCCCATGCCTGCGCACTCATCATCACAGTTGCCGCGTTCAAATACACACTGATTGGCATATGAGGCGGCATCAGAAACAGACTCGGTTAAAGCATCTTTGGTTTTCTTTAAGGTGAGGTTCTCAATTGTGCGCGAGATAAACGCGGAAAGCGCAACCTCGCTTGCTACACTTCCTGCCCGAGCACCGCCCATCCCGTCACACAAAGCAAGTATGCCAAATGAAGGCAGGGTGTTCGAAACAAAGCGAATGCAGTCTTGATTTTCGGATCTCACCTTACCGACATCGGTTATGGTGTAGGCTTTCATTTGCTCCTCCCAATAAAATAGAATAGCAAGCGTTATTCACCGCGGGCTGCCTTTCGCCGCAGCTGACCGCAGGAAGCGTCAACATCACCGCCAAGCTTGCGCCTAACAGTGGAGTTAACACCGTTTTCATCCAGTATTTTAATGAATTTTTTTAGGTTTTCGGGCGTGGTGGGTTTGAAATCCCTTTCCTCAACGTGGTTGAGCGGGATGAGGTTTACATGCGCTGATGCAGCCCTAGCCCTTTTTGCCAAAAGTTTGGCGTGCTCTGGTGTGTCATTCACGCCGTCAATCATTGCATATTCAAAGGATATGCGTCTGCCTGTACGCTCAAAATATAAACGGCAGGCAGAAATTAATTCGTCCACTCCCCGTCCCTTGTTTGCAGGCATCAGCCTCGTTCTGGTTTCGTCATCAGGTGCGTGAAGGGAGATAGATAATGTCAATTGTAAATTAAGTTCTGCCAGTTTGTCAAATTTTTCTGTCAAACCGCATGTAGAAAGTGATATATGGCGCATACCGATGTTCAAGCCGTTGGGGTGATTGACTAGCTTTAAAAACTTTACCACATTATCGAAATTATCCAACGGCTCGCCAATGCCCATAAGGACAATGTTGGAAATTTCCTTGCCAGACTCAAGCTGGGAAAACAAAACCTCATCGAGCATTTCCGACGGCTCCAGATTTCGCACCAGACCGCCGATGGTGGAAGCGCAAAACGCGCAGCCCTGACGGCAGCCCACCTGAGAAGAAATGCATACGGTATTTCCGTGCTTATAGCTCATAACAACAGTTTCAATTGCGTTTCCGTCAGAAAGCTCCCAAAGATATTTAATTGTTCCGTCTATATCGGAAACCTGCTTGCGAATGGGAACAGGTGTGGTTATATAGTAACGCTCATCCAAGGCTTCGCGGAGCTTTTTGGACAGGTCAGACATCTGGTCAAAGGAGACTACTCCCCTGCTGAGCCATGTAAAAATCTGCATAGCTCTGTATTTTGGCTCTCCCAACTGTGAAAGAACTTCTGTAATCTCATCAGGGAGCATTGATTTTATATCAGTTTTCATTGTGTTTCCTCAGCTTACAAATGAAAAAGCCATCCGTATTGTGGATGTGTGGGTAAAGGCTAAGCATACCGCATTGAACCTTGCCGATAGGCTCGGGCAGAACGAAGTCCTCCGCTGAAAAGTCCTCATGAGACGCTAAAAAATCCTCAATAACGCCCTCATTTTCAGACGGTAAAACGGTGCAGGTGGAATATAACATAGCTCCGCCCTTTTTAACGCATGATGCAAGACCGTTCAAAATAGAAAGCTGAGTTTTGGAAAGCTCTGCTATGTCGCTCAAGCTTTTGTAGCGAATATCGGGCTTTTTTCGGATTACACCCAGCCCTGAACAGGGAACGTCGGCAAATACAAGGTCAAAGGCTTCAAAATACGCTTTGTTTGGCGCTGATGCGTCCATGGACTCGGTAGAAATAATGTCAATTCCAAGCCGCTTTGCGCCCTCATCTACTCGCTTAAGCTTATTTTCATGCAGATCACAGGAGGTGATGCGGCCGTTGCTTTTCATATCAATTGCTGCGGCGAAACTTTTACCGCCGGGAGCACTGCAAGCATCCAGAACCAAATCGCCGAGCTTTGGAGCAGCTGCTGTCACAGCAAGACGCGCTGCCGCGTCCTGAACATAAAACATGCCGCTTATATGCTCCGAAAGAGCCGCTATGTCCCCTGTTTCAGACAGCTCAAAGCAATCGGGCAAAAAAGCGTGAGGCTTACACTGCACGCCTTTTTCTGCAAGAGAAGCGGCAAGTTCACCTGCCGTGGTTTTAAGTGTGTTGACCTGAATTGTCATCGGCGCGGGAGAGTTGTTTGCCTGCAAAAGCTGTGCAGTAAAATCCTTGCCGAAAACAGAGCACAAATGAGCAGTCAGCTCAAAAGGAGTGCTGAATTTAATTGATAGATATTTGCAATAATCAGACCGCGGAATTTCCGGCAAATTGTTCTTTTCAGAAGCAATTTTGCGCAAAACTGCGTTAACAAAGCCGCTGGCACGGGAAAAACCGCTTTTTTTACATAGCTCAACGCCCTCGCTGACAGCGGCATGAGCCGGAATTTTATCAAGAAAAAGGATTTGATATACCGAAAGCCTTAGGATATCCCTTACCTTCGGTTCAATTTTATTGGAATTTTCCTTTGCAAAGCTGTCAATATAAAAATCGCACAAGACGCTGTTTTGCAGAACACCGTAGCAGAGCCTTGCACAAAGGGCGCTGTCTTGAACGGATAGCTGAGAGGCAGTTACCGCATTGCTCAAAAGAGCGTCAGAAAACGCTTGATTTCTACGGCAGCGCTCTAAAATTGTCAATGCGGTTTCTCTGGCCGATTTTGCCATAAAGACCTCCGAGCGTAATTATTCTATATTCATGGGATGACCGCGCAAATAGTCACAGGCGGACATCTGTTTCCCGCCGGCAGCCTGCAAACGTGTGATGAGCAAGGTTTCTCCGTTGCCGCAGGCAACCTCAATACCACGTTTACTGTCGGCAGAAATTACGGTTCCTGCACATTCATTTGTTTTTGTGTCGGTATATGCCGCACCGTAAACCTTAAAAGATACTCCGCAAAGCTCCGTTGTAGCAACAGGCCACGGGTCAAGACCGCAAATATGTTTCACAATTTGACGGGGCTGCTTGCCCCAGTCAATTGCTGCTTGTTCCTTCGAAAGGGGCGGCGCAAGGCTTGCCAAAGCGTGGTTCTGTGGAGTTCTGGGTGCACAGCCTGCGTCGATATCACGAACGGTTTTGCACAAAAGCTCTGCTCCGAGGAGCTTTAAGCGCTCAAAAAGCTGACCGGAGGTTTCAAATTCTCCTATTTCAGTTTCGGAGGTATATATCACATCTCCGCTGTCAAGCTCACTTGCAAGGTACATGGAGGATACCCCTGTTACCCTGTCGCCATTGAGCACTGCCCATTGTATCGGAGCGGCACCTCTGTATTTTGGAAGCAGAGAGCCGTGGATATTTATTGTCCCCTTTGGCGGGACAGCCAACAAATCATCGGGCAAAATACGTCCGTAGGCAACAACTACGACCAAATCGGGATTCAAGGACTTCAGTGCTTGAAGTGCTGTTCCGTCCCTCATTTTTTCTGGCTGAAAAACAGGAATACCTGCTGAAAGTGCCAGCTCCTTAACGGGACTTGCACAAAGCTTCATGCCGCGGTTTTTAGGCTTGTCCGGCTGAGTAAATACGCCGACTACGTCAAAACCGCCGTCAATAAGGCTTTTTAAGGACGCTTGGGCAAAGTCCGGTGTTCCCATAAATACTATGCGCATACGAAAACCTCTCCCTTCCGGGTAAGTGTGATTTATCAGTCCAGCTCATCCGGCTCAAGCATGCGGATGGCACGCTGAGTAAACAAGATGCCCTCAAGATGATCAAGCTCATGACAGAAGCAGCGGGCGGTGAGGTGATCTCCCTCAACCTCAAAGGTGTTGCCGAATCTGTCTTGGGCACGAACCTTAACATGGTCGGGACGAGTAACTATACCGTATTTCCCAGGCAATGACAAGCAGCCCTCTGAGCCTATCTGTTCGCCGTCCTCCACAATGATTTCGGGGTTTACAAGCTCAATGAAGTATTCCTCTTCGTCCTCGCCGACGTTGGTTTCAAGAACAACTACTACACGGCGAAGCACACCAACCTGAGGTGCAGCAAGTCCAACGCCGCCGGATTCAGTCAGCGTATCCTTCATGTCGTCCAATAGCATATGCAGTCTGGCGTTGAACTCTGTAACGGGGCGGCAGTGGGTTTCAAGAACCTTATCTCCCTTTTTAACTATGTTTCTAATTGCCATTTTCATGACCATTCCTTTCACTTCGCTCAAGTTACAAAAGACCATGAATGGTCATGAAAATGTACGCATGAGCGGTGGTTTCGCGCAAGCGGGAGCCGCTCGCGTATTAAGATAAGCTTGAAGTCATTCAAACTCTCCTTCTGCTTGACTATTTTGGGGCAAATGATCAAAACAGCGCTTATTGATTTGGATTAATATCTCCGTAAACGGAGACTCCATTAAATTCTTTGTTAGTATTACAGTAGCATATTAAGGCTGAAAGCTCATCTCTCAGCTGCTTGCTGTCCTTGCATGAAACAATAATCCGGTAGCGAAAGCGATTGTTAATTCTTGCAACGGAAAGCGGAGCGGGCCCCAATATACGGGCGGGAAAGCTATGAAGCCGCTGTGTAAGTACTCTGCGGGTACTGTTGAGACAGCGCAGAACCTGAGTTTCATCAACACCGATGGCGGTTATTGTGAACATGTCAGAAAACGGCGGGCAAAACTGCAATCTTCGCATTTCAAGCTCAGATTGGTAGAAACTGCTGTAATCCTGCTTTGCCGCCTGTAAAATGACTTCGTTTTGGGGCGTGAAGGTTTGGATTACCGCTCTTCCGGGGGAACGCCCCCTGCCGGAGCGACCAATCACCTGTGTTATAATGGAGAAGGTGCGCTCAGAGGAACGATAGTCACCGGAATACAGGGACTGGTCAGCGGAGATTACTCCGATAAGTGTGACTCCGGGAAAATCAAGACCCTTTGTAACCATTTGTGTTCCTATCATTATAGGAATTTTCTCGTCTCGAAACCTGCCTAATATTGCCTCATGGGAGCCTGCACCTGATACGGTGTCGGTATCCATACGGATTACAGGCGTGTCGGGGAAATACTCACGAAGCTCCTCCTCGATTTTTTGAGTACCTGCACCAATGTAGCTAAGCGCTCCGCCGCATTCCGGACAGCAGTCACCAACAGACTGGGAGTAGCCGCAATAATGGCACATAAGGCGATGATTGACACTGTGGTAGGTGAGACTCACGCTGCATCGGGGACATTTATAGGTGAACCCGCATTCGCAGCAGCTTATGAGCGTACTGGTTCCTCGGCGGTTGAGAAACAAAATACTTTGTTCTCCTCTGCTAATGTTCTCAGAAAGCTCACGTAAAAGGACGCTGCTCAAGCTGCCGCCGTTTCCGTTACGAAGCTCACGCTTCATATCCACAATTTCTACCGATGGAAGCGACATCCTGTTATACCGCTCCGGCAGCTCAAAAAAACTGTATTTTCCGATTTGAGCATTATAGCGGCTGACAATATTGGGTGTCGCACTGCCCAGCAGCAGGGCAGCTCCGCTGACAGCACAACGGAATTTTGCAACGTCGCAGGCGTGATAGCGCGGGGAGTTTTCGGACTTGTAGGTGTCCTCTTGCTCCTCATCAATTATTATCATGCCTAAATTCTCAATAGGCGCAAAAACCGCACTGCGTGTTCCAATAACAACACGGGCGGCTCCGCTTTTTATGCGTTTCCATTCATCGTAGCGCTCCCCCACTGACAGAGAGCTATGCATAACGGCAATGTCATCGCCGAAGTAAGACGAAAAGGTATTTAGCATTTGCGGCGTTAATGAAATTTCAGGAACCAGCATTATGGTGCCGAAACCTTTTTTTAGCAGCCTGTCGATAAGACGAATATAAACAAGGGTCTTTCCGCTGCCGGTAACGCCGAAAAGCAAAGCTGCACAGGCAGTTCCTTTTTCTGTAAGAGAGAAAATGCCGTCAAAGGCGGCTTGCTGGGACGAATTTAAAATCGGCATGGGGAGCTGCTCCCCTGCCTTAAATTCCGGTTTTCTAAAGACCTCAACTTGCTCTATGGATATCAGCTCGTCACGTTCCAAACGCTTTACAGTTTGAAGGCTTGCTCCGGTAAGGTAGCGCACATCAGTAAGGCTTGCTCCGCCAAAACCGGACAAAAGCTCCAACACTGCCGCCTGAGAAGGTGCGCTGCGGCGCTTTGCCGCAGACAGTGACATTGCTTCTTCGGCTGATACGTTAAGCGTCAGAAAGCTTATGGACTTATCCTTGACCTTGCGCGCGGATACCTGCTCTGTTGAAACAGCACCTTTTTTGGCAAGAGCTCGAAGGGCTGAGGACGGGTCCTCCTCGCCGAAAGCGAGCTCTAAATCGCGATAGTCGCAGCTGCCTCCGTTTGCAAAAATTACATCAAGTACAGTGCGCTGCTTTTCCGAGCGTCCTGCGGCTTCGTAGGCTTTGTCTCTGTCCCAGCCCTGTGTTATTTTGCAAATAGAGCTGATATTATACCAAAGTCCTGCCGGAAGCATTGCCTTTATCGCTTCATAAACTGTACAGAAAAAGCGCTCGTGCATCCAAATTGCAAGCTTAATATGCTCGCTCGATAAAACGGGAGCATCATCTAACACCACGGAGATATGCTTGAGCTTTTCGAATGATGAGGCAGACGAAAGCGAAAGAATGATGCCTTCACTGGGACGGTTGCTCCGGGAAAAGGGAACTATTACACGCTTGCCAACGCAGGCATTGCCTAAAAGGTTTTCGGGCACAAGATAGTCGTAGGGTTTGTCTATCCAATAGGTGGCGCAGGACACGGCAACTTTTGCTATTTGCTTTTCCACCGCCTAATTCACCGCCTCTGCTCCAAAAGCTTGTTAAATCAATAAATTCTGTGCTCAGGCAGCTCAGAAGCCTCAGAAAACTCTATGACTTCATTTCCTACTACCTTTAGCTTTCCGGTGTAGACCTCATCAATAGCGCTGGACACTGGCTTTTTCTCTAGGGATTCTTCGCTTTCCTCAGCAATTGAGGAAATTTCTCTTGCTCTGCGGGCAACAAGGTTTACAAGTAAATAACGGCTGCCGACCTTTTCAACTAAGTCGGACATGGGGGGGTATAGCATCATAGTGAACACACCTCAATTAAATATTTTTTTCTGTTTTCCGCCCTGCACTTTTCGGCGGTAATAATGGCTCGCATTTCGGCTGCCGCCGAATTTGGGTCATCGTTTAAGATAATGTAATCATAGCTCTTCGCAAGAGAATACTCCTGCCTTGCGGTTTTTATGCGCTGCTGTATTTTTTCTTCACTGTCCGTGTTTCTGCTGCGCAATCGCTTTTCGATTTGCGCAAAATCGGAAGGAATAATAAAAATAAGAATGGCTTCCGGACACTGACGCTTAATTTGAGCAGCACCTTGAACTTCAATGTCGAAAATAACGCTTTTTCCCTGCTCAACGCTCTCAAAAACCGGAGCTTTGGGTGTGCCGTAGCAGTTGCCCACATATTCGGCATGCTCTAAAAGCTCATTGTTTTTAAGCATCGCTTCAAATCGTGGCTTGTCGATGAAGTAGTAATCAACACCGTCGCGCTCACCTTCTCGGGGCTGTCTGGTTGTTGCCGAAACGGAAAAAACCATGCTGGGGTCATTTGCCATTACCTTTGAAATGACCGTACTTTTTCCTGCACCCGAAGGACCTGAAACAACGATAAGCTTACCTTTTTCACTCATTGTCCGGCTCACCTCCGGCATCCGCCTCGGACTTGCCGCTCATTCTGCCTGCAACGGTCTCAGGCTGTATAGCAGATAGAATTACATGACCGCTGTCCATAATAACAACTGCTCTGGTACGTCTGCCGTAGGTGGCGTCAATAAGCTGTCCCCTGTCTCTAACATCTTGGATTATTCTCTTTATCGGTGCAGATTCAGGGCTGACGATAGCTATTATTCGACCCGCTGAAACCATGTTGCCGAATCCGATATTTATTAGCTTCACCTAAGTGCCTCCTACTCAATATTTTGTACCTGTTCACGGATTTTTTCTATTTCTGATTTCATATCCAACACAACTCGGGTGATGTCATTGTCGTTGCACTTTGAACCGATGGTATTGGTTTCTCGGTTTAGCTCCTGAACGATGAAATCAAGCTTACGCCCAACAGGTGACGTGCCGGAAAGCATTTCACGCATCTGAGAAATGTGACTGCGAAGACGCACGGTTTCCTCGTCAACCGCAATGCGGTCTGCATAAATTGCAGCTTCGGTGAGGACACGGCTTTCGTCAAGCTGGGTGTTTTCCAAAACCTCCTGCATACGCCTAGTGAGACGCTCACGGTATTCTGCCACAGTTTGAGGAGAACGCTGCTCAATAAAGCTTATAATCCCTTCGATAACCACTAATCTTGAGGAGATATCTTCATTGAGCTTAACTCCTTCCCGTATGCGCATATTGTCAAAATCTGAAAGTGCGGCTTCAACAGCTTCCATAAGCGCTGCCAAGGCAGCATCCTTATCAAGCTCTTGCTTGTCCAATGTAAGAACATCGGCAAGCTTTGCGATTTGATAGGCAGAAACCTCGGTGCTTATGTTCAGCTGTGCGCCGATGTTTTCAATTGCAGCCTTGTATTCCGCAGCAAGAGTTTCGTTGACTGAAACGGCGGCATCGCTTCCGGATAGTGAGCTAATATTGATAAATATATCTGCTTTGCCTCGGGAAATGTGAGCCTGCACGGCAGATTTTACGGAGTCTTCAGCAAACATAAAGCTTCTTGGTATTCTGACGGAGGTATCTAAATAACGGTTGTTGACGCTTTTTAGCTCAACTGAAAACTCAAAATCACCGTCTACTACCTTTGAGCCGCCATATCCGGTCATGCTTTTTATCATAACCCTTGTTCCTTTCTGTTAAAACGATAGCTTTAACAAAGCTATGTTATTTTCACATATAGCTTGTACTCTTCGCCAAGTGCAACTGCGCCGACACCTGTGAAGCCGTCAACCATGATTTTTGCAGGCACCTCAAAAACTCCGGTGTTTGAACCAATGTCCGCTAAATCCACCACTGCACGGATATTATTGGCTTTAACCTTTGAGATAACATCACTGGTGCCGCGCAAAAGAACTTCAACACTTTCAGTTACAATGGTTGCGGTTCGTCCTGCGGGGACGTTGATTACAGAGGTATTGGTGACATTGAATTTCTTAGTTTCAAAGCCAATAACCTCAACAGTTACCTTTGCCTCAGTTATGCCGGTAACACTTGAAACGGCATTGTCAAGTACGATTGGGAATTTTTCCTCGAGTGTTGATGCAAAGGAGGCAAGGTCAATAGTTCCCAGAGAAATTTTGTTAATTCCGTCAAGGATTTCAGCGTCTCCGGAGATAGTTATTGTTTCAGGGTCAAAGGTGAGCTTGACGTTCTCAACTGCGGCACCGCCTCCGGGGATAAGGTCAACTGAAAGCGGAACCTCCTTGGTGGCTTTCACCGGCAGAGTGACTGAAACCTTTGGCGTATCAAGCCTAATATTGTCAAGCTGGAGCTCATAGCCGTCCGCATCCACAAGGATGTATTCAGAATCGAACTTCAGAGTTTTGTCAACATCCTCACGCTGGATATGCACCCAAGCATAAGCAACCCTGTTAACCTCATTTTCCGGACCGCTTATAGTGACGGTTTGAGGTTCAAACGAAAGGCTGCCGGGTACGAAGCCCTCGGCAACCGTGCCGGAAAACTCACCCTTTACCTCAACAGTTCTTGAGGTTGCCTTATCGATATTGAAAGTGACATACTGCGGTACCGACGAAACAACGTCAATGTTGTTTTTATCGGTTCCGGACGGATACTGCATTGTGAATGGAAGCGTGATATTCCCTTTGCTGGAAATTTTCGAAACGTCCACAACGGCAGTGATATTCTGAGAGTTAAGCTTAGAAAGCGTGCGCATAGTACCGCGAAGTCTGACTGTTACGTTGCTCGCGCTTATGTCTGATATGACCAGCCCTTCCTTGTCTCTGAGAGTGTCCTCACCGTTGAAAACAACCTGAACACCATCGTAGGGCCTTGTGATAATGTTACCTTCGGTGGTTGTTACATATACCCAAAGGAGAACGGAAGCGATTATTGAAATAAAAACCCAAAATACTTTGTTATCCCAAATATTGGTTTTTGCCTTTTTATTCTTCATGTTTCTTCACCTTAAATAAACCAAGGAACTTTTTTTGTTTTGACTCACTTTCAAGCCGGTCGTCAACAATAAGCTCATTTCTAAGGATTTTTTCAAAAGTATCGGGAGTAAGATGACGCTTGAGCATACCGTCCACTGCAATGGAAATAGCGCCGGTTTCTTCTGATACGATAGCTACCACGGCATCGGAATGCTCACTCATTCCAATGCCTGCCCTGTGACGCATACCAAGGTCGCGGCTGAGATTGGAGTTGCTGGATAGCGGCAGCATACATCCGGCTGCTGCAATTCTCCCTTCGCTTATAATTGCGGCTCCGTCATGCAGGGGTGCTTTATTATAGAAAATGTTCTTTATAAGCTCTGCTGTTGTGTCTGAATTTACTATTGTGCCGGTGTTCATTTGATTTTCCAGCTTATTTACTCGCTCAAAAACAATCAAAGCGCCGGTTTTGGATTTTGACATAGCAGTGCAGGCAATGACTGTTTGCGTGATAGCTGCGTCAACTGCCTGAGCGTGGACGTTACCCCGAAGAAAAGACATAATGCTGCCGCTTCCGACCTTCTCAAGTATGCGCCTTAGCTCCGGCTGGAAGAGTATTACTAAGGCCAGCAGACCAAGCTCAACTGTTTTTCGCAAAATAAAGTTGACAACCGTGAGCCGCAGCCAGTCTGACACCCAAAGGGCAAGCAAAATTATGACTACACCGTTGGCAACCTTATTAGAGTTGGTTCTGCGAATCAGACCAACCAGCTTGTATATTAGGAATGCAATAATAGCCATATCTATAATATCGGAAACACTTGCCGATAAAAGATATTGTATTGACTGCATTATTTCGCTTTTGAATTGTTCCATAGGAATAAACCTCTATACATCTTGAGTAAGTTCATATGGCGTTTTACAATATATGGAAGGCTGCGCCCTAAGACGACAGCCGATTTATTTCTTGCGCAAATTTTATTATATATTATTATTATCTAAATGGCAAACGCATTATGGCGTATTTTACAGTTTATTTAATATTTTCTTAACTGTTTCTGCTGCAAAGCCGACTTCCGCGAGGGTGTTGAAGGGAGAAAAGCTGAAGCGTGCTGTACCTGTTTCGAAAGTTCCTGCGGTTTCATGCGCAGTTGGCGCGCAATGCATACCGGAACGTATACATATTCCCGCATTTCCGAGTCTTTCTGCCAGCTCGTCTACTGTGAGCTTTTCGGGCAGAATGGATACCACACCGGATTGATATTTTGGGTTTTCAGACCTGAAGATCTTAATGTCGTCCGCCGAAGAAAGAATGCTAATAAAATGCGCGCTTAGCTTACGCTCGTGATTTATGACTGTATCTGACGGCATTTCGGTGAGGTATTTTACTCCGCTGTATAATCCCGCGACACCGGGGACATTATGAGTACCTGCCTCCAGTCTCTCGGGCAGGTATTCCGGCATTAGGTTAGAGTCACTGTTGCTTCCGGTTCCGCCGTACAAAAGAGGCTTTGTTTCACATCCGCAAAGCAAAACACCTGTCCCCTGAGGACCAAGAAGTCCCTTATGCCCCGGCATGGCTATAAAAGCGGCACCAAGCGCAGTAAAATCAATCGGAAGAGCACCTGCTGCCTGTGAGGCATCTATTATTAGGGGAACGTTACGTGCTCTGCACAGGTCACTGATTTCTTGTATAGGAAGAATATATCCAAAAACATTTGAAACGTAAGTGCATACAGCACAGTCTGCACCATCAAGTGCGTCATCAAAGGCAGCAATTGTTGCCTGCGGATCGAAAAGCGGAGCTGCTGCAACTATGACCCTCGCTCCTGACGCTTTCAAGGGACGTGTAACGGAATTGTGTTCATAACCGGAGATTACAACCTTATCACCGCTGCTTACCAGAGAGCAAATTGCAATATTCAGCGCATGCGTGGCGTTGGAGGTGAAAATCACATTTTCAGGCTCTTTGATGTTAAAATATGAGGCTAACAAAATGCGGGTGTTCAAAACACAGTCCGCTGCAAGCATTGCGGGCTTGTGACAGCCTCTGCCGGGACTTGCCATAGTCTGCATTGCCCGGATTACTGCCAAAGATACCGTTTTTGGCTTTTGCATAGACGTGGCTGCGCAGTCAAGGTAAATCATGAGGATACCTCGCTTACAGAACCGTCATGCTCCTGAACGAATATTTTTATTGGGCCTAGACCCTCTTGATTAAGAATAGATAAAGCTGATGACAGCTTATTTTCGGAAATCTTCACACAATAACCGCAGCCTATGCCTGTGGCACTTGCAGGAGCTTTGGTGATGACTGCGGTTATTCCTGCATGCTCAAGTGCCCGAGAAGCTCTTTGTGCATAGGTCAATGACCTGCACATGAGCAGATATTTTAGCATAAAAATCTTCCTTCCACCGTTTTTTTTGACCCGCCGGTATTTCCTGCCGGAGATAGCCGGCGGGTGGCATAGTGGGTCTGAAGTATTTTATGCGAGAGCATAGACGCCTGTTCAATTATTTATCAACACTACTGCGTGGGCTGAGATTCCTTCCCCGGTACCTGTGAAGCCCAGTCTTTCCTCGGTTGTGGCTTTAACGCTTATATTTCCAACGGGAATCTCAAGGACCTGTGCTATTTTTTCGCGCATAAGAGGTATGTGCTCCGCAAGCTTGGGAGCTTGTGCAATTATGGTTGAATCTATGTTGACAATAGTGTAGCCGAGCTTGCTGAGCCTATGTGCAACTACACGCATAAGCTCCATACTGTCAGCACCTTTGTACTGTTCGTCACTGTCCGGAAACATTTCCCCGATATCCCCCAAGGCGGCAGCTCCCAACAAGGCATCTATAATGGCATGAACCAAAACATCTGCGTCGGAATGACCATCCAGTCCCTTTTGGTACGGGACATCTACGCCGCCGAGTATAAGCCTTCTGCCGCTCACAAGACGATGAACATCATATCCGTGTCCAATTCTCATACTACTGTACCTCACCGGCACTGTCGCGTTCACGGCGGTATTTGAGTATTGTTTCTGCAAGCTGAAGGTCAATAGGTGTGGTGATTTTTATGTTTTCCTCACTGCCCTCACTCAAAAACACAGGTACACCCAAAAGCTCGGCTGCTTGAGCGTCATCGTAGACTGTAAGACCTTTTTGCAGTGCGTTGGTAAGGGCACCCTTTATCAGTTCTGGTACAAACACTTGGGGAGTTTGTATTGAAAAAACTGAGTTGCGCTCAGGAGTTTCAACAACACGGCCCTTTGCAGCGATTTTCACAGTGTCGTTAGTCGGTATGGCAGGCACTGCCGCCATATTCTCACTGGCGGCTTTTACTGCATCGTAAACAATTTTACGAGTAACTAACGGACGGGCGCCGTCATGTATTGCTATCAATTTTGAACGAGGATTGACTTCTGACACGCCGCTCAAAGCTGACTCCAAGCGCGAAGCTCCCCCACATAATATTTTAGTTGCTTTGCTGATGTTGAACTTGTCGCATAATTCCGCAACAGGCACTATTTTTGACTCCTCGGTAACTACAATAATTTCGTTAATACATTCGCACGCCTCAAGAGTCGAAAGAGAATACGCCAATACAGGGATGCCCTGCAATTTGGCAAAAATTTTATCGGCACCGAATCGCTGGGAGCTGCCTGCAGCAACAACAACTGCGGAGCAGCTCAAATTGTTTTTAGTTGAAGCAAATGATTTTAATATTGACATATTAATCATCCATTCCGCCGCCTTGCGTCGACACAGATTTTAATTGAGCTGCTTATCTTATCACGCAAGGTAAAGGTAAAGGAATGATAAGATGATTATTTTATTTAATCTTGAGGTTAGCACGAAAGTTATTTCACGCTAACCTTCGTCTCAAAATAAGTAAAAAACGGGTGCGAAAGCAAAAGAAAAATTCAGATGCTAACGCAGCCCGTCTATTGACAGAAACTATGACACCGCAGTTGTAATGCGCTTTTCCACTTCCTCATAGCTTGAACTCTCGGACAAGACAATTTCGGAAATGAGAATTTGCTTGGCGGAATGAAGCATCTTTCGCTCACCAGTTGAAAGTCCCTTATCGGTGTCTCGGAGCATAAGTCCCTTTATAACCGATGCGACCTCCATCAAGTCTCCGCTTTTGATTTTTATCATATTCTCACGGTAGCGCTTGTTCCAGTTTTGGGTCATATTGACTTCTATTTCGGAAAAAGAATTTATTATTCTTTCCGCCTCATCAGGTTTAACTATTGGTCTTACTCCTATGCTTTCTGTGGACTCAACCGGTATCATAACAAGCATATCGCCGGCGGGAAGCTTGAGCGCATAATACTCTTTTTCTACACCGCTTAGCTTGCGCTTCACGATGCTGTCTATTACGCCTGCTCCATGCATGGGGTGTGCGATCCGGTCTCCTACGCAGAACAATCTAAATCCCTCCCAATTATTACCAATATCACTAAGTAATTTCATATAATTTAATTATACACGAAAAAACAGTATTTAGCAAGGAACTTAGACAAAATATTGTAATATATAATATTCCGAAGTAAAAATCAAGAGAAATATACAAAATAATATGCTTTTTTCTTGAGTTATTTTCAAATGCAGAGAAACAGCCCCCACAAAATAGTGTGAGAGCTGTTTTTAAAAGGTATGTTATTACAAAATTACTCAGCAGCGTCAGCTTCAGGAGCAATACCGGTTGCCTCGCCTGTTGCAGAAACTTCATAAACAAGAGCATCTCCCCGAGGAGCGGGAGTGACTTTCTCTTCGTGAGCATTTTCAGCTTCGGGCTTCTGCTCAGGCTCGGAAAGAGCACGGATACTAAGAGAAATTTTCTGTTTATCGGTATCGACAGCAGTAATTTTAACATCAGCCATATCACCTACTGCAAGAACCTCATCAGGCTTGCCGATACGGCGATTTGCAATTTGAGAGATATGGATAAGACCGTCAACGCCGGGCATAACCTCGGCAAAAGCACCAAAGGGCATAAGCTTGACAATCTTGACGTTAACAACATCGCCGACATTATATGCGCTCATAAATCTTTCCCAAGGATTGCCGTTGGGATCCTTATAGCCGAGGGAAATCTTGCGGTTTTCCTTATCGAAATTGATGACGTAAACATCAATCTTGTCGCCTACTGCAAGAACATCACCGGGCTGCTTAATGCGGCTCCAGCTAAGCTCGGATACGTGTACCATACCGTCAATTCCGCCGATGTCAACAAATGCACCGTAGCCGGTGAGGGACTTAACAACACCGTTGTAATGCTTGCCAACTTCGATTTCGTTCCAAATCTTATCGGAACGCTCACGGCGCTCTTCTCTCTGAACGGCACGAATACTGCCGACAACGCGGCGGCGGCTGCGATTAACTTCGGTTATTTTGAGACGAACCTTCTGTTTGAGAAGCTCGCTCATTTCTGATTCCTTGCCAAGACCGGTTTGGGAAGCGGGAACAAACACTCGTACACCCTTAACGGTTACGACAACACCGCCCTTATTATCCTCGGTAACGGTACCCTCAAGGACAGAGCCGTTTTCTGCAGCTTCTTCAACTACAGACCAAGTTTTTATAGCGTCAAGACGCTTCTTGGAGAGCATAACTGTACCTTCAACGTCGTTTACACGAACAACACAAGCTTCGATGGTATCGCCGATTTTGATCAACTGATCAATGGACACATCTGTATCATCGGTGAATTCCGAAACAGGAATATAGCCGGAATGCTTAGTTCCCAAATCAACGCTGATTTCGGTTGGGGTGATTGCAGCTACTATACCGGTTACCGTATCTCCGTTATATATAGTTTTGATAGAATCCTCCAGCATTTGATCAAAGGACATCTCTGCTTCCGGGACAGCCGAAGTGGCTGTTTCCTCTACTGCTTGTGCTGCTGCGGCTTCTACGATTTTCATTTCGTCAGACATGGTTTGTTTTACCTCCTTTATAATCCACGCAGGCGTTGATGCGCCGGCGGTGATACCAATGGTATCTGCTTCATCAAATGCGGCAAGGTTCAACTCTTTTGCGGAAGATATGAACTGAACATTTTCGCAATGTTCCGAGCAAATTTCCGCAAGATGAACGCTGTTCGCGCTATGCTGCGCACCAATAACCACCATAGCATCGCACTTTTGAGATAAAACAGCGGCATCATGTTGCCTTATGGATGTAGCGCTACATATTGTATCAAATACTTTGAAGTTTGTACACTGTTTTTTAAGAATTTTTTTTGTTTCGTCCAGATTTTTTTGAGTTTGCGTAGTTTGAAACACAACAGTTATGGCTTTGTGACGATTTTCTGTAGGATTTTGAAGCCATCGCGCAAATTCGCTTGAATTGGGAAAAACCAAGGACTTATCACACCAACCGCATATGGCGATTACCTCCGGATGCTCGGCGCTGCCTATAATTACAGGAAGCCTTCCCTCTTTCTGAGCCTCTGAAACTAAATTATGTATATGAGTTACCTTTGGACAAGTGGCATCTGTAATTACTGCACCCTTTTGCTTAAGAAGCTCATGCTCAGCTTTAGACACGCCGTGAGAACGGATGATAACATGAGAGCCTTGGGGAATTTCTTCTGCTGCTTCGGCAACGGCAAGTCCCCTGCTTTGCAATTGAGCTACAACATAGCAATTATGGATTAGTTCTCCCAAGCTAAAGCAAGGGCTTTCATCGGTATCAAGCATTTTTTCAGCAAGCTTTACCGAACGGTTTACTCCAAAGCAAAAGCCCGCGCTTTCGGCTGTATATAGGATTTTTGCCTTATCGTTTTTCACTGCTTCGGCTCCAACTCATATATTTTTTTCAAAAGCAAATTGGCAAGAGGCTCAAAATTCTTGTCTTTTGGCATTTCAACCGAAAAGGGCTTGCCGATAAAAATGTAGGTACGCGTGAAAAGTTTTTTTTCACGTTTTACATAGATTGGGATAATTGGACACTTCATCTTTGAGGCTATACGCACAGCTCCTGTTTTTGCCTCAACGGACTCGCTTTCCGTTACTCTTGTGCCCTCAGGAAAAATCATGATCTTTTCATTGCTTTTCAAGTGCTTCATGGAGGTTCTAACTGCGTTGATGTCAGTTTCACCTCGAGTAACAGGAAAAACGCCGACTGCCTTAAGAATTGAACCAGCAATGGGAATATCAAGAAGCTCTTTTTTAGCCATGAAAAAGATGTGCCGCTTGTGACCGAAGGAGTATGCGACAAGCGGAGCATCAAGCAGGCTTACGTGGTTTGCGCATAAAATTGCAGCACCGTCTATGATGTTTTCTTTGCCGCTAACCCTAGTTGGGTAAAGCAGTTTTTGAAAGGGAAATAACAAGAAGTAGTAAAAATTATACCAAAAGCTCATGATGACATTCTCTCCTGAATTAGTTTGCACAGTATCTCAAAGCTTTCGTGAAGAGTGTTGCCGGTGGTGTCAAGAATTACGGCGTCATCAGCGGGACGAAGGGGTGCAGTCTGACGGCTGCTGTCATTATTATCGCGATATTGGATGTCCTTCAATACATCTTCATAGCTTGTGCTCACGCCACGTAGAACCAACTCGTCAAAACGACGCTGCGCTCTTTCGCCGGCATCGGCGGTTAGAAATATTTTTAAATCAGCATTAGGCAAAACGACGGTTCCGATGTCCCGTCCGTCCATAATGACGCTGTGCTCTGCCGCAAGCGAGCGCTGCATTTCCAAAAGAAAAGCGCGGACTGACGGCATTGCGGAAACATCGGAAGCGCAAATGGATATTTCGGGCAAACGGATATCATCGGTAACATCGCTGCCGTTTAGTATCATTCGCTGAAGACCGTTTTCATCGTGGCTCATTGTTATTTTGATGTCCGGAAGAATAGAAGAAACTAACTGCTCATCCTTAGAGCCTATACCGGAGCTTTTAACGGCCAGACCAACTGTGCGGTATATTGCGCCTGTATCGATATATAAAAAACCTAGCTTTTCGGCACAGAGTTTTGCAAGCGTGCTTTTCCCTGCACCTGACGGGCCGTCAATAGCAACGGAGAAGTTTTTGTTCATATGGTTATCCTTTCTTGTGGTAACAATTCAAATCGTTGTTAGTTGGCTTAGATTGAATTGGCCGCAGTGAAAGCGGTGGACCACGCGATTTGAAGATTAAAACCGCCGGTATAAGCGTCAACGTCAATTATTTCCCCGGCAAAGTAGAGTCCTTCAACAAGCTTTGAACCCATTGTTTTTGGGTTTATCTCATTTACGCAAACTCCTCCGGAGGTAATTATAGCCTCGGCAAGGGGTCTCTTTTCCATAATGTGTATGGGAAAAGCTTTAAATAGCTTGACCAAGGCTTGACGCTGCTGCTTTGTTATAGAGTTAACCTTTGTGTCCTCCGGTATTCCGGATAAGCGGACCAGCACAGGTATCATTGCATGACCTGCAAGGTCGCAAAGAGAGTTTTTAAACTCCTTATTTGCATATTTTTTAAAATCCCTCAAAATACGGTCGTCAAGCTGCTTTTCATCAAGTCCCGGTTTTAAATCTATAGATAAGCGGTAACTGCCAAGCTCCTCGTCGCGCATATGAGCGGAGGCAGAAAGCACAAGCGGTCCTGAAATTCCAAAGTGGGTGAAAAGCATTTCCCCCAGCTCCTCAAAAATCATTTTGCCGCTTTTGTCAATAACGTGAAGCGTAACGTTTTTAAGGGAAAAGCCCTGCATCTCTCCGCAATAATCGTCACTGGAAACTAAAGGAACCAGTGATGGAGAGGGCGCAACAATTGTGTGTCCTAAGGACTCTGCAAGCTTATAGCCATCTCCTGTAGAGCCTGTTCCGGGATAGCTTGCCCCGCCGGTGCAAATCAATACTGCCTTGCATGATATATCGGTGTTCTCTGTAATGACCTTTGATATACAGCCGCTTACGGTTTCTATTGAAATTGCGCGCTCCTTTATAATTTTAACCCCATTTTGTTTTAAATAGCGCTCAAGCGCATTTGCAACATCGTGGGCACTGTCGCTTTGGGGAAACACGCGGCTTCCACGTTCGGTTTTGAGTGGGACGCCGAGGGACTCGAAAAAGGACATTGTGTCTGCTGCGGAAAAGCGGTTTATCGAGCTGTAAAGAAATTTGCTGTTACAGGGTACGCTTTCTAACAACTGCTTATTGTCACAGTTGTTGGTAAGGTTGCAGCGACCCTTTCCTGTAATGCGAAGCTTTTTACCCAAAAGCTTGTTTGGCTCAAGAAGCACGGTTTTAAGACCTCTGGAGGCGAGCAAACCTGATGCCATAAGCCCTGCGGCACCGCCGCCAATAACAACTACTTCAGCCTTCTGTGTTTTCATATACCTCGTTTTCCGTCCAAACAGCCTCAAGACGCTTAAAGGTGTCAGATAGAGCCTCCTTTGAGCGCAGACCGATTGATACTATAAGAGCATTAACTAGACTGAGCGGCGCAACCAGAGAGTCCAGAAAGGACACCATATCGCTTCTGGCAAAAAGGGTTATGTCAGATATTTCCACCAGCGGTGAGGATTCACCATCGGTAAGACTAATTGTTGTTGCCCCTGCTTCCTTTACAAAGCGCATTGCCTTCACCGTGCGGCTGGAGTAACGAGGATAGCTCATGCCGATAAAGACATCTCCCTTGCCAATGTGAAGAATCTGCTCATATATTTCACTTACTGCGGTATCGTGAAGAATATAAACGTCATCCCGCAGTATATTTAGGTAATATCCCATAAAGCTTGCAAGTGCGGTTGAAGAACGCATTCCTACAATATAGACGTGGTTTGCATTAATAATAGCGTCTACCGCTGCGTCAAAGCTTATTTTGTCTATGTCCTCAATGGTTTTTTGAAGCTTTTCCATGTCGGCAGTAAGCACTGCTTTAAGTACGTTCGCGTCGTCAATAAGCTCCTTTGCAACCTCGATGCGTTGCACGGAGGTAAGTCTGTTTCTTATCATCTCCTGCAAGGCCTTGCGCATCCCGGGATAACCGTCATAGCCAAGCTCTGCTGCAAAACGGACTACGGTAGATTCGCTGACACCTACAGTTTTTCCAAGCTTTCCTGCTGTCATAAACGCAGCCTTGTCATAGTTTTCCAAAATATATTTTGCAATGTGGCGCTGTCCCTTTGAAAAACCGACACTGCCGTTTTCTATTACTGCTAAAACATCTCTTTCCATTTTCTTTACACCCTTGTCCTAAGAAACGTCTGATAAAAGACGCTTCTAGTATAATAATACATTCTAAGATTAAAAAGCAAGCGATTTGACAGGAAAAAAGAAATAATCTTGCATTTCCGCTTAAATAATGCTTCCAATTACTGCCTGTCTAGGTATTTTTGCAAGTTTGCAAGTTCGCTTGAAGTTAAATATCTCCATTTTCCGCATGGAAGGCTGCCTAGACATATGCTGCCTTCGGAAATCCGCTTTAAGCGCAAAACTTCAAGACCTGCTTGATCGCACATCTTTCTTATTTGCCTGTTGCGGCCCTCTGATATGGTAACTGACAGCGCAGCTCCGGATTCGGTGATGCGAAGAAGCTCAACCTCTGCCGGTTTAATTTTCACGCCGTCAATAATAAGCGGAGAGCTCAAAATGACTAATGCGGAGTCAATATCCTCACCCCGCACACTTACATGATAGGTTTTTTTTATTTCACTTGAGGGGTGCATTAAACGGTTTGCCAGATCGCCGTCATCTGTCATGATAAGCAGCCCCTCGGAGTTTAAATCAAGCCTGCCCACAGGATAGACTCTTACGCCAACCTCGTGGGTAAGCTCTGCCACGGTTTTACGTCCGCGTTCGTCGCTCATTGTGGTCACATAGCCCCGTGGCTTGTTGAGCATTATGTAAGTCCTCTCCGCAGACTGTGGAAGAGGATTGCCGTCAATAGTAATGATGTCGCCGTCCTCGGCGCTGCCGCCCAAAGCGGCAGGTCTGCCGTTAACCAACACCCGTCCATCGGTTATTAGCTTCTCTGCTGCCCGTCGAGAGCAATAGCCAGAAGAGGAAATTATTTTTTGCAGACGTTGCTTCATATTAATCATCCATTCCGCCGTCTTGCGTCGGCACAAGTTTTAGTTAAACTGCTCATCTTATTACGCAAGGCAAAGGAATGATAAGATGATTATTTTATTTAATCTTGGGGTTAGCGTGAAAGTTCTTTCACGCTATTACCTTTGCGGTTCTTCCGATGTTTTAATCTGAACCCTGAAATACGAAGCCGTATTTGTTTACCATAAACCATGCCTTTCGAAATCGCTCCCACGGAGAGAGCTTTGCATCAGTTGCAAGCTCTACGCTATCGGTGTAGACCAGAGGAAACTCACCTACCTGAGCACCGTCAGCCGTTACGAATGCCCTGCCTGCACATTCGCCTTTTTTTATGCCTGCGTAAACAAACTCCGGAAGCTCAAGAGTAAAGTCAAGCTTTGCATCTTTTTTTACCAATACCCTGCTGTCTGTTTCGGAAATAATACCAACGGTATCCGCTTGACCGGAAATAACCGGTAGCTGGTATATTGTATCCATCGGCATTGTTTGCATGTATTTGAAGGTTCCAAAGCCCCAATCATACATGGATTTGTGATCAGACCAATCGTTCGGATCTGAAATGGTGACGCAGATAAGCCGTAGACCTTCCCTTTCGGCGCATGAAACGAGACTTCTGCCGGCTGCCATGGTATACCCTGTTTTGACGCCGATAGTGCCCTCATAGTTCCACAAAAGCTTGTTGTGGTTCATATATGACTGCTCGCCTACCGTGTAGGTTTTAGTTGAAACAATTTTTTCAAACAGCTCGTTTTTCATTGCCGCTGCCGTAATAACAGCCAAATCTGCCGCCGAGGAATAGTGTCCGTCGGCATCAAGACCGTGAGGGTTTCTAAAGGAACTGTTCACAAGTCCCAAGGCCGCAGCCTTATCGTTCATCATTTTTGCAAAGCCCTCCATACTGCCGCCGCAATAATACGCAAGAGCGGTTGCGGCGTCATTGCCGGAGGCAAGGAGCATACCGTACAATAAATCCTGCACCGTGTAAATTTTCCCCGGTATAAGGTACATCGAGGAGCCTTCCACAGCCGCATATTCAGGCAGTATGGTAACCTGCTCGTCAGGCTCACAGTTGTCAAGGACTACAAGAGCTGTCATTATTTTGGTTGTGCTGGCTATCAGCATATGTGTATCGGCGTTTTTTTCATACAGCACCTGACCTGTATCCGCATGAACCAGAATTGCAGCTCCCGCACTGTTGTCGGGAGCTGCGAGAGCTTCAACCGGAAAAAGGCTGAAGAGCAATATAATCAGCGTAAAAACGCTCGTAATAGATTTTTTCAATAATAAGCACCACCCTTGAATTTATTGGGTAGTGCTTATTATTGACATAGACGGAAAATTTTATTCAGCCTTACATTCTTTTGAATATTTAAATCCCGTTCTTTTTCTTTTCAATAAGAGCTTGCACCTTATCAACAATTTCAGGGATAAGCTCAACAAGCCTGTCAACAGTTGTATTTGCAGGCGTAGTTATGTTAAGCATCTTGACAACGCCGTCGCTGATAGTGAGAAAACCGACAGGGTCAATTTTAACGCCCGCACCGTTACCGCCGCCAAAGCCGGAGTTTTCCTTTACGGGAAAATCAGAGCCGCCGCTTCCAAAGCCAAAGGTTACCTTTGAGACAGGAATAAGGGTTGTTCCGTCAGGTGTTGTTATGGGTGTTCCAACAATAGTGTTAACGTCCACCATTTCTTTGATTTTGCTGAGAGTGACTTCGGTCAGGTCTCCAATAGGATGTCTTTCCATTACATTCAGTCCTTTCTGTTTTGGGTATCTTGTGTTTGAGAGTTATTCAGCTTATCAATTTTCTTCTGCCTGTGCTTGTGCTTTAAAAAATCTATGCCAAATGCTGCTGCAATGTATAGTATTTCCCAAATTTGTATGCTTGTAGTAATCCAAAAGTCAAAAAACGGTTTTTCAGCTAAAAAATCCACAGAGGTGCTGAAATCACGCTCCTTAATGTTAAAGGCACTTTCGACCAGCGGAGTGATTGACCCCATAGCTGCGCAGCCGTAGCCATAGCCCAGCGCGGTTTTAAACGGGTCATCGGAGGCAAAGGTGTAGTGCAGACGAAGATAATCAATGCTTAGGTGACGGCGAAAGCTTCCCAGCGCCTTTAAACCCATTTTGATAAGAGCAAAGATGTCATCTTTGCCTATGGCACTTTTTTTCTTACGCTGCTTTTTGACGGGCTTTTCCTGAATTTCCGTTTCCACTTTTTTAGGCTTTGCTTTTTTTGGCTTTTTACGCTTTTTTTTGTGGGGTAAAATCTTAAGGCTTATAAGCCCTATCCTTGCGTGCAGAGTTAGGCTGCTGCCGTCATAGCCGACGTTTACGCCAACAGGTATCAGTAGAAAAACGGATAAAACAATAAGAATTACGATAAGAGCTTTCAAGGACTCACTCCCTTCGGAAAGGGTATATACCCGTTAGCTTTGAATAGCAATTTGTTCATTTTCCTCGGATTTAAGAGCATTTATTACGCTGTTTAGCTGTGCAATGCCATCGTCCGTACTCATGTCCGGAAGCTTTGGAAGCTCGTTTAAGCTTGTTATACCCATTGTCCGTAAAAATAACTCGTTTGTACGATAAATTGAGGGTCTGCCTGTAACATCAAGCTTGCCGCAGGGCTCAATAAGTCCCCTTTCAAGCAAAATTCCCATAGTGTAGGAACTGTCGACTCCCCTCACCTGATCAACATAAGCACGGGTAACCGGCTGAAAGTATGCACAGATTGCGAGAACCTCCAACGCCGGCTGACTGAGCTTCGGCGGTTTGCGCCGCTCCAAGGCTTGAATAATTAGCTGTGAATACTCAGGAGCACTGCAAAGCTGAAGGGAGCTTCCCATACGCACCAGACGAATACCGCGCTGATGAAAGCTGTACTCGTCGGAAAGCTTTTTGGCGGTTTCAGACACCTCGTCCTCGCTTATACCTAAAACCAAAGCAATACGCGCTGCTGGAACCGGCTCACCGGCTGCGAAAAGTATTGCTTCTATGGCTGCTTCAATTTCTTGATTTTCCATTTGAAACTCTTTCTTAATCGGTTATTGTTTCGGGCAGCTCCGTGGGAGGCGAGCCCACGAGGCTTACCGTCATTTCGCCATCGCGCTCTGCAATTTTGAGACTGCCTGCGCTGCAAAGCTCCAGAACTGAAATAAAGGTTGCTATTACTTCAGAGCGGCTGCGGCTCATATGATAAAGCTCTTTAAGTGTTTTAACGGTGCCGAAGCTCAAAAGGTTTATGAGCTGCTCGCTCTTTTCCCGAACACCGTAGATAATTCTTTTGGGCACAAGTATCTCTGTGTTTTGAACAGGCTGCCCCCCTTTTGAGAAAACTGACAGCAGTGCGGAAAGCAGTTCACAGGGCTCGTGGCTGTAACGGTATTCCATAGAGCCCATGGACTTTAGCGGTTCAGACTGCTTTGAGAACATAAGACTCCCCTGCTCTGCTGCCCGAGAAAGCTCTGGAGTTATTGCTTTTACGCTCATATAAGCGTCATGGCACTTTAGCTGCTCCAAAGAGGACATCAGCTCCTCAAGCTCTGAAACCTCCTCCTCGCCCACAAGCAGGGTTCTAGTTTTGATGTAAACAAGGTGCGACGCCATCTGCACAAACTCGCTTGCTATGTCCAGATCCATCTCCTGCATTTTGGAGATGTAATCCAAATACTGAGCCAAAATCTCTGATATTCTCAAATCGCGTATTTCAATTTTGTTTTTAGAGAGCAGCATTAAAATTAAATTCAGCGGACCGCTGAAATCCTGCATTTCATCACGGTTTTTTACGATGCCCTCCAAATGAAAGGTGGGATTTTCCATTTATTATGTCCGTTCCTTTCACGGCAATATGCGGTGTAAAACAGATTTTACTCAGTTGACCAACTGAAAACCAAGGTTAGTGAGCTGATCAAGAAAAGTGATAAGTCCTCCCGCAAGATAATTAAGCACGGGGTTAATTGCGTTTGTAATAATGAGGATGAGCAAAATAATCATTCCGTAGCGCTCGTATCTCATCAGCTTGTTATAGGCATTGTCGGGCAGAAAAGAAAAGAAAATTTTTGAACCGTCCATGGGCGGTATAGGAAAAATGTTAAAAACTGCAAGGTAGCAGCTCAAAACTCCCGTAGTACCGATAGTTTCTATAATGAAAGTGCTGAAGCTGCCCAGCTTTAATGCGGGAACATAGAGAACACCATAAAGAAAAAAGCAAAGCGCTGCAAGAATTACGTTTGACAGCGGACCTGCAAGAGCAGTTATTGCCATGCCCACCTTGGGATTTTTGAAGTTATTCATATTTACAGGCACAGGCTTTGCCCATCCGAAGCGCAGAAACACCATGGAAATCAGACCGAGTATGTCAATGTGCTTAATCGGGTTGAGTGTGAGGCGACCTGCGTTTTTTGCGGTATTGTCACCGAGCTTAAACGCCGCAAGGCCATGACAAAGCTCGTGGATAGTTATGCACAGAAACGCGGGGATGACAGACATAAGTATGTTTGCAAGAACGCTCCAGTCGAGCCCCGACCAAAATTGTTTTAAGGTTTCTATGACTATACCTCCTTCGTATGGCTTCATATTAACTAATTATACCAAACCATGGCTAAAAACACAATAGCGGGACGGAAAAACGCAAATTCGGCAAAGCCTCGAAAATGCGCTGTTCCGTCCCGAACACTTCACTTTATATAGTTCATGATTTCGGACATCAGCTCGTTGCTTCCTGTGCCCTTTTCGGCTGAAAAGGGCAGAATTTTAACAGACTCGGGCAATTGAAGAGTTTCTCTTATAAGAGCCATGTTTGGCGCAATTTCGCTGTTTTTCAGCTTGTCGCACTTGTTGGCAACCACCACCATGGGACATTCGGTTGCTTTGAACCATTCAGCCATGGTAACATCGTCTGCTGTAGGCTTATGGCGGCTGTCAACAATCATGACACCTAGCGTGATAAGGTTATCTCTTGCAAAAAACTGCTCCATCAAACGACCCCAGCGAGCTTTTTCCTCTTTTGAAACCTTAGCATAGCCATAGCCGGGAAGGTCAACAAAATAAGCCTTTTTGTCAATAAAAAAGTAATTCACGTGAACGGTCTTGCCGGGAGACTGACCAACACGAGCAAAATTTTTTCTGTTGAGAAGGCGGTTTATTACCGATGACTTTCCAACATTGGATTTGCCGGAAAAAACTATGGTTGGAATAATCGCTTCAATAAAGTCATTAGGACTTGCGGCGGATTTTATAAACTCAGCATTGTTGATATTCATTTCATCACCTATTGCCTTACATTTGAGGAGCAAACCGGCTTGATAGCTTCGGTTGTGGGAAGAGCGTTTTCTTCTGTCAATGTCTCAATGTGGTCAGAGAATTTAAACTCTCGATTTAAGGCAATATCCAGAACCTTGTCAACATGGTCGGTTACAACAAAGGTCAAGGCAGCGCGCACTGTTTGGTCAATTTCCTCAAGATCCTTTTCGTTCTCCTTAGGAATGATAACCGTTTTTATGCCGCTTCTAAGCGCTGCCATGGTCTTTTCACGCAAACCGCCTATGGGAAGTACTCTGCCCCGTAAGGTTATCTCACCTGTCATGGCAACGTCCCGACGAACGGGAACGCCGGTCAAGGCGGAGATAACTGCAATACATATGGTTATGCCGGCTGAAGGACCGTCCTTTGGAACAGCACCCTCCGGAAAGTGAATGTGGATATCCTTGGATTTGTGAAAATCTGGAGAGATACCAAGAACATTTGCACGGCTGCGGATATATGTGACTGCCGCTTTTGCAGACTCCTTCATAACATCGCCGAGGTTTCCTGTTAGCTCAAGCTCGCCGGAACCGTCAAGAACGCTGACCTCAACATCAAGCACCGCACCGCCTACGCTGGTCCATGCAAGACCGCGCACAAGTCCAACCTCGTCCGCAGGCGAAAGTGTATCGGGCTTAAACTTTGCCGGACCTAACAGCTCCTCCACCGTGCCTGCAAGCAGGCGCACGGATTTGCACTGCCCGTCAGCAATCCGTTTTGCGGCTTTTCTGCAAACGTTCGCAATTTCTCTTTCAAGAACACGAACGCCTGATTCCTTAGTATATAGGGAGATAAGCTCTCTGATTGCATCATCGCTGAGCTTAAGCTGAGCAGACGACAGCCCGTGCTTTTTGCGCTGCTTGGGCAGCAGATGGCGTTTTACAATTTCCAGCTTTTCCTCGTCAGTGTAGCTGGACATCTCAATGACCTCCATGCGGTCAAGCAGTGCTCGGGGAATAGTATCTGTAGAGTTTGCGGTGGTTATAAACAGACAGTCCGAAAGATCATAGGGTATTTCGAGGTAATGATCCCTAAAAGCATAATTCTGTTCGGCATCTAAGGCTTCAAGAAGTGCTGCCGCAGGATCTCCCCTATAGTCACTTGCAAGCTTATCAATTTCATCCAAAAGCATAAGCGGATTTGAGCTTTTCGCCTGTGTAATTCCAGCGATTATACGCCCGGGCATGGCACCGATATAGGTTTTCCGGTGTCCTCTAATTTCTGCCTCATCGTGAACACCGCCAAGAGAAATCCGTGCAAGCCTGCGGTTGGTTGCCTTCGCTATGCTTATGGCAACACTGGTTTTTCCTGTTCCCGGAGGACCTACAAGGCACAAAACGGTGCCCTTAAGGTCAGGGGCAAGTTGACGAACTGCAAGGTACTCAATAATTCTGACCTTGACCTTCTCAAGACCAAAATGGTCATTGTCAAGGATTTTGCGGGCTTTTTTAATGTCAATGGTTTCGTGAGTTAGTTTGTTCCACGGAAGATCAAGACAAGCGTCCAAATATGTGCGGATTACAGCGCTTTCAGAGGAGCCAGAGGGCTGTTTTGAAAGGTGAGAAAGTTCCTTAAGCAGCTTCTCGGCTATTTCTTCGGAAAGATGAAGGTTAATTATCCTTTGACGGTATTCGCGAAGATCCTCCATACCATCGTCATAATCGCCAAGCTCAGCTTGTATCAGCTTCAGCTGCTCTCTGAGGAAAAAGTCCTTCTGAGATTTACGCATCTGCTCATGTGTGCGCTCATTTAAGTCCTGCTCGATGGACAGAACGCTGATTTCTTGGGTGAGCATACGGTTTAATAGCGCTATGCGTGATAGAGGCTTCGTCTCCTCTAGAAGCATTTGCTTTTTTTCCGGTCGCATGTATATGTTCTGAGCAATAAAATCGGAAATATATGAGGGATCATCTGAAGCGGCAATTTTCGCAATTAATTCAGGCGGCAGTGAGCCTAAAAGATGTGCATACTCGTCAAACAGAGCAATGCACTGACGGATAAGCGCCTCAGCTCGTGCAGAAGAATATTTATTTACCTCTTCAATTGGCTCAACATTGGCAAAGTACAGGTCTTCGCCGGAGTCAAAGCTCAAAAGCCGGGCACGTTGGATGCCCTCAACAAGAACTCGAATGCTGTCAGTGCCCGGAATACGCAAAAGCTGTTTTACACGGCAAAGCGTTCCAATATGGTATAGGTCACTTTCCTCCGGTGATTCTTTGGTAATATCCTTCTGAGCAACGATAAAAACCAAACGATTGGTATTCATTGAAGCATTGAGTGCACCAATGGATTTTGCACGAATTACGTCAAAATTTATGAGCATGCCGGGAAAAACCGACAAACCGCGCATTGGTAAAAGAGGATAACCCTCTGTATGAGATGTTTGAGTTATTTCATTCATATTGTGTCCTCCTTTCGGGGGTGTTAGCTTCGCAAAACGGCGAAGCGGTCAAAGAGCCGCACACAAGTGTGCGGCTCTGAATGGCTTTCGTCATGCGCCCTTGCGGTGAACAACAGGTGAAGTACCATTGTTTACGCAATCGGCAGTGATAACGACTTTTGTTATGGTCTTGTCTGAGGGCACCTCGTACATGATGTCTGTCATTATGCTCTCAGTGACGCTGCGCAAGCCGCGGGCGCCTATTTCCATTTTAGTGGCCTTGTCAGCAATAGCGCCAAGTGCATCTTCTTCAAAGATAAGCTCAACATCATCGTAGCCAAGAAGAGCCTTGTATTGTCTGGTAAGCGCGTTTTTGGGCTCCTTGAGTATTCTGATTAGGTCTTCTTTTTTGAGGGCGCTTAGTGGCGCGATTACCGGCAAACGGCCGATAAGCTCGGGTATTATGCCGAATTTAAGCAAATCGTGGGACTGAATCTCCTGCATAATGGCACCGGAGTCCATATCCTTTTTGCTCTTGATTTCAGCACCAAAGCCCATACTCTTTCGGTCAAGTCTATGCTCGATTATTTTTTCAATACCATCGAAAGCTCCGCCGCATATAAAGAGAATGTTTGTAGTGTCAACCTTGATGAACTCTTGGTGCGGATGCTTTCGTCCACCCTGAGGCGGAACGTTTGCAATTGTGCCTTCAAGAATTTTCAAAAGAGCCTGCTGAACGCCTTCTCCGGATACATCGCGTGTGATAGAGGTGTTTTCGCTTTTCCTGGATATCTTGTCCATCTCATCGATGTAAATTATTCCGTGCTCAGCCTTTTCAACATCAAAATCAGCGGCTTGCAGCAAACGAAGAAGGATATTCTCAACATCCTCGCCCACATATCCGGCTTCGGTAAGGGTCGTGGCATCGGCAATGGCAAAGGGAACATCCAGAACCTTAGCCATGGTTTGGGCAAAAAGTGTTTTGCCGCTTCCGGTGGGACCTATTAGCAAAATGTTGCTTTTCTGAAGCTCAACATCGTTTTTATTGCCGTATAAGACGCGCTTGTAATGGTTATACACGGCAACAGAAAGAGTTACCTTTGCCTTTTCCTGTCCGATTATATAGTCGTCTAATACCTTGCGTATATCGGCAGGACGAGGTAGATTGTCTGGGTTAAGACCGAAACCTGCATAATAGGGTTGGGTTTCGGCTCCGGAGTTTTTTTCCGGGTCATACATCTCATCAACTATGCTCATACACAGTCGTACGCATTCGTCACAGATATAGGAGCCGTTTCCGGCAATCATTCTTTCAACCAAAGGCTGAGGCTTTCCACAAAAGCTGCAACGGATATTCTTATTATCGTCAAACTTTGCCATATTTTCCTCTTCAAACAACCGGAATAAATAAAATTTTATGAGCGCTTGTAAAATACCTTATCAATCAGACCGTATTCTCTTGCTTCCTCTGCGGACATGAAGTTGTCACGCTCGCAGTCGGCGGCAATGGTTTCAACCGGTTTTCCGGTGTTTTCGGCAAGCATTTTGTTAAGCTTCTCCTTCATTTTAAGAATACGCTTTGCCTGAATTTCAATATCAGTAGCCTGTCCCTGGCTGCCGCCGGAGGGCTGGTGAATCATGATTTCGGCATTGGGGAGAGCAATTCTCTTGCCTTTTGCGCCGCTGGAAAGCAAAAATGCGCCCATTGAAGCTGCCATACCTATGCAAATGGTTGAAACATCGGGTTTGATATATTGCATTGTGTCGTAAATTGCCATACCAGACGTTATGCTTCCACCGGGGCTGTTGATATAGAACTGGATGTCCTTATCGGGATCCTGTGCCTCAAGATAAAGAAGCTGGGCAACGATAAGGCTGGCAGTGGTGTCATTAACTTCCTCGGAGAGCATTACTATACGGTCGTTGAGAAGTCTTGAAAAAATATCGTAAGAGCGTTCTCCGCGAGAGGTTTGCTCAACAACATATGGTACTAAACTCATTGAATATTCTCCTTTACTATTTGGATTTTATCTGACAAACATATCCAAATCCCTCGGCAATTATTCTCTATACATGAGCGTGGAATTACTCAGCGGTGTTCTCCTCGGACTGAGCTTCTGTGCCGTCCTCATCTGCCTTTTTTGCCGCCTTCTTCTTTGCGGGTGCTTTCTTTGCAGGCTTTTGATCGGCATCTGCTTCGGGAGCAACACCAACGGCAGCCTCCATGATGAGGTCACTTGCCTTTTTCTTTCTCATATCGTCGCGCATGGAATCAATGGGAACCATTTCCTTAATCTGCTCAAGGGTGATTTTGTATGCGTCAGCGATTTTCTGAGCGGCTTCGTCAATTTCCTCGTCTGTTACCTGTAGGTTTTCAGCGTCAGCAACAGCACCAAGAAGAAGGTCTGTCTTTACCTGAGCTTCAGCCTGAGGACGGAGCATATTCTGGAAGGAAACGGGATCCATTCCGGTCATGCGTATATACTCCTCAAGGCGCATGCCCTGAGCCATGAGGTTGCGGTCATATTCGTTAATCATCATGCCCATGCGCTCGTCAATCATTGCCTCGGGAATATCGCAGGTCATGTTTTCGGTAGCCTTCGCCATAACGCCATATCCGAAGTCCTCCTCCACAGCTTTTGTGCGCTGATTTACGAGAGTCTCCATGATAGCGTCTCTGTAGTCGGAAAGTTTGTCGAATTCGGAAACGTCTTTTACAAATTCGTCATCAACTTCGGGAAGCTCTGTTTCAAGGATTTCCTGTACCTTTACCTTGAATACGACTGCCTTGCCTGCAAGGTCAGCATGGTAATCCTCGGGGAAGGTGATATCGATATCCTTTTCTTCACCGACCTTCATGCCGACAACCTGCTCCTCAAAGCCGGGAACGAATGCGCCGGAGCCAAGCTCAAGATGATGACCTTCAGCCTTGCCGCCGTCAAATCTTTCACCTTCGAGATAACCGTCATAGTCGATAACTGCCGTATCGCCAAGCTTTGCTTCGCGCTCAACAGATACCTGACGACCATTGCGATGACGTACCTCGTCAATATACTTGTCAACATCAGCATCGGTGATGTTGATTTCTTCCTTGGGAGCTTCGATGCCTTTATATTCACCGAGGGTTACCTCGGGATATGCTGCTGCGTTGAAGAAAATGGTGAGCGCCTTGTCATCATCAACATTTGCCTCGGTGATTTCAGGACGACCGACGGTCTTAATATTTTCCTGAGCTACGGCAAATTCAAAAGCCTTGGGTCCGAGACCTTCAATGGCATCATCATAAAAAACATCGGTTCCATACATACCCTCAATGACCATTCTGGGCGCCTTGCCCTTGCGGAAACCGGGAACGCTTATGCTCTTTTTGTTCTTCAAGTATGCACCGTTGACTGCTTCTTCGAACTCGTCCTTAGTGATTTCTACTTGAAAGGTGTAATTTTTGTTTTCTTGTTTTTCGACATTTTTGACGATCATGGGGTTTATTCCTCCTACTATTTCCATCGGCAATCATAATTTTCCGATGCTAACAAATTACATAAACTGTATTGTAACAGAAGTGTACATCAAATGCAAACACTTTTTGTGAACTTTTAACTGTGCTTAGGCTAAAATGAGCTGTGGTTTGAAGTCAACATGGTCAGCAGAAACCATTTTATGGATAACACCGCGAAAGCTTCCTTCAAAAACATTTTTCAGGCTTTTTCCGTGAATATGTCCTGCGCAGCAGCAGCGAACATCATAGGCGCTAAACAAATCCAAAATTTCTTCACAGGCATAACTGCCGTATTTTGGAGGATAGTGAAGAAATACATATTTTTCTCTGTCGTGGGCAGCCTTGAGTGAGGTTTCAAGTCTTGAAAGCTCTCGGTTCATAATCTTCTTGTCGTGCTCCGAACCTGTTTCTTCCTCGTAAAACCAGCCCCGTGTTCCGCACACGGCAGCGTTTTCACCATAGAAAAAGCAGTTGTTATTAAGAATATCAATTGACTTTATGCCATTTGCTTCAAAAAACTTTTTTGCCTTAGTTGCCGTTGACCACCAGTAATCGTGATTACCTTTTAGAATAATTTTATTTCCCGGGAAGCTATCAATTAAAAGAAAATCCTCACGAGCCTCCTCCAAATCCATTCCCCAAGTCAGATCACCGCAAATAACCGTTGTGTCCTCCTCTGAAAGCGTTGAAAAGGCACGTTTCAGCTTTTCGGTGTGATTTTCCCATGCGGAACCGAAAATATCCATCGGCTTGTTGGTGGTCTCAGACAGGTGAAGATCACCGATTGCATATAATGACATATGTTTTCTCCCGAATAAACAAGGCTGATTTGCTGATAATAGTAGAGCAAGCAAGAGCGTGCCATGGCTCTGGCGTGGCTACGATTATAAAAAATATTGCTGGCAAAAAACGGTTTTGGAGGTTTCCTATGAACAACACAAATCTTGATAAGAACTGTCTTAACGGAGTAAGCTGCGGCGTGGCAAACTGCATCCACCATGTAGGCGGCAATTGCTGCGATGCGAGTCACATCAATGTGGCAAACGAAAACGCTGAAATGAAGGTTGAAACCTTCTGCTCAACCTTTGCACCTAAAAAGGGCTGCTGCGGTTAACTTTGCGGGGCGGTACCGATAAGTACCGCCCATACATAATTATTATCAGGACAGAAACTGCAAAACTATCTCAGACATGCTTTCTTTTGCCGTGCAGGCAGTAAAACGAACCTGCTTGCTGTCAAGTCCTTTTAAGGGTATTGGAGCAGCAACTCCCGTTGCCTTTTCAAGGCTTTCGATAAGCTTTGCTCCGGATGCTGAGCTGTCAAGAGAAAATGCATCCAAAACGCTGTCACAGAACTTATAGGGGCTTGCAGTGGATACGATAACAGTCGGGAAGTCCTCGCTGCTTTCGCGAAGCTGCTTTAAAACTGTATAAGCGTCTGCGGTATGTGTGTCCATAAGATAATTATTGTTGTTAAACAAATCTTTTATGCTTTTCTTTGCAGCGTCGTCCTCTGCATAGCCGCAGTCAAAATCCTTTGCTATTTCAGAAAGAACCTTTTCCCCAACGCTGTATTTACCTGTAGTCTTAAGGTCCTCCATCCAGTTCTTGACGGCGGAGTCATCAGAGAGTATAAATAACAGTCTCTCAAGGTTAGAGGAAACGAGTATATCCATTGACGGGGAAATAGTGGTATGGAATTCACGGTTGCGGTCGTAAACTCCTGTTTTTATAAAATCGGTTAGGACATTGTTGCGGTTAGAAGCACAGATAAGCTTGCGCACAGGTAGACCCATTTTCTTTGCATACCAACCGGCAAGTATGTCGCCGAAGTTTCCGGTGGGAACGCAGAAGTCTATTTTATCTCCCAAGCTTATCTTACCCGAATTAACGTAATCGCAGTATGAAGAAAAGTAATATACAATTTGCGGAAGCAGACGTCCCCAGTTTATTGAGTTTGCAGAGGAAAGAAATACTTCCTTTTCACTAAGCTTATCGGCAAATTCAACATCGTTGAATATCTTCTTCACGCCCGTCTGAGCATCATCGAAATTGCCCTCAACAGAGCAGACGAAAACATTTTCTCCGCGTTGAGTGGTCATTTGCAGCTTCTGAACGTCAGAAACGCCGTCACGCGGGTAAAACACGACAATAGAAGTGCCTTCAACATCGGCAAAGCCCTCCAAGGCTGCCTTGCCCGTATCGCCGGAGGTGGCAACAAGAATGCAGACACGACGCTTCTCACCCAGCTTTTTAAGTGAAGCGGTAAGCAATCTGGGAAGCATTTGCAATGCCATGTCCTTAAATGCACAGGTAGGACCGTGCCAAAGCTCAAGCACTGCCGTAGTATCATTTAAAAATCTGGTGGGAGCAATGGCGGCATCGTCATAATTATCGGAGTATGCCTTTGAAACGAAGCCTTTAAGCTCATCGCTTGTGAACTCATCCAAATATTTGCCCATAATGCAGACAGCTCTTTCGCGGTAGTCCATTTTTAGCAGTTCGGATAGCTCCGCTCTGTCTACAGCGGGAATGGTTTCAGGTACAAACAGTCCGCCGTCAGCGGAAAGGCCTTGAGCTATTGCCTGAGGCGCGGAAACGGTTTTGCTCTTGTCTCTGGTGCTGTAATACTTCATATCGGTGCTCCTTACTGAAATGCGTTTTCAATGTGATTTATCCTTAACGTCTGGGAGTCAATTCCCTCCGGCGCGTAGATTTCAATAACATCAAACCGCGGCTGAAGCTGTGTTGGATTAGAAGACAGCCAAAGCGAGGCGGTCGTAATGATTTTTTCCTGCTTGCTTCTGGTGACAAATTCTTTTGCCTGCGCAAATTTATCTGATTTACGCAGCTTTACCTCAGCAAATACTATATATTTCTTGTTCTGGGCAATCAAGTCTATCTCACCCATGCGGCAGAAATAATTCATGCCGATAATTTTATAGTTTTTTCGTTTAAGGTATTCCGCTGCGGTCTGCTCCCCCCAACGACCCAAAAGACGCTTGTCCATTATTTGTCCTCCCAGTGAAGTCCTTTTTAGGAACCTCTGTTTAAATCCGCATGTGAGGATTGGCGAGGGAATTTTTTGCCCGGCAAGGCAAAAAGCTGCGGGAATACTGTCGTATTTCAAGGATTTTTAACGCGGCAGAGTGAAAAAGCCGCCATCAGAATGCAGATGAGGATTTGATCAGAGATTTCTTAGGAAGGACGGTCTATGTATTGGTGATAAGCCAAACTCTCTCAAAGCAGCGTAATGCGCCTTGGTGCCGTAGCCCTTGTGCTTGGCAAAGCCGTACTGAGGATAGAGCTTATCATATTGCTCAAGCAGGCGGTCACGGGTGACCTTTGCCAAAATGGAAGCGGCGGCGATGCTTGCACACTTTCCGTCTCCCCCTACTATACATCTGCTTACAAGATCAATTCCCTCGTTTCGGTTTCCGTCTATAAGCGCAAGAGTGGGCACAGGTGCAAGCTTTGAAATTGCACGATTCATGGCGAGGTATGTAGCGCCGAGAATGTTAAGGCATTCTATTTCCTCAACCTCGGCAAAGGCAACCCCGTAGCTTATGGCATTTTCAATTATAATATCGAATAAAGCATCACGCCGTTTTGGAGAAAGCTTTTTTGAGTCATTAAGCCCCTCTATCTCTAAGCCGCGTGGCAGAATAACAGCGGCAGCGCATACTGGACCTGCAAGGGGCCCCCTGCCGGCTTCGTCCACACCGCACAGCGGAAAAATACCGCTGTCTGCTATTTCATTTTCAATGTCCCACAAGCTCATATAAAACCACCGTTATAAGTTTTAATTATCTTTTTGATTATCTACTTCAGGTTGCTCAAGGCTTATACGCCCCAGTTTGCCGTCACGGAATTCATCGAGGAGTATGGCGGACATACGTTCTAAATCGTACTCGCCCTTTGAAATCAAAAACCCTCGTTTTTTTGCGGCGGTCTCCAAAAGCTCAAAGCCTGTAGCCTCGGGGGCGGGTGAAAATTTATATCTTTGCTCAATACTATCGGGGTAAAGCTCACGGAGCTTGAGCATAAGGTTTGCGCAGAGGGTTTCCCTGTCCATTATTTCATCACGGATAGCGCCGGTGACAGCAAGGCACTCCCCTACCGACTGATTGTCAAAGCGAGGCCATAAGATGCCGGGGGTATCCAGCAGCTCAAGACCAGCGTCTATGGTTATCCATTGCTTTCCCCTGGTAACGCCAGGCTTATCAGAGGCTTTTGCAGCTTTTCGCTTTGCCACCTTATTTATAAATGTGGACTTTCCCACATTGGGGATTCCTAAAATCATTACACGCAGAGGACGGTTTGCCTGCCCCTTAGCGGCATAAGCTTCAAGCTTTTCCTTAAGCACACTGCGTATTGCCGCAGAGAAGCCGTTAACGCCCTTACCACTTTTGCAGTCGGTTTCAAGAACAGGAAGACCCTGTGATTTGAAGTAGGTTCGCCAAAGAGAGGTTACCTTTGGGTCTGCTTGGTCAACTCTGTTGAGTATTACTAATCGGGGCTTTGCACTGGCTAGTCTGTCAATGTCGGGATTTCTGCTGGAATATGGAATTCTGGCATCTATAATTTCGCATACTGCGTCTACAAGCTTCATGTTTTCCTCAATCATACGTTCTGCCTTGGTCATATGACCGGGAAACCACTGGATATTCATTTGTTCAGACATAGCTACACTCCTTTTGCTGAGACTTCAAGGCAAGGTGACAAAAAGGAGCGACTGTCCTTTGCGATGCCCTTGCGGAGCACTGGAAATTACTTATTGAACAACTCCGAAGTCACTAATGGGAAGCAGGCGCAGAAGCACCCTGCCCATAATATATCTTTTGTCAACGCAGCCTATCACAGAATAGCGGCTGTCAGTTGAATGGTTGCGGTTATCGCCCATAACAAAAACGTGGTTTTCGGGAACAGTGATTTTTCCGCTGAAATCAATGGGTGTCAGTGTTGGCTCGGCGATATACGGCTCTGTCAGCGGAACATCGTCAACATAAACAACACCTGCATTAAAATCAATGTCTACCGTTTGTCCTTCAACGGCAATTATGCGCTTAATTATCGGTTCTTGCTGAAACTCAAGCTTTCTTAGGACAACTATGTCACCCTGCTTTGGCTCAAAAAAGAGGTTTGATATAATAACGCTGTCTCCATCGTGGAAGCTGGGAACCATAGAGGAACCTATTATATCTATTATGCGCACGAAAAACGCAAAAACCAAAACACAGATAAGCAATGCCGTAACAAGGCATTGAAGCCACTCGTACACTTCGCTTGATGCAGTAGTTTCATCGCTTTTGCGGTGCTTGCTTTTTTTCTTTTTCCCGGTATCGGCTGAAGCTGCCTTTTTAGCGGCCTCCTCCTCTGCCATAAACCGTTCATAGTCAAATTTGTTATGACTGTCACTGTCACTCAACAGGTAGTGATAATCGTCAGAGTTATTGTTCAAAAAAGGCGCCTCCCTTATTGATGCTGTTGACAACACATTATACAAGAACCTTACCACTATTAGCAAGCACAAATTGTTAAAATTTATATTTGTATAGATATGTCAAAAAGAGCTTTTCGAAAAACCGAAAGTCCTTCGAAAAGCTCTTTTTGACGTATTATACGCGCTCCTTGACTTTTGCCTTCTTGCCGACTCTGTCGCGGAGATAATAGAGCTTGGCTCTGCGTACCTTACCTCTGCGGATTGTTTCAACAGAAACAATCGTGGGGGAATGTACGGGGAAAACCTTCTCACATCCAACGTTGTAGGAAATACGGCGAACAGTGATAGTTTCGCTGATTCCACCATGCTTTCTGGCAATAATGGTGCCGTCGAATGCCTGATTTCTCTCGCGGTTTCCTTCCTTGACGCGAACGACAACACGAACAGTGTCACCGACGTTCATCTCGGGAAGCTCGGGCTTCATATACTGCTGACTGAGAGTTTGTACCAAATCCATGTTAATATCCTCCCTTCATTGTAAACGTTCTTTCACGGTAATTGTTCCGCCAGAGGACCGTTCCTAATGGGCGCACAGCAAAAACGCATTGCTTTTGCATAGACCATGAGATTTTAACATGAAAGTATGCTGTTTGCAAGACTTTTTTGAAATTTTTAGATGAAAAGCGACTTTTCAAGTCTATATGGCGAAAAATGACTAGTACGCAACAATCAGTCCGCCGGAATTTGCATAGATTGTGCTTATACCGCCGGCTTTTAACAGCTCACATTTTTTGAAGTTTACCTTACTAAGAATGCAGTCACGCGCAAATCTTGCTCTTTCGGGACACTTGCAGTGAGTGATGTATAGGGTACGCTCACTCATGTCAATACCCTTGCTGCGCTCAGCTATCAAATCAGCCATTTTGCTTATTGCCCTGTCAGTTGAAAGAGCCTTTCCTCTGACACATATGTTGCCTGTTTCATCTCCGCCCATAATGAGCCTTATTTTCAAGGCTCCTGTCACGATAGATTGAAGGTGATTGAGTCTTCCATTTTTGCGGAAAACGTCTAGTGTTTCCAGAATGAAGTATGTTGACATTTGAGAAATAAATTCCAAAGTTTCCTTTACAACAGCATCAAACGGCATCCCCGAGGATGCAAGCTCAAGAAGCTTGGTGCAAATCGCTATCTCGCCTGCCGCTGCACTTTTGGAGCTGAAAACAAAAATGTTTCTGTCGGGATAATTGCTCTTAAACATGTTTGCGGCAATAACTGCGCTGTTGTAGCTACCGGAGAGCTTGTCGGAAAGCGTTACAACATAAATGTCCTGTTCACCGCACTCGTATGCTTCAAGATAACTGCCGGGAGAGGGACATGCCGATTTGGGCGCATTGCGGGATGCCGCCATTTTGCTTAGCAGCATGCTGTGACGCAGATCCTTGTCGTCAACGTAGTTCTCCCCGTCCAGCTCAATGGTCAGAGGCACACGCTCTAACCAAGTGTAGTCGGATTCGAGATATGGATAGTCACAGCAGCTATCGCCGATAATTTTAAAGCCCATGAATTATACCTCGCTAAATCGAATTAGTGAAAAGGTTTTAAAAACCACATTATATGATAAATTCAATCATATTGCGTTTATTATACATACAAAGTGAGGATTTGTCAATCAATTGAAGACGCTTACAGGCAACGTTACAAAAAGTTTACACTTGAGCAAGGGACACGATTACATCAACACAGTTTTCAATACCCAGCTTTCCGCTGTTAAGGCACAGGTCGTAATTATTGCTTAATCCCCATGTGCGTCCTGTGTAGTTTTTATAATAAACCTGTCTCTTTTTGTCCTTTTCCTCGAGGCGCTTTTCTGGATCGTGCTCTCTTTCGCCGTACAGACGAACAATTCTGTCAGCCTTGTATTCTGTATCAGCGTGTATAAAAACATGCAGAGTATCAGGCTCATCCTGGAGAATGTAGTCGGAGCAGCGTCCGACTATGACACAGGGACCCTCTGTTGCAAGCTTCTTTATAGTGTTGTGTTGAATTACGTATAGCTTATCCGAAATTCCCGGAATGCCGTCATATCCGCCGGTTCCCGAACGGGAAAGATTAAAAATAAAACTGCTGGTAGAGGTTGCGTCCTCTCCGCGGCGTTCAACAAAATCCTCGGAGTATCCGCTTTCCTTGGCAATACGCTCGACAAGTGCTTTGTCATAGTAGGCATATCCGAGACGTTCGGCCACCATTTTTGCAATGCTGCGGCCGCCGCTGCCGAATTCTCGGCTGATGGTAATAATTTTTTTGCTCATATCAATTCCTCCCGAATGTGTAATGGTAAATGCTTTCCGATAAAGCCGGTCATGTAGTAGTGTCATCGCCCGGAAGTGAAAGCTCATCGCGTTCTTTTCTTATGATACTCCTATATGCGAAAATTGCAAAGGGTATAGTTATTATAAATGAGAATACATCCGCAACAGCCTGAGAAGCGGCAAGTCCGTTAACGCCGAAAAGCCTCGGTAAAATCAGTAATGTGGGAATAAAGCAAAATCCCTGACGGGCTGCCCCGAGAATTATCGCACCAACGGGCTTTCCCAGTGCCGAATAGAGCATGTTGACAACTATTACCCAAGCGTTCAAGGGCATTGCAATGCACTGCGTGATGAGACACAATCGTCCTATGGTTATAAGACTTGTGTCCCCTTCCGTAAAGAGAAGAATAATTTGATCGGAGAAAAATGCCATTAGTGCGCTTGCAGCTAGGATGAATATGACGCCTGTTATAGAGGAAAAACGATAGGAGCGTTTTACCCTGTCATAACGCTTTGCGCCCCAATTGTAGCCTGCGACAGGCATAAAGCCCTGACCGAAGCCAAGCATTGCAGCAGTTGGAAGCATCATAATTTTTGTAACTATGGAGGTTGCTGCCAGCGCGGAGTCTGAGTACGCTCCGGCTATATTATTAACCATGATATTTGCAACCACCGAAAGTCCCATTCTAAAAAGTGACGGCAGACCCATCAGAGTCGTTTCGCGCACGATGTCGCAGTGAAAGCTGATGTTTTTAACAGAAAGACGAAGGAGACTGCGTTTAGTGATGTATGGGTAAATTAAGATGCAAAATCCAACAAACTTTGAAATAGCGGTTGCTATTGCAGCACCAGCTACGCCCATATCAAAGGTGAAAATAAACAGCGGATCAAGAGCAATGTTAAGGATACCGCCAACACCCATGCCAATCATTGAGTAAACCGGACTTCCTTCCGAGCGCAGGCACTGATTTAAAACAAAGCTTGAAGCCATAAATGGAGCGGCAATCAGAATATATCCTGCATAGTCAACGGCGTAAGGCATTACTGATTCTGTTGCACCTAAAAATCTTACTAGAGGCTCAGTAAAAATAAGTCCGGGCACCATAACAAGAACACCCAATAAAATTGCGGTGAAAAAAGCCATGGAAAGAGTTTGCGATGCTTTTTTGTTCTGCTTTGCACCCAAAAGTCTTGAAATGTAACTGTTTGAGCCGATAGCAAGAAACGAGCCTGCCATCATTATCGTTTGATCGATAGACATGTTGACACCGACCGCAGCGGTTGCCGAGGTGCCGAGAAAGCTGACAAAATAGGTATCTGCCATGTTGTATATGGAGGTTATAAGCATTGCTACAATGGTGGGAATAGCCATTTTCGGTATAAGCTTTGAAATGGGCATGTCGAGCATAAGTGCCCGTCTCTCACTTTGAAGTGGTTTATCCTTTGCCATTGTGACCTCCATGGAGTATAAATTATTGATCTGCTGCAATTTAATTATAGAATTTATACTAAATTATGTCAATATGAGAGCTGTGCGCAAAATGTGGTTTTCAGCTTAAAGAATAGCGTCTGATAACGCCGCCCATGCCGGAATCGTCACCGAGCAAAGCAAAACAGACAAAAGCACGCTGCCAGCGCTGGCAAGCCTTGCTTTCGGCTGCGGGTCATATTGAATTGTAAAGGCTGCCAGCAGCGATGCAACGGGAAGTGCGGAGTATATCACAACAACCTTTGCAACCAGCGGGTCAACAGGAATGAAATACATTACAGCAAGAGTTATTGCCGGCATAACAACATTTCTCAGCAGGGGCATACGCAGATAGGACAGTTTTAATATATCCTTCAGCTTGTTTTTACCCAGAGATATTCCGCATAGTATCATACCCATTGGTGAGCAAACTGAGCCGATACCTGAAATTGTTGAATCCAAAAAAGAAGGAAGCTTAAAGCCTGTTATATATATAGCTAAACCTATGAAAACAGCGATAACGGGAGGAGACATCCATCCTTTAATGTGTGATAAAATGCTCTCCTTTTCCCCCTTTGAACCCTCAGGCGAGAGCAAGGGTTTTGCGGCACTGTAATACACCATGCGGATAGGAACTATAAACACAACAAAATACAGTACGCCCGTATGACCATAAAGGGCTTCCACAACGGGAATTCCCACAAAGGAAAAGTTTGTGAACATTGCGCCAAAACGCATTATTCTGCCCATATAGCCGCCGCCCGAGAGCTTAAAGGAAAGCTGACCCACAAAAAAAGCAAAGGCTAATAGTATGATGCTTATTATAATTAGTATTGCGCAGTTTTTAAGCTCATCGGAGGAGAATGGTGCGTCAAAGGATTTTATAATCATACATGGCAGAGCTATGTTTAAAATAAAGGCTGTGAGCGATCTGTCAAAGCTATCATCTACCATGCCCAGCCGCCATACAACAAAGCCCACCAAAATCATTAAAATTAGCTGAAGGGAAAGCTGAAATGCCAACATTTTTCGTCCTCTTTATGTTTTGAGTATTATTTGAAAAAATACCAAAGGGCGGGTTTGTTTTTACCGCCCTTTGATTGAAGTGTTATTTCATTTTATTTTATGTCGGACTCGTTAAACGGGTCACCGCATTCGGGGCAGAATTTAGGCGGGTTTTTGGGATCGTTAGGTTCCCAGCCGCACTTATCGCACTTATATAGAGGTTCGGCTGCGGGCTTTTTTGCTCCGCATTCAGCACAGAATTTACCTTTGTTAACAGCACCGCAGGAGCAGGTCCAGCCAACGGCGGAAGCCGGCTTTGGTGCACCGCATTCATCGCAAAACTTGCCGGTATTGCCTGATTTCCCACAGGAGCAAGTCCAAGTGTCACCTGCCGGAGCCTGTTGAGCGGGCACCGGTGCCGGTGCTGACTGCTGCTGTCCCATTGCAAAGAGGTTCTGTGCATTTGCACCGCCGGCATTTTGAGCCATTCCCATTCCTATGAATGCACCCATAGCACCTGCACCCTCGTTCTTGGCTGCATCCTGCATAGCCTGAGCCTGAGCACCTACCATGTGCGCGGCTGCCATTGTGGGATCGCGGAAGGCTGCGTTGCGCTGCAGCTCCTTTATCATCTTCTCGTCTTCCTCGGAAGCGTTTACGGAGGAAACGCCGAATGATACTATTGCAAGACCGCGAAGCTCAGTCCACTTTTTGGAGAGAATTTCGTTGAGAGCGTCGGAAAGCTCCATCGTATGACCGGGAAGCGCACTGTAGCGTATGCCCATTTCGGAAATTTTTGCAAATGCGGGCTGCAACGCTGTTAGCAGCTCTGTTTTTAGCTGACTGTCAAGGCTTTCCCTGTAATATGCATCCTCAACGTTGCCGCAGACATTAGTATAAAACAGGAGCGGGTTAACTATTTTGTAGGAGTATTCACCGAAGCAGCGAATTGCGATATCCACATCAAGACCGATATTTCTGTCCACCACGCGGAAGGGTACGGGATTTGCAGTGCCATATTTGTTTCCGACCAATTCCTTGGTGTTGAAGTAGTATACTCGCTGATCCTTAGCGGTGTCGCCGCCAAAGGTAAAACGTTTTCCTATGGTTTTGAAAGTGTTTTTAAGCGACTCGCCGAAGCTGCCGGCAAAAATGCTGGGTTCTGTGGAGGTGTCGTACACAAACTCGCCCGGGTCTGCACATACGTCAACAATTTTGCCCTGCTCCACAATTATCATGCACTGACCATCGTTTACAGCAATTATTGAACCGTTTGAGATGATGTTTTCCTCACCTTTTTTGTTTGAACTACGCCTTGACTCGCGCTTCTCGCCCTTTGCCATAAGGACGTCCTGTTCCAGCGCCTCGCAGTAAAAGTACTCTCTCCATTGGTCGGCAAGAACTCCGCCAAGTGCGCCTGCCCCGGCTTTTAAAAGACCCATAATTTATCTCCTTTCGATGTATGCGAAATTACATGCTGGTGTATCGTTTAATTGGAAGTGGGAATATAAGGAATAATGCGAGAGGCAAATTCGCCCACGCTTACGGTTTGCAGGTATACCCTGCCGGGACCGCGCAGCACGGAAAGGAACAGTCCCTCGCCTCCAAACAGGATGTTCTTAAAGCCCTTAACGGTTTCGGCGGTATAGTCCACTGTTTTTTCATAAGCAGCAAGATTTCCTGTGTCTACCTTTATAACTTCGTCCGGATAAAGATCCTTTGTTACAACGGTTCCGTCAAGCTCAAGGAAACAAAGCCCTTGACCTCCTATGCGCTGCATTACGAAGCCCTCGCCGCCGAAGAAACCTGTTTTAACCTTTTGGACATTTGCGGAAAGCTTTACGCCCGGAGTTGCACATAAAAAAGCGTCCTTCTGGCAAATAAATTCCTTTGAGCCGTCAAGCTCAAGAACAACAATACTTCCGGGAAAGCTTGAAGCAAGGGTCATTTGAGCACCGGGCTTCTGCGCCGTGTATGTAGCCATGAACAGGGATTCACCCGAGAACATACGCCCCAACGCTTTTCCGAAGCCGCCCTTCATGTTGGTTTCCATGGAAATTCCGTCAGACATCCATGTCATACCGCCTGACTGAGTATAGATGCTTTCGCCGGCTTGGAGTGTTATTGTAACTCCGGGAAGTGTGGTGCCAAAAATCTCATATTGCATATTTGTGCCTCCGTAAATTTTTTTATAAATTCGGCGTATAAAGCAAATCAAGCTTATGCTTTATAATACCAAACAAATTTGTGATTGTCATCTAGTTTTGCAATTTTTTAGAAAAGTGTGCGCTTTTAAACTGTAACGGACCAAACAGAAAATCATATGTGGATTATTCTGCGATGTGATGCTATACTGCATACATCATTATAATTTCGCTAGGGGTTGGATATGAAAAATATTATTTTGATAGGGATGCCCGCAACGGGGAAAAGCACAGTGGGTGTTGTTCTTGCAAAGCTCATGGGATACAGTTTCATAGATACCGATATTTTAATTTCAAATTTTGAAAAGCGGCCGCTCGCACAGATTATCGCGGATGAGGGCTATGACGCTTTTATAGAAATAGAGGGAAGGGCAGGCGCAGGGCTTAGCTGTGAAAAAACTATTGTAGCAACCGGCGGAAGTATGGTTTTCTCTGAGGCGGCAATGAAAAACCTCACCTCTTTGGGGACTGTTGTATGGCTTGATACACCGGTGGAGGAGCTAGAAAGCCGTGTTATCGGCAGCCTTGAGGACAGAGGGGTTGCAACACCCCATAGGATGAGTTTTCGCGAGATATTTGAGCAGAGGCGTCCTCTTTATGAAAAATATGCGGATGTGAGAATATCCTGCAAAGGAAATGCAGAAACAGTAGTTTCAACACTGAGAAAGATACTTGCAGAGGAAAATTATAAATAGCTAAATAGTGAAAGACCTCGTAGAACCTCGCCGCGTTGGCAGCGAAACTCTACGAGGTCTTATTATAAAGCTGCTATTGCTTGGGAAGCCTTACGGTAAAGCGGGTGCCGTGGACTGCGTCGCTGGAGAGCATGACGGTTCCGCCCATGGCATCAACAATGTGCTTAACGATAGATAAGCCCAAGCCTGTTCCGCCTACGCTTCGGCTTCTGCCGCTGTCAACTCGGTAAAAACGTTCAAACACTCTTCCCTGCTGTGCAGGCGGTATGGGCTCGCCGTCATTTCGTATGGTGAATACTATTGTATCATCGGCGTCTGAAAGCTCAATGTCCACAGCACCTTTAGGTTTGTTGTATTTCACAGCGTTAACAATGAGGTTTGAAAACAAGGAACGGACGTTTTTTAAATCTCCCGGTATTTGTACATTGTCAAGCTGTGTATTTATTGCAATTTCCTGCTTATCTGCCAAGGTTTTAATTTCACTTATACAGTCGTCTATGACATGAGGCAAGTCTATTATAACATAAGCTTCGGAGGGGATATCCCCGCTTTCCATGCGGTTAATCATGATTATATCATTGATAAGCATATACATCCGCTCAGACTCAATTCCTATACGTCCCAGAAGCTCGTGCTTCTGCTCGTCTGGAATAGGAAGGTCTGTGCACAGCAGTTCCGCACTGCCCTTGATGGAGGTTATGGGAGTTTTCAGCTCATGGCTTGCGTTTGAAAAAAACTCACGGCGCATAACCCCAGCCTTGCGGCTGTCGGTGACATCTGTCATTGTAACAATGAGCGCTGCGGAGAAGCCGCTTTCCTCTGTCACCCGCATAAAATGAGTTTCAACTATCCTGCCTTCAAATTCAATGTCCAGAGGTTGGCGTGTTTTACCGCCCAGAACTGCCTGAACAGTTTGCAAAAAATCATAATTTCTAACCGCGCGGACAAGATTTTGAGAAATAACTGACTTATCGCAGTTGAAGTAAGAACAAGCCATACTATTGATAATAAGGACGTTTTGCTGTGCATCCAGGAGTATAAAACCCTCGCCTACATTATCAAGTATGTAGGTGAGCTTATCCTTTTCCTGCTTAATCGTGCCGATATGTGCGGAAAGTTCCTTGGCAATGGAGTTTACCTTCACAGCGATTTCGGCTAGCTCCGCATATTTATAGGAGTTGGGGTCAAGCTCTGCTCTCCCATCCTTTACTGCAATTATGCTGTCACTCATTTTAATTATCGGCTTAACAAAACGGTTTGAAAACCTGTTTGTCATAAGAACCGACAAAATCAGCACGGCAATTACTGCGATAATCATTATTGGTACTATGGATAAAATGCTGTCAGCTACGCCTGCAACCTCCCCGGCAACACGGATGAATATACCGTCATTACGGGATACTGCGGCGTATACAAGCTTTTTGCCGATGGTTTGACTGCTTCTGACGCTCGTTCCAAAGCCAGAGACCCCAGCGCGGATGATTTCCGGCGCATCAAGATGATTTCGCATTGCTTTATAGTCAGCTTGAGAATCGCCAAGTACTGTGCCGTCCGCTGAAATGACAGTAACGCGCACATTACTGATAAGCTCTGCGTAGAGTCTTGCCTGCTCGTCTGCGCTGACGCTGGGGTCAAAGCCCTTGGAAACTAGCTTTGCAAGCGAGTACATTTCATTTTTCGTTTCATCCAAAAGCTGTGAGTTGAAGGCGAGCGCGTTAAATACTCCGGAAATAAGCAGCGCTGCAAGCACAATAAGCACAAAACCGCGCATAAGAGATTTTTTCATACGCAGCCTCCCACAAAACGATAGCCTACTGACCGTACTGTTTTGATGAATTTGCTGTTTTCTGCGGTGTCTCCGAGTTTTTGACGCAAAGTGCCGATATGTATATCCAAGGTGCGGGTTTCTCCGCAAAAATCATTGCCCCAAATTTTTGCAATCAGCTCGTTTCTTGTAACCGTGCGGTTAGGGTTTTCCATAAGCAGTTTTAACAGCTCAAATTCCTTATATGTGAGAAGGATTGTACTTTCATTGAGGGAGACCTCCCTCAAATTGCAATCCAACTTCAATCGCCCACTTTCAAGCACTGTATCGGAGCGGTTTAATTCCTCTGTGTTTATCTTGCGTCGAAGCTGCGCACGCACCCTGGCGCACAGCTCAAGAACACTGAAGGGCTTTGTAACATAGTCGTCGGCTCCTGCATCAAGTCCTACGATTTTGTCAAGCTCGGTGTCCTTTGCCGTCAGCATAATAATAGGCAAGCCCTTCAGTCTGTCGTCAGTGCGGATTAGACGTACAGCCTCAAGTCCGTTTATGCCGTTCATCATAATATCAAATATGGCAAGCTCCGGTACCTCAGATTTCAGAAAATCCAAAGCATCGGAGGCGTTGTCAAACCCAATTGGGGAATAGCCGTTGCTTGAAAGGGCAACCTCAAGCAGCATTCTTATGCTGTCATCGTCCTCAACAATCAGTATTCTTTCGTTCAATTGCTATTCCCCCTATAAACTTAAAGTATTCGTTCCCTGTTGTGAATTCCGGTAATATAAAACTGTACCCACTCGCATATATTGACCGCGTGATCCCCTATACGTTCAAGATACTTTATTATCATGAGATAGTCAATGACCTTGTCTATTTCTTCGGGCTTGCTGTATATTCTTGAACCTAAGGTCGTACGAATTTTTAAAAAATAGTTATCTACGATGTCGTCTCGTTCTATGGTTTTTTCCGCAAGCTCCAAATCGCCCCGAACATATGCGTCAATTGCGGAAGCTACCATACGCTTTGCTTCCTCTGCCATTTTAAGGACATCCTCAAGAACATCGGGGAAGCAAAAATCATCATGATACATGCTTATCTCCGCAATGTCGGAGGCAGCGTCTCCTATGCGCTCAATATCTGTTATCATTTTAATTGCTGTGCTGATTTTTCTCAAGTCTGTTGCAACAGGCTGCTGTTTTAATATAAGCCTCAGACTCATTGTCTCTATGTCTCGCTCCATGGCGTTTATATTTGCGTCATCGTCTATTATTTCCCGGGCGAGCTGCTTGTTTAGGGTTTTCAACGCCTCCATTGCCCGTGAAACTGCATCTGTTGCGGCTGTTCCCATTTTTATCAGCTCTGCTTCGAGAGCCTTGAGTGCTTCGTCATAGTGCTGTCTGATACTCATGCTTTGCATCTCCCTTCCAAATCATCCAAAGCGTCCTGTAATATAATCCTCGGTCCGCTTATCATGAGGCATAGAAAAAATATCCTCTGTCCTTCCCAGCTCAACAAGCTCTCCCACAAGGAAAAAAGCTGTCTTATCCGAAATGCGTGCTGCCTGCTGCATATTATGAGTCACAATCACAACTGTATAGTCCCGACGAAGATCATCCATCAGCTCCTCAATGCGCATGGTGCTTGCGGGGTCTAGTGCGCTTGTGGGTTCATCCATGAGAAGTACATCAGGCTCAACGCTGAGTGCCCGTGCAATGCAGAGTCTTTGCTGCTGACCACCGGAAAGGCCGAGAGCGCTTTTTTTCAGTCTGTCCTTTACTTCATCCCACAGCGCCGCACCGCGGAGCGACTTTTCAACGATTTCATTGAGCTGTGCCTTATTGTGATTTCCGTGGAGCCTTGGACCGTAGGCAATATTGTCGTATATGCTCATGGGAAATGGGTTCGGTGCCTGAAAAACCATGCCAACGTTTTTCCTCAGAAGATTGACGTTTGCGTTTTTTGCAAAAATGTCCTCTCCGTGATATTTTACCTCACCGTCTATTTTTATTCCGGGCACAAGATCGTTCATTCGGTTAAGTGTTTTTAAAAAAGTGCTCTTACCGCAGCCGGACGGTCCGATAAGTGCGGTTATCTCGTTTTCCTCTATGTCCATATCTATGCCCTTGAGCGCTTTAAAATCGCCGTAATACAGCTCCAGTTTTTTCGTAGTTATAATTGACATACCGTCACTTCACCTTCTTTAACCTTTTCTTTGCCGACTTTGCCGCAAAATTTATAAGCAAAACCAGTATCATCAGTATGGCGGCTATCGCAAAGCCTACCTCAAACTCTCCGTTTTCCATAACGTATACATAAAGCATAACGCTCAATGTTCCGCCGCTGGTGCCCAGCGCGTCAAGATAATTTGTTACAAGCACATAGCCTGCGCCTGCCGTAAACAGAAGTGCCGCAGACTCACCCACAATACGTCCTATTGACAGTATCGCGCCGCCAACAATGCCGTCCAGCGTACAGGGCAAAACTATTGTGCGAATGGTATACCACTTTGTAGCACCTAGCGCGACAGCGCCGTCCCGATATGCCTGAGGAGTTGTTTTAAGCGACTCCTGCGTGGTGCGTATGATGTTTGGCAAAATCATCACAACAAGTGTTAAAGAGCCTGCAAGAACGCTCGTTTTAAGCCCGAGCTTTTGACAGAAAAACAGCATTCCCACAAGACCGTATATTATGGAGGGGATTGCAGCCAGGGTTTCCGTGGAAAACTCTATAAACCTCACAAATCTGCGGCTGGAGGCATACTCGTTAAGATAAATTGCAGCACCCACTCCAAGGGGGAGAGCAATTACCATTGCGGTTACTATGGTATAAAGCGTAAAAAGTATATTTGGCAGAATACCGATGTTTTCTTCAAGCACGCTTCGCTGAGTGCTGATAAAATTCCAGTTGATATGGGGAATGCCTTTTATGAAAATGTAGCCGATCAAACCAACTAAAAGTAAGATGGTAATTACGGTGCAAAGTAATATAAGCACCCGCAGTGTACGGTCAAGAGCACGGCGCTTCACAGGAAGCTTTTTATCAAGCTTTAAGGGCTGATCATTATTCATCCTTACCACCTCCCTTGAGCAGATAGTTTAAAACAGAGTTTATAATCATAATAAAGACAAACAGCACAAGTCCAATGGAAAAAAGCGCCTGTCTCTGCAAGCCCGAGGCATAAGACATTTCCGAGGAAATAGCTGTTGTGAGAAGTCTCACGCTGCCAAATAGCTTTGGCATGTTTGCAACGTTTCCCGCAACCATCATAACAGCCATTGCTTCTCCGATTGCTCTGCCGATACCAAGGACAATTCCCGCCGTAATACCGCTTTTTGCCGCGGGTATGCTGACCTTGAAAATCGTTTCCATCCTTGTTGCACCTAGTGCAAGACTTGCTTCCTCATATTTTTTTGGAACGGAGCGAAGTGCATTTTCGCTTACGCTTACTATACCGGGCAAAATCATGACGGCTAACACGATAATGGCGGAAAACAGCGTCGTGCCGCTTTTTATGCCGAAAATCTTCATTACGAGCGGGACTAGCACTATCATACCAACAAGTCCGTAAACAACCGAGGGTATTCCGGCTAGAAGCTCCACTGCGGGGCGAACGCTTGAGGCTACACGCTCGCTTGCAATTTTTGAAAGGAAAACTGCCATGAGTAGCCCGATGGGGACACCAATAAGTATTGCGCCGAAGGTGGCGTAAATTGATGACAGTATAAAGGGAAGAATGCCATATTTAGGCTCGGCAGCGGTACTTTTCCAAACCTCTCCCAATAGGAAGTCTGTAAGTCCGATTTCCTTGATTGCAGGAAGTCCGCTGATAATCATATATGCGGAAATTCCTATTACAGCGATTATTGATGCCACGCCGCAGACAAAGAAAATGCCGCTCATTATTTTTTCTGTTAAGTTTCTTGCTTTCATAAAGACCTCCGTCAGCTTAGAAAACCGACAAGCCGTTGAAAACAGGCGCTTGAAGGCAGCCTGTCTTCAACGGCTCAGAATCACGGTTATTGCGCTTGAATCGCTCCTGACTTTGCAATTATATCGGTTGCTTCGGGGCTAAGCGCAAATTCAATAAATGCCTTTGCTACTGCGGACAAATCTCCGCCCTGCTTTGTAATCATGTTAAAATTACGCTGAATGGCATAGCTTCCGTCAAGTATGGTATCTTCACTGCAAACTATGCCGCCCACAGTAAGAGTTTTTACCTTATCACTGACTGAGGACAAGGAGGCGTAGCCGATGGCATTTTCGTTTGCAGCAACTGCTGCTATAACAGCGCCTGTAGAGGTAAGCTCCTGTTCGTAGACACATTCGTCGCTGACCTTGACAATGCTTTCAAAGCCGTCTCGTGTTCCCGAGCCTGCTTCACGCCCGACAAATACGACGGGGGCGTCGTTGCCGCCGACTTCCTTCCAGCTGGAAATTTCGCCTTTTGCAAGACCGGCTATCTGCTCAATGGTGAGGTCTGTAATGGGATTTTTGTTGTTGACGATAATTGCAATGCCGTCTATGGCGACAACGGTTGCGTCAAGCCCTGTTTCGCTGTCCTTGAGATTGCGGCTTGCAAGACCTATATCTGCTGTTTCCTCTGAGGCGGCTGTCACACCTGCTCCGGAGCCGGTGGCATCGTATGTGACTGTTGTGCCGGGGTATTTAGCCATAAATGCTTCGCTGAGAGCTGCGACAACTTTTTCCATTGAAGTTGAGCCGTTTGTTGAAACAATACCGGAAATAGCTTCGGAGGCTCCGCCCTCAGGTGCGGCGGAGGTGCTTGGAGAGTTTTCTTTTGACTTAGAACAGCCTGTAAAAAGCATGAAGCACATTGTGCAGGCAAGTATTGCTGACAGAATTTTTTTCATAGTGATTTCTCCTTATTTATGGTTTATCAAGAACTGCTTTGATGATAAATCTTGTATAAACTTTGCTCTACCATGTTCCGATAAAGTTTGTGTAAAGCTTATGTAAAGCCACTGCACATAAAATATCGTTTTACATAGTATTCTTCTTATTGCGGGGCAATATGCAAAAAGCGCTGTCACTGCGGCAGCGCAAAATAGTTCGACGCAGAGGTCAATAACTACATACTGACCTCTGCGCCGTATAATGAAAAAGATGATTGCCCCAATCTTTATTCATTTGAAGTTGTAAAAATTTTGTTATAAAATTTCTATACCGTTATATTATCATTTCCTATAACAAAAAACCAATAATTTGTTTATTAGGTATATATAATTTTTCTGCGTATTAGTTTATAATCGAGAAGTGATAAGTTTTTTTATATGAAAAGCCTTATCATAGCTCATTAGTTATCAGGTCGTCCATATATAAGCGCCTCGGCAATATCACCGAATTAACAGATACAACCAATTACTTTATTATAATTGAATTGGAGATCGTTATGGATATTAGAGATTTGCGCTACTTCTGCTTGACGGCGGAGCTTCAGCACGTTTCAAAGGCGGCAGACAAGCTTGGCATTGCCCAGCCATATCTAACAAAAATTATAGGACAAATTGAAAGTGAAATCGGTGCTCAGCTCTTTGATAAAACAGGGCGTCAAATCAGGCTGAACGGCTATGGCGAGGTGTTTTATTTACAGGCGAAAAAGGTTTTAGCAAACATGGAAAATCTATATACAGAAATGGACTACGTCCTTGAAAGGCAAAACCAAACCATAACTCTCATGAGCAATACAGAGGCATATACTCCCCGTCTTATTGTAGACTTTCAGAAGAAAAACGCAAATTACGGACTCAAGGTTTCTTATGCCAACCGCAACGAGATGATTGATGCACTTTCCACCGGAGAGGCAGACTTTGCATTATGCGACGCGCCCCTAAATGAAGAGAGTGTAAAGAACATTACCACAGAAATTGTTTTTCACGAAACAGCCTGTGCTCTTCTTCCTCCCGGGCATCCATTTCTTGAACGTAAATCAATACGCTTTGAAGATCTACAGGGTGAAAGGCTTATAACGGCAACAAAGGGCGGTGCTATGCGAGGTCATGTGGATTCAGTGTTTGAAAAATACAGTGTCAGACCGCGAATTGTTTGCGAGACTCATGATTTGAACCTAATCATTCAAGCTGTTGAGAGCGGTCTTGGATATGCGTTTATCTGCTATTCGGTTTTGGAGCGTTTCCCTGAGCTAAAAGATCGCTGCGTTGAAATAGACAGCCCAGATAAATATGGGCACATTGGTTTAAGCTATAGCCGTCTGGCGATAGAGAATCGTAATATTGCTGATTTCAGGGGGTTCAACGTAGAGTATTTTAAAAGATTGCAGGAACATATTGATATGCTTTTTGGACCGCATGTTGAATAAAGCTGCATACTCGCTTTGCTGTTTTTGTGTACTTTTTATTAATAAAATACATATCTGAAAAATAATTTGTTCAGTGTGGACACGTAGATGACCCTATGATATAATATCTTTCAGACATTACATAGATTAAAACTAATATATTATAGCGTCTCTTTGCGGCTATGACATAATGTCTTTTAGACACCATATAGATTGAAATGAGTATACACCTATAGCTTTGATGACATATGCAGCATATATTAACTGTGGCTTACTATGTCTTAAATTATTTTGCCGTAAATATTATTAATCATACACCGCAACAATTTATAAGAGCTAAACACAATTTTTCATAGCATGACACTTTCAAGATGTATGGTATGAAACACATTATTCGGAGGTTTCAATGGAAATCAGAGATTTGCGATATTTTTGCCTTACCGCAGAAATGGAGCACGTTACCAAGGCGGCTGAAAAGCTAGGTATTTCACAGCCCTTTTTAACCAGAATAATCGGACAGCTGGAAAAGGAAATCGGAGTACCTCTTTTCGACAACATAGGGCGGAAAATAAAGCTGAATCAGTACGGCAAGACCTTTTATACCTACGCCAAAAAGGTTCTGGCTGATGTTGAAACTCTTTACTCCGAAATGGATTCCTTAATAGAACGCCGCGACCGCACAATTACGATTTTGTCTAATATGGAGACATATTATCCGGAGATGGTAATTGCTTTCAAGGAGCTGCATTCAAATTATGCACTGTCTGTTACATATGCTACAAGAAAGGATATAATTGACGCTCTAACCACCGGAGAAGCAGACTTTGCATTCTGCACTCCCCCGCTTACTGATGATCCCTCGAAGGGGATAAAAACCGAAATCGTATTCCAAGAGTGCAGCTGCATTCTTTTGCCGCCGGGACACCGTCTCATTGGCTCTAGCGGAGTTAATGTTGAAGATTTTGTCGGCGAACCTCTGGTTACCTCCCCTATCGGGTCGGGCTTGCGTACAAACATTGACCAATTTTTTGATGCTATGGATTTCCACCCCGAGATCGTTTGCGAGTCAAACGACATGAACCTTATCGTGCGTGCCGTAAGAAGCGGTCTTGGCTATGCGGTTATTCCCCGCGCAAAGATGCTCAGCGATCCATCACTAAAAAAATATTGCCTAGAGGTTGATTTCCCCGATGCTTTTGCGGAAATTGGTCTTAGCTATAACACCAACACAGATGAAATACGCGATATAGCTGATTTCAGAAACTTTGCAGTAAAATTTCTTAATGATTTTCACAACAATTACTATAAAAACGAGCCGAATGTAAACTTATAACAAGAAAAATAGCACGGAATTTCACATGTTTTAACATATTGGTGCCTTGTTTTGCATGGATTTGTTGTTTGATGTGCCGGATTTTGTATTAGCTATTGACATATCTAGTGCTAGGGCTTATTATATGCACAATATATTCACAATCTAAGTAGCAGCTTTATGAGGCTGTTACACAAGAGGCTATGACAAGGAAAAAGTAACCGTAACGGAACCGCACAGAAAGCAGCCGGCTGATGAGAGGCGCGCGGGGAACTTTCGATGAATACATCCTTCAGCTTCGCACTGAACGGCGGTTTCCGCCAAATAGGCTGCGACGATTGACACCCGTTAACGTGTCGGCTCATTGCACGGCGCGCAAGCGATGGAAGTGAGCTTTAAAGGTGTTCCTACGCGAGTAGGACACGAACCAAGGTGGTACAGCGAAAGTTTTTCGCCCTTCGGATTTTCCGAAGGGCGTTTTATTTTTTTATTTAGGAGAGAAAAGACATGCCAATTACAGATTTGCTTGAAAACAATGCCCATAAGCTCGCAGATGAAACCGCGCTAGTTGAAATCAACCCCGAGCATGAGGATGCATATAAACAGACCTCGTGGAAGGAGTTTAACCTTGTTGAAATGAACTATCGTGAAAACACCTATCGGCGGGAGCTGACATGGCAGGATTTTGACTGCCGAGCAAACAGATTTGCAAACCTTTTGCTTGCGAACGGTGTTAAAAAGGGCGATAAGGTCGGAATACTCTTGATGAATTGTCTTGAATGGCTGCCGATATACTTTGGTGTGTTAAAATCAGGAGCACTTGCTGTACCGCTGAATTATCGTTACACTGCTGACGAGATTAAATACTGCCTTGACCTTGCTGATTGCAGTTTGCTTGTATTCGGAAATGAGTTTGTGGAGCGAGTCTGTGAAGTGAAAGAGGACATGCCAAAGGTCAAAAAGCTCTACTATGTGGGAGGTCACTGCCCTGACTGGGCGGAGAGCTACTACCAGTTCATGTCCTACTGCTCAAGCCGCAAACCGCCGATTGAAATATCCGAGGAGGATTATGCTGCGATTTACTTTTCCTCCGGCACAACAGGCTTTCCAAAAGCAATTCTGCATAAGCACCGCAGTTTGTCACATTCTGCCCTGTGTGAGCAAAACCATCACGGGCAAAAGCAGAGCGACTGCTTCCTATGTATGCCCCCTTTGTACCACACAGGAGCAAAAATGCACTGGTTTGGAAGCCTTATATCCGGCAGCCGAGCTGTGCTGCTGCGAGGAATAAGCCCAAAATGGATTTTGCAGACTGCGGCACAGGAAGAAGCCACAAATGTTTGGCTACTGGTTCCATGGGCTCAGGATATTCTGGATGCACTTGACCGCGGGGAGATAGAGCTTTCGGACTATAACCTTTCCGCGTGGAGGCTAATGCACATTGGAGCGCAGCCTGTTCCCCCAAGTCTTATTGCACGCTGGAGAGCATACTTCCCCAAGCATCAATACGACACAAATTACGGCTTATCTGAATCGATTGGCCCGGGCTGTGTGCATCTCGGCGTTGAAAACACTCACAAGGTGGGAGCAATAGGCGTTGCGGGATTTGGTTGGGAGACTATGGTGGTTGACTCAGACAAAAATAGGCTTCCTGACGGTGAGGTTGGAGAGCTTGCTGTTCGCGGTCCCGGAGTGATGACCTGCTACTATAAAAATGAGGAGGCCACGCGGGAGTCTTTGTCCGAGGATGGCTGGCTCTGGACGGGGGACATGGCAAGAATCGATGAGGACGGCTTTATCTGGCTTGTGGACCGCAAAAAGGATGTTATAATAACCGGTGGGGAAAATCTATACCCCGTACAAATTGAAGATTTCCTACGCAAAAATGATAAAATCAAGGATGTTGCTGTAATTGGGCGCCCACACGAGCGCTTGGGTGAAATAGCAAGCGCAATTATAGAGCTAAAACCCGATGCCGCAGCAACCGAGGAGGAAATAAATGAGTTTTGCAAGGCGCTGCCTCGCTATAAGCGTCCCCGTGAGGTGATATTTGATAAGGTTCCCCGCAATCCCACGGGGAAAATTGAAAAGCCTGTTCTGCGTGAGAAATACGGCGCGGTTGCAATTGTTTCAAAACAAACCTGCGCAAAATAGGGTGAAAACTCAGACTAAATATTGCCAAAAAACGTTTTATGTGATAACATCGCTTTTTGCAGACTAAAGAGTGGTGGTATCGTGTATGAAAGAGTTTTTAAAATGCGTTTTAACAAAAATTCCGGTTTTTATTTTCTGTGTTCTGTTTATAACCGGGTACAATCGCTTGTTCGGCACTGAAAATACTGTAATAGGTGTTGCAATATTAACCGCATTGCTCATATTTCTGCAAAGCGACACCGGATACAATTCTAAACAATCAGCGGTAACAATCCCTTTGTGCCTTCTCCTATGTGTTGGAATTCCAAGACTTTCTATGATAAATCCGTATTTGGGAATACCAATTAACTTTATTGCCATAATGTCAATTCTTACGCTTAGCTCTTACGAAGTTGAGAAAGACAATCATGTACCGTTCTTGCTGGGATATGTATTTGCAATGGGATATCCGGCTGTTGGAGGTGCTTTTGAAAAGCGAATAATTAGTGCGCTTGCGGGAGCTGTGCTTTTGGCAATAGTATATCTTGCCGTAAACGGTAAAAAACTCTATTCTCAAAATCTTAGCGGTGTTATAAAAAGCTTTAACATTAGGTCCAAAAGGACTCAGTGGTATATTAAGCTCTCGGTAGTGTTGACTGTGGTGACTTTTTTGGGGGAAATCTTAAACTACCCAAATGCAATTTGGGTCAATTTTACAGTTCTGTCCTTGACCTACCACAGTGAAGCTGTGCGTAAAAAAAGGACTATGCACCGAATACCTGCAACCATTCTCGGCTCGCTGGTGTTCTACATAATTTACATTGTCCTTATTCCTCCTGAGTATCACCATATTGTTGTTTTTGCCACGGGCTTTGTTATCATGTTTATCTCTGACTATTTTCACAAGACCACAGCGAATACCTTCAATGCGCTTTCCTCTGCCATGCTTAATTTCGGCTCAAGCACTGCAATACTTCTAAGAGTGATTTCAAACATAATCGGAGTTTTGATTGCCATTATTAATAACAGAATTTTTGACAGAGCACTGCCTAAAATGAAATCAGAGCTTGCAGAAAGCAAGTGAGTGAAAAAAGGCTAAGGGCGTCATCGTTTAATTCCGATGGCGCCCTTAGTCTTTAATAGTATTGCACTAATCTGCTTGTGTGGTTTTTGAATTAAAAGCCTTATTCCGTCTGAAGCTCCTGCGCCTTTTTTCTGCCTGCAAGCTCATTTAAAAGCGTGAAGCCCAAAATCATGCCACCGCCAACAAGCTGCATTACGGTTATTTGCTCGTTTAAAAAGGCAAAAGATATAATAACCGCAACAAGCGGGTCTATATAGCTTATAATTGCAACCTTTTGACCTGCGAGCTTTCCAACTGCGGAAAAATACAGGCAATATGCAATGCCTGTGTGAACTACACCAAGGACCGCAAGACTTTTTAGTCCCTTGGTGTCCATGCTTGAAATCTCAAAGCCTGTGGTAAGGGGTACGTATACTGCCAGCACGGCAATAGCTCCAAAAAACTGGTAGAGGGTTTTATCAAGACCGCCGACTGATGTGATTTTCTTGTTCATCAGCACCACGAAAGCATAAAGACATGCTGCCCCCAAGCCAAGTGCGATTCCGAAAAGCTCGTTGTCATACCCACCTGCACGTGCGCCGATAATTAGCACCAGTCCTGCACTTGCAAAAAGAAAACATATCCATTGCTTTAGAGATATGTGCTCTTTGAAAATGATGGGACAAAGCACCATTACCAAGACGGGGCAGAAATAATAGCTCAATGTTGCAACGGAGACACTGGTGTATCGGTAAGCCTCAAACAGCAAAATCCAATTGAAGCCTATAGCGGCACCTGTTAAAAATAGTGGAAGAATGTCCTTTCTTATTTGGTGAAACGGGAGCTTTTCGCGCTTTAAAAGCTTAAATGCAAGCAAAACCGCAACAGCAATTACAGCACGCCATAGCGCAATTTCTCCTGATGATATTCCGCAGTTCTTAACAAAAATGCTGATGGAGCCGAATATCACCATGGCAGTGATCATGCCTAGCAAACCTTCACCGTCCAACCAAAGTGGTCTTCCTTGCTGCCCCACTGGATACCGGTAAGTGTATCATAAAGACGCTGTGTCAGACTGCCGATTTCAAAGCCGCCGATTTCGTGCTTTTTACCGTCAAAGTTGATTTCTCCAATGGGTGATACAACAGCCGCTGTACCTGTTCCCCATGCCTCCTCAAGTGTGCCATTGTCGGCAGCTTCAATTAGCTCGTCAACGGTAAATTCTCGCTCATCCACCTCATAGCCCCAGCTTTTCAGAAGCTCTATTGCGGACTTTCTGGTGATTCCCGGTAAAACACTTCCCGTAAGTGCAGGAGTTATCACTTTGCCGCTAATTTTAAACATGACGTTCATTGCGCCGACCTCTTCAATATTGCGGCGAGTAACACCGTCCAGCCAAAGCACCTGACTGTAGCCCTGCTGCTCGGCACGAGCACCGGCACGGATGGACGCTGCATAGTTTCCGCCGCACTTAGTGTAGCCCGTTCCGCCGCGGACGGCACGAACATCGCTGTTTTCAATCATAATGCGCACGGGGTTGAGTCCCTCGGGATAATAGCTGCCTACAGGACAAGTGATGATAATGAAAAGATAGCTTTTTGACGCGTGAACTCCAAGATGTGCATCTGTTGCTATTACAAAGGGTCTGATGTAAAGTGAGGTGTCCGGTGCGGAGGGAACCCATTCCCTATCAAGAGAAACAAGCTGCTTTAAGCCCTCAAGAAAGATTTCCTCGGGAATGTGAGGAATACATAAACGCTCGGCAGAGCTGTTCATGCGGTTTATGTTTTCTTCGGGACGGAACAAAAGAATTTCTCCGTTTGCACTGCGGTAAGCCTTCATACCCTCAAATATTTCCTGCGCGTAATGAAAAACCATTGCTGCGGGAGAGATATCAAGGTTTGAGTACGGAACAATACGCGGATCGTGCCAACCTTTCCCCTCGTCATAGTTCATAAGGAACATATGGTCGGAAAAATACGTGCCGAAAGGTATACCCTCAATTGACGGCTTCGCTTTCGGAGTGTTTGTTTGGTTAATCATTATTTTTTCCACGTTGTTCACTCTCTTTCAATGTTTTTCATGAGCAAAACGAATTTGATGCTTAGACTGCTATCAGTTTAGTTTGCTTAACTTAAGATTTTATCATTACTGTGAGGTATTTCAAGTTAAAAATCACTCATAAAATTATTTTTGTATAAACCACCGTTTAACGCTTTAATTCGATATATATTTTTGACGTTTTGGGCAGAACCATGCAGTTTTTCTTGCAAATTGGCTAGTGTGGTAGTACAATAGCACAAGAGTGCGCATTGCGCACGATAATGCTTGGATAATACTGCCGCTAGGCCTTTGCATAACGGCAATAAATATAGAGAGGGATAAAAAATGCTGAATGTAAATCAGGTAACAAAAAGATACGGAAAGCTCGTTGCAAACCGAGATATCAGCTTTGGCGTAGAGGCAGGTCAAATTGCTGTGTTGCTTGGACCCAACGGCGCGGGTAAATCCACAATTATCAAGTGCATAACAGGACTTCTTCGATTTGACGGTGAAATCCTTATAGGCGGGCATGATAACAGGTCGGTTGAAGCCAAAAGGCTGCTTGGATATGTGCCGGAAATGCCAGCTGTCTATGAACTTTTAACTGTAGCCGAGCACATGGAATTTATACGCAGAGCATATCGTATGGAGGATGACGGGTATGACAAATATCTTTTAGAGCGCTTTGAGCTTTGGGACAAAAAGGACAAGCCGGGAAAGGAGCTTTCCAAAGGTATGCAGCAAAAGCTCTCCATCTGCTGCACGCTTGCCCATAAACCAAAGGTTGTTGTTTTTGACGAACCTATGGTAGGACTGGACCCACACGCTATAAAAGAGCTGAAAAACATGTTTGTTGAGCTGAAAAATCAAGGCTGCTCCGTGCTTATAAGTACCCATATGCTTGACAGTGTGGAGGATTACTGGGATGTTGCGCACATAATGATAAACGGAAGCTTTGCAGCAACCACATATAACAGCGCTGACGGAAACGGTGATGAAAAGAGTCTTGAGCAGCTATTCTTTGAAATTACTGAAGGCGGTATGCCGGAGGCAGAGCGATGAATGGGAATGCGTTATCGTACATTTTAAGGACGAAGCTGAAAAACAATCTGAAGGAGTTTGTGAAAAGACCTGCAAGACTTATTCTGACGCTTATATTTATTGCGCTATTTGCAGTAACTATTGTTGGCGGCAGCGCTGGTGCAGAAGAACACGCGGGAAAGCTGAGGGACTTTTCTGAGCTTTCTGCGGGAATTACGGCGCTTCTTGTAATTATCTTTGCAACAACATTTTACAGCGGTTTTGATAAGGGCGGCTCTGTCTTTTCCATGGCAGATGTCAACTTCCTTTTTCCATCGCCCCTTAACAAAAGAAGTGTGCTGTTTTTTGGACTTATACAGCGAATGGGCACTTCCCTGTTCATCGGATTTTTCATTTTGTTCCAATATACAATGCTGCACGTGAATTACGGCATCAGCATAGGCGGTTTGTTTTTAATTTTCATTGCTTACTCATTAACTGCTTTTCTTGGTCAAACCTGCGCAATGTTCCTGTATATACTTACAAGTGACAGTGACCGCAAAAAGAAAATCGCAAAGACCATTTTCATCTTATACATTGCTGCCCTCTGCGCTTATGTGGGTGTCAATGTGTTAAAAAACATGGATAATATCCTAACAACACTTGTAGAGTGCGGAAACAGTCTTGTAATAAGAAGCTTTCCATTTGCCGGTTGGATATCGGCCTGCGTTGACGGAATTTATACCGGCAACTTTATTGAAGCCGGAATTTGGCTGGCTCTCTCAGTTGCTGCGTTCTGGGCGGTGCTTATAGTGATGTCTCGGTCAAAGCGCGAATACTATGAAGATGTGCTTGCATCCACTGAAACAGCCTACAATGCGCTTTGTGCAGTCAAGGAGGGAAAAAGTGCGGAAAATACTCCCCGAAATATAAAGGTCGGTAAAGCTGGTATAGACAAGGGCATCGGCTCCTCCGCTATTTTCTTCAAGCATAGAGTAGAAAGCCGCCGCGCGGGTGGGTTTATTATTGCGCCATCGGCTCTTATATTTGCGGCTATAACAATTGGCTTTTCATTCTTTATGAAGGAAGCGGGAATTGTTGCGGTTTTCTCATTTGCAACCTATATGCAGATATTCACAGTTGCCGCCGGACGCTTTAATCTTGAGCTTATGAAACCTTATATTTATCTCATACCGGAGCCTCCATTAAAGAAGCTTCTATACTCTTTGTGTGAGCTGTTCCCTACTGCTTTGCTTGAGGGAATAGTGATTTTTGTTCCGGTTTCGTTTATTCTTGGCTTGTCTCCTGTTGAATGTGTTCTGGCGGTGTTGGTTCGCGTGTCCTTTGCGTTTTTGTTTACAGTTGGCTCAATAGCTGTTGAAAGAATATGGGGCGGTTCACTTTCAAAGGTCGTTGGTGTACTGCTGTATTTCGTAATTGACCTTGCAATGGCTGTTCCGGGAATTGCACTGTACGGAGGTCTGAGCTTTGCTGGCGTCGTAATTGGGTCTGCAGCTGCAACGCTCATGGTGTGTCTGTTCATCGGAAACGTGCTTATATCAGTGCTTGTACTGTTTTTGTGCAGAAATATGCTGCAATATGCCGAGATATAAAAAAAGCCTGCCGCATTTGCGGCAGGCTTAAGTATTTATTTACCGGCGGAGCTTGTCTGTAAAACCTCAATGGCTTTTGCCTTTGTGTTATAGGTTTTTATGTACACAAGCTTTTCTGTAAGGTTTCCGTCTGTGTCGAAGGAAATATGACCGGACACGCCGTCAAAAGAAACTTGAGCTATTGCTTTTGATAAATCCTCGGGATTTAGAGACTGTGCGGATTTTAAAGCCTTAACTAGTACCATGTACGAGTCGTATGCCTGTGCGGCAACAGGAGAGACAAAGTCGGTTTTGCCGTTTAACTCATATCGCTCGTTTTTGAATTTAATCCAAGACTTAAATTTGACAACAAATTCTGCCGGAATGGGGTCTGAGCTTTCGTTCTCGTCAAAACCGGAGCAAAAGTAAATATTCTTTCCATAAATTGAACAGCTTTTCAATGTTGCCGCAGAATCATAGGAATCGGTGCCAAATATAGGACAAGACACACTATTGCGCCGAAGGTGCTTAACAACATTTGCTGTTGCATCTATGGGCGTTGGAAGAAAAACCATGTCGCAGTTAGTAGCGTCAATCCGAACAGAAATGGTTTCAAAGTCATTTTGATCAACGTCAAAGCTAAATGCAATAGCGTTTCCGCCCAAGCGCATAAACTCATCGGTAAAAACCTTGCCAAGTCCTTCAGAATATAAATCGCCGGCTTGAGTTACCACTGCGGCGGTGCGAAGACCCTTGCCATAAGCGAAGTTTGCCATTGCCTTGCCTTGAAAATCATTGGTATTGCTCACACTAAAGCTTGTGGGTATATCTTGCGTGAGCAGCGGTTCTGTTCCTGAAATTGATACAACAGGAACTCCGCTTTTGGCATAAATTCCGTTTGCTGCCAGTGCTTCCTCTGCACCATAGCATCCAAGCACTGCTAAGGCATTTGAGTTAATTATACGCTGTGCCTCAGTCGCAGCACTGTTTGAATCAGAAGCGGTATCTGTTTCAAGCAGCTTTATTGTGTACGTTTCTCCGGCAATATCCACTGTTGGGCAAACGGAATTTGCATAACGAATACCCAGCAGCTCTTGATTTCCGCCTTCGGAATTAGCTCCTGTAAGTGGTTCAGCAACACCGATATAAATTTCTTTTTCATCCTTCACTGCTCTTGCGTGACCATACGGTTCACTTTCGCCTATTGCGGTGCTACAGGCAACGAATACTACGAAGACTATACACATGGCAAGCAGCATAGATAATACTTTTTTCATATTAGTCCTCAATTAAGTCGAAGATGTAAACATACGTACTCAAAAAATATTACCAAAATTATAATAAAACACTTAAATTTTAGTTACATGCAAGGACATAATATAACAAAATGGTTACAAATGCAAGATGTAATTTACATAATACCAAGATATCGGCATATTCTTATAAAGATTATACAAAATATACGCTGCAAAGTTATAGCTTTCGTTATAATTTTAAATCATAACCGGGCTAGTACGCCAATCTGCCATACCCCGGCGCTCCTGCTTGGCGTTGTACGCAAGTACATATAAATCATGTGCTGCACTTTCCAGCTCAAACAGCTTCTTGCACTCAGGCGCAAGCTCTTTTATTGAGGCAGGCTTTGTTACGAGGGGGATGCTTGTCTTTTCAGAAATGAGCTTTAGAGCTTTTCGCCCAACCTCATTGGCTGCCAATATGCGAGCATATGGCGGAATGCCGTCTGCATCACCTGCTTCTATTCCCAAAGCTGCGCAAAGGCACATTCGTCTCAATCGTGACAGTGCGTACCGCTTCGTTTTTGCGGCGGAGAGAATGCCGTCTATTGTTGTCTCCTCACGAGCAGCTGCAAAAAGACGGTTGCCAAGTCCTTCCCCCGCGTCGGGAATTGCATTGAATTGGGATACATCCGTCATTCTGAAGCGTGACAGCAGTGCCGGCTCAAGCATATCCATGAAAACGGGGCCTCTGCCCTGCTCAGTTTCTCGCTTAATTACTTCAATAACCTTGCGCGGCACATATGCTTTTATCGATTTGTCTGTCATCATAAGCTTGCGGATGTCCGAGGCTGAGCCTCCGGGGGCGTCATGGTCAGCCCCGGTGCGCACAACAGTCAGCGGTTCAATACGAAGTCTTTGAGTATAGATAGCCTTTAAATACTCTACTGCCAAGATGTTGTTGGGGGTTTCCAAATAGTCTGCAAGGCTGCCTATCTCCTCCGCAAGTGCCTGATGACGTGCAACAGCATAGGAAACACCAGTTTCCAGACACTCTACAATTTTTGCATCAAGGTTTGGGTCCATAATTGCAGTTGCAAGGGCGCTGAGGATACTAATATCACCGCATTCGCTACCAAAGCTCAGATAGTTTACACATCCAAGACTGCCAAGAATACCTACTGCACCACGTGCAAAGCCTTCAGCCGATGACAGCGACCATGGCAGAGGCAATTCAATAATAAGATCTGCACCGGAACGAACAGCAGCTTCAGCCCGTGCGTACTTTGAGAAAAGTGCTGCATCACCCCGCTGCACAAAGTCGCCGGACATGACGCACACAACGGCGGTATCATCAGAAATTTGCTTTTTGCTTTCCTCAATGTGAAATTTGTGCCCATTGTGGAAAGGGTTATATTCTGCGACAATTCCTATTAGCTTCATATTGTGCTCCTCTTTTATGGGCAAAAGTCCATAAAAATCAAAATTCCTGTATAAAATGAGACAAAATACCAAAAAGCCTTGCAATTTGCATGTGATTAGTATTAAAATAACCTCGTGTGTGTTTTTATGGTAATGTTTTTACCATTTTACATTTTTTTCACGACGAATACAATAAGAAAGGGTCAAAAAATCATGAAAATTCTGGTTATAAACGCAGGCAGCTCTTCGCTGAAGTATCAGCTGATAGATATGGAGGGAGAAAAGGTTCTTGCAATTGGTCTTTGCGAGCGCATAGGAATTGACGGTCATCTCAAGCACAAGCCCTGTGTAGATGGAAAGCCTAAGTTTGATGAGGACATTGCACTTCCCACCCACAGCGAAGCTATTGCAGCAGTTATTGATAAGCTCACCAGTGCGGAATACGGCGTTGTTGCGTCTATGTCCGAAATCAACGCAGTTGGTCACCGTGTTGTTCACGGCGGTGAGTATTTTGCGTCCTCCGTACTTATTACTGACGACGTTATGAAGGCTATAGAAGCTTGCAATCCTCTTGCACCTCTTCACAATCCTGCAAACATTACAGGCATTTTAGCATGCAAAAAGGTCATGGGCGAAAATGTACCTCAGGTTGTGGTTTTCGATACAGCATTCCACCAGACTATACCCGGAAAGGCATACATGTATGCACTTCCCTATGAATACTATGAGAACGATAAGGTTCGCCGCTATGGCTTCCACGGCACAAGCCATCGCTATGTTTCTTCACGCGCAGCAGACATTCTCGGCAAGCCCATCGAAGAATTGAAGCTGGTTTCCTGCCACATGGGCAACGGAAGCTCAATCTGTGCAATAAACGCCGGCAAGAGCGTTGATACCTCCATGGGCTTCACTCCTCTGGTGGGCTTGCCTATGGGAACACGCTGCGGTCAAATGGATGCCGGTGCTCTCCAATATTTGATGCATAAATATGGCTACAGCATCGACGATATGCTAGATATCCTCAATAAGAAGTCCGGTGTTCTCGGTGTATCCGGAATTTCCTCCGACTTCCGTGATTTGGACGAGGCTGCTGATAAGGGCAACGAAAGAGCAAAACTTGCGCTTGACATGTTCAACTACTGGGTTGCAAAAACCGTAGGCGGATATGTTGCCGGAATGAATGGAGTTGACGCTATCATTTTTACCGCAGGCATCGGAGAGAACAGCAAGACAACAAGAGCCGACATCTGCAAGTATTTCGAATATCTGGGCTGCAAGGTCGATCCCGAAGCTAATGCAAAACGAGGTGAGGAAATTATTATTTCTACTCCCGATAGCAAGGTTAAGCTTATTGTTATTCCCACAAATGAAGAGCTGGTAATTGCAAGAGATACCAAGGAAATTATTGCAAAATAAGCATAAACAGAAGAAACAACAGGCGCCGCATCGTGAAATGCGGCGCCTGCTTTATTCAGTCAAACAGTATAATTTTACTTATAAGGGTGTGTATATTTGGGGACAGTTCTGCTAGGTAGGTTAATAGAAGGTGACGTTTAGCAGTATGTATAATACTGAAAACACAATAATACCACTCTCAACACAGGCTAATGGTATAAAGTAGTTTATCTTATCCTTTTTGCACTTTAATGCCTTAACCAGATGCCACGGATGAAAAATTGCTGCAATAATTGCGGCATAAGTTAGTAAAAATATCATGGCGTTCTCAATTATATGGAATCCACGTGCCATTGCTTTTAAGTCTGCCAGTTACCGAACCCATTGTAGATACCACAGGAGAAAAACTGATACCAATGGAATACGGAAATGAAACTGATGCAGACCCCGCAAAAGCTTGATGTCCATATTTAAAATTGAAAAAAACTTCTTCCAGAGACGGTGAGCTAGCTACTGTATCAACATAAAGAAACATCGCACCTTCCGATGCCCAATGATAGGGTGAATCAGGAGACATCATGTCAAACTTCAATTTAGCGTTGTGGTATGGCTCAGGGGTTGTTAACTTGAATGTTTCCACTGCGATGCTTGTAAATGTATATTGAACATTTACAAAGGACATAGCATTGTTTAACGCTACATTGTTGTTTCCACCGCTAGTATATGTTCCATCCCAAGTTGCAGCAACAATATCACTTAACTGCAGAAGGGGCATAGAGCTCCACTCCCAGCCAAACAACATTCCCAACCTATTAGGCCCATAAAGCAATATATCCGAGCCGACTGTAAATGTGCTTGCTGCCGCTCTTAA
>CAZAIU010000003.1:0-21173 GCA_964485265.1 uncultured Oscillospiraceae bacterium | reverse complement strand
GCCCATAAAGCAATATATCCGAGCCGACTGTAAATGTGCTTGCTGCCGCTCTTAAGTCAGGATTTGTCTCAAGTCTTTCGCCTGAATAGTCTTTTATCGCTGCAATTGCTGTCTCCGAGTAATGATATTTTTCTTTCAAAGTTGCCACTGAAAGTGTCGAGCGATAAAGCAGTTCATTCTCAGCATCGTTAGAAGTTATGTAAGAAATATCGCGTTGTGAAATACCAGCTTTTTCCATTTGAGTGTTCGATAACTTCCTCAACCCAACAATGACATCATACTCATTTGTAGTTTGTAGGTTTGAAAGCCCTTCAACTCCAGTAAAATCTTTGCTGTATTTTTCTTCAGCACCTTGTGCAAAAGAAGATGTTGTCATTATCGAAGATAGCAGCAGTACAACCAATAGATATGCAACGAACGACTTGTTAAATTGCTGCATAATAATTCTCCTTACTAATTTTTAATTATCTAACTTGCCTACTACAGATGCATTAATACAACAGCTCATCTGATTCGCATTCTTTAGATGTACTAATTCAATATCCCATCGGATTCGCCTTCTTCCTATCCTATATACTCTAACCATACTAATCACCTCCGCCATTTGTCAACTCAGTTTACAAAATATTACTGTAATATACACAAAAAACTACACATGATGAATAAGTAAAAAAAACCACTCCCTAAAACGTGAAAAAGCCGCATGGATTTTTCCATGCGGCTTTTTGTGAAAATATAAAGCTAGTTCTATGCCTTAAGCTTCTTAATTTCAGCTACGAGAACGGGAATGACCTCAAACAGGTCACCAACTACACCGTAGTCAGCAACGTTGAAGATAGGAGCGGTCTCATCCTTGTTGATAGCGATTATGGTTTTGGAGCTGCTCATGCCGGCAATGTGCTGAATAGCACCGGAGATGCCGCAGGCAACGTAGATCTTGGGACCAACGGTTTTACCTGTCTGACCTACCTGATGAGAGTGATCAATCCAACCGGAATCAACAGCAGCACGAGATGCACCTACAACACCGCCGAGAACGTCAGCAAGCTCTTTAATGGGCTTGAAGCCGTCGGGACCGCCTACGCCGCGTCCGCCGGAAACGATAATTTCTGCACCTTCAAGGTCAACCAGCTCGCCGGCAACTTCTTTGATAACCTCAAGAAGCTCGGTGCGGATTGCTTCGGGAGCAACATGGAAATCTTCCTTAACAACTTCGGCTGTGCGAGCTTCGTTAGGCTCAACCTTCTTGAAAACGCCGGGACGAACTGTTCCGATTTGGGGACGGTTGTCGGGGCACATAATTGTAGCCATAAGATTTCCGCCGAAAGCAGGACGAGTCCATGCAACATTGCCGGTCTCCTCATCAATTGCCAGAGATGTGCAGTCTGCTGTCAGACCTGTGCGCAGACGGCAGGACAGACGAGGACCGAGGTCGCGGCCGTTATTGGTCGCGCCGATGAGAATGCTGGTGGGACCGTACTTTTCAACGAGAGCATACATTGCATTGCAGTATGCGTCCGTTGTGTAGTGCTCAAATTCTTTTCCGTCTACAACAAGAACTTTGTCAGCGCCGTAAGCAGTAGCTGACTTAACGGAAGCTTCAACGTTGTTGCCTATAACAACACCAACGAGCTGACCTCCCTGTGTATCTGCAAGACCGCGGCCTGCGCCCAAAAGCTCAAGACCAACGTTCTTAGCAGTGCCGTTATCGTTAGTTTCTATAAATACCCATAAATCCTTGGTTTTTGCATCCATTTTAAGTTACCCCCCTCTTAAATGATCTTGTCCGCTGTAAGGGAAGCGAACAATTTCTTTGCGGAATCAGCGCCGGTTTCCTCTTGAATCTTTATGCCGCCGGTCTTGACTTCAGGTGTGAAGGTCTTTTTGACCTTTGTGGGGGAACCCTTAAGACCGATTCTTGTGGAATCAATGATAGCTTCAAGGTCTGCAAAGGCGATGGTGGGAATTTCCTTGCGGTTAGCTGCCATCTTGGACTTAATGGTGGGGTAACGAGGATCAAAGCTGGGCTTTGTGGCAGTTACGACACAAGGCATTTTTACGCCGATAAGCTCAAAGCCTTCGTCGGTTTCCTTCTTGACCTTTACGATTTCGCCATCGACAGAAGCTTCAACAGCGTATGTAACCTGAGGATAATCAAGGTGCTCGGCGATTTCGGGACCTACCTGTGCGGTGTCGCCGTCGATAGCCTGCTTACCGCAGAAAATAATGTCGAACTTTCCTTCGGTTTCCTCAATCTTTTTAATAGCGGTAGCGAGAATGTAGGAGGTTGCAAGAGTATCGGAACCACCAAACTCACGTCCGCTGCAGAGATAAGCCTTATCGCCGCCGACAGCAAGGCATTCCTTAAGAGCAGCTTCGGCCTGGGGAGGTCCCATGCTCAAAAGAGTGACTGTTGCTTCGGGGTCAGCATCCTTAATTCTGGCAGCAAGCTCCAGAGCATATGCGTCAAAAGGATTGACTATGCTTGGAACGCCGTCACGGATAAGAGTTTTCTTAACAGGGTCTATCTTAATTTCTGTGGTGTCCGGTACCTGTTTAACGCAAACAAGTATGTTCATGATAGGTATTCCTTCTTTCCAAATTATTGCCTTTTTCGATTTGCCGTATTTCACATATCTAACGCAGAGCAATTAAATCTGCGCCAAAAAAACGAATTAAAACAGAACCGAAAACGCTGTTATCCACACTTTCACATTATAACGCAATGATTTACTGTATGTCAACAAACAAAGACGCATTGCGCCTATTTTTGTCTTATTTCGCAGTAAAAAAAGCGAAAAATGCGGTGAGGTATAATACGGTATTTTCAGGTCATTAAAAGGTCCGCGCAAGCACAAAGTGTTTACGCGGACCGTAAATTGTTTGCTTGAGTTTAAAACGTTTTAAAAGGGTTAGTTTACATCATGCCGCTAGCTTTGAGAAGGCTCTTAACAACAACCATGCGCTGAACCTGGTTGGTTCCCTCAAAGAGCTGAGCAATCTTGGCGTTTCTAAGCATGATTTCAATGGGATACTCCTTGGAATAACCATTGCCACCGAAAATCTGGATGGCATCAAGAGCACATTCAACAGAGGAATCGGAAGCGAAGGTCTTTGCAGCAGATGCAAGAGCGCTGTCGATAACGCCGTTATCAATCATGTCAGCAACTTTGTATGTAAGGGCGCGGGCAGCCTCATACTTGATTTCCATGTCAGCAATCATAAACTGAATGGACTGGTTCTGGAGGATGGGTTGACCAAAGGTCTGACGGGTTGCAGCGTACTCAAGGCACTTGTCAATGCAGCTGCGCATTGTGCCGCAGCTTGCTGCGCCGACACCTGCGGGACGGGTTCTGTCAAAGGTGCTCATTGCAATTTTGAAGCCCTGACCCTCATTGCCGACGAGGTGATCAGCAGGAACACGAACGTTATCAAAGATAACCTCAGTGGTGTTGGACAGACGAATGCCCATTTTGTCCTCGTGAGTTCCGATGGAAACACCTGCACGGTCGCGTTCAACGATAAAGCAGGACATACCACGAGTGCCGCCGCCGGGAGTTGTTGCGGCGAATACGGAATATACACTGGCAAGACCGCCGTTTGTGATGAAGGTCTTTGTTCCGTTGATAACCCACTCGTCTCCGTCAAGAACAGCAGTGGTGCGGCAGTTTGCTACGTCTGAACCTGCGTCAGCTTCAGTGAGAGCAAAAGCAGCCAGTCCGCCGTCAACTATGAACTTACCGAAGAGCTCTTTCTGTTCCTGAGTACCAAAAAGGTTGATGGGCTGATATGCAAGACCGCAAGCTCCGATTACGGTTGCAAAGCCTGTGTCCTGATAAGCAATCTCTTCAAGAACAAGGGAGTTCGTGACCTCACCCATTCCGCCGCCGCCGATGGATTCGGGAAGTGTGATGCTTGTAAGACCCATTGCTGCAGCCTTTTTAACAACGTCCATAGGGGTTTCGTTCTTTTCATCACATTCCTTGATTTTTTCCCAAGGCAGCTCCTTGCGGATAAAATCGCGGGTCATCATCTGAATGTCAATCTGGTCCTGTGTAAAGCCGTAGTCTTCTCTCATGATAATGTCTCCTTCATTATAATAAGTGGCTCAATACCGCGGCAGTATGGTCTCCTCTGGCTTTCCATAATAGCCTCATAAATAGCCTCATATTGCACGACACTGAGAAAGCAATGGAAACGTCCAAATTGCATAGCATTGCTAACTTAAACCCTAAACGATCAAGGTGCCTTAACAGGCTGTGGAAACAATGTTAAATTCTTGACATTTCACATTTTTCTTCATTATACAGCAAGTGTTCTAGCTTTGCAATGCTTTTATTTAAAAATTTCTTTTTGTAATTTTTATTATTTATTTCTGCATTTTACTACATTTTGAGGATATATAGAAAATAAAAAGGTTTTTTTGAACATATAGCATATAGACGAGTGTTTTCACACGTTAAAATAGTAAAGTTTCAACATTTTCTTGACATAATATAGGTAGTTGTGAGACTATGTGCATGCAGGAAAGAAAAGATTTTTTTGCAAAAACTTTTACTGACAGGAGGAGTTATTTATGGCGTTTTGTACCGAGTGCGGAGCAAAGCTGCCCAACGGAGCCTTGTTTTGCCCCAACTGCGGAACGGCACTAAAAGCCGAGGCTGTTGAGGAAAATGATAAAAACGACGCTGAGGCTGTGAAAGACGGAGACGTTGCCGAGGCGGAAGCAGACAACGAAAACCCCGAGCAAAATGCTTCAGCAAGCAGCAGAGATGCTGCATCTGAACCAAAAACCGTATATTATAACGTGCCGGATACCAGCGGTCTTGGATATCCGCAGCAGGGAGAACAAGCACCGAAAAAAGTAAACGGTGCTGTGATTGCGATAATTGTTATTGCTTCAGTCTTGCTTTTAGTTGCGGTAGGCTTATTTGTTTTTTTGAATAACGGTAAAAACAACAACCATGAATCGGTTGTAGAGCCGGAGCAGATGCCCGTGGAGTCTGCCGTTCCCGCTCCCAATGTAGCAGGCAGCGGAGAGCTTGACGGCGGTGCATTTCGAGTTGCTATGATCGGCGCGACTGATTTTGTTGACAGTGACGGGGATTCTGCAATAAGAGTGTATTATGAATTTACAAATAATTTCAAATATCCGCTGTCGGCTTGGGACACTTTAGACTTTTTTGCAACTCAAGACGGCAATGAGCTTGAGCCGACTTTCTCGTGGTCTGATATGGATGTTTACTACAATTCAAAAAAGAATATACGGTCCGGAATTACAATACAATGCTGCTACGAGTTCAAATATGACCCCAGCGGAGGAAATGTTGACTTCTCCGTTTTTAGCTGGGATAAGGGCATTGATGCCGGTGCGGTTACCGCTACCTATGACCCGCAAAAGCTTCCCGGTGCTCCGGCGGCATATGTGATTAAGCCGGTTGCGGAACCACAGTGGACAATAAAGCTTGAGGGCTCGGGAACTCTTGATGAACAGTTTAATGTGAATGTTATGGAAGCGGAATTGCTGGAGGATCAAGACGGAGACCCGGCGATAAGGATATACTACGAATTTACTAATAACTCACCCGATAACAGCAGCCTTTACAACTCGCTTTGCATTTTTACTTATCAGGACGGTATTTCTCTTACTGAGAGCGCTGCCGCTGTCAGCACAGAAACTGACATGAATTTGGACAAGGAAATTGCAACGGGAGAAACAATTAAGGCATCAGCAGTTTTTAAACTCCGCAATGAAACCTCTGCTGTGGAAGCTGAGGTTGAGGCGTGCTTCTCCTACAATTCAGTGGGTCAAACATATTCAATAATTTACTAAGTTTTCATTTATCTGCGCTAAAAAGCGGAGGAAAAGAACAATTGTCTTTTCCTCCGCTTTTTTATTTGACTCTAGAATTTGATGTCGTCGGCGCAAAGAAGCTTAAAGCCCTTTGCAGTAAGGCAGCCCAGAGCCTTCTCCTGATCATCGCATTTTAAAATAACTGTGGCACTGCCTGCTAAAGGAGATACAAAGCCGTAGCTGTATTCAACCATTATTCCGCTTTCCGTAAGTGCGGAAAGTGCTTTGTGGAAAGCACCGGGGGTATCATCTACCGCTAAAGCAACTACATCTGTTTCCTTCACTGTCATACCGCCGCTGCGAAGGGCGGTTAAAGCCTCCTTGCGCTTATCAACAATTAAACGCACAACACCAAAATCGGTTGTGTCTGCAATTGACAAAGCACGTATGTTAATATTCGCCTCATAAAGGATGCCTGTAATGTCTCTGATAGCTCCTGCCCTGTTTTCGGCAAAAACGGAAATCTGTTTTAATAACATTTTGACTCCTCCTTAAAAATTGACCTGTGTGCGCTTGTCTATAACACGCTTTGCCTTACCTTCAAAACGCTCAATGCTTCTGGGTTCAACAAGCTTGACCTTTGCGGCAATGCCGAGAACTGAGTGTATAGCTTCAGTGACCTTTTTTGACATTGCTTCAAGCTTTCTAACCTCGTCTGTGAAGGTTTCCTCTGTCAGCTCAACAAGAACGGTGAGCTTGTCGAGATTTCCTTCTCGTTCAACAATCATCTGGAAGAAGGGTGCAATTCCGTCCATATTTACAAGAACCGATTCGATTTGAGATGGGAATACGTTGACTCCGCGGATAATGAGCATATCGTCTGTACGTCCCGCAGGCTTGACCATGCGAACCAGACTGCGTCCGCATTCGCACTGACCGGGAAGTCTTTTGCCTACATCACGGGTGCGGTAGCGAATTAACGGGAGGGCTTCCTTTGTCATACAAGTAAAAACGATTTCACCCTCTGTGCCGTCAGGGACGGGGCTGCCTGTTTCAGGGTCAATGATTTCTAGGTAGAAATGATCCTCGTTTACGTGCAGACCATTTTGGCATTCACATTCGAAGGCAACGCCCGGCCCGATAACCTCGGACAGACCGTATATGTCATATGCCTTTAGATTCAAGCGGTTTTCGATTTCACGGCGCATGCTTTCCGTCCAAGGCTCTGCACCGAAGAAGCCGGCTTTTAGATTGAGTTCGTCGGTGGAAATGCCGTTGCTTTCCAAAAATTCAGCAATGGTAAGAGCATAGGAAGGAGTTGCAAGAATAAAGCTCGGTTTAAAATCCTGCAAGATAGTCACCTGACGGCGGGTGTTACCGGTTGAGGCGGGAATTGTTGCACAGCCAATAGTTTCAGAACCAAGACCGCCGCCAAGACCGCCTGTGAACAGTCCGTAGCCATAGCTGATGTGACCTATATCAGCGTTTGTGACGCCGCCTGCTCCCAGAGTGCGTGCCATGACCTCACCCCAGAGCTTCATGTCGTTTGCGGTGTACCCGACAACCGTCTGCTTTCCCGTTGTGCCCGAGGAGGCATGTAATCTTACAATTTCATCCATAGGCACTGCAAATAGTCCAAAAGGATAATTGTCGCGGAGATCCTGTTTGTAGGTAAAGGGCAGCTTGGTTATGTCATCAATGCTGCGTATGTCATCAGGCTTCAGACCCATCTCGTCAAATCGCTGCCGATACATGGGAACCTTCTCATAGACACGTTTTACCATGGCACAAAGTCTCTCACTCTGCAAATCATGGAGATGCTCGCGCGGCATGGTTTCTGCCGCTTTGTTGTAATAATGATACGACAATTCAATTCCTTCTTTACTGTTTATTTCTTTCAAAGCAAGGGCAGTCTTTTTTTCCAGCGCTTTCTGTCCTATGCTCTGCTGAAAGCTTATTCTAATGTTTGTTTTCTGCTACTGTATGGTTTATATACTCAGCTAAAATGCTGTCGGCTGCGTCATCAAGGGTAACGTTATTCTGGATTTCGTAATCGGAGAAAAATCTGTACATAGGTTCCCTTACGATTTCCATCTGCTTTAATGCCTCAAGGCTTTTTGAAAGGGGTCTGCCCTCCATTTCCAGTACCTCAAGCTTGCGGCGTAAAAAGTAAATTCTTCCGTTTTTATGAAGAGGCTCATAGTTTCGAATATCCTTAACAACACCGCCGCCAGTTGCAATAACCGCACCATTAAGCGCTGCGGCTCTTTTTGTTTCGTCCCGTTCGATTGCGCGAAATGCAGGCTCACCGTCTTGAGAAAAAATATCTGGGATACTCTTCCCTGCCGCACGTACAATTTCATCATCTATGTTAACAAATTGCATGCCTGTTTTTTCAGAAATGCGTTTAGCAATAGAGCTTTTGCCGGATCCGGGCATACCTATTATAATAATGTTTCCGGGAATTCTATCGAACACATTATATATTCCCGTGGATGGTTCAGTTAAAGTGCGGAGCTTGCCTGACTGTGATGAAATTTGGTACTCACGGCAAAGACGTATCACTTCGGCAAATAAGTCCGTGCAATATCCTGACAGAGCACCGCTTTTCTGCGCGATTTCGGACAATACCTGCCTCTCCCTTTCGGCATCCAGAAGCGGGATACCCAATGCCTTTTTTTCGTTTCCCGCTTCAATACCTAACTCGAGCCGCTGTAAAAACAGCTTTAATAGCTCGTTGTCAATTTTGTCTATTTCTGCCCTGATTGCTGAAAGCTCCATAGAATTTACCCTGCCAATCAAAATAATTGTATTTTTCCGCCCAGTGCTGCAAAATCATCAAAAAAGTCCGGATATGATTTTGCAACGCAGTCGGCTCCTATAAGAATAGTTTGACCGCTGCAAATTGCTGCTGCGATGGCGGCGCTCATTGCAATGCGATGATCGTTGCGGCAGTCAACAGTGCCGCCTGTGAGCTGACCTTCAAATATTTCCACGGCATCGTCATGAATGCGTATTTCAGCACCTAAAGTATGAAGCATTGCAGCTGTGGATTCTATTCGGTCGCTTTCCTTGTATCGGAGGCGGGATATGTTGCTGATTACTGTTTTTCCTCTTGCTGCCGTTGCAAGAACAGATAGGATTGGGAAAAGGTCCGGTGTCTCAGCAATATCAATTTCACAGCCCTGCATCATTGAAGACGTTGCACGAACACTGTTTTTTTCTGAGGAGATTTCGGCTCCGAAGCAATTGAGAATATCCAAAAGTTGTCTGTCCCCCTGCAAGGAAAAGGGGTCAAGTCCGAAGACTGTCACATCTCCAGACAATACACCTGCTGCCAGAAAGAATGCGGCATTTGACCAGTCACCCTCAAGCTCTATATGCTTTGGAGAATGATATTGCTGTCCGCCGGGTATGCGATAAGAATTTGAACGGGCGGCTATCTCGATTCCAAAGCTGTGCAGGATATCTAAAGTCATATCAACAAAGGGAGCGGATTGCAGCTTGCTTGTGACAATAATGTCACTGTCATCCTCCAAAAGGGGAAGGGCCATAAGCAAGGCTGAAATATACTGAGAGCTTACATCGCCGGGAATTTCAAAGCTGCCACTGCGTAGTATGCCGGAGGTTTCAAAGGGCAGGTGTGCGGCACTGAAGCATACGCCGTTTTGCTTCAGCGCACAGACTAATTCAGCTATTGGGCGCTCAGGAAGCCGTCCGCTGCCAATGAAGCGTGCATTCTGGCACAGCGCTGATGCAAGCGGAAGCAAAAAACGCAGGGTGGCACCGGACTCTTCACAATTTAGCAGCGGATTTACTGTGGGGAAACAAATCGGAGATACATTTACATATTCGCCGTGACGTTCAATACCGGCACCCAATTGCCGAAGACATGCCCAGGTCGCGTCTACATCAGCACACTCAACAGGCATATGAAGAAGTGTCTCTGAATCTGAAACCGCCGAGCAAATCAAGGCTCTATGAGCAATCGATTTAGACGGAACGGCAGCTATCCTGCCGATAAGTGAAGAGCTTTGCAGTTTTGCGTCCAACAGGTACCACCTCCGCTCCAACAACTAAGCAGTCTTAGTTTAATCAAATGTGTGAAAACTTAAAACAGCCCCGCAGCGAGTTTGCTGCGGGGCTGAAAAACACTTCTAATGGAATGAATTTCTAACCTTTATCAGACAAACTCAAATAAGCCCTACCGAAACCAAAGCCGGTAAAGCTAAATATAAAGAAAAATGCGTTTTGAGCTGTCATTAGGTTTGTCTGCATAGATAAGCATCTCCAAAAAAATGGAAGTTAAGTAAAAAAATTATGCAAATATGATAACACATCCACGGAAAAAATAAAAGTGGCAGTTTCAACAATAATTATTTGATGGTTAAAATGAATATACTAACAATTGTATATTTTTGCTGTGTTATTTTGTTGTTTTAATCATCTGCGTTAGCTGTTTCATAAGATTTTACCAAAAGTAATGTAGTAATTTAAAGTGATTTAAGGGCACATAACCTATTGACTTTATTGTGATAAAGATTTAAAATGTTGACAGTAAAAATTGTGAGAGAGATTTTTAAAATGTACTCAAGATGACTTCGTTCTCTTGCGGAGTCGTTTTTTGTATAAACACGAAAAATTTAGGAGGAAAGAAAATGAAAAAGTTCTTGAGCATCGCACTTATCCTCGTTCTTATGCTCGGTTGCTTTGCCGCTTGCGGCAACGGCGCAAAGGAACCCGCCAGCGATGGAACAACATCTGCCGGAGACACTCCCTCAGACACCGCTCCCGAAGGCGGAGCAACCGCTTCCGGCGACACCATTAAGGTTGGAGTTATCGGCTGCCATACCGGCGAAAATGCACAGTACGGTCTTGGTGTCCGCAATGGTGTTACCCTTTATGTTGACGAGCTTAACGCAAACGGCGGAATAAACGGCAAGCAGGTTGAACTTGTAGTTTATGACAATAAGGGCGACAACGCTGAAGCTATCAACGCCTTTAACCGCGCTGTTGATGATGGTATTACTGCCCTCATCGGCGACGTTTTGACCGACAATACAATTGCTGTTGTTGGTGCTGCATATCCCTTGAATATGCCCATGATTACTCCCAGCGCAACCGCAGCTTCTGTTACATATGACGCAGATGCAGATCAGGTTTACGGAAACGTATTCCGCACCTGCTTCATTGACCCCTTCCAGGGAGAAAAAATGGCTGAATACTCCGCTAAAAAGCTCGACGCAAAAACTGCTGCTATTCTTTATGAAACCGGCAACAGCTATTCTGTTGGTCTGAAGGATGCTTTCGTTGCCAAGTGCAAAGAGCTTAATGTTGAAGTCGTTGCAGAAGAAGGCTATGCAAAGGGTGACATTGATTTTAAGAGCCAGCTCACCACAATTTCTTCTAAATCACCCGATGTTCTTTTCTGCCCCAACTACTATGAAGCCAACGGTCTTATAATCACACAGGCACGCGAGGTTGGTGTAACCGCAACTGTTCTCGGCGGCGATGGTATGAACGGTGTTAAGAAGTCCGGAAGCGCAGCGGATATCGAAGGCACACTGTACTGCTCCGGCTATGCACCCGCAAGCACCGATGCTGTTAAGAAATTTGAAGCTGACTTTACTGAAAAGTTCGGTGCAGACTATCTGAACATGTTTGCTGCCACAGCATATGATGCTGCTGTTGTAATGTGCAACGCCCTTGCAGTTGCCGAAGATGCCGGTCTTAAGGCAGGCACAGATGAATACAAGCAGGCAGTTATTGATGCTATCCGCGACAAGAGTGCAGAGCTTGAATGCATTACCAGCGCAGGCTACAAGTTTGATGAGCACAACAATCCCATTAAGGATGCTGTTATCATGAAGCTCGTAGATGGCGAAGAAGTATTTTTAGAGAATTTCTAAGCTGCAATTCTCAACTAGATATTATGTGCGGGGAGATATTCTCCCCGCACATAGGCATTTTTATATTTGACTTACTTTCCCTCGTGAACGTCCTATGGGTGGTCAAAACATAAGGCTTTGAACAGCCATAGGTCGTTTACGGCTAGATTTCAAAGAGAAAGGACGAAAAAAATGTCCCTAATCATCAGCCAGTTAATTAATGGTCTTCAATCTGGTAGTATTTATGCTCTGGTTGCTTTGGGTTACAGCATGGTTTATGGTATCATCATGCTCCTGAACTTTGCCCACGGTGATATTATCATGGTCGGTGCATATGTTGCGTGGTTTGCTATGACAAGGCTTGCTTTAAACCCGGCAATTGCAATCGTTCTTGCAATTCTTGCTTGCAGTCTGCTTGGTGTTGTTATAGAAAAGGTTGCATATACGCCTCTGCGGAAATCTCCGAGAATTTCTTTGCTTATTACCGCAATAGGTATTTCCTTCTTACTGGAGAACCTGGCGCAAAAATTTATTGGTGCAGGCGCTCAAAAGGTACCCACCTTAATTTCCGGACCCGCACTGGATATTGGAGGTCAGCACATAAGCTTTACAGCTATGGTCACCATTGGAGTTTCAGTTGTGGTAATGGTTGTCCTCACCTTCCTTGTTAAGAAAACAAAAATGGGCAAGGCGATGCGCGCCGTTTCTGAGGATATGGGCGCAGCTCAGCTCATGGGCATAAGTGTTAATCGCACCATAAGTTTCACCTTTGCGGTTGGCTCTGCTCTTGCCGGTATCGCTTCTGTTTTATATTGTTGCGCATATCCCCAAGCAACGCCTATGATGGGCTCCATGCTTGGTCTAAAGGCGTTTGTTGCCGCGGTTCTTGGGGGCATCGGTTCCATTCCGGGGGCAATGATCGGTGGATTTGCAATCGGCATAGCAGAGGCATTTGTTTCCGCCATTGGACTTTCCGTTTGGAAAGACGGTGTTGTATTTGCAATTCTTATTGTCGTTCTCATCTTTAAGCCCACAGGCATTCTGGGCAAGACGATGAACGAAAAGGTTTAGGGGGGCAGTACAGTGAATATTGAAAAAAGAATTATCCCCATGCCCCTTCGTTACCTTATCAATGCTGTTTTGTTTGCCGGATTTCTTTTGCTTATGAACTCCATAATTTCCTCCGGCACAATATCAAATTACTATTCCGGCGTAATTTCCCTTGTGGGAATTAACATCATACTTGCTGTTTCTCTGAATATTGCCACAGGATATCTTGGACAGCTTCCTTTGGGGCATGCCGGATTTATGGCAATCGGCGCATATACCTCCGCCATCATAATGAAGGCTTTTGCGGCAAAGGACGCGGCGGCTTTAGTTGCTGCAAAGGCTGCCGCTGCTGCGGCAGGCAGTGAGTTTGTGGCGGGCAGCGTTGCTACCACAACAGGCATCGCATTTCCTTTCGCTTTAATTGCCGGAGGTCTTATTGCAGCGCTTTTCGGTCTTCTCATAGGCATTCCTGCCCTTAGACTAAGGGGCGACTATTTGGCAATACTCACCTTGGGCTTTGGCGAAATTATTCGTGTTATCCTACTGAACATTGACAGCGTTTTAGGCTTTACACTTACCAACGGAGCCGCAGGGCTTCAAAAAATTCCCCAGACAACAAATTTCTTAAACACTTTTATTTGTGTGGGTATAACAATTTTCGTAATTCACGCTATGATGAAATCGAGACACGGCAGAGCCATACTATCAATACGAGAAAATGAGATTGCCGCTGAGGCGTGCGGCATTAATACAACCTACTACAAAACGCTCGGCTTCGTTGTATCAGCATTTTTTGCCGGTGTTGCAGGCGGGCTTTTTGCAGGAAATATCGGCATCCTATCCCCCGGCGCCTTCGGATTTATGAAATCAATCGAGATACTCGTTATGGTCGTTCTGGGCGGCATGGGCAGTATGCTGGGAAGCGTTTTGAGCGCAACTGTTTTAACCGCTCTGCCGGAGATGCTCCGCAGCGTTGCCGACTATCGCATGGTTGTATATTCCCTTGTGCTTGTTATTGTAATGATCTTCAAGCCGTCGGGACTTATGGGAACCTATGATTTCTCCCTCAGCCGTCTGCTTGAAAAGCTTATTCTAAAGATTAAAGGTATCGGCGGCAACAAGGATAAAGGCTCACATAAAAAACGGCTGAATGCTGATAAAAAAGCAAAGGATAAGGCTTCCGTAAAAAAGAGTAAGGATGCAAAGGCGAAAAAGGGAGGCAAGAGCAATGAGTAAATTTCAAAGAGAGCCTGTAAAGCTCGTTCCTGTTCCTTCCGTTAACATCATTCCGGAGCGTGATGTTGACAAGTCTCCTATCCTTGAGGTTAGTCATCTTGGCATTGATTTCGGCGGACTCACAGCGGTTGATGACTTTAATATGGCAATCGGCAGAACCGAAATCGCAGGTCTTATCGGACCTAACGGCGCGGGTAAAACTACCGTTTTTAACCTTCTCACAAAGGTGTATCAGCCGACTCGTGGTACAATTATGCTTGACGGCAGAGACACTGCGGGCATGTCCACCGTGCAGGTAAACAAGCTGGGCATTGCCAGAACCTTTCAGAACATTCGCCTTTTCAAGGATTTGTCGGTGCTTGACAATGTGCTTATCGGACTTCACAACGAAATGGATTACCGACTTGCAGGGGCAGTTTTAAGACTTCCCGGCTATTGGAGAGCTGAGCGCATTGCAAAGGCGCGTGCCCTTGAGCTGCTTTCAATTTTTGATATGCAGGATATGTGGGATGCTAAAGCCGGTTCCCTCCCCTATGGTGCTCAGCGGCGCTTGGAGATTGTAAGAGCACTGGGAACAAACCCGTCTTTGCTTTTGCTGGATGAGCCTGCGGCAGGCATGAACCCGTCCGAAACGGGCGAGCTAATGGAGAATATTCAAAAAATACGCGACACTTTCCAAATTGCCATTATGCTTATTGAGCACGACATGAGTCTTGTTATGGGAATTTGCGAAGGCATCTGTGTTTTGAACTACGGCAAGGCTATCGCAAAGGGAACGCCTGAGGAAATTCAGGCGAACCCACAGGTAATCGAGGCATATCTGGGCAAGAAAAAGGAGGGTAACTGACGTATGCTGAAGGTAAACGACATAAATGTATATTACGGCAGTATCCACGCTATCAAGGGCGTTTCCTTTGAGGTTGAAAAGGGCGAAATTGTCACTCTAATCGGCGCTAACGGCGCAGGGAAATCCTCCATTTTGAACACTGTTTCCGGACTGCTTAAAAGCAAGACCGGCGCAGTCGTCTTTGGTGACAAGACAATAAGCGGTATTCTTCCCCATAAAATTGTTGGTATGGGGTTGGCTCAGGTTCCGGAAGGGCGCCGTGTCTTTCTGCAAATGACGGTTCAGGAAAATCTTGAAATGGGCGCATATACCCGCAAAAACAGTGAAATTGACGATTCAATCGAGGATGTTTATGAGCGCTTTCCCCGCTTGAAGGAGCGCCGCAAGCAGATTGCGGGAACACTTTCCGGCGGTGAACAGCAAATGCTTGCAATGGGGCGGGCGCTTATGTCAAAGCCCGAGCTTCTTATGCTTGACGAGCCCTCTATGGGACTTGCTCCCCTACTTGTTGAACAAATATTTGAAATTATAAAGGAACTGAATAAGGCAGGAACTACAATTCTGTTGGTTGAGCAAAATGCACAGATGGCGCTGTCCATTGCGGATCGTGGATATGTTCTTGAAACCGGTAAAATTGTAACCTCTGCCAACGCCAAGGATCTTCTTAACGATGATGCAGTTAAAAAGGCTTACTTGGGCGGCTGATTATTTTCCGCCGCACTCTTTAGGGTGCGGCGGTTTTGCTCTATTGACTTGCTGCTTGCAAATGATGTATACTCTGATAGCATGATTAGTAGAAATGCTTTCCAAAGGAGGTTATTCTTTGAATGTCCTTTATCTGATAAACTATGCAGGCAAGGCCGGAACAGAAAAATATGTGGAAAATCTAGTACGAATTTTAGGCAAAGATAAAATTAAACCTTATTTTGCTTATAATATTGACGGCGAGCTGTCCGAAAAAATGAAAAACATGGGAGTTCCCACGCTTCAGTTTGATATGGGCAAGCACTCCATGTTCAGCGCGGCAAAAACCCTTGCTAGGTATTGCATGAATAACAATATTGATGTTATTCACGCCCAATACCCACGGGAGAACATTGTTGCACTATTGGCAAAAAGACACTATGACAAGGTGAAGGTGGTAATGACAAACCACCTCACGCTCAGGCTCTCGGGTGCTTCGGGAATTGTTTGGAGGCTGCTCAATAAGCACTTTACCCCGAAAAACCATAGAATAATTGCCGTGTGCAATGAGGGCCGGGAAATAATGATTGAAAACGGCGTGGCACGAAATCGCATACAGGTTGTTTTCAATGGTATAGAGCCAGCAGGAAGACCGATTAAAACGGATGCTGTACGAAAAGAGCTTAAGCTCTCGGATGACTGCTTCATTATGACCATTTTTGCACGATTTTCTCCGGAAAAGGGTCTGGATTTTTTGCTTGATGTGCTATACCAGCTTAAAACAACAACAGACCGCACATTCTGCTGTTTGATTTGCGGCGATGGTGATCTGTTTGACGAAATTAGCGCAAGGATATCCTCTTTGGAGCTTAAGAATGAGTGTCGGCTGCTTGGGTACAGAAAGGACACAAAAGATATACTTTTGGCATCCGATGCCTATATTTGCACGTCAAGCCACAACGAGGCGATGAGCTTTGCCATTTTGGAGGCAATGAACTCGGGGCTGCCTTTAATTGTAACCGATGTGGGTGGTAACCGTGATCTTGCGGAAACTAATCTTCAATGCGGATTTGTGAAAAGCTACGGAGATGTAAAGGGCTTTGCAAAAGCGATTTCCTGTCTTATGAATGATTCTGATTTGCGGCAAAAGCTGTCTCTTGCAGCCACTGACAAAATACAGAAGCATTTTGATCTCAACAAGCTTGCCAATGATGTATATGATGCATACAACTGATATGGAGGAAAGAAAATGATTGATAAAAACGGAAAACTTTTCGGAAAGATTAATTTAATCGATCTGATAATTGTTTTAGTGCTTGCAGCACTTGTAGTATTTGCAGCAATTAAGATAACCGGGTCAAGAAACAACGAAACTCCCCTCTCTGAAATTAAAATGAGCTTTTATTCGGATGAGGTACCTGAATTTGTTACGGACAATCTGAAAGTCGGAACGACAGTTTTGGATGAAAGCAAGGATGTAACAATGGGCGTGGTTGCCGGCTTTGAGGTCGGAGATCCTTTGGGATATGCAACCGACACAAACGGTCAGATACAAGAGGTTTACAGAAACGGCTATAAGTCCGTAAAGATAGACATTACCGCTATGGGTGAGCTGGGCGAGCACGGAGCTACTATCGGCGGTGTGCTTTACGGTGTCGGTCATACACTCACAATTTATGCAGGACAAGCAAAAGTTTACATTAAAATAAGCTCGATTGAGCCTGCTGCGTAATCTGCTGCATAGATTGCGTTTATTTCAAACATGAAATTTTAACGAAAGTGAGGTGGCACCGTTGCTTTCCTCAAGCTTTTTGGGCAAGACCTATAACATCTATGTAAATAGCTGCTTTTTTGCGTTCATGCAAACAATTTTTCAGGCATTCAGCAGAGGCTTTGTAAACAGTAAAATAGTCCATATTTTTGTGCGTGAGTCTCGTTTGGAGCCGATTTATGCAAAGAGTGTTTTTGCACGGATTTTTAAAGCTATATTAGATTTTATCGCCGGAATATTCAGTTGGATTTTTACTTTATTTGCAAGAGCTGCCAAGGGCAGCTACTCTGCGGCATTTTCAAAGCGATTTATCAGAAATTCGTTTTTCATAAGCTATGAAACCCTTTTGGGCGGATTTATCTGCCTAATGTTCATAATTCCTCACAGCTACTGGTCAAATCCTCTTGCGCTGATTGCGGCTATTGGGTTTTTCTTGCTGTATCTTATGATGGTTGGAGCCGGAGCGAGAAAGCAGTATTATCTTCACGACATGGGCTTCCCTATTCTGCTTTTTGCAATTGCTTGTGTTTGCAGCTTGGCTTTCAGCCATGCCCGCGGTGACAGCCTGCGAGTTTTGCTGTTTTACATCACTGCGCTGTTGTTCCTCTATGTCATTTCCGCAGACATTACAACTAAAGATCGCCTTATGCGGCTTTTGGGCTTTATTTATGTTGCGGTAATCTTCACAGCTCTTTATGCAATATACCAGCGCTTTGTCGGCGTTGAGGTCAGCGCAAGTCTCACGGACCTGAGCATTAATGAGGGAGTTCCGGGACGAGTGTACTCAAGCTTTGGAAATCCCAACAACTATGCCGAGTTCCTCGTCATTATGACTCCTCTGGCAGCGGTTTTTGCTGCAAATGTTAACAGGAAATGGCTGCGTGTACCCCTTTGCATGGCAATAGTTCTACCCGCAGTTTCCCTGCTGATGACATATTCCCGTTCGGGCTGGATATCCATGATGCTAACCTGCATAGTTTTTGTATACTATGCAAACAAAAGGCTTATGCCTGTATTCTTTCTGCTTTGCGTTGCGGCGTTCCCGTTTTTGCCTGACAGCGTGATGATACGCCTTGCGAGTCTTTTCAATACTCAGGACACATCAAATATGTTCAGAATATACATCTGGACAGGCGGAATTCAAATTGTTAGGGATAACTTCTTTACAGGCATAGGTCTTGGACCCGAGAGCTTTGCATCGGTCTACCCTGCCTATGCACACCAAAAGGCACAGGTGGGTGCGCCCCACAGCCATATGGTTTATATGGAGCTTATTATAGAGCTTGGCATTCTCGGCTTCACATCTTTTATGTGGTATATGCTCCGCCTATGGAAGGACAGCGCATGTGCCCTGCTGAATTCACGTGAAAAAGCAGTAAAGTTTGCGTTGATAGCAGGCTTGTCAAGTCTGATAGGAATTGCGTTTACCTTTGCGGTTGAATATGTTTGGTATTATCCCAGGACCTTCTTTGCATATTTTATTTTGGCAGGCATTGTAACCGCGGCAATCAGAATTTCAAAGGACGGACAAAAGCAGCCGTCAGTGATAAATGGTGATAACAAATAATGACAAATGAAAAACAGAAGAAAATTATATGGGCAGGTATGTTTACTGCATTAACCACAGTTGCAACACTTATTATTCAGTTTCCCTCCCCCACCGGCGGATATATAAATGCCGGTGATGCGCTTGTGATTTTAAGCGCGTTTATTCTTGGTCCTGTTTGGGGTGCGGCTGCGGCGGGCTTTGGCTCTGCCCTTGCTGATGTCTTAGCAGGATATATGATTTATGCACCTGCAACTCTTATAATCAAGGCGCTCATGGCTCTGGCAGCAGGAGCAATAATTAGCCGAACCGCTATTGGCAAAGCTGCTGTTTTCCGCGCAATTGCGGGAAGCGTCACAGCCGAGATAATCATGATTGCCGGATACTTTCTGTTCACCGCAACTATTTTGCGCTTCGGATGGGGCGCTGCGGCGGAAATTCCGGGAAACTGCGTACAGGGTGTCTTTGGTGCAGCGGCCGGAACAATGCTTTTCTTTGCACTAAAGCGTATACCGGCAGTTAAAGACAATTTTTTAAATTAAACTTATTAGGAGTTTACAGATGATTACAGTTGAAAACCTATCTCTGCAATTTGGCGGTCAGAAGCTGTTTGACCGTGTTGACCTCCAGTTTGTAGCAGGCAACTGCTACGGCATTATTGGAGCAAACGGCGCCGGAAAATCAACGTTTTTACGTATACTTTCCGGCGAGCTTGAGGGCTATGAGGGAAATGTCTATATAGACAAAAAGCGCCGTATGTCCGTCCTTAAGCAGAACCAAAATATGTACGATGAGTACACGGTAATGGACACAGTCATCATGGGCAATAAGCGCCTGTATGACTGCGGCAAGGAAAAGGATGCCATATACGACAAGCCTGATTTTTCCGATGAGGACGGAATTCGTGCAGCTGAGCTTGAGGAAGAATATGCAGAGCTTGGCGGTTGGGAATCTGAGAGCGATGCTTCCCGAATCTTACAGGGTTTAGGCATTGCAACCGAGCTGCATTACTGCGGAATGTCAGAGCTGGAGGGTCGCCAGAAGGTTAAAGTTCTCCTTGCTCAGGCGCTTTTCGGACATCCGGACATTATTCTGTTGGACGAGCCTACAAACAACCTTGACCTTGCTTCCGTTGTTTGGCTTGAGGACTTTTTGCTTGATTACGATGGCACGGTTTTGGTGGTTTCCCATGACCGTTATTTCCTAAATACTGTCTGTACCCACATAGTTGACATCGACTTTGGAAAAATCAGAATGTATGTTGGTAACTACGACTTCTGGTATGAGTCCAGTCAGCTTATGCAGCGCTTGCTTAAGGACCAAAACAAAAAAGCTGAGCAAAAAATTGAAGAGCTGCAAAGCTTTATTCGCCGCTTCTCCGCGAATAAGTCCAAGTCACGTCAAGCAACAAGCCGCCGCAAGCTTATTGATAAGCTTACGGTGGAGGAAATGCCCGCATCATCTCGACGCTATCCATGGGTGGGCTTCAAGGCAGAGCGTGAACCCGGCAAGGACAGATTGTTTGTCTCTGACATCAGCAAAACTGTGGACGGCGTAAAGGTTCTCAACAAGGTCAGCTTCATCATGGGCAAGGACGACAAAATTGCCATCATAGGCAAGAACGAAATCGCCATTACTACCCTATTTAAAATCCTTGCGGGAGAGCTTGAGCCGGACGAGGGCGAGGTCAAGTGGGGCGTGTCAACCACGCAGGCGTATTTTCCTAAGGACAACGGAGCGTATTTTGATAACTGTGAATATGATATCATGGATTGGATGCGCCAGTTTTCCGATGACAAGCGTGAGAGTTATCTGCGTACCTTCTTGGGAAGAATGTTGTTTTCGAACGATGAGGTGTATAAAAAGGTCAGTGTGCTGTCCGGCGGTGAAAAGGTTCGCTGCATGCTGAGCAAAATGATGCTATCCGGCGCAAACGTGCTTATGTTCGACCAGCCGACCAACCACCTAGACCTTGAAAGTATAGCTGCTTTGAACAACGGTATGGATGCATTCGAATACAATATCATTTTCTCAAGCCATGACCATCAGCTAACACAAACTGTTGCAAACCGCATTATCGAGCTTACAGAGGATGGCTGCATTGACAAGCTTTGCTCTTATGACGAGTATATGCATATTATGGAGAATAAAGCTTAATCCTCTAATCTGCCTACGGCGAAAGTTCGCCGTAGGCAGATTAATGTATGACTTACAAGTGTTTTTTGAGTTTTACTTTACTTTCGGAAAACTATTTGTTATAATAATATGCACGTTTAAAATGCGCCTGTAGCTCAGTTGGATAGAGTGTCAGACTCCGACTCTGAAGGTCGTGCGTTCGAATCGCATCAGGCGTACCA
>CAZAIU010000002.1:75373-105340 GCA_964485265.1 uncultured Oscillospiraceae bacterium | reverse complement strand
CATTAATGCTTTTCCAACTCCCATTTTTCTGCATTGCTCATCAACGCATAAATCCTCAACAAACGCCACATTTCTTGCTTTAAGCAAATGGTTTTCAGATGGATTGCGCAGGGTTACAACGCAAAAGCCTATAACTTCAATTTCTCTTTCACATACCAATGCCAGAGTGTTATCATTATGCATAATGAATTCAAAGTTTTTTCTGTCAAATGGATCAATATCGTTATAAATATCGGGGCGATTTTTTAGATGCAGCTTGTGCACTTGAAAAACCAACTTTTTTATGCCCTCAAAATCCTCTTCAGTAATTTCTCTGATAATCATACAGTTTTCCCTCATTTCTATCAAACAACTAACCTTCACCATTCGATTATAGCAGAAAACTTATATATTGACAATTATAGCTTAATTGTTGCAAAGCACCTTATTGCACAGCAATTTTGTCGGTAGGTGTTCTTCTATCCGTAAAACTCAACAGCGGCAACCACGTTAGCGTGATTGCCGCTGTTTAAAACAACTATATCAGAAAACTCCCAATATTCTAGCTGCATTTATATAGTAGACATTATAAGTTTCATTAACAGTTCAATTCAAGATTTGTATCTTTCCTATTAAAGGGAGCTCCTTCATCTGCCCGTTGCAGACATTTACTATTCCCATAATAAAGCACACCATGCTGAAAATCCCACCAACAGCCGCAACAATCCATCCAAGTATCGGAATTGCTGCAACCGCGCCCAATGCAACTTCCAGAAGCAGCAGCACAAGTCCTTGATTTGAATGATATTTGACAAAACTCGACTCAGGCTTTGTGAGAAGTGGTATAAGAAGTAAAATTCCGAAATAACATAAAACTGAAATTAACTTATTATCCTTAATATCGTCTTGTGGATTCTGACAACATCCGGTGTTAGGCGAGGCTTGGTATCCGGGGGCTGTTGCAGCACCGCAGTCGGGGCAAAACTTTATACCCTCGTTTATTTCAGCGCCGCATTGTCTGCAATATGGCATAACTTATCCTCCCTTGATAATTACATATATTGATTATACGATATCAATTGCAATTTATCAAGAGAAAGTCTGCTATGAGCAGAAGCGGTGCTTTCCGATAGTGACAATCAGCGGTCTGCTCCAAATCCATTTGCTGGTTGCTGTGACCGGATTGAAATAATAAATTGCGCCGCCTGACGGATCTACGCCATTCATAGCATCTCGAGCTGCCCTGTATGCACTTTCAGCAACGGGCTCGTTAAACTGTCCGTCCACAATGCAGGTAAATGCGCCGCTCTGATAGATAACTCCTGACATGGTGTTGGGAAAAGACGGGTGTTCAATGCGGTTTAAAACCACTGCGCCTACGGCAACCTGACCATTGTATGGCTCACCTCTTGCTTCCGCAGAAATAAGACGTGCCAGAAGCGCAACATCACCGCTCTGTGCGTTTTCCGTTGCTCCGGCACTTATGCCCAGTGCCTTAAGCGTCGCATTTCCCACTTTCCCGTCTACCGTCAACCCCTTCTGGGCTTGAAACTGCTTTACCGCCTTTTCAGTGGAGGAACCGAATATTCCATCAACACTTCCGGTATATATTCCAACATTCTTCAGCGCAGTTTGTATTTGACTCACAGTACTGCCGCTGGAACCTTTTTTGTAGGATGCCGCATCAGCTCTGTCAATCAATGTAATCGCCGCAATGTTCAGCGCAAACAAAATAGCTAGAATCAGACATAATTTTTTTCTGTCCATAGTAATCATCCATTCCGCCGCCTTGCATCGGCACAATTTTTAATGGAACCGTTCATCTTATCGCGCAAGGTAACGGAATGATAAGATGATCATTTTATTTAGTCTTGATGTTTGCGTAAAAGAATTTTCACGCAAAAACTCCTTCGTAAAGTGTTTGTTCTAGTTTACGAAGGAGTATATTGGATTATTCGGTTTTCATCATGTGGGAAATATTGAACTAAAAGCTTTTAACAACCAAAAATTTTAATTCAAAAACATTAATTTGCTCTGCTACTGATTTCCTCAGTAATTTTAGCAATAAACTCTTCTAAAGTCATAGTGCCCTCATCGCCTCCGGCACGAGTACGAACAGCAACAAGTCCCTCTTCTGCCTCCTTATCGCCCAGAACGAGCATATATGGTATTTTTTGAATTTGTGCCTCACGAATTTTGTATCCGATTTTTTCACTGCGGTAATCTGTTTCTACACGAATGCCTGCGTCAAACAGCTTTTTGTAAACACCCTCTGCATATTCACGGCTGCGGTCGGTGATAGGCATAACCTTCACTTGAACGGGAGCAAGCCAGGTGGGGAAAGCTCCGGCAAAGTGTTCTGTTATAACCCCGATAAAGCGTTCAATCGAACCAAAAACTACGCGGTGAATCATAACAGGACGATGCTTTTCGCCGTCTGCTCCTGTATACTCCAATTCAAAGCGCTCGGGAAGCTGCATGTCAAGCTGTATAGTACCACACTGCCATGTACGTCCGATGCTGTCCTCAAGATGGAAATCAAGCTTTGGACCGTAGAATGCGCCATCGCCCTCGTTGATAACATAGCTCTTACCCATTTCGGTAATTGCTTCCTTCAAAGTCTCCTGAGCAAATTCCCAGTCCTTAATATCGCCCATATGGTCGTCAGGCATAGTTGAAAGCTCAATCTCATATTTCAGACCGAAGAGAGAATATACCTCATCAAAAAGCTTAACAACATTCTTAATTTCGTCCTTCATCTGATCCCATGTCATAAAAATATGGGCATCGTCCTGAGTAAAGCAGCGAACGCGGAAGAGACCGTGGAGTGCACCGGAAAGCTCATGACGGTGAACAAGACCAAGCTCGCCCACGCGCAGGGGCAAATCACGATAGGAGTGAGGCTCCGACTTGTAAACAAGCATGCCACCCGGACAGTTCATGGGCTTTATTGCAAAGTCCTCCTCGTCAATTACTGTGGTGTACATATTATCCTTGTAGTGGAACCAGTGCCCGCTGGTTTCCCAAAGCTGACGATTTAAAATCATGGGTGTTGAAACCTCAACATACCCATAGCGCTTATGAACCTCGCGCCAATAATCAATCAAGGTGTTTTTAAGCACCATGCCCTTTGGAAGAAAAAACGGAAAACCGGGCCCCTCCTCTGTAAGCATAAACAGGCCCAATTCCTTACCCAGCTTGCGGTGGTCGCGCTTCTTTGCCTCCTCAATCCGCTCAAGGTATGCGTCAAGCTCCTCCTTTTTGGGGAAGCAGGTTCCGTAAATGCGCTGAAGCATCTTACGCTTTGAGTCGCCGCGCCAATAAGCACCCGTACAGCTTGTAAGCTTAATTGCGTTTCCTTTTATTCTGCCTGTGCCGTCCATGTGAGGACCTGCGCACAAATCTGTGAAATCCCCCTGCTTAAAAAAGCTGATAACTTCATCTTCGGGCAAATCATTTATAAGCTCAACCTTATACGGCTCATCCTTCATCAGTTCCAATGCTTCGCTGCGTGGCAGCTCAAAACGCTCAAGCGCAATTTTTTCCTTACATATTTTGCGCATTTCGGCTTCGAGCTTTTCAAGTATTTCGGGTGTAAAAACCGTCTGGCTGTCAACGTCGTAATAAAAGCCGTCATCAATCGCAGGTCCTATTGCAAGCTTTGACTCCGGATAAAGCCTCTTAATTGCCTGCGCAAGAATATGAGACGTGGTGTGACGGTATTTAAGCTTGTACTCAGGGTTTTCAAAGGTAAATTGTTTCTCGTCCATAGTAATATATCTCCTCATCATAATGTTATGCAGATTAAATCTTGCCACACATCACAGCTTTGGCTTCACATTCAATAGCTATATCCCAGAATAAAAAAACACCCCTGACAAATGTCAGGGGTGTAAAATTTTACACGGTTCCACCCTGCTTGCAGATAAACTGCCGCTCATTGCGCTGTAACGTGCGCCGCACGGACGCGCCTACTGTTATTTCGGCGTGTCAGCTCAGGAGAGGTAAGCACATATCAGCGGTTCGAGACACCTTTCAGCAAACAATGTCCTCTCTGTGCCCCGCAAAATACTGCAAGCTCCGTCATAGCCTCTGTGTATATGACAAAATGATTTTAGTCCAGTTAGTTTGTTTTGTCAAGAAAATATTGTTTACGCCCCATAATTCCCAAAATCAAACATTAAATCGGAAAAGAGTTACATCACCGTCATGCATAACATATTCCTTTCCCTCAGAACGGATAAGTCCCTTTTCTTTTGCAGCAGCCATGCTTCCACAGGTCTTAAGGTCGTCAAAGGCAACAATTTCAGCACGTATAAAGCCGCGTTCAAAATCTGTATGGATTTTACCGGCAGCCTGAGGAGCCTTAAAACCCTGCTTTATTGTCCACGCACGGCACTCATCAGGACCGCAGGTCAGAAAAGAAATCAGACCCAAAAGACTATAAGAGCATTTGATAAGCCTGTCAAGCCCCGACTCGGTCATACCCAGCTCCTCCATGAACAGCGCCTTATCCTCAGCGTCAAGTTCACCTATCTCCTGCTCAACCTTTGCGCATATTGGCAAAACCTGACTGCCCTCATCAGCTGCATACTTTTCAACTCTTTTATAGTAGTCGTTGTTTTCAGCGCCGGCTGCAAAGCCCTGCTCGTCCATATTGGCAGCATATATCACCGGCTTCAAGCTCAGAAGCTCGCTTTCGCGGATTATTTCCATATCCTCCGGCGTGCACTTATAGTTTCTTGCACTTTTTCCATCGTTAAGTTGAGCAAGCAGCCCCTCCATAACCTCAGCCTCATGCAAAAAGCGCTTGTCTCCGCCTTTAGCGGCTTTTTTTGCCTTATCAATCCGGCGTTCAACCATTTCCATGTCTGCCATTACCAACTCAAGGTTGATAATTTCAATGTCTCTTAATGGGTCGCAGCCGCCCTCGACGTGGATAACATTTTCATCGTCAAAGCAGCGGACAACGTGAATAATTGCGTCAGTCATGCGGATATTGCTCAAAAACTTATTGCCAAGTCCTTCACCCTTTGAAGCGCCCTTAACAAGACCGGCAATGTCCACGAACTCAATAACGGCAGGTGTCAGCTTTTTGGGACTGTACAGCTCGGCAAGAAAATCCAGCCTTTCATCTGGCACAGCAACCGTGCCCACGTTGGGGTCTATTGTACAAAAGGGATAGTTTGCGCTTTCAGCGCCTGCATTTGTGATTGCGTTGAAAAGTGTGCTTTTACCCACATTCGGCAAGCCGACAATTCCCAGTTTCATGTATAAATTCAACCTCTCTCGATATTTATTTAAGTATTCTTAACAAGCTAAGGGCGGGGTATCCCGCCCTTAGTGTTTATTATTTATTCTCGTCTTGCTCATTTTCAGCTACGGTCTCGTCAGATTTCACCTCAGTAGTCTCAACGATTACCTCCGACTCGTCCTCTTTCTCGGGTACATGACCGTGCTCACAGAAGTAGTGGAAGTCTTCAGCCTCCATACTCTCGTGCTCAAGCAGATATTCTGCAACGCCTTTGAGCAGGTCCGCATGCTCGGTGAGTATTTTCTCGCACCTATCGCCTGCTTCGTCAAAAATACGTTTGACTTCCTCATCAATTATCGCTGCCGTTTCTTCAGAATAGCTCTTTGTCTGTCCGAAATCACGTCCGATAAATATGCTGTGGTCAGAGCTGTCAAAGGAAATGGGGCCAAGCTTCTCTGAGAAGCCGTATTTGGTAACCATAGCACGGGCAAGATTTGTCGCGTTTTGAATGTCACTCGATGCGCCGGTAGATATATCATCCAAAAACAGTCTTTCAGAGGTTCTTCCGCCTAAACTAACAACAATATCCTCAAACAGCTCACTGCGGGACTCGAAATCCTCCTCGTCCTCATCGGGACGGAAATAGGTAACACCGCCTGCCGGGCCTCTCGGTATAATAGTAATATAATGAACAGGAGCGGTGTGCTTTAAAAACTTACCCGCAACAGCGTGACCTGCCTCATGATAGGCCGTAAGCTTTCTTGCCTTTTCGGACATAATCTTGCTCTTTTTCTCAGGTCCCAAACGCACCTTACGGATGGCCTCCTCAATATCAGGTGCCGTAATAAACCTACGCTTGAAGCGAACGGCCAACAGTGCCGCTTCATTAAGCAGGTTTTCAAGGTCAGCGCCGGAAAACCCGGGTGTACCTCTTGCAATACTATTAAGGTTAACGTCATCGCCCAAGGGTTTGTCCTTAGCATGGACACGCAGAATTGCCTCACGTCCCTTGATATCAGGCAGACCGACGTACACCTGCCGGTCAAATCGGCCGGGGCGCAAAAGTGCATTATCCAAAATATCCGCACGGTTTGTTGCAGCTATCACTATAACTCCGGCATTGTTTCCAAAGCCGTCCATTTCAACAAGCAATTGGTTTAGAGTCTGCTCACGTTCGTCATGTCCGCCGCCCAAACCACTGCCGCGCTGACGTCCCACAGCGTCAATTTCGTCAATGAATATAATGGCGGGAGCAATTTTCTTTGCCTGTTCAAAAAGGTCACGAACACGGGATGCACCAACACCCACATAGAGCTCAACGAAATCGGAGCCGGAAATTGAAAGGAACTGAACGCCCGCCTCACCGGCAACTGCTTTCGCAATAAGAGTTTTACCGGTTCCCGGAGGTCCAACAAGCAAAACTCCTTTTGGAATTCGTGCACCCATGGCACTGTATGATGCGGGATTTTTCAAGAATTCTACCAGCTCTTGAAGCTCTGCTTTTTCTTCCTCTGCACCGGCTACATCGTCAAAGGTGACCTTCTTCTTTTCGTCACTGCCCAAACGAACCCGTGCCTTGCCGAACTTCATAGCACCGCCGCCAGCACCGCCGCCCTTGGCAGCGTTTTTCATCATCACATACCAGAATATTCCAAATAGCAGTATTACGCCCAAATAGGGAAGAAGGGAAATCCACCATGGCAGGGGCTTTGACTGCTTATAGTCGTACTCTTTCAGCAGTCCCTTTTCCTTCTGCTTTTCAATAAGTCCGCCCAAATCCTCACGGAAGTTCTCCACAGAGTACAGCTCGTGAGTAATGGTCTTGCTTCCATCCATGGGTTCTTTCAAATACAGCGTAAGCGTGTTGTCAAGGGTGTCAAAGGCCTCGACCTTTTCCTCTTCAAAAAGCTCGATAACCTGTGAATATTTTAGTTCCTTAGGCTTCGAACCCTGAGATGTCATCGTAAAAACCGTAGCCAGTAGAATAACTAATATAAGAATATAAAATCCAATATCTCTGGCTTGGTTGCGGTTTTTCTTCAAGCTAAAATCACTTCCTTCGTCATATCACCGCGTCTTGATACGGTGATATACACATTTTTTATATAACAGCAGCGCAATACCCTAAATCACTCCGGTGGGAGTTTTTGCACCGCCGAGTGTTCCTATAATTTATAATAAGAAAATGCCGATATTATACATGAGCCGTGCCAAAATAAGCCCTGTAGCGATATTTTTTCTTATCAGCTTGAGTATACCTCAGGCTTGAGAATTCCCACAAAAGGCAGATTGCGGTACTTCTCAGCGTAGTCAAGTCCATATCCGACAACAAACTCATCGGGAACCTCAAAACCAACAAAATCCGCCTTGATTGAAGCCTTGCGTCTTGCGGGCTTATCAAGCAGCGTAACCAATGTAATGGATGCAGGCTTGCGGTTTAGAAGATAACCGCAAAGATAGTTCAGTGTAACCCCGCTGTCCAGAATATCTTCAACAATGACAACGTGCCGACCGGCAATATCCTCGTTAAGATCCTTGTTTATCTTAACAGCACCTGTGGTTTTTGTGCCGTTGCCGTAGGATGAAACCGCCATAAAATCCATAGAACATTTTAGAGTAACGTTACGTATAAGGTCAGCCATAAAAATAAAGCTCCCCTTGAGAATGCCTACAAACAGTGGTTCCTCTCCTTCGAATTTCTCGGAAATTTCCTTGCCTAGCTCTGCAACACGGGATTTTATTTCTTCCTCAGTTAGCAGAACCTTAAGAATGTCATTTGTCATTGGTTTATTCTCCCCAAAAATCATGTAAAAAGTAATAGGATGCCGCCTTGTATTATAGTGTTTTGCGGCGCTCCATAGATTTAATTTCTATTTTTATAACATTGTCCCCACTTTGTGGGAGACATCTTTCGGCAATCCCAAAGCCGTAAACAGCAATTACTCCCATGTCATCGTGCAGCACGGGAATAAGGTGCTTATTCTCACCGTTTAGCCTAGCTTCAGAAAACAGCTTTTTAAGGCTTTTTGTACAGCCTCGGCCTGCCAAACGGATTTTTTCACCGTCCTGCCGTGACTCGACAGTTATATTACCACAGATAGTATCACTTTTAAAGAAAAAAATGTTAAAGGAATTATGAATTTCCGTGCAATTATCAATTTTTTCGCAGTATATCTCAAGTCCGGCTTCAGCAAGCACAATGACTTCACCAATGTGAACAACGCGCTCGGCAAGTTTTTTATGCTCCGCAGCAGAGAAAATCAATTTGTCGTATTGCCGTGCAATACGGTTTTTAGGAATATCAGTATAGCCGTGGGACTTTTCTGCGCATGCCAACTCTCTTACAGCTTCAACATGGGCAGCAGACAACTCTGTCTGTACTATCATTTTCAAAGCTCTTGCCGATATCGGACGGGGGAGCGCTTCAAATTCCGAAGCAGCAAGGCAGCCGTCTTTAAAGTGTTCCTTCACAAACCTCTCCGCAATTTCATTCAGAAGCTCCTCGTCCTCACGTAAAAGCTGCGCCGTTCTGATAGTATTGCGGTCAAATTCCGAGTTTAGTTTTTTAAGCTCCGGCACAATCCTGTGCCTGATTTTGTTTCTGGTGTATTCGTCAAGCCTGTTTGTCTCATCCTCAACATGGGGTATTCCTTTAGCGGACAGATAATCCAAAACCTCCTGAGTCGTAACCGTCAGCATGGGACGAACTATTTTCCCTCTAACAGGAGGAATTCCGCAAAGTCCGTTTAATCCGCACCCTCTTGAAAGATTGAACAGCACGGTTTCTGTATTATCGTCCGCGGTATGGGCTGTTGCAATGCGCTGGGCACCCACAGTCTGCGCTGTTTTCTCAAGAAACTCATAACGAAGTATTCTCGCAGCTTCCTCCGTACCCAGCCCGTTCTTATCTGCATAAGCCGCAACATCTCCCGAGCCGATGATGCATGGTATACCCCTGCTGCTACAATACTTTTCAACAAATTGCTGGTCGCAGTCAGCAGCGTTTCCACGCAGACAGTGGTTGAAATGGGCGCAGCAAATCCCCAGATCACGCTTCGGTGCAAGCTCCATGAGCCTTTCCAGAAGATACATTGAGTCCTTACCTCCGGAAACAGCACATAAAATCAGCGCACCTCTGGGAAGCATATTGTATTTGTCACAAAAATCAATATTCATCTTCACTGTGCCGTTTTTCGGCTGAAACATAGCTTGTATATTCAGGCAGCCACATCAGCTCAATTGTGCCTGTTTCGCCATGTCTGTTTTTAAGCACTATTGCCTCAGCCTCATTAGGATTTTCGCACTCCTTATCATAATACCCCTCGCGGTACAAACCTATAACAATATCGGCATCCTGCTCAATGGCACCGGATTCACGAAGGTCTGAGAGCATTGGGCGCTTGTTTGTTCTCGTCTCGTTTGCACGGGAGAGCTGTGAAAGGCAAACAACAGGTACATTAAGCTCCTTCGCCATGATTTTCAGCATACGGGACATATCCGAAACCGCCTGTGTTCTGCTTTCTCCGGCATAGCTGTGTCCGCTGCCTGCCGATTGCATAAGCTGCAAATAGTCGATGACCACAAGCCCGAGATTTTCAAGTCTCCTGCACTGGGAGTTCATTTCAGAAACAGAAAGGGAGGGGTTGTCATCAATCAATATGTCAGTCTCGCTTATGACGGAGGCAGCAGTGCCTATTCTCTCCCATTCAGACTGGCTCAAACGCCCTGTTAAAAGCTTTTGGCTGTCGACCAAGCTCTCACCCGCCAGAAGACGAAGTGCAAGCTGCTCCCTGGACATTTCCAAAGAGAAGATTGCGACAGATTTTCCTGAACTTTTTGCAGCGTGCAGCGCAATGTTAAGCGCAATACTGGTTTTGCCCATACCGGGTCGAGATGCAACAAGCACCAAATCACCCTTATTCAAGCCCAAAATTTGATTGTCCAGGTCAGGAAGACCTGTGGAAAGTCCCGTAATCTTTGTGTCGCTGGCTGCGTTTATTGAAATCTGCTCGTAAACATTTTGAATAACGTTTGCAATTTTGACCAAGCCGCCCACGGTTCTTCCCTGACGCAGAGCATAAATTTTCCTCTCCGCCGCCTCAAGCATGGCTGACGCCTCACCCGCCCCCTCGGAAACCATATTGGAAATATCGTTTCCAACCCTTAAAAGGGCGCGAAGCAGCGACTGCTCCCGCAAAATGTCAACATACTTCATGACATTGGCAGCAGTAGGCGTTACCTGCATCAGTTCAAGGAGATAGCCTTGGGAATTATCTCTGTATACTCCCCGAATACGCATCTGATCAAGAACAGTTACAGGGTCTACGGTTTGACCATACGCATACATATAATAAATTGTGTCGAATATGTCACGGTTCAGCTCGATATGAAAATCGTCCGCCCGCGTCTTATTGAGAACGTCTGGGATACATGCACTGTCAATCAGCATAGAGCCGATAACCGCCTGCTCCGCTTGGGCGCTATGGGGAGTTTTAAACTCCAGAAGCTCGTTCATATGTGTAGTCCTTATCGAAGAGTATTTTTAATGCTGCTATTTTTCTTCGCTTACAACAACATTGATAGTACCGCTTACCTCAAAGCCCAGCTTGCATTTAACAGCAAAGGTGCCAAAGGTTTTTATTGGCTCCGCCTGAACTATTTTATTCTTATCAATTGCCATATCATGCTGCTTCAAAAGTGCATCGCTTATTTCCTTTGAAGTGACCGAGCCGAACAGCTTGCCGCCCGCTCCTGCCTTCGCCGGAATCTTCACAACAACAGCTTCAAGCTTCTTTGCGTTTTCTTCAGCCAACGCCTTTTCCTTTTCCAACTGCGCCTTTTTTGCCTTTTCTTTAAGCTTCATGGCATTGAGAGTATCCGCAGTTGCTTCTACAGCAAGCTTTCTGGGAAGCAGATAGTTTCTCGCGTATCCGTCCGAAACCTCTTTAAGCTCATTCTTTTTCCCTTGACCTCTCACGTCTGTCAAAAATACTACCTTCATTTTATGTCCTCACTTTCATGTGATTTTCTATTTATCTTTACCTAGCCATGCACTGCAAAAGTTTCTGCCGCTGAGTATTAAGCTTTTCTGGAAATACTTCATTCCTCAAAGTATTTATCTATGGCCACAAACAGCATGTTCACCGCATCCCGCAGAGATGTATCCTTAAGTTGCAAGCCGGCAGCAGATTTGTTGCCTCCGCCACCAAGCTCCTCAAGCAGCACCTGAACATTTATATCTCCGATTGAGCGCGCGGAAACCATAACCGAGCCGTCTGCCGCGGGGTAAATTACCATTGAAGCCTGAATTCCAATAATGTTGAGCATTTCATCCGCAGCCTGCGCAGCAACAATCCTGTCTTGAGGCTCCTCAATAACCGCAATTGCAATGCTGTCTCTGTAGCGCTTTACCTGTTGAAGTATCTTATATCTTGCAACCGTGTCGTCCATATCATTTTGAAGAACCTTCTTTACGGAGATTGGGTCAGCCCCCACTCTCCTTAGAAATGCCGCTGCGTCAAAGGTACGTTCTCCCGTGCGCATTGTAAAATTCTTTGTATCCATCACTATTCCGGAAAGAAGTGCATCTGCCTCCACTCTCAAAATGTCCGATTGCTCCACAAGCTCCTGCAAAAGCTCACACACCAGCTCGCATACAGACGATGCGTAAGGCTCGAGGAATGTCAGTGCAGCGTTTTGAATATAGCTTGCAGCGCGTCGGTGGTGGTCGATTACAGCAACGCGGTTGCACGCCATAAGAAGGCTCTGATCCTCAACCTGCTCAGGTCTGTTTGTATCCACAACGACCAGCAAAGTTCCTCTGTCAGCCCGCATTATAGCCTCCTGCGGTGAAATAAAGGCATCCTTGTAATCCTCTGCGGTTTTAAGCTTATCAATAAGCATGTCCGCCCCGTTGTTTTTTTCGTCAACAACAATATGGACACGGCAGCCAAGCTTTCTTGCAATGCAGCATATGCCCGCCGCCGCACCGATAGTGTCCATATCAGCAAACTTGTGCCCCATTATAAACATCTGACCGGAGGCCTTGATAAGCTCGGAAATAGCGTTCGCCATAACACGGGACTTGACCTTTGTGCGCGTTTCAATTTCTTCCCCGCGCCCGCCGAAAAACTCAAAGCTGAAACGGTTTTTTATAACAGCCTGATCTCCGCCTCGGGATAAAGCCATCTCGGTGCTCAGTGACGCAAAGTTGTAGTTTTCCTCAAAGCTTGCGCCGTCACGTCCCATTCCGATACTAACTGAAGCATGAATGCCCGCCGGACTTATAACCTCATGTACGCTGTCAAGCAAGGAAAACTTATCCTCAGCAAGCTGCTCATAGTAGCGCTGCTCAAAGATAAAAATATACCTGTCTCTGTCATAGCGGCACAAGATTCCTCCCATATCCCCGCACCATCTCTCAATGCGGTCGGAAACCATATTCTGCAGCTCATTTCTCACGCGCTCCGGCTGATTTTTTGAAATTTCATCAAGGTTGTCAAAAATGATTATTGAAACAATCGGACGGGAGTTTTCGTATTCAAGCTTTGTCTTGTCATACTCTGTAACATCCAGCCAGTAGGTTATACCCATAAAGTCACGGGAGCTATCATTTTCCCCCCGAACAATGTTTCCATATACCCGATAGCGCCTATCCTTGATTTCAACAAGCTCCGGATACTGATTTTTTCCCTCAGCCAGCCATTTAGACTTAAACTGCGGAACCAAATCGGAAAGTCTTGCGTCAAATCGTGCATTGCTCTTGCCAAATATGTCAAAGAAAAATTGGTTTCCCCAGACTATTGCCATATTTTCCAGCTTGAATGCAACCATTGGAAGCGGGAAATTAATCAGAGTGTCATTCTTTGCAGTTTCGACATCATAGGTCACCGAATCAATGTATTCCATAAATTCTTGACGTCTGCGTCGGTTGATAATGACAGAATATATGATAAGCAAAACTATGACAGCGCCCTCAGCAGCCGCCAATTCAACGCTGAAAAAGAACGCGCCTATGGCAAATATTATTAGGAACAGCAGATATAATCTAGTTCCCGGCTCCAGTACCCGTTTGAGGTTGTTGTTCATTAGTGTGCCTCCATTTATAATACGGTGGATTTAATATTATAACAATATAATCAGTGTTTTACAAGTCCGCAAGCTTTAAAAAGCATGTTTACTTTTATGAAAAATACAAATAATGGTTCCTTGCCTGCAATGACCTTTACTTTCCGCATGTTAGGTATTTTTACACCGCCGTGGGAAATACTCTTAACATATGAAAGGAAGTGAAATTTTGAAGGCAGTAATCATGGCGGGCGGCATGGGTACCAGACTGCGGCCCATTTGCAATACAATGCCAAAGCCAATGACGAAACTTTTGGGCAAGCCTCTTTTGGAGCATCTGATTGCTTTGCTGAGAGACAATGGTTTCACGGAGCTTTGCATTACTCTGGCTCACAAGCCGGAATGTGTTACAGAATATTTTGGAGACGGAAACAAGTTCGGCGTTTCAATTCAATACCGCGTGGAGGAAAAGCCGCTGGGCACCGCCGGCGGCGTTCGCGCCTGTATGGACTTTGTAAATGGCGAAGACTTTCTCGTTTTAAGCGGCGATGCCGCCTGTGACTTTGATTTGCAAAAGCTGGCGCAGGAGCACAGCATACACGAGGGTCTTCTAACCATGGCTCTGTATTCTCATCCGGAGCCTCTCAGATATGGTACTGTTATAACCAACTTTGGTGGTACGGTTATCAGCTTTATTGAAAAGCCAAGTTGGGACAGGGTGGTCACTGACCTTGTAAACACAGGTGTCTATATGGTCTCTCCAAAAGCCATGGAAAATGTGCCCGACGATGCAGCCTTTGATTTTGCTCGGGATCTTTTCCCTGAGCTAACAAAAAAAGGAGCCATAATTGGAATTCCAATGGAGGGTTATTGGTGTGATATCGGAGACGCAAAAAGCTATCATCAGTGCTGCATGGATGCCTTAAACGGTAAACTCAAGGTTTCCTCCGCCAGACGTGCCTTGCCGACTCTCCCCCGAAGAAACGGTATTATCAATATAGAATACCGTCCAAAGATCATCCCCCCAAGCCTTGTTTGCCAAGGCGCAATTGTGGAGCGCGGAGCTGTGATTGAGCACAGCATCATTCATCCCGGCAGCCGCATAGGAGCCTTTTCCCGAGTGGTAAATTCGGTTGTTGACGGAGCTCAGATTGGAGAGGCATGTGTAATAAACGGCAGCGTCATATGCAGCGGGGCACAGCTTCCGTCACAAACAGTTACCCAAGCAGGAGATATCGTTGCCTCAGGCTGCATAAACGCCCCCTGCTCTATCCCCCAGTGCGAGCACACGCAGCGCCGTGCCACCGGCTTGTGTCGTGAGCTTGCCTGCACTGACAGAGCATGGCTCATGCGCCAGCTCTCCTGTGCGCTTTGGGAAGCGGGCGCGGATTTTACAGATGGCATAACCTTGTCAGACGGAAAATGCAAGGTAAGAATCTCTCCTATGACCGAAGAAAGCTCAATATCTATCGAAGCAATGGGTGGCAGAGAGAATGAGCGTATTGCCATGTGCAAAAAATACAGCGCACTTGCCGAAAAATTCGGCGGCACATCGATATCCACGAATATTCAATGAATATTTATATGTATTTTCTTGTAATAATTGCATAAATATTTTGTATTCACTGCTATATATGAATATAATTACACAAAATTGATAGATATATAAAAAAGTGCTTGAATAATAATGCACTTGGTATTATAATCTATCCACAGACACAACAAGAGTGTTTTTATTATTTTTTATGGGGTGAACCACAAATGAAAAAGATGACAAAAATCATAACCGCAATTCTCGCGGTTGCAATGCTGTTCTCTCTGGCAGCCTGCGGCAAAAAGGCTCCCGCATCCGACACAGACGTAGCCGTACCCAGTGCACAGCCCACCGAAACCGAGGGCGGCGCAGTTCCCGCAGAATTCAAAACAGTTGAAGACGGCATTCTCCACATGGCAACCAACGCTGCTTTCCCTCCCTACGAGATGATTGCCGGCAACGAAGGCTACGAGGGCATCGATGTTGAAATCGCAACACTAATCGCCAAAAAGCTTGGTCTTGAGCTTGTCGTTGACGATATGGACTTCGGCTCCGTAATCGCGTCTGTCCAGACCGGCAAGAGCGACATTGCTATGGCAGGTCTTACAGTTAAGCCCGACCGTCTTGAGCAGGTTGATTTCACTGAAAGCTATGCAACGGGCATTCAGGTGGTCATTGTTAAGGAAGATTCCGACATTGCCGCCATTGAAGACCTTGAAGGCAAGATGATTGGAACACAGGAAGCCACCACCGGTTACCTTTACTGCTCAGACGCACCCGAAAATGGCGGCTACGGTGAGGAAGCAGTTATCGCCTACACCAACGGTGCAACCGCTGTTCAGGCCCTCATCGACGGTAAGGTTGACTGCGTTGTTATCGACAACGAGCCTGCAAAGGCATATGTTCAGGCAAACAAGGGTCTTAAAATACTCGAGACCGAGTTCACCACAGAGGACTATGCAATCGGTGTTTCCAAGAAGAACACCGCTCTTAAGGATGCTGTAAACACCGCCCTCAAGGAGCTTATAGCTGACGGAAGCGTTAAGGCAATTATTGAAAAGTACATTCCCGCAGAGTAATTTTGCAGCTTATTCAAGAGGCGGTGTTAATGCCGCCTCTTTTTCCGTCTGAGAGGAGAAGGATATATGAACTTCTGGGATACCCTTGTAGCAAGGCTACATACTTTCTGGGCAGACTTTGTATCGGACTTTAACATCTGCTTTGTGGACGATGATCGCTGGCTGCTTTATTTAAAGGGTCTTGGCACAACATTGCAATTGACCCTGCTCGCACTTTTGCTGGGCATCGTTCTGGGTGTTTTTATTGCTGTAATCCGTTCAGCTCATGATCAGCAGCAGTTGGGCAAAAAAAACCCTCTGCTTGGCTTTTTAAACGGTATTTGCAGGCTGTATGTAACTGTTATACGCGGCACTCCGATGATGGTTCAGCTGCTCATAATGTACTTCGTAATTTTCAGCTCCTCCAGAAATCAGATTGCCGTTGCGGTACTTGCCTTCGGCATAAATTCAGGAGCCTACGTCTCCGAAATTGTCCGCGGCGGAATAATGTCTGTGGACAACGGTCAAATGGAAGCAGGACGTTCTCTGGGCTTGGGTTACAGTACCACAATGATAAGCATTATAATCCCTCAGGCATTCAAAACCGTGCTTCCTGCATTGGGCAACGAGCTAATCACTCTTCTCAAGGAAACCTCCATCGTCACAGTCATCGGTCTGCGTGATTTAACCAAGGCAGCAATGCTTATTCAGGGCAAAACCTATCAGGCGTTCATGCCCTTGATTGCCATTGCCCTCGTCTATTTGCTTATAGTCATGTTCTTATCATGGCTTATGGGAAAGCTGGAAAGGAGTCTGCGCAAAGATGAAAGATAACGTTCTTATCAGCGTAAGCGGTGTCAAGAAGCACTATAACGGTGACAAAATCAGGGCGTTGGACGGCGTTTCCGCTGACATCAAAAAAGGTGAAGTGGTTGTTGTAATCGGTCCCTCCGGCAGCGGTAAGTCAACCTTTCTGCGCTGTCTTAACCTGCTTGAGGTTCCAACCGAGGGTCAAATTTTGTTTGAGGGAACAGACATAACGGATCCCAAAACAGATATAAATCTACACCGCCGCAAAATGGGCATGGTGTTTCAGCAGTTCAATCTCTTTCCCCACATGACTATTTTAAAAAATATGACTCTCGCTCCTATAAAGCTACTTAAGCAGTCCAAGTCAGAGGCTGAGGCCAATGCCCGAGCTCTTTTGAAGCGTGTCGGTCTAGAGGATAGGGCAAACGCCTACCCCAGCCAGCTCTCCGGCGGACAGAAGCAGCGCATAGCAATTGTGCGCGCACTTTGCATGAGCCCCGATGTAATGCTTTTCGATGAGCCTACCAGCGCTCTTGACCCCGAAATGGTCGGCGAGGTGCTTGATGTTATGAAGCAGCTTGCGCAAGAGGGTATGACCATGGTAGTTGTAACTCATGAGATGGGCTTTGCACGTGAAGTCGGCAGCCGCGTTATTTTCATGGACGGCGGAAAAATCATTGAGGAAAACACTCCTTCAGAGATTTTTGACAATCCTCAGAGCGACAGATTAAAAGGCTTTCTCGCTAAAATTTTGTAGCATTTATATTTAAGCACCTAACCTCTTGGGGTTAGGTGCTTTTTTACTTTATCTGTAAATTAAATTACAAGTTAACCTATAATATGTTTCAAATTACTACAAATTCTACAATTGACAAGGTTTTCTTTACCCCAAACTGCCTTTATGCTATAATGACTTATAATGCGTGCTGTATAGATTTATAATTTTAATTCTTTTTTCGGCATATTTGGAGGTTATTATGCGTAAAAATTGCATAAACATCATACTTATATTTACGGTGGCTTTGATGCTCAGCTCTTGCCAAAAGGCAGCCGTATCAGGTACTGCAAACCAGCCCGCAGTCCCCGAAACCGCTTCACCCTCAAGCCTCATCGAGCCTTCACCCAGCTCAGAAGTACAGCCAACGACCGAGGTCGGCAAAATCGTGAGTCCCAACAACGCAGAACGCGAAAAAACCTTCCGAAGCTTTATCAGTGACAACTACAATAAGCTCTCAGAGGCTTGCTATGGCGGCATCGCCGGTATAGGCTTTATTGATTTGGACATGGACGGGGGCATTGAAATGCTAATGTTTGATGCAGGAGCCTCCGCCTCAATGGGTGTGCAATTTTTTGATATTATAGACGACAGTGTGGAATGTGTATCCGCAAATATGAAATCCATCGGGGATGTCTTCGGCGGTGACCATTTTACAGACACCTACGTAAATGCAAATTTTTTTGAAGACTTTCGTCTGATGCAAAGCAAAAAAGACGGCGAATTCTTTTTTCTTGTAAGCAGCGGCAACGGAATGGAGGGCTCTGTATACCGTGAACTTATTCAATTCGGAAGCAGCAACGGTTCTTTAACCCTAACCTCGCTAATGTTTAAGAGCGAGGAATATGACCCCAACAGCGGCACGGTTCTCAGCACGGAATGTCGGGTTAACGGTGCCTCGTCAACTCTCGACGAATACACCGCTGCATATAACAAGATCTACTCAGAAGCCGAGGATACGGGTCTTGATATGAAAGGTGCCTTCGTCTGGGAGAATCAAAGCTTTACGCAGGATAAGGACGGCGTTCTTGCCATGGCAGACACTGCCATAACCCGCTCTCACGATAACTTACCAGAATAAAACCATCTGCGTCATCATAGTATGTACCACCACAAAAACGGAGGTATGTATTATGATATATGACGAAAAAGAAAAGCTCTCTGCAAGACCGCATAATGTAATCCTTGAGGACAGAAGCCGTCTTTCTGTATCTGGCGTTGAGGACGTTGACAGCTTTGACGAGCAGCGCATCATTTTAAAAACAGCAAAGGGCGTTCTTATTTTGCGGGGAAGCGAGCTTCATATTGACAAGCTCAGTCTTGAAACCGGTGAGCTTGCCGTAACCGGGCTCATCACAGATTTAGGCTACGAGGAAACAGCCCCCGGCGGCAGTCTTTGGTCGCGGCTGTTTAAATAAGCCTTGGAACAGCCGGTAATAGATCAGCTTCTGACAGCAGCCGCGTGCCTCCTGTGCGGTGTTTTCTTCGGTATTCTTTATGATACTTTCAAGGCGCTGCGTCTAAAAATAAATATAGCCGCCATAACTATTCTATCCGATGTTATTGTTTGCATTTTGGGTTTTGCGGTTCTGTTTATATCAACAATGATGGTGGGCGGCGGTGAAGCAAGGCTCTACATGGTGCTGAGCACAGCAGCGGGAGCCGCATTATATTTTTTCACCCTAAGTCCGTATTTTTTGGCATTGTTTAAATCTATTTTGGATTTTATTCAAAAAACCGTCCACATTATCTCCATACCTATAATCGCTTTATTGGAAAAGCTTAACAAATGTCTTAAAAAAGTAAAAAACCTCTTTAAAAAATTGCAGATTAGGTATACAATACAACGGAGTAAGCATTTTGCTCAAAAAAGAGACTCGGCTGACCGGTCGGGAACGGATACGATACGTCTCAATTCAATGGGCGACGATTACATCGACCTAAGATTGGGGACTACTGATAATTGGGAGGAGTATCTCCGTGAAGCTGAAACGTGCAAGCCTAATCACCAAAATAGTAATAGTCGCGATCGTGGTCTACGCGGGAATAAATCTGGTGTCGCTGAAGGTTCAGGTAAGCGAGGCACAGAAAAAACGCGACGAGCTTCAAACTCAGGTAGATGATGTAATGCAAACCAATACTGAGCTGCAATATGCCATCGACCACAGCAACGACTCTGAGACCATTGAAGATATTGCGCGAAACAAGCTCGGTCTTGTCAAGCCCGGCGAAAAAATTTTTTACGACATAAGCAACTGACCGTCATTTTAAACTTGCAGCGCTTTGCAACCCAAAAAGGACAAAACAGGAGGACACAGCTCTTATATGCAGCCAATAGTGGGAGAGATTTTTGAGGGCAAGATAACCGGCATCACAAAATTTGGTGCTTTTGTTTCTTTGCCGGACGGTAAAAACGGTCTTGTGCACATTTCCGAGATCGCAAATACCTATGTAAACGATGTTCACGAGCATGTTAGTGAGGGGCAAACAGTCAAGGTAAAGGTAATCGGCATAAACGAAGCAGGAAAAATAAATCTGTCTATCAAAAAAGCCGAAGCACCCGAAGCAGCTAAAACGCCTTCGCGTTCCGCACCTTCACACTCCGCACCACCGCGCACAAGTCAGCAAAGTCCTTCCGGCAGTGCGCCTCGTTCTGCTGGCTTCTCTGCCAGACCTCACCAGAGCAATGCTCCCGTTGAGAATAGCTTTGAGGACAAACTTAAGCAATTCATGCAGGACTCCGACAATCGCATTTCAGACAGCAGAATGTATGCTGACAAGAAAAGCGGTTATCGCCGCCGCCGTGATTAGTAAAATAAAACACACAAAACCAGCTTTCCGAGCATTTCGGAAAGCTGGTTTTCTTTTACTTTACTACGACGTTCTCCTCGCCTAACAGTTCACGCAGCTCAGCTACAAGTAAATCATGAATAACACAGCTTGTGCCAAAGCGCTTTTTGTCATCTCCAAAGCAAACTATCATGCGTTCCTTACCGGGAAACATTATTAAAATAAGCTCAATTTTTTTTAATATGGGGTCCTCCCGTGACGGTAGCTTTATCCATAAGGTTCTTTCAGCGGCATGTGTCTCTTCCCTGTTTAACGGCTCAATATCCGTCAGTGGGCGCAAGGTCTCAACCATAAGCTGAGGTTCCTTTTCATCCCGAAGTGATATGCGTCCCTTTACAACAATTGCAGCGTTATCCTTAATATATCCCCCGCTCACATCCAGCACCTTCGCAAAAACAATCAGCTCCATTGTGCCTGTTGCGTCCTCAAGCTGAATATAGCACATAAGGCTGTTATTTCTTGTGGTGCGTGTTTTTGAAGACTCAATTACACCCGCCAGTGTAATGAACTGTCCGTCCTCAAAGCTGTGCTGTCCGCCCTCCTGCGCAAAGTCTGACATAATCGTACCGATAGGCGTTGCTCCTGCGCGTCTTGCCGCCTGTCTATACTCATCCATGGGGTGTCCTGAGAGATAAAGTCCGGTAGTTTCTTTTTCCATAGCCATAAGCTCGCGTACTGAAAACTCGGGAATATCAGGCAGCGCAAGCTTTGTTTCAATAGATACCCTCTCCTCTTCGCCGCCCATGGAAAACAGGTCAATCTGTCCCTCAACATTTTTCCGTGCCGCATCGTTCACTCCGTCTATTACCTTGTCGGCAACTCTTAAAAGTGCGCTGCGCTTATAGCCCATGCTGTCAAAAGCACCGCTTCGTATTAGTCCCTCAACTGCACGGCGGTTTAAATCCTTGCCGTAAAGGCGCTTGCAAAATTCGTCAAAGGCGGTGAATTTTCCATCAGTGCTGCGGCTTTCCACAAGCGAATTTATAAAGCCTCTGCCGATGTTCTTGATTGCCGCCAAACCAAAACGTATGTTTTCTCCCGAAACCGCAAAATCCGCTTCGGATTCGTTCACGTCAGGAGGCAGAAGCTTTATTCCGCACTCCTTGCATTCTGCAATATATTCCGCAACCTTAGTGCTGCTGTCAAGCACTGAGGATAGAAGTGCCGCCATATACTCTCTGGTATAGTGGCATTTCATATATGCCGTGCGATAAGCAACTATAGCATAGCTCACCGCATGCGCCTTGTTGAAAGCATAATTTGCAAAGTCCAGTATTTCGTCATAAATGCTACCGGCGACCTCCTCCGGCACATTGTTTGCAATCGCTCCTGAAATGCCCCTCTCTGGGTCTCCGAAAACAAAGGATTTACGCTCGGCATCAATTATTGCAAGCTTTTTCTTTGACATGGCGCGTCTTATCATATCCGCCTGTCCGAGAGAAAAGCCTGCCAAACGCTGAAAAATTTCAATAACCTGTTCTTGATACACAATGCAGCCGTAGGTAACGTCCAAAATCGGGCGCAGTAACTCATGCTTGTATCTTATTTTTGAGGAATCGGCACTGCACTCCAAAAAACGGGGTATGCTTTCCATCGGTCCCGGGCGATAAAGGGCAATAACGGCCGTAATATCTTCAATGCTGCGAGGCTTCAAGCCCGTACATACTCCTGTCATACCTGCACTTTCAAGCTGAAATACGCCGGAGGTGCGCCCTTGCGATAGCATTTCAAAGGTTTGAGCATCATCGTCCGGCACATCTGCAACATCAAAGCTCGGAAGGTGCTTTCTTACAAGCTGATTTGCTCTCTCCAAAACCGTAAGGTTGCGCAAGCCTAAAAAGTCCATTTTGAGAAGTCCCAGTTCCTCAAGGGTCGTCATGGGAAATTGGCAAACAAGAGATTCCTCATTTTTCGCCAAGGGAACGTATTCGTACACCGGCTTACCAGAAATAACAACCCCAGCCGCATGAGTAGAGGCGTGACGCGGCATACCCTCAAGCGCCCGTGCAGTGTCAATCAGCTCGCGTATTTTCGGGTCACTGTCGTACATGTCCTTCAGAGGCTTAGAAAGCCTTAACGCCTCATCAAGCTTGATGTTTATTGCCATGGGCACCTGCTTTGCAACAGCGTCGCACTCTGCATAGCTGATGTTCAGCACCCGTCCCACATCACGTATCGCGCCGCGGGCTGCAAGCGTACCAAAGGTGACAATTTGCGCCACGTGGTCACTTCCGTACTTTCGGTTGACGTAGTCTATGACCTCACCGCGCCGTTCAACACAGAAGTCTATATCAATATCCGGCATGGAAACACGTTCCGGATTCAAAAAACGCTCAAAAAACAGGCTATATTTTATTGGGTCAACATCGGTTATGTGCAGGCAATAAGAAACAATGCTGCCCGCGGCGCTCCCGCGCCCGGGACCGACGGGTATTCCCTGACCCTTGGCGTATGCAATAAAGTCAGACACAATAAGGAAGTAGTCGGTAAAGCCCATTTTATGTATCATATCAAGCTCATAGTCAAGCTGCTTATGCAGCTCGTCAACGCTTGCAGTATTTTCGCAGCTTGCTGCCTGCGTGAGCGCTTCATCATTTGCATAAGCCTCAGTCTGGCAGTACCGTTCAGCAAAGCCCTTTTCACACAGCTTTTTTAAGTATTCAAAGCCGTCGCTCTCACCCTCAGGCAGAGGAAAGCTCGGCAAATGATAATGGCCGAATTCAAAGTCAAAGCTGCACATTTCCGCAATCTTCGCCGTATTGTCAGCAGCCTCTAATGCCTCAGGGAACTCAACAAAAAGGCTCCGCATTTCATCCTCGGACTTTAGATAGAACTCCGTCCCCTCAAACCTCATTCTGTCAGGGTCATCTATTGTTTTGCCCATCTGTATGCACATCAAAACGTCTTGATTGCGGGCATCCTCTTTCCGCAGATAATGAGAATCGTTTGTAATTACAAGAGGTATTCCGGTTTCATGATGGATGCGCAGAAGACCTTGAGTTGCTATACGCTCCTCTCTTATACCATGAGCCTGAAGCTCTAAGTAGAAGCTATCCTCACCAAAAAGCTCCCTAAGCTCGAGTGCCTTTGCTTTTGCCCCCTCATAATCGTCCTTGATGATTTTTTGCTGTATTTCTCCCGCAACACAGCCGGAAAGGCAAATCAGTCCCTCTGCGTGCTCATGCAGTAGCTCCCAGTCTATTCGCGGCTTAACGTAAAATCCGGTGGTGAACGCTTCGCTTACCAAATAGCAAAGGTTATGGTATCCGATTTCATTTTTGCACAGCAGAATAAGGTGTGAATAACTGCTGTCAATTCCGTATTCTCTATCCGCCATTCCACGCGGTGCAACATAGACCTCGCAGCCGATTATTGGCTTTATTCCCGCCTTTTTTGCGGCCTTATAAAAAGCCACAGCTCCATACATAACGCCATGATCAGTAATAGCAAGCGCGGTTTGCCCCAAATCCTTTGCGCACAGCGCCATGTCCTCAATGCGGCACGCTCCGTCAAGAAGACTGTATTCACTATGGACATGTAAGTGGACGAATGACATTTTAAATTCCTTTCGCAGTAAGTAAGCTTAGTTGAGTGACAGCGACCTTCCGGACAAGCTGATTGAGATAGTTTTTATTCGGCGAGCTTCATAAGCTTGCGTAGTCTATGACTTATACACGACTTGCTCACACTTGGCATTGCAAGCATTGCAAGGTCAGAAAGACTTGCCTCCGGATTTGCAATGCGAAGAAGCGCAACCTCCCGAAGCTTGTCCGGAAGCTCGTCTAGTCCTACAGTTTGTTCAATCCTTTTTATTGCATCAAGCTGCTCCTGTGCTGCCGAAACAATTTTGTCGGCGTTTGCGCTGTCACAGTTTACCTTTCTGTTAATGCTGTTGCGCATGCTCTTTTCCACCTTTGCGGACATAATATCCATGGCGGAAACAGGCGCACCTATCAGCGTAAAAAAATCTTCGATTGACTCTGACTGCTTGAAATACGTTACATAATTTCCGCCGCGCACAGCATCCTTTGGAGAGAAACCAAGCTCCAGCAGTATGGAAAAGGTCTCTCTGCTGACATTATAGTGCGTAGTCACAAGCTCAAGGTGATAGCTCTTGCTTGGGTCAGTTATACTTCCGCCGGCAAGAAATGCCCCTTTTAGAAATGCCGCCTTGCAGCAGCTATCCTCAAGCACTCCAAGGTTTATGTGGTGCGCCAAAATACTCTTTGCCTCATAGCCGTAAGCAGAAAAAATCTCGTTTATTGACTTTGTGTCTGTAATAGTAAAGCTCTGCTTCCCCTTAATGCTTGCTGACGGTGATGAATCAAAGCCACAGCCAAACGCTTTTTTAAACAGCTTCGGCAGGCGCTCCGCAAATTCAGAGCTTGACGTTACAATCCGTATTTCATCAGCCGAAAACATATTGCAGTAAAGCAAAACCCCGTATGCTTCAGCTATTGCACAACAGCGCTTTTGTATTGGCTGAGTGCAAAGCTCTGCCTTTGTGTCCCCCGAAAATGACATTTTCCCGTCTTCCTTTCCCTCGTCTCAAGGAAGAGGCGAGGTGTTTAACCATAGATTCTTGTGGGCGATTTTTCTCTGTATAGTTCCATTATTTCCTGCGCAAGCCTGTTACTGTCATGATGAGCATATCCGCCTGAACAGTCCAACATCGGGCGCAAAACAGGCTTAATCCCCAATTTTTCAAGCTCATTTAGGTCAACAACGGTCTGACAGGCACCATGGACAGCGTAACGCTCTGCAATGCTGTCAGGCAAAGCCGTGCTGTTTGCAAGGCAATAGTCGAAAATGCTGCAACCGGAATGACTTAAAATTGCTTGAACATGATCCGAGGCTGTGTAGTTTTCAGTTTCTCCGTCCTCCGTAGTAACATTAAGCACATAAACCTTCAAAGCATCCGAATTTGATATTGCCTCAGCAATTCCCGCTGTCAGCAGATTTGGAATAATACTTGTATAAAGACTGCCGGGTCCAATTAAAATCAGCTCGGCATTTTCAATTGCCTCTACGCTTTCCCGCAGGGCGGGAGGATTTTCTGGCAAAATAGCCACTCGGCTGATGCGCCTGTCCCCCTGCTTTTTATGCGTCATAATTTTCGATTCGCCGACGACCTCGGTACCGTCATCAAAGCTTGCTAAAAGGTGAACGTCCTCAGTTGTAACAGGCAGCACTCTGCCGGTTATTGCCAAAACCTCAGAAAGCTTGCGAACAGCTCCGTAAAACGAGCCGGAAATATCGTTAAGTGCCGCAAGAAACAGGTTCCCAAGACTTTGCCCTGCAAGGCAACCCTCCTTGAAGCGGTATGCCAAAAGCTGTTCCATGGTAGGCTCAGTGTTTGCAAGCGCCTGAAGGCAGTTTCTAACATCGCCCGGAGGGGGCATTCCCAGTTCATTTCTCAATGTACCGGAGCCGCCGCCATCGTCAGCCATTGTGACAATAGCAGTTAGCTTTCCTGTATAGTTTTTTAGACCTCTCAGCATATTTGAAAGACCGGTTCCGCCGCCAATCGCGACTATTGCCGGCTCGGTTGAACTTTTTGTAATATTTAACATAGTAACCTCCAATGCGCCAACAGGCGCACATTGCAGTTTCATACCGAGAGGCTGTCTCTCGGAAACGTTAGCCGTTACTTGTTTATGTCACGGTTTATATTCTGTACCCCATAACCCAAGCTTCCGATATAATCGGTCAGAGCCTTTGCGATTGCAACGCTCCTGTGCCGTCCTCCCGTGCAGCCGATAGCTACGGTCAGACTTAGCTTTCCTTCATCTACGTATAAAGGCAGCAAAAATTTCAGCATGCCTTCAAGCTGCTTTACAAATTCACGCGTTTCGCTGTTGCGGAACACAAATGAGCTTACTGGCTCATCTAAACCGCAAAGCTCCCGAAGCTCCGATACATAAAATGGATTTGGCAAAAAGCGTACATCAAACACAAGATCAGATTCTATGGGTATACCATATTTAAACCCGAAAGACATCACGTTCACATTGAGCTTTCGGTTTGAGTCCTCACCTACAAATAAGCGGTAAATCTCACTTTGAAGCATACCAAGCGTGAGGTTTCCTGTATTGATAATGTAGTCCGCCCGTTCGCGGACAGGTGCCAGAAGTTTAATTTCGTTTGCGATAGCCTCTTCAATTGAGGCTCCGGGCGATGAAAGGGGATGTCTTCTTCGTGTTTCCTTGTAGCGCTTAACAATATTTGGAATATCAGCCTCCATAAACAAAATACGGTATTCACATCCCAAATCCCAAAGACCGTCCAGCACCTTAAAAAGCTCTTCGAAGCTAGCTCTTTCTCGTATGTCCGTGACCAAAGCCACTCTCTGATATCGGTCGTTTGCCGCAAGGCAAAGCTGCGCGAACTTGGGAATAAGCGCAATGGGCATATTGTCAACACAGTAATAGTCAAGATCTTCAAGCATATCCGCAGCGCGGCTCTTTCCCGCGCCGGAAAGCCCTGAAACTATTAAAAACTCCATTTTCCCTTTCCCCCTTCTATTTATAAGCAATCGTTTGTGATTATTTTCACCTCTGGTGATAACTCAATCCCTGTACGCTCCCAAACAGTCTTCTGAACATGCTCCATGAGCTGCATAACATCGTCAAAGCTGGCATCACCTCGGTTTATAACAAAGCCCGCATGCTTTTCAGACACCTGCGCGCCGCCGATTCCAAAGCCCTTCAAGCCGCAGTCGTCTATCAATGCCGCCGCATATCCCTGCGCAGGACGCTTAAAGGTGCTGCCCGCAGATGGTTTGTCAAGGGGCTGAGATGCCCGCCGCTTTTCGGAAAGCTCCCTCATTCGGGCAAGTATATCTTCCTCGCTGCCCTGCCTCAGCAATAGCTCACAGCCAAGCACTATGCAGTCTGTGTCGGAAAACATACTGTGTCTATATGAGAGCTTGAGCTCCTCGTTTCTGCTCTCGCGCAGCTTCATTTTCTCGTCAAGATAGGTTGCAGAAACCAAAACATCCTTCATTTCTCCTCCGTAGGCTCCAGCGTTCATAAACGTAGCCCCTCCGAGGGTTCCGGGTATTCCGTGGGCAAATTCAAGCCCAGTTAGAGCAAAATGCGCGCTTTTAACAGCAAGCCTTGCAAGGCTGATTCCGCACAGTGCGTACAGTCCCGACTCTCCCCGACGTTCAACTGCGCTCATTTTGTCGGACATTTTTATAACTAAGCGATTTAATGGCTTATCCGTTATAAGTAGGTTTGTGCCATTGCCTATAACCAGCGGCTTTATTCCTGCCCTATACAGTATGCCGCATAGAGTTGCTGCTTCCTCAACTGAGGAGGGCATGGCGAGTGCGCTTGCCTGCCCGCCAATTTTGAAAGAGCAGTGCTGGCTCATCGGCTCGTTTTCCCGAAGCTCCAGCGTGGGAAGCTGCTGTCTTATTTCTTTTGCAAGTGTGGCAAATTCGTTCATAAGCACTCCTAAAACAAATTGTTGTCAATCCCAAAATCGTGCCGCTGCTCCAAATCCTGCGCTGCATTGTAGCCAAGCTTTTTCTGGCGGTTGTTCATAGCGGCAAGCTCCAGTATTACAGCAAGGTTTCTTCCCGGACGAACAGGTATGGTGACCGAGGGAACCTGAACCTCCAGAATTTCGGTGTACTCCGCTTCAACGCCTAAGCGGTCATAGGGCTTATAATCCTCCCAGTTTTCCAAGTTAACCACAAGCTGAATTGTCTGAGATGATTTTACCGCACCTACACCATAAATATATCGGGCATTGATAACGCCCAAGCCGCGAAATTCCATGTAATGACGTATCATGGCAGGTGCCTGACCAACAAGCTTATCTCGAGAAATGCGGCGAATTTCCACGGCATCATCAGCTATGAGTCTATGACCCCGCTTAATCAGTTCAAGGGCAGTTTCACTTTTTCCTATACCGCTGTCGCCTGTTATAAGAAGTCCCTCACCGTATACCTCAACCAGAACGCCATGTATTGTTTTTCTCGGGGCAAGATGTACATGAAGTGAGCTAATTAGCTGCGCCATAAACTCCGAGGTATCCATCTCCAGTGAAAAAACGTTAACATCATATTTTCTTGCAAGCTCAACAAGCTCAGGCAGAGGCGTTACCTTGTGGCACACAATCAGTGCGCATGGACGTCGCATCATAAGCCCCTCAACTGCCTTGTATCGGGTGTCTGGGTCAAGCCTTTCTAAAAATGTATGCTCCTGCTTCCCGCTTACGAGCATACGATCTGTATCAAAGTATTCAAAAAAGCCGGCAAACTGCAATCCCGGTCTGCCAACCGCCATGCTTATTATAACATCTTCATCAAATGTGGATGAGGTATTGACAATATTCATTTCATGTTCTTTTACAAGTGTGGAAAGCAAAACTGTATATTCAGCCATATTTGTGACCATTCCTTTCGTATAGCTCAAGACGCAAAACAACCATAAAAGGACGCGGTCATTTTGTGCCGTTTGCTCTGTCCCCAGATGGAGCAAAACTCATTAAAATAAACTTCTTCAAGCTTATTCCTCCGCAGTTAAGCTTACTATACCCCCATTCTAATCAACATAGGCGGATTTGGCAATTCTTTTTTGGCATAGATTTTGATATACATATAAAATAAAAAGCAAAAGCGCCGTTTTACCTTATTTGGCAAACGGCGCTTTTGCTTTTGTTGTACATCAATAAGCTCCTGCATTATTTACACAGCGCGGGTAACCTTACCGCTGCGCAAGCAACGGGTGCAAACGTAGACATGCTTAGGTGTCCCGTCCACTATGGCCTTAACGCGTTTAACATTGGGCTTCCATGTACGGTTAGAGCGTCTGTGGGAGTGACTAACCTGAATTCCGAAAGATACGCCCTTATCACAAAATTCACACTTTGCCATCTTTTGCTGCACCTCCTCGAATAAATTAAGTCATTAAGCCATGACAGGCCTAAAAGCGATTAGCTATATAATAATAGCAGAACACTCTCGCAAATGCAAGAACAATTTTGTTATTTTTGCATTTATAGCTCTATTTCTTAGAATACAGCCAATTGTAAACTAAAATCAAGCGTTTATTTGCCATAATAATTTTGTTTTTGCCAAAAACGATATTAGGAAAAAAGTTATACTTAAACGTATTATTTACTCCAATATAATATCTTCGGCACAAATATGAACAAACTATCAATTCCTTTGTGAAAAGTATTGACATTCTAAGGTGGAGGTGCTAAATTAGCACTCAGAGAACGAGAGTGCCAGTGCTCTCCTCTTGAGAGTGCTGATTTGGGAGGTATTGGTTGTGGAAATCAGTGACCGCAAGAAGAAAATTCTTACAGCAGTCATAGATGCTTACATCGCCACTGCGGAACCGGTAGGCTCAAAAGCTATCGCCGAATCCGGGGTGCTGGATATAAGCAGCGCTACAATCCGCAACGAAATGGCAGAGCTTACTGCCATGGGCTATCTTGAGCAGCCCCACACCTCCGCAGGAAGAGTTCCTTCTCCAAAGGGCTATCGTCTATATGTCAACGAGCTTATGGAACGGCAGCGTCTTTCTATGGAGGAAACTGATGCGATAAACCAAAGCATGCACCTTAAAATCCAGCAGCTGGACAGACTTATGAACGATGTTGGAAAGCTTGCCTCCTCACT
>CAZAIU010000002.1:48089-75273 GCA_964485265.1 uncultured Oscillospiraceae bacterium | reverse complement strand
GCCGAGCGTGCCTGCGGCGACACTATGGGGCTTGTCTCTGTGATTTCGGCATTTGCAATTGAAACGCTCAAGGAAGCAACCGCAGGAGAAGCGGTTTTCTCAGGTGCCTCTCATCTTTTGAGGCAGCCGGAATTCAGGGACCCGGATAAGGCCCATGAAATTATGAACTATCTTTCCGACAGCGAGCACCTTTTAGGCTTGCCAAAAGGAAGCGGCAGCAGCGACATTGAGGTAATCATCGGTCCCGAAAATGTTGCAGCGGAATTAAAAGATTCCAGTGTTGTCATAGCACGCTATGACGCGGGAGATAATATGCAGGGTATAATCGGCGTTGTAGGTCCGACACGAATGGACTACTCCGGTGTTGCGGCTAAGCTCAGCTATATAGCCGCGGGACTCAGCCGATTGCTAGGAAGCTCAGAAGCTCCTCCCGGCTTTCAAAAATTGCAAATCAAAGGAGATGAAATAAATGAGCAGCAGTAAATCCTCCTCCAAGCCAAAGGACGAATCCATGGAGGAAAAGGAGCAAAGCGCAGTAGCTCCCGATACGGCTGACATACCGGCTTCGGAAGACAAACAAAAGAAGAAAAAAGAAAAAGAGCGTGACAAGGAAAAGGAGTCCCTACAGGACGCTGCCGATTCCTTTGCAAGAGAAGCCATGCGTCTAGCCGAGGAGCTTGCCGCGGAAAAAGAAAAATACATGCGCATACTAGCCGAGTATGACAACTTCCGCAAGCGCTCTCAGAGAGAGAGGGAAAGCGTGTACACAGACGTTCGCGCCGATACGGTAACACGGTTTTTGCCGGTATACGATAATCTTGAGCGCGCCCTTAAGCAGGAAACCTCCGATGAAGCATACGCTAAGGGCATTGAAATGATTATGACACAGCTCAAGGAGCTTATGTCAAAGCTTGGAGTAACAGAAATTGATGCTTCGGCAGGCGTTAGCTTTGACCCCGAGATTCACAATGCAGTCATGCACGTTGACGACGATGCCCTCGGTGAGAATGTCATTGCTGAGGAATTCCAAAAAGGCTTTAAGCTTGGTGACAAGGTAATTCGTTTTAGTGTAGTTAAAGTTGCAAACTAATTTGCTGATTTTTTAAATACAACCTTTCACATTAAAAATTCTATTTCAGGAGGAATTTATTATGGGTAAAATCATAGGTATAGATTTAGGCACGACAAACAGCTGCGTTTCCGTTATGGAAGGCGGCGAATCCGTTGTTATTGCAAACGCTGAGGGCAACAGAACAACACCCTCCGTTGTTGCATTTTCCAAAACCGGCGAGCGCATGGTAGGTCAGGTTGCAAAGCGTCAATCCGTTACTAACCCCGACCGCACAATCAGCTCCATCAAGCGCGAAATGGGCACCAACTACAAAGTGAACATAGACGGCAAGGCCTACACACCTCAGGAGGTTTCAGCAATGGTTCTGCAAAAGCTTAAGGCCGATGCTGAGAGCTATCTTGGAGCATCTGTCTCCGAAGCCGTTATAACAGTTCCCGCATACTTCACCGACGCTCAGCGTCAGGCAACAAAGGATGCCGGCAAAATTGCAGGTCTTGAAGTTAAACGTATTATAAACGAGCCTACAGCCGCAGCACTTGCATACGGCATCGACAAGGAAAGTGACCAAAAAATTATGGTCTACGACCTTGGCGGCGGCACTTTCGACGTTTCCGTCCTTGAAATCGGCGATGGGGTTATCGAGGTTCTTGCAACCGCAGGTAATAACCGTTTAGGCGGTGACGACTTCGACGAGTGCGTAACAAAGTACCTTGTTGAAGAGTTCAAAAAGACTGAGGGCGTCGACCTGTCCGGCGATAAGGTTGCAATGCAGCGTCTTCGCGAGGCTGCTGAAAAGGCAAAAATCGAGCTTTCCGGAGTAACCACCTCCAACATCAATCTGCCTTACATCACTGCTGATGCCAACGGTCCCAAGCACCTTGACGTTACTCTGACACGTGCTAAGTTCAATGAGCTTACACATCATCTTGTTGAAAAGACAATGGGACCCGTCCGTCAGGCACTTTCCGACTCCGGTCTGTCCGCAGGAGAGCTTTCAAAGGTTCTTTTGGTCGGCGGTTCCTCCCGTATCCCCGCTGTTCAGGATGCAGTAAAGAGCATCACCGGCAAAGACGGCTTTAAGGGCATAAACCCCGATGAATGTGTTGCTATGGGCGCAGCTATTCAGGGCGGCGTTCTCGGCGGAGATGTCGAAGGCATTCTGCTTCTGGATGTTACTCCGCTGTCTTTGGGTATCGAAACTCTCGGCGGTGTCTGCACAAAGCTTATTGAGCGCAACACCACCATTCCCACAAAGAAGAGCCAGATTTTTTCCACTGCCGCCGACAATCAGACCAGTGTTGAAATCAATGTCCTTCAGGGCGAACGCGAAATGGCACAGTACAATAAGAGCCTCGGTCGTTTCCATCTCGACGGAATTGCTCCTGCACGCCGCGGCGTTCCGCAGATAGAGGTTTCCTTTGATATAGATGCCAACGGTATTGTTAACGTATCCGCCAAGGATATGGGCAACGGCAAGGAGCAGCATATCACTATCACCGCTTCTTCTAACCTCTCTAAGGATGACATTGAAAAGGCTGTTAAGGAAGCTGAACAGTTTGCAGCAGAGGATGCAAAGCGCAAGGAAGAAATTGATGTCCGCAACGCTGGCGACCAGATGGTTTATCAAACAGAAAAGGCTATCTCCGAAATGGGCGATAAGCTCGATTCTTCTGAAAAGTCCGAAATTGACAGCGCACTTTCAAAACTGAAAGCAGCCCTGTCCGGCACAGATACAGAATCCATCAAAACAGCCACAGAAGAGCTTACCCAAGCCTTCTACAAAATCTCTGAGAAGATGTACGCACAGTCCGGCAGCTGCGGCTGCGAAAACGGCGGTGAGTGCAACTGCGAAGAAAACGGACGTAACCCCGGTGACTGCGGCTGCGGTAATAACCACAACGACGGTCAGTATTACGATGCTGATTATGAGGTCGTTGACGACGACAAAAAATAAGTCACCCCATCGTCAGCCGATTTAGCTATCGGTAACTAAGCCTATGGGCGGGTATTTTACCCGCCCGTAACGGCGTTATTCGAGAGGAATACTTATGGCAGATAAAAGAGATTACTACGAGGTGCTCGGTCTTGAAAAAGGAGCTACCGACGCTGACATAAAAAAAGCTTATCGCAAGCTTGCAAAGGAAAACCATCCCGATCTGCACCCGGGAGATGCTGCATGCGAGGCGCGCTTTAAAGAAATCGGTGAAGCTTACGAGGTTTTGTCCGATGAAAGCAAGCGTGCAAAATATGACCAATTCGGTCATGCGGCATTTGACCCGTCAATGGGCGGGGGTGACGGCGGCTTCACGGGAGATTTCGGCGACATTATCAACGACTTTTTTGGCGGAATGTTCGGCGGCGGGGGACGCAGTCAGCGCCCCAACGGACCTACGCGTGGCGAGAACCTTCGCGCCGGAATCACCATAACCTTCGAGGAGGCAGCCTTTGGCTGTGACAAGGAAATAAGCGTTAACCGTGTGGAGGATTGCACAAAATGCAAGGGCACAGGCTGCGCCCCCGGAACCACTGCCGAGGTATGTCAAAACTGCGGCGGCAGCGGTATGGTTCGTCAGCAGCAGCGCTCTCCCTTCGGCATTGTTTCAACAACAGGCCCTTGCCCCAATTGTAAGGGCACCGGCAAAATTATTCACCAACCCTGTGATGATTGTCACGGCTCAGGCTCCGTTCGCAAGCAGCGTAAGGTGTCTGCAAACATCCCCGCCGGAATTGACAATGGTCAGACCATTTGCCTCAAGGGACTCGGTCACTCGGGCAAAAACGGCGGTCCTGTGGGTGACTTGCTTGTAACGGTCAGCGTTCGTCCCCACCCGATTTTTAGGCGCGAGGGAACTGCGGTTTTGTACGAGATGCCCATAAGCTTCGTGCAGGCGGCACTAGGCGATGAGGTAGAGGTTCCAACTATCGACGGCAAGGTGAAATACACAATTCCGGAAGGAACTCAAACGGGAACTGTTTTTCGCTTAAAGGAAAAGGGCATTCCCAATATCCGCAACAGCAAGCTTCGCGGAGACCAGTTTATCACTGTTAAGGTTAAGACCCCTGAAAATCTCGGTGAAGCCCAAAAGCAGCTTTTGCGTGAGTTTGCACGTGCAACAGGCGAGGATTTATCTCCAACAGGCGATGCTAAAACCGACAAGAAAAAGAAGAAGAAGTAATCACCAGCAAGCAGTCTTTCTGCTGGCTGCGTAATTTTGGATATACAAGCGAAACCAATATTATAATCATAACGCCGCTTGCGGCTATGATATACTTATCATGCGTCATATTTTGACTATGATAACCCCCCGCACTCTTTGAAAAGACGGAAAAGGCGTGTGGCAAAGTAGTTTCTTTGCCACACGCCTTTTCTAATTAAACTGAAAATCACAGTCTAAGCTCATTCTTTGTTAATGCTGAGGAGTACCCTCTCAACACGCTGACCATTCATTTCAAGCACAGTCACACTCATATTCTCATAGGTAAAGCTATCGCCCGGCTCGGGGAAATGTCCGAAGTTTTCTATGGTCCACCCGCCAACGGTTGCGCTGTCCGTATCAAAGCCGTCCTCACTGCGGTCAATCATTTCAAGAAAGTCCGAAATGTTCATATCGCCGTCAAGTTCAAATAGATTGTCGGCGTGTTCAATTACCTCCGGCTCTATTTCATCGGTTTCGTCCCAAATATCGCCAACCAGCTCCTCCAGAACATCCTCCATTGTAACAACGCCCATGGAACCGCCGTATTCGTCTGTCACTATAGCAAGATGAGTGCGGTTTTTGCGCATCTCCGCCAAAACAGCAGGGAGCTTAACAGTTTTGTAGACAAAACAGGGTTTAATAAGAATTGGTCTGATATCCACCCTTTCGCATCCGGGCATTGCCTTGAAAAAGTGATTAAGGTACAGCACGCCTATGATATTGTCAACGCTGTCCTCATATACGGGCAAACGCGAGTAGGGCGAGTTATCAATTGTTTGGATAACATCCTCCCAGTCATCGTCAATATCAATTGCAATCATATCAACGCGGCTGGTCATGACCTCGCTTGCAGACACCTCTGAAAAGTCCAAGGCAGCCTGCAAAAGCTCACTGCGCTCACCGTTTATAACGCCCTCATCCTCAACGGTCTCGATTATAGACTGAAGCTCCTCAACAGCGGACTCCTGCTCGTCTAAAGGCTTTTCACCTTTGAGCGGTTTTGTTATAAGGTGTGCAAAGGAAACAATCACAAACACAAGGGGCTTCAAAATGAACATAAGTCCCCTTACGATATAAGAATAGTTCATAGCTGTGTTATTGGCATTTTTCTTTGCCACGATTTTAGGCATTGTTTCGCCGAAAATTATAATCAGTATCGTAATTAAAACAGTTCCCAGAGTCGTTGCAAGGGTCGTGTCACCCTCTCCTACCAAAAGTATGGCAATAACGGAGGTTATGGACGAAACCGCAATGTTAACAAGGTTGTTGCCGATGAGGATTGTAGAAAGCATATCATCATAGCGATCGCAAATCTTGCAGGCAAGGCGAGCTCTTCTGTTTCCGCTCTCTCCAAGATTTTCAAGTCTTATGCGGTTTGCCGAGGAATATGCCATCTCAGCACTTGAGAAAAACGCGGATAGAGCTATCAAAACCACTGCCGCGGCATAATACAAGGGATTGATCATCTTCTGCTTCCTCCCTCCTGCCGGGGCGAGGGCTTTGCGTTTAGCTTCACAATGCGGTTATGGCTCATTGCCGTAACCGTTATTTGCAAACCGTTATACCAAAAGCTGTCACCCTCCAAAGGTATGCGGTCAAAGTGCTCATATACCCATTCGCCTAAAAGCTTGTGCTCAAATTCAAAATCGTCCGAATCCTCAAAATCCATAAGCTCAAAACTCTCCTCAACAGAAAGCTCCGGGTCAAGCTCAAAGCTGCCGTCCCCGTTGTGCACGCACAGCTCCTTGACATCATCGTCCTCGTCCCAAATATCGCCCACCAGTTCCTCCAGAATGTCCTCCACTGTAACAATTCCCAGAGTTCCGCCATAGTTATCCGTAACTACTGCCATGTTCAGCTTTTTTGCACTCATAGCAGACAGCAGCTCATCAATTTTTGTACTTTGATGTGCAAAATGCACCTCGTCAAGAACCGTTTTCAGGTCAAGCTCATCGCCCTGCTTTATGTAGGCCTTAATAAACCTTCTAATTTGCAGAACACCGACGATATTATCTATGCTGCCGTTGTAAACAGGAAAACGGCTGTGCTTTGCCTCCCTGACAAAATCAAGAATATCAGAAGGCTCCATCAAAATATTTATTGCCGCCACATCAAGCCGCGAGGTTACTATGCTTTCCACCGTAACGTCTGCAAACATCAGGGCAGAGTGAACAAGCTCGCCTCGCTCTGCGTCAAGCTCGCCGTCATCCTTCATGTTTTCAATAATATCATACAGCTCATCCTCAGTGACGGTAACCTGGGATTCACCTTTAGTCAGTTTTGCTGCCGCCTGCCCAATTTTTGTGAGAACATAGGATAGCGGGGTAAAAATGAGCATAAAAAAGCACAGTGACGATGACAGCGATAAGGAAAAGCGGCAGCTATATTTCTTGCCTATGCTCTTTGGAAGCATTTCGCCCACAAAAAACACAACAAGCGTGGTAACGAGAGTTGAAACGGTGACGGCGGAAATCCCCCAGCGCTTCGTAACCAGAACCGTTACCATAGCCGCAGCAACAATATGCACGATGTTGGTACCGATAAGGATAGTTGTTATAGCCTTATCAAAGTTATCCAACACATACAATGCCTTTTTCGCTCGACGGTCGCCCCTGTCAAGCTCTGTTTTTATCTTAATTCGGCTGACAGACGCAAATGCCGTTTCAGCCACTGCAAAATACGACGCGGTAAATATAAGCGCCGCAATTATCATCCAGGACAACCAACTGCCCTCATCCATTGCGGATAATCACTCCTTAAAAGGTAGTACAAATATGAAAATTCATTTAATTTTAGCACAGCAGTTGCAACAAGTCAATCAAATATATGGTCAAAAGCTCACTTTAACCGTACCTAGCTCGACTACGCTTATTTCTCTAGTCCAAAGCATAATCGTAGCCATATAATTTTGTAATATATGTTGACATTTTGCGGTTTTATATTGATTTTATGGCAAGGTTTTGATATGTTTAGTGCAAACAGCCATCGATTCAAATGGATACCATATATCCTGTTGGCTGTATATGGGGTGATTCCGATGTGGAATTATTGTCTGTTTTACGCTAAAATGTCCCGCAAAATCCAGCAAGAAAGGTATGGATGCTAATAAGTTATACTTTTAAAAGCGCAATTAAAATGAAAAAACTCGTTTCTTTAACAGTTTGTATCGCACTTTTACTAATAGTATTTGCATCGTCTGCGGCAGTTGCATCAAATCACGCTGAAGATGATCATGAAATCGTTCCCTTCTATGATGAGGTGTGCAACGGATTGCCGTATCACAAGATGGTATCACATTGGCTCGGTTCAGCTATAGTAAATGGATTAATGAACCTAGCGCCTATGTACCTATTCAAGTAACTCCTTGCCCGGGTATCACTTTGTTAATGCATAATTAATTTGTACACGGAGAGTATCATGAAAAAATCACTATTATTTCTTCTGGCTGTGTTTGCCTTCGTTTTATCCGGCTGTACTCGTCAGTCATCCGACAACGCCATTGAACAGTTTTTGGCGGAGTTCTATTCGGTGGAAGATCTGGAGCAAGCGCAGAACAGCATTGATAATCTCGCTCGCTCAGACGATGCCGTTACAGAGTACCACGAGTCAATTTCCCGGTTTGTCACGGAGAGCTGTCTGGACAATATTATTACCAACCGATATCTGCTGCAAGTTCAGAAAGCAGCAACAGAAAAAGGCAAAACCTTTTCGGTCTCAGATATCAAGCTGGACGTTACGAAGACAGCAACTGAGTTTTCGCTAACTGTCACAGCAACAGAGCAAGCGGGCGGCAAAACTTATGAGATTGAACAAAGCGGTCAAATCAGCGCATCGGAGGATGGTAAAATCAGCAATGTGTTTTTTAACAATTTGGAAGATTTGACAAGCTAAATTATATTTTAACATCCGGACGGGGCGCTCTGACCTCGTCCGGATATATTTTGCACTCTCCCCCTCCGTTGCAGCGGTGAATTGCTTGTGCTATAATGTCTTTCAGATTTTATAGCACTTTGCCGCTTTGCGCCTGTGCTGTAAAGCACATAACGAAGGGAGCCGTGCCATGCTTACACTCATACTCGGAGCCGCAGGAAGCGGCAAAACAGCGCAGATTACCCGAGAAATCTCCGAAAAGGTTACCGCTCATGAAAAGGGTATTTTCATGATAGTTCCGGAGCAGTACAGCCACGAGGCGGAACGGGAGCTTTGCGCCGTATGCGGTGACAGTCTTTCGCTCTATGCAGAGGTTTTGAGCTTTTCACGGCTTGCGGTGCGTGTTGCGCAGGAAATGGGCACAGGGGGGAAAATTGCACTTGACAAGGGCGGTCAGCTTCTTTGCATGACCTTAGCCCTGCGTCAAATCGCTCCCTCACTTAAGCTGTATTCTGCCGCAGCCCACAGAGCGGAGCTGCAAATGGAGCTGCTTTCCGCAATAAACGAGCTAAAAGCCGCATGCATCGGAGCAGACGAGCTTTTGACAGCATCAGAGGGTGCCGAAAAGGGACTGAGCAGCAAGCTGCATGATCTTGCACTGTGTCTCGAGGGATATAATGCCGTACTTGCGCGCGGTCACGCAGACTCCGTTGACAAGCTTACCCGACTTGCAGAGACGATCGGCGACAGCAGCCTTTTTAACGACAGTCACATATACATAGACGGCTTCACTGATTTCACAGGGGCAGAGCTTGAGGTTATCTCGGCGCTTATGCGCCGTTCCTGCGACATCACCGTGTGCTTAACCTGTGACAGCATAGACGGTGACAGCGAGCATTTTGAGCCATCTCGTGCCGCAGCAAGAGTGCTTCTGCGTCTTGCGTCCAAAAGCGGTATAAGCTCCGAAATATCAGCGCCAACCTTTTTCTCCCATAAGCCTGCCCCCCTTCGCTTTTTTGAGGATAAGCTTTACAGCTATTCCTCAGAAATTCATGACAACGAAGACTCCTGCATTTCCCTTCTACGCTGCGACAGTGTTCGTGCTGAATGCGAGCTGGCTGCGGCTAAGGCACTGGAGCTGGTTCGTACCCGTAGATGCCGCTGGCGTGATATTGCAGTTGCCGTTCGTGGCTTTGACGAGTACTCCCCCGCCCTATCTGAGGCCTTTGCTCTATACGGTGTACCGCTCTTCACGGCACGTCGAGAGCGGATTTTGCAAAAGACCGCTCCTGCACTTATTTCGTATGCCTTTGAGGTAATATTCGGCGGCTGGGACTGTGACGCGGTGCTGGCATATATGAAAACAGGACTCGCAGGTCTTGACCAAGATGACCGAGACCTGCTTGAAGGCTACGCCGTAATGTGGAACGTTCGCGGAAGTGCATGGACCCGTCAAAAGCCATGGTCAGAGCACCCTCGGGGCTTTGCAGAGCAATTCAATGACACCGACAAGGAGCTGCTATCAAAAATCGACTCACTGCGCCGGTTTTTGGCAAGCCCTCTTAACGAGCTTTCAAGGTCAGGCAAGACTGCAAAAACAGCCCAACAGCAGGCACACGCTCTCTACGACTTTTTACTCCAAATTCAGCTTCCGCAAGCCCTTGCACATCGCTCCGACTCCCTTGAACAGCAGGGCTTCGCCCTTCTTGCAGCCGAGCAGGTTCAGCTTTGGGATATTATCATAAGCTCACTGGAGCAGTTCTCCGCGCTTTTGGGAGATACACCCATGACGCAGGAGGAATTTGCAAAGCTGTATCTTCAGGAGCTTTCCCAGTATGACGTCTCTGCAATCCCTATTTCGGCGGACCGCGTTTCAGCCGGAGATATGGATAGAATGCGTCGACGCCATATTAAGCACCTTATCATTCTCGGAGCTTCTGACGAGCGCCTGCCGCAAATCACCTCTAATGGCGGACTTTTGTCCGTTGAGGAGCGAGACGAGCTGTCCGCATTGGGCATAGAGCTTGGTGGAGGCTCTGATGAGCTTTCACGGGAGCTTTCCCTAATTTATAACTGCGTCACACTCCCGTCCGAAAGTCTTACAATTTCCTATTGTGCCTTTGACGGCAGCGGCGCTTTAACGCGGCCAAGCTTTCTTGTTAACAGAGCAAAGCTTCTTTTTAACCTTGAGCCTGAGCGCTTTGACTTGCAGTCTGCACGGCTAACAGCAATGCAGCCGGCATTCCTGCTAGCCGCCGAACAATCTAACGCTCCTGCATCACAGCTTGCCCGTGATTATTTTTATACAACCGAGGAGGGTAGGCAAAGGCTTGAGTCACTGGAGCTTCGCACAAAAAGGCAGCGCGGCAGCCTATCCCAAACTGCCGTCACCGCTCTTTACGGCGACAAGCTTCGTCTTTCCCCCTCTCGTGCAGACGCATTTTCCTCCTGCCGTTTCTCCTATTTTCTGCGCTACGGTCTTAAGCTCAACGAAAATGAGCGCGCCGGATTTGACCCGCCTGCACTAGGAACCTTTATGCACTATGTGCTTGAAAACGTTGCAGGAGATGTCTCACGTCACGGCGGCTTTAAAAACGCCGATGAGGAGCTTACAAGCACGCTTGTGGATAAATACACCGATGCCTACGTAAAAGACAAGCTGGGCAGCTTTGAGGACAAATCCCCCCGCTTTATTTATCTCTTTAACCGTCTCAAGCCATCTGTGCGCAGCGTAGCCTGCGACATGGTGCGCGAGCTTTCCCGTTCAGATTTTGCACCGTTGGATTTTGAATTGTCATTTATGAACGGCGGCGAGCTTCCGCCCGTGGAGCTAACGGACGGAGCACACGCCTTGTCAATAAGCGGCATAGCCGACCGAGTGGACGGCTGCCTGCATGACGGAAAATTATATCTTCGAGTTATTGACTACAAAACCGGCAAAAAATCCTTTTCCTTGTCCGATGTTTATTACGGCATGGGACTGCAAATGCTTCTGTATCTTTTCGCCTTGGAGCGTGAGGGAATGCAGCGCTATGGTCAAAAAATAGTCCCTGCGGGCGTTTTGTACGTTCCGGCGCGCGTTCCCCTTATCAGCGCACCGGGCAATTTGACCGACGAAGAGCTTTCAAAGGAAAGGGAAAAGCTCCGCCAGCGCAGCGGACTGATTTTAGATGATGAGAACATTATTCAAGCCATGGAGCACGGAGACTGCCCCCAGTATCTGCCTATAAAATATAAAAAAGACGGCAGCATAAGCTCTGACAGTCTTGCAAGCTCTCAGCAGCTATCTGACATAAAAAAGCATATTGAAAAGCGCATGTTGGAGCTGACGGAGAAGCTCTCCGGCGGCAGTATTGACGCGTCCCCATATTATCGGGGCGAGCAGGAAAATGCGTGCAGCTATTGCCCCTACGGAAGTGTTTGCCGTTTTGACGAAAATAAGGATACACGGCGCTATCTGCCGAAGCTAAAGCCCTCGGAATTCTGGGAGAAGCTGGAGGAAGAACATGAGTAAAATAAAGCTTACAGCCGACCAGCAGGCTGCCGTTTCAACGCGTGGCTCTTCATTGCTGGTTTCGGCGGCCGCAGGCAGCGGCAAAACCCGCGTGCTTACCGAGCGCCTTATGGCATACGTATGCGATGAAGCACATCCAAAGAGTATAGACAGCTTTCTTATAATCACCTATACTCGTGCCGCTGCCGCAGAGCTTCGCGGACGCATATTGGAGGAGCTTTCCCTACGCTGTGCCATGCAGCCGGACAACCGACGTCTGCGCCGGCAAAGCACCCTTTGCTACCGCGCTCAAATTGGAACAATCCATAGCTTCTGCACTTCTGTTCTTCGGGAAAATTGTCACATGCTCGGTATTTCTCCGGACTTTCGTGTGGGCGACGAGGACAAATGCACCGAGCTTAAGGAAAAGGCACTTGAAAGGGTTTTGGAGTCTGCATATGAGAAAATGGATACTCTTTCCGGCTTCACTGACTTGGTAGACACTGTAGGTGCCGGGCGTGACGACAGCCGGCTTTCTCAAACCATACTGGACCTTCACGGCAAAATGCAAAGTCACGCCTATCCGTACAAATGGGCGCAGCAGCAGTCTGAAAATCTGCAATTGACAGCTATCTCCGACATTTCCGAAACCGCATGGGGCAGTCTTCTTTTGGAAAACGCTAAAAAAACCGTTTCCTACTGGTCAAATCGTCTTGACTCCGTTTGGTTTTTCCTCAATTCCAATCCAGCGGAAAACGCGCCTATTATAAGCGCCTACGAAGAAAGCCTTACCCAAACCATGGAACAGCTTCGCTCCCTGCTGCGGGCAATGAACCTAGGTTGGGACAAGGCTCGCTGTGAGCTGCCGATTGACTTTCCCAGACTCAAGCCCCTAAAGGGATACGAATATGAGGACAGGAAAGCTCTTGTGACCTCGGCGCGTGACGGCTGCAAAAAAGCACTTGCATCAGTTGATGCAGCGCTTTCCGCCCCCTCCGAAGAGCTTATCGGCGAGCTTTCAAAGACAGCACCCGCTATGAGGGCACTGCTCGATTTAACTCTTGAATTTGACAGGCTTTACAGCACAGAAAAACGGCGCTTGAACCTTTTGGACTTTTCAGACCTTGAGCATTTTGCAGTAAACCTTCTTTGGGATGAGCAGACCGGCAAGCCAACTGACACAGCAACAGAGCTTGCCAAGCGATACTCAGAAATAATGATAGACGAATATCAGGACGTTAACTCGGTTCAAGATTTGATTTTCCGCTGCATTTCCCGTGACGGTCAAAACCTGTTCATGGTCGGGGATGTTAAGCAGTCCATTTACCGCTTTCGCCTAGCAGACCCTACAATATTCATAGAAAAATATCACAGCTACAGCGAGGTTTCTTCACCGCTGAATAGTCAAGGGAAAAAAATACTCCTGCAAAAAAACTTCCGCTCTGACAAACGAATTTTGGATGCCTGCAATCATGTTTTTTCAAACCTCATGTCTGAGGAGCTTGGCGAGATAAGCTATGACAGCGACGCGGCACTCTTTCCCCGAGATGACGCGTCCTGCCGAGGAAATGTATGCTTGTCTGTTCTTGCAGTGCGCTCCTCCGGTGACGTTGAGGAGCGCCCCGACAAGACATATCTTGAAGCAAAAATGGTTGCCAGTCAGATAAAGAAGTTGGTTGAAGCCGGAGATACCATTCTTGATAACGGCATAGAACGGCCCATTAGCTATGGAGATATTGCAATTTTGCTCCGTTCTCCGGGAACAGCAGGCAGCCTTTTCAGACGCGCGCTCTCAGAGCTGGGTATTCCTGTTTTATCCGAACAGGGCAGCGGCTTTTTTTCCGCTCCCGAAATCATGGTGCTGCGTTCTCTGCTGTCTGTCATTGACAATCCCCACAGGGATATCCCTCTCACAAGTGCACTAAGCTCTCCCGTTTTTTCCTTTACTGCCGATGAGCTTTCCATGATACGCGCTCAAAACCACAGCAGTGATTTTTACACAGCGCTTACCTATCGGGCTGCAACAGACAAAAGGTGTGCAGATTTTGTTGACACCTTGGATGAACTGCGCAGCGCCGCCTGCGACCTTAGTGTTTGTCAACTGCTTTCAATGATTTACGAGCGTTTGGAACTGCCGGCTCTCTGCGCTGCGGAAAGCGGCATTGATTTTGGCACACAAAATCTAATTCTTATGTGGGAGCTTGCTGCCGGCTATGAAAACAGCGGCTATCGCGGACTTTTCAGCTTTCTCGCCTACCTTGACCGTCTTGAGCAACGGGGTGAAGAGCCCAGAAGCACCTCATCAGATGCAAGAAGTGCCGTTTCTATAATGAGCATCCACAAGTCAAAGGGTCTTGAGTTTCCTGTTGTTTTTCTTGCAAATACCTCACGCAAATTCAATACCATGGATTTGCGTGCTCCCGTGCTTATCCACCCCAATTTAGGTCTTGGCGGAAAAATCACGGATATTAATCGTGGGATTGAATACCCCACTGTCGCCCGCCGTGCCATAGCTGCCGCTCTTAGCTCCGAAATGCAGTCTGAGGAAATGCGTGTTTTGTATGTTGCCATGACCCGCGCAAAGGAAAGGCTTTACATCAGCTTCACAGACCGCGATCCGGAAGCCCTCATTGCAAAGCTGTCAGACGGTCTTTCCTCCCCCCTTGATCCTGAACTTCTTCGAAGCGCAGGTTCCATGTCTCAGTGGCTTCTGTCGGCGGCGCTTATTCAAAACGATGGTTTGATTGATATTGAAGTTTGCAACCCCGAGGATGAAACTTCCTACAGTTATTATTCTGAGTCTGAGCCCATTGAACAGCAAAGCGTTGATTTTGGCACGAAGCTTGAGATGCTACACTCAGTGCTAAATTACCGTTACCCATACAGCGAAAGCGTGGAGCTGCCCACAAAGCTCACCGCAACAAAGCTGCCTGATGATGAGGACTCCGAGGCGCTCTCCCTTGAGCCTGCACGTCCCCGACTTTTCAGGCAAGCCGATTTTGCTCGGGAAAACCGTCCGCTGACCGCCGCGGAAAAGGGTACCGCCACCCACATTGTCTTGCAGTACATCGATTTTAACCGCACAAGCAGTCTTGACGATGTTGAAAGCGAAATTGCCCGTATTTTAAAGCTGGGTCAGCTTAACCAAATACAGGCAAACGGTGTTGACAGGTATTCGATTTTAAATTTTTTTGCTTCGCCTATAGGCCAGCGCATACTCCGCGCCGACAAGGTCATAAGGGAGTTTCGTTTTTCACTTCTGTGTCCTGCCCAGCTTTTTTACGAAAACTGCAAAAATGAGGACATTATGCTTCAAGGCGTGGTTGACTGCTGCATTGAGGAAAACAATGCTCTCACGATAATTGACTATAAAACGGACTATGTCACTGATGATAGCCTCTCATCACTCGCTGAGCACTATACTCGTCAGCTTTCTGCCTATTCCTATGCCTTGTCACGCATAATGCAAAAACCCGTTAAATCCCGCATACTACACTTTCTCCATGCGGGCAAAAGCATTGAGGTGTAGATCTTTAAAGCTCTTCATTTCAAAAGCAAAAACTAAAAAACCCGTGCCAAATGGCACGGGTTTTAATAGACGAATTTATTAGGATTATAGGCCAAACTTCTTGTTGAACTTCTCAACGCGACCACTGGTATCGACCAGCTTCTGCTTGCCTGTATAGAAGGGGTGACACTTAGAGCAAATCTCAACTGTTATGTCCTTCTTTGTAGAGCCTGTCTCAATAACTTCGCCGCAAGCACACCGGATAGTGGTCTGCTCGTAGTTGGGATGGATTCCTTCCTTCATTATGTTCACCTCTTTCATGAGTATAGCTTTCAAAACGCAAGTTGTATTCTAACACAGTAGCTGCTTTTTTGCAAGTACTTTTTGAAATTTTGTTACACAAAGTTACATTTTATAAAAGCATCCTTCAAATATACCGCAAAACAGCTATTTTTCTTCAGTTTGCGGCTCCTGCTCTGCCGCTTTTAAATCCCTTGCCTCCTGTGTGAAAGGCAGGACAATATGCGCATTGCCTGCATCATCGTAAACGCAGTACTCGCGCAAACCGTAAAACAAGAGTGCAAGCAAAACAATTACTGCAAGTACAATACCAATTATTAGTCCCACATGTGAACGGGATTTTTTCCTGCCCTCGTAAATGTCTTTAGACCGTATAGCCACAAGCAGTCTCCCTTCAAAAGCACAAGTCTAATTGTTTTCCTCAATTTTAGAGATAAGCTCAACACGCCTTGCATGTCTGCCGCCTTCAAACTCTGTGGATAAAAAGGTATCAACGATTTTTAATGCCAGACCGCTGCCGAGAACTCTTGCACCCAATGCAAGCACGTTTGCATCGTTGTGGCGGCGGGTGAATTCAGCGCTGAAGCAGTCACCGCAGAGGGCAGCGCGCACGCCCTTTACCTTGTTTGCCGCAATTGATATGCCAATGCCGGTGCCGCAGATAATAATTCCCCTGTCACACTCGCCGGAGACAACAGCCCTACCCACAGTCTCACCATAAACCGGGTAGTCGCAGCTGTCCTCTGTATAGGTACCAAAATCCTTGTATGGAATGCCCTTATCCTCCAAATGCTTCATAATCTCCTGTTTAAGCGCAAATCCGCCGTGATCGCTTCCCAGTGCCAGCATAATTATTTCTCCCATCCCTTTATATAAGACTCGAAAATTTTTCTTTACAGCTTTATGAATTTGGGCTTTCGCTGCTCGAAAACCGTAATATATTTATAACCCAATTCGCGCAAAATGTCAAAGCCCTGTAAAAGACCTTCCCCTGCAAGCCTAGTTGAGTGAGCATCACTGCCAATCGTGATTATCTCTCCTCCAAGCTGCCTGTATAGCCTAAGGACGTCAACGGTTGGGGTCGGTCCCCCGATTTTCTCCATCCTGAAGCCCGAGCAGTTTATTTCAATTCCCTTGCCTCTTTGAATCAGAGTTTTGAGCAAATGCTCAATTTTGTCACCAAAGGTGCTCATATCAAAGGAAACGTCAAAGCCGTCGCGCCGCATATAGCGGATAGTGTAGCCAATATGCGCCATCGTGTCGAAAAAATCCATGCCCGCAAGCTCAATAAGCTCATCCGCGTATGTGTCCATCAAGCTCATGCACTGCGCATGGCTCTCGTATCTAAGCTCGTAAAAATCCTTGGTATCTTTGAGATTATGCAGGGAGCCAAGGACAAAATCCAGCTCTGGCGAAGAGGCTATTTCCGCCGCTCTGCGCGGGTCGTGGCTACCCTCTCCAAGCTCCATGCCAAGACGGACAGAAAGCCCCTCCGGTGCGTCGGCGCAAACCTTTTTATACATTTCGAGCGTTTTTTCGCGGTGGGAATAGCTGTCTGCTCTGGGTTTACCGATTACGCAATCATCAAGGTCGCAGTGATCCGTGAAGCAAATATAGGATACGCCCTTTTTGAAGGAGGCCAGCGCCATCTCGCTCATGGTGTTGTACCCATCCTCAGAGCAGGTGCTGTGGATGTGGCAGTCGTATAGGTTCATATTTTTCCCCCTGAGGTATATTTTAAAACGGCCAAGCCCCCGGTATCCAAGCAAGTAGGTCAGTATAGCTGCGCGAGGTCGGAACGCCTGTTAAAACGGGGTAAAAAGCCGCAAAAAGCAATAGGCACAGAGCCGTTGCCGTGCATACCTTCCATCGCCATCGCTTGTCTCTCAGTCGGAAGGAATTGAACACATGGCAAAGTGCAAGTACAAGGAAAATCAGGCACGGAAAATAGTGGTATTCAAATGTAACGCGGGAAATGAGCATCCACGGAACAAGCTGCGCCAAGTATCCTATTAGGATGAAAAGTGCCTTTCCATCCTTGAATTTAATAGTTTTCCATACCATGCAAAACACAGCCAGCAGTCCGCCCCAGCACACCAGAGGATTTAAGAATGCGCCGAATGCACTCTTCATGTTGTCGGGCTGTGACCTCAGATAGTATAGAATAGGTCTGCCGTCCACTATCCACTGATACCAGCGAGAGGAATAGGGATGCGTCGCATCAACACCTGCGTGATAGGTAAACATGAAGCGCTGATTATCCAATACCAGCTTTGCGTAGTCTTCCTTGAAAAACATAGACACGCCGGACATTCCACTTGCCTTGCCATAAGGGTAGTAGCTGAAGTAATAAATTATAGCAGGAATTATAACAAAAAACAGTATACAGTTTAAAATATCTTTTGTAATCTCTTTTTTGTGAGTGTCCCCATGCCCGGTTGCTTTAAGTTCCTTTGCTCTGGCAATTCGGAAAAGCAGCCAGATTACCGCAAGTCCTGCGCCTGCATATACAGCCGTCCATTTGCAGGCAACGCCTAAGCCAAAGCTTAGTCCCGACAAAAACAGCGGCAATGTACAGCGCCGCTGTGACGAAAGCTCGTCCCTGGGTGCTGTAATATATCGATACATGAAAAAGTACATTAATATTATAAAGAATACGCCGTAGGTATCAATAGTTGCAATTCTGGTTTGGACAAAATGCATAAAGTCAAACGCAAAAATCGAAGTACCGCAGACAGCTATTGCCGTTGAGCCAAACAGGTTTTTTATGAAAACATACAGAAACGGCAGCATCAGAATCCCGAATAGCACTCCCATAAAGCGCCACCCAAATGGATTGAGTCCAAACGCTCTTATTCCCAGACCGATTATAAGCTTGCCCAGAGGCGGATGCGAGGTCTCGTATGGGTACACGCCTTCAATGTGTTCGTATGCCGTGCGCGCATGGTATATTTCGTCAAAATATGCGCTATTGAGATAGGTTTCAGTTGGCGGAACTAGCTCCTGCTCATCAAAAAGCGTGGCACATCCCGTGTCAAACTTCATCAGGTCGGCGCTTATCGGATTGCCCTCCCAGTCATATAGGCAAAGCTCGCCCATATCAAGAAGGTCGTCAGCAATAATCCGAATATATTTTGTGCCCTTCCCCGGCATATCCAGCTTTGCCTCATGCCATTTGAAAATATCCGAATAGGTCTGCTCAAGGACAGCCTCATCAGTGTAGCTTTCTCCGTCCAGAGAATATTGGACAAAATAATTTCCTGTGTGCAAGCCCGAATAATAAGTAATTCTTGAAACCGCTGTCTCCTCCGGTAGCTCCACTATCACATAGCGCCCTTTCTCTGTAAACGAGCAAAAGCTGTCCGGAGCGGACTTATCGCCAAGCCCCCAAAAGGCTATAACACCATAAATAATGGGTATAAGCAGAAGAGGAAGAATATCCTTTTTTTCCATTGGAAAGCGCCTGCGGGGATAGGATAAGCCCGCAGTTTCTTTCTCTGCCACATCCGCAACAGGATTTGTCTTTTTAAACAGCAGGCAGTACGCTGCAAAAAACGCCAAAACCAGAGTAATGGCAAGTATTAAAAAAACTATGGGGAGAATTTTCATGGTTTTGCCCCCTATTATTTTTTGCTGTTGCAAAGTAGACCTAAAATCCTTTGCATAGCAAAATATTATACTACACATAAACTATTCTGTCCAACAAAAACCAAAAGAATAAGCCGCCCAACTGTTTATTAGACAGTCGGGCGGCTATTTGCCGGAGGTAATGTGGAGTGAACTCTGCTATTTTACCGTAGCTGCTTTAGCTTCTTTGTTTTTTGAAATGCTGCGGATTATAAACAGTGTGGCAACCATAAGAACGATAGCGATGGGCAGGGCTATCCAAGCGTTCTTCACAAAGCCGGTAATAATATAAGCTACAAAGGAAACCGCTGCAACAGTGGCTGCGTACGGTATCTGCGTTGAAACGTGGTTGATGTGATCGCACTGTGCACCTGTGGATGCCATAATTGTGGTGTCGGAAATAGGTGAGCAGTGGTCGCCGCAAACAGCACCTGCAAGGCAGGCAGAAACAGCAATTACCAGCATCTGAATGTCGTTGGGGAACACAGCAGTAACGATGGGGATGAGAATACCAAAGGTTCCCCAGCTTGTTCCTGTTGCAAATGCAAGTCCGCAGCCAATGATAAACACGATGGCAGGCAGGAACGCTGTAAGTCCCTTTGCACCCTCAACAATATCCTTAACATATACAGGTGCACCCAGAAGTCCTGTGGTGGATTTCAGAGTCCATGCGAAGATTAGGATAAGTATAGCGGGAACCATTGCCTTAAAGCCCTCGGGTACAGCCTCCATGCACTGCTTAAAGCTGAGAACCCTGCGGCATAGGAAATATATCATTATAACTATAAGCGCAATTATTGAGCCCATGGAAAGACCTACTGAAGCGTCACAGCCGGAGAAGGCTTCGATAATGCCTGTGCCGGAGAAAAAGCCGCCGGTGTAAATCATGCCGCCGATGCAGCAAAGAATAAGAACCACCACAGGAAGGACCAAATCCATTACCTTGCCCTTGGGATTGCCGGAATCGTCGGAAATTCCCGCATATGGACGGGCATCGGTAGTATAAAGATCTCCTGCCATGGCGTTCTTTTCGTGTCTCTGCATAGGTCCAAAATCGAACTTTGTAGCTATCATGAAAATAATCATGACAATTGTCAGCAGTGAGTAGAAGTTATAGGGAATTGCCTTGACAAACAGCTCAAAGCCTCCGATTACCTCTTCATCTACAACGCCAGAAACTGCTGCGGCCCAGCTTGAAATGGGTGCAATCATGCAGATAGGTGCTGCGGTTGCGTCAATTATGTACGCAAGCTTTGCGCGTGAAATGTTGAACTTATCGGTTACGGGGCGCATAACACTGCCCACCGTAAGACAGTTGAAGTAATCGTCAACAAAAATCAGGCAGCCAAGACCAAAGGTTGCGCCCAAAGCGCCGCGGCGTGAGCTGATACGCTCGGATGCCCATTTGCCGTATGCCGCTGAACCGCCCGCCTTGTTCATAAGAACAACAATCATTCCCAAAATAGCAAGGAATATTAGAATTCCCACATTGTAGCTGTCTGCAATCGAGCCGATAAGGGAAACATTGAGAAGTGTATTTGCTGCAAGCTCTACATTGAAGTTGGCATAAAGCAGAGCACCTACCAAAATGCCTAAAAACAGTGAGGAATAAACCTCTTTTGTGATAAGCGCAAGTCCTATAGCTACGATGGGCGGTACCAGCGCCCAAAAGGTACCGAAGAGCCTTACAACCTCTCCTGTGCCCTCGCAAACGCCGCAGGCTACGGTTCCCGTACCTTCACATTCTTCACATTCGCCTTCACCGCTGCATTCTTCACATGCAAGCACTCCGGCGCCTTCACATTCGGGGCAAGCCTTAGAATTCTTTGATGCTCCGTCCTCTGACGCTGCCATTGCTGTTATGCTAAACAGCATGCACGCCAAAACAACAAGCATAAAGAAAGCTAAAAACTTGCGGCTTGGTCTCTTCATTATTTCTTCCTCCCATTTTTATTGCAGCAAAAGCCGCTCCCCCATTTTTTGATAAAAAAAAGCCATGTAAGCGTAAGTAAACCGCATTACATGACAAAAGCATACAGAAAGAGTATGTTTGGGTCAATGACAGCGCTCCACATAACGTGACAGTACGACGGATATTATCCGCCGTCCCGGCAACGGAGCACTTCAGGCAAGCACAGCCGAAACCTCGGCGAGCACTCCTTTCACTCTCTGCAAATGCCTGCTTGTCAGAGAATTACTAATAGTGTTCGCACCTCTATCATAGCCTTTTATACCTTCTATGAAGGATTATAAATATTACACAATTATATTATAGCGACTTTTCGACATTTGTCAACGTTTGCATGACAAAAAATGAAAAAATTATGAACAAAATGCAATTAGCAAGCAGTCATTACTTCAAAACCACCCGTTAATTGCATTTGCATCAACATATTTTATTCGCCCATTTTCACCGCAACATCTAACGCAAGCTCAATCATCTGAGCAAATCCGCGCTCCCGCTGCTCCGAGGAAAGCTCCTCGGGACGGTAAAGGTGGTCAGAAATCGTGCAGAGGCACAGGGCATTCTTCCCTGCCCTTGCAGCGGTTAAATAAAGAGCAGCAGCCTCCATTTCCACGGCTAACGTGCCCATCTTTTTCCATTTATCAGAAACGCTTGGATCGTCATTATAAAAAATGTCACTGGACAAAATGCTTCCCACGTTAACATCAACTCCCATTTCTGTGCCGCATTCAACCGCTGCCGAAAGCAGCTTGTAGCTTGCGGTTGGTGCCAAAGTTCCGGGAACATTGAAGTTTGATGCAAAGTTTGAATTGGTGTGCGCAGACATACCTGCTACAATATCCAATAGTTCAAGCTCGTCAGCTATAGCTCCGGCGCTGCCCACACGGATTATGTTCTCAACACCGTAGCTATTATATAGCTCATTGCTGTAAATCCCTATTGAGGGCATGCCCATACCGCTTGCCATTACCGTAACATGGACACCGCCCTTTGTACCCGTATAGCCTTGGACACCGCGAACATTATTCACAAGCTGTGGGTTTTCAAGAAAATTATCTGCAATATATTTTGCTCTTAGCGGATCACCGGGCATTAAAACAGTTTTGGCAATCTGCCCGGGAAAAGCGCTGTTATGGGGAGTTGGCATTTATTTTGACCTCCTAAAAATGTGAAACCTAACTTAAGCTATCATTTATATTCAGAATACCACTTTTTTCGACATTTTTCAACAGGTGCTTTCTCCCTAATATATGAAGATATGAGTTTTCAGCAGACTGGTGATTGTCTGCACAATTATTGATTTTACTTTATTTCCATGATTATCTATGGTAGAATATATGTAAACTAAAATTTTTACTTCCCATGTACGGTCAATAAGCTCAAAGAGCAAATTAAACTGCTTGTGGAGAAATAATTATGAAAATAAAGACCTTGTTTGCATTGTTTTTGCCGCTACTTGTAATGCTTTTTGTTGGCTGCTCTAACCGACAAAATATGCAGAACAGTTCTAGCACCATCAATTTACCCGTTGTTTCATTTGAAGGCTCTGGTGACCATGTGAACCCGGCATTTTACGAGAATGGGTTTGACTTTAAATATGACAATCTTCCCGTATTAACATTATCTGAAAGCAGCGGTATATTGCAAATTGCCTTAGCAGATAATTTTGAAGATTTCGTTTACATCGAAGAGGATTACTACTTATATGTCAACAATGAGGGAATTTGTGAAAAAAATACCTATAAATTGTTAAAAGATGATAAAAACACCGTCTGCCTTCCCATTAGCAGACGCGGCATTGTTCGAGATGAAGAAGCTGTTTATTTTCTTGAAAATGATCAGGGAACCTTTGTATTTAAAATTATACTTCCATTGTCTAAAAAGGACTAAGCCTGCCAAGCGATCAATTTTGCTATTCTATCATTTTGAATCTAACTGCAATCTGTACATATCAGAAAATCCCCAAGCACTTGTCAGTGCTTGGGGATTTATGCTGCATTGGTGGTTCCGCTTTATAAAAGAATTCTAGGTAGGTTTTCCTGACAGCCCTGAATTACTTGCTTTGCGAAGCTTCCCAATGAATCTCTGCCAATTGGCGGGAATTCTTGCAAAAGCTCAATTAGATGAGCTTAGCCTGATTGATTTTAACGCCGGGGCCCATGGTGGAAGCTGTAACGCAGCTTCTGATATACTGACCCTTTGCAGCAGCGGGCTTAGCCTTGATGATAGCACCGATAAGTGTGTTGAAGTTATCGTTGAGCTTATCGGGGCCAAAGCTAACCTTGCCGATGGGGCAGTGGATAATGTTTGTCTTATCAAGACGATACTCAATTTTACCTGCCTTGATTTCCTTAACAGCCTGAGCAATGTTAGGAGTAACTGTGCCTGCCTTAGGTGTAGGCATAAGTCCCTTAGGACCGAGAACCTTACCCAAACGTCCAACAACACCCATCATGTCGGGAGTTGCAACAACAACATCATAGTCAAACCAGTTCTCACTCTGAATCTTCTGAACGAGATCCTGACCGCCTGCGAAATCTGCGCCTGCGTCAAGAGCTTCCTGCTCGCGCTCGGGCTTGCAGAAAACAAGAACTCTGCGGGTCTTGCCGGTGCCGTGGGGCAGAACAATAGCGCCGCGAACCTGCTGGTCAGCATGACGGGAGTCAACGCCCAGCCTTACGTGAAGCTCAACTGTTTCGTCAAACTTTGCCTTAGAAGCTTTGATAACCAGATCAAAGGCCTCCATGGGGTCATAAAGATTAGCTTTATCTACGAGCTTTGCGCTCTCTTTGTAATTTTTACCTCTAAACAATTTAGTTTATCCTCCTTGTAATGTGGTTAGGCAGATGCAATAGCATCCTCCCACTTAGGGAAACGGGCGGGCTTATTCAGCAGCTACGAGAACGCCCATGCTGCGGCAGGTGCCGGCAACCATGCTCATAGCAGACTCGATGTCTGTGCAGTTGAGATCGGGCATCTTAGTTTCCGCGATCTTGCGCAGATCCTCGCGGCTGAGTGTGCCGACCTTGTCGCGCTGGGGAACGCCGGAAGCGTGCTCCAAGCCGAGTGCCTTCTTAACAAGAAGAGCGGTAGGGGGGGTCTTTGTGATGAAAGAGAAGGTACGGTCTGAATAAACCGTGATAACAACAGGGATCATCATGCCCATGTCGTTCTTTGTGCGTTCGTTAAAATCCTTGGTGAACTGGCCGATGTTGATGCCGTACTGACCAAGGGCAGGACCTACGGGAGGAGCAGGGGTTGCTTTGCCCGCGGGAACCTGAAATCTGACATATCCAACAACTTTCTGTGCCACTTTCGTGCACCTCCTAATTAATCTGAAACAAGTTCGACCTGATAATAGTCAAGGTCGACAGGTGTCTCCCTGCCAAACATGGAGACAATTACGCGGACTCTGCTCTTGCTTGTATCAACTTCATCGACTGTTCCCATGAAGCCCTCCAAGGGACCGTCGGTAACCTTTACGCTGTCACCGACATTAAAGCCCGCAACGACCTCGTGGCGTTCAACGCCCAGGTCATATATTTCTTGCTCGGTAAGCGGAACGGCCTTGCCGTCGCTTCCTACAAATCCGGTTGCTCCGCGCACATTGCGCACAAGATGCCAGCTTTCGTCTGTAAGAATCATCTTTACGAAAACATATCCGGGGTAGGTCTTGCGTTCCACGGTTTTCTCACCGTTATCGGTATGCTCCGAAACAGTTTCCATGGGAATGTTGACCTCTGTAATCAAATCCTGCATCCTGCGGTTTTCAGCAGCCTTCAAAACTGCCGCAGCTACTGCGTTTTCATAGCCGGAATAGGTATGAACCACGTACCACTTTGCTTCTTCCGCCATGGCGCTAACCTACTAGAGAGATGAGCGCCTTAACTCCTGCCTGAGCGAGGGAGTCGAAGCCCCAAAGAATTACAGCAAAGACAGCCATTACGACGAGCGCGACCAGCGTATTGTTCGCGGTCTGCTGCTTCGTCGGCCATACAACCTTTTTAAGCTCGCTCTTAAGGTCACGGAACCATTGAGCAACGCGCTTAAAAAAGCCTTCCTTTTCATTGCCTGTAGATTTTTTAACAGCCTCTGTGGTCTTCTTGACAGCCTGTTCCTTAGCTTTTGCCATTAAAGCACATCCTTTCTAAAAAACCTACTTCGTTTCCGTATGCGCTGTGTGCTTGCGGCAGAAGGGGCAATACTTGTTCATTTCAAGCTTGTCGGGGGTATTCTTCTTGTTCTTGAAAGTATTGTAGTTCCTTTGCTTGCACTCGTTGCATCTAAGAGTTACTTTTACTCGCATTTCGGCACCTCCTTGTAAAATTAGGCATAAGCCCGTGTTGCCTCCCTGATCGGGACGGACATGTGCGCCGGATTGAAACTGCGCACGAAAAGAAAGCCTCTCCGCCGACAGGTAATGTGTATTGTAACACAGCTTGTCTGTCCGGTCAACAATTTTATTGCTTTTTTTAGTATATATTGTATCTGTTTCACACAAGTACCCGAGCTTTGGCAAATAATCGGCAATTTGCGGGTGCTTTTACGGATTTTTATGTCTTTTTCGGTCAATTCTACAAGAAATGTTTCTAAGTTGATTTCACGCAATTGACCGTGGTATACTACCTAAGTACAGAAATGGAGGCGAAGCATTTGAACGCTGAGGAAGCATTGAACTTCATACACGAAAAGCTTTGGCAGGGTTCAAAGCCGGGTCTCTCCCGAACGCTTGAGCTGCTTTCCAAAATGGGCAATCCTCAAGAGAACCTGCGCTTTATCCACCTTGCAGGTACCAACGGCAAAGGCTCATGCTCTGCAATGCTTTCGTCAATCCTCCAAAGCTCCGGCCTGCGCACGGGTCTTTACACCTCCCCCTACATTTCCGACTTTTGTGAGCGAATGCAGGTAAACGGTCAGCCCATTTCGGGAAGCGAGCTTGCCGAAATAACCGAGTTTTGTGCGCCACTTGCCCTGTCAATGGCTGACAGACCAACCGAGTTTGAGCTTGTAACCGCCATTGCCTTTGAATTTTTCAAGCGGCAGGGCTGCGGCGTAGTAGTTTTGGAAACCGGAATGGGCGGTAGACTTGACTCCACAAATGTGATAGATGCCCCCCTATGCAGTATCATAACCAATATCGGTCTTGACCACACACGGGAGTTAGGGGATACTGTTGAAAAAATCGCTGGCGAAAAAGCAGGTATCATTAAGTCAGGCTGCGAAGCCGTAATATACGACCTGCCGAAGAATATCCGCGCTGTCATAGAAAGCCGCTGCGAGGAGTTCTCGTCTCCTGTACACGCTGCAAGCTTTGACTGCATTGTACCCCTTTCAAACGGTCTTGACGGTCAGGTATTTTCTTATAAATCCTTTAATAATCTAAAGCTCCCTCTTTTAGGATCTCATCAGCTCAAAAATGCCTCCGTGGTGCTCGAGTGCATTGAGGTGCTTCGCTCTCAGGGGCTTGAAATTTCAGAAGAAGCTGTTGCTACAGGGCTTTCCAAAACCCTATGGCCGGCAAGATTTGAGCTTCTGTCAGAAAATCCATATTTTATTGTTGACGGCGGACACAATCCTCAGTGTGCCCAAACCGTTGCCGAAAATCTTGCAAGCTACTTTTATGATAAAAAAACAGTTATTCTTATGGGTGTTCTGGCTGATAAGGACTACATTGGTCTTGCGTCCATTTTAAACAAAGTGGCGGACGAATTCGTAACCATCACACCGCCTAACCCCCGTGCCCTGTCCTGTGAAGCACTTGCGGAGGCAATAAGCATTTATGGCAAGCCCGTTACGGCTTGCACTTCGATAGAGCAGGGCATACAAAAAGCTCTTGAGCTTGCAGGAAAAACGGGAGTTGTCTGCTCTGTGGGTTCCCTTTATACTGCCGGAAGGGTTAGGGCATTTTTCGGAAAGTAAGCAAAATTCACAGCATAAGAAGGTGATAGTCGGCGCTTCAAACAAATAATGTAAACGGTGCTATGCACTGTTTACGCAGGAAATGGTCAGAGTAGGACTTGGCGCGTAAAGTGCAGACAGACGGGATTTGCTGTCTGACGAAAGGGCTTGCAACAAAGCCCTGCGGTGCCCTGTCCGAATCCGCTGCCACTGATGGAGCGCCGCTCCTTTTGTGGCAAGTCACGAAAGGAAG
>CAZAIU010000002.1:0-47989 GCA_964485265.1 uncultured Oscillospiraceae bacterium | reverse complement strand
ATGAGAATAATGGCTATAGATTACGGCGATGCCCGCACGGGTCTTGCAGTTTCCGACGCAACAGCCACACTTTGCGGCGAGGCATGGACGCTTGAGGAATGGAAGGCAGAACGAGCCGCCGATAAAATCGTTGCAGAGGCAAAAAAGCGTGAGGTCTCTCACCTTGTTTTGGGCTATCCGAAAAACATGGATGGCACAACAGGACCGAGAGCGGAAAAAAGCGCTGCCTTTAAAGCACTTTTGGAGGAGCGCTGCGACATACCCGTTACCCTTTGGGATGAGCGCCGAACCAGCATTGCCGCTCACGATATTCTTCACGCCAACGGTAAAAAAATGAAGGATCACAAAAAGAATGTTGACGCTGTTGCCGCCACCTTAATTTTAGAAGGCTATCTGGGAACACTTTAAAATCTTAGCTATACGCTTTAGCATGCTTGAAAGTAATTTCCGCGAACGGTGAGCAATTGCATTCCTTGTCATCGCAGGCTGTGTATATTAATATCTTGACAGCTTGTGTATCGGTATTACAAATAGATAGACATTAGGCGGCTATGCAAAAGGAGTTGTTTATGGACGAAAAGCGCTTTGAAAAACAGGCAAAACGTGCAAAGCGATGGAATATTTTTATCTTTAGCATATTCACCATAATCGTGCTTACAATTATAACTGCCTTTGGAATTTATAAATACCAGCACACATTTACCTGTGATAAATGGAATAAAGATTTAGAAAATAGGTTTAAAATCACTGCAAACATGCTTGAAAGGCACCATATAATTGGTATGACGGAATCAAATATTATTGAACTACTTGGCGAGGAAGACGGCAAACAGTCTTCCTTCAAAATGGTCAGAGAAACTTTTCCCCCTGAATCTACACTAGTATATTATTTAGGCGTATATATTATGGACTCCAACTGGCTAATTATATCCATGGAAAACAATGTTGCCATCAGTTATTGCATTGATGTAACTTAAACCAGTTAAAATGAACAGGTGTCAAAGCTAGGGCAGGTATCTTTTTTCAGATACCTGCCCTAGCCTTTCTTATTAGTAATGGCATATTGACTCCCATCTGCCTTTTGGGGAACCTTTGCATTATTTTTCCGTCTAAATAGCACGTTAAATCAAAAAAACAGGGAGGTACAAAATGAAAACGAAAAGAATTTTTCTTTCTCTTGCACTCGCACTCATTCTAATCCTTGCATTTACAGCCTGCGGAAGTAAAAGCTCTGCTCCCGAGGCTGCCGCCGACATGTCTTCTCCGCAGGAGGTTCCCAAACCGGAAGAAATCTCCGAAATAGCTGACACAACAGCCAGCGGAGACGGAGGCTTTAGGGGTGAGCTTTCCGAAAACAAATCTGAAGCTTTACCTCAGGGCAATCCCACAGACAAAATTATTTACACCGGAGATGCTGAGGTTGAAACCCTTGAATTCGATAAGACCCTTGAGGCTTTATCAAAGCTTATCGCTGACTGCGGCGGCTTCGTGCAAAGCTCCAACATCACAGGAAACGATTTTAACACCAGCTATTACGGAGGCAAGAGCTACCGCGGCGCCGAATACTCCATTCGCATACCCGCTGATAAATTCAAGTCCGTGACTGAGAGTCTTACACAGCTTGGAAACGTCCCCTACAGCAGCACCAACGCAGAGAACATCACAATGCAGTATAGGGACACCGAAGCCCGTCTTACCGCAAGACAGGCTGAAGAAAAAAGACTGCTTGAACTGCTTTCAAAAGCAGACACTGTGGAAGAAATTCTTCAAATTGAGGGGCGTCTTTCCGATGTGCGCTACGAAATTGAAAGCCTGACCTCTCAAATTAAAAATTGGGACAGCCTGATTTCGTATTCCACCCTAAACCTCACCATACGAGAGGTAACGCTTTACTCCGACAACGCTCCTGCTACCCTCAGCTACGGTGAGCAGCTTAAGGACTCCTTTGTGCGCTCTCTAAAGGCAGTCGGACGCTTCTTTAAGGAATTTTTCAAATTCTTCGTCGCAGCCTTGCCTGTTTTGGTTGTTCTGGCAGTTGTCGCCGTGGTGGTCATCGTGATAGTCAAATCAGTTAAAAAGAAAAAAGCTCTCAAGGAAAGTGACAAAAAAGACGAATAAACGATAAAAATGCGACAAGAAGCAGCCCTGAAAGAGTTTCAGGGCTGCTTTTCTAAAAAATGTGTATTGTACTTGCTTACTTACCGTCAGTATTACTGCTTTCCTGCTCAAGTATCTGTACTGCTCCGTCTTCGATTTTAAGTCTACCCTCACAAAACAGATTGACTGCCCTGGGCAGCACATAGTTTTCACCTTCCTCCAGCACTCGGCGGTGCAGGCTTGCAGGAGTATCGTCCGGGAATACTTCTATCGTTCTCTGTAGAATTACGGGACCTCTACCAAGCTCCTCAGTTGCAAAATACGCTGTTGCTCCCGCAACAGTGCCTCCCGACTCCAAAATAGCTGCACAGATTTTCTCCCCGTCTGTCTCTGTATCTGCAAGCAGCGGAAAAAGTGCAGGATATGTGTCAATTATCTTTCCTCCAAAGAATTTGAAGGCAGCCTCTGGAATTGAGAAGCCGAAGCCCGCTAAAACCACAAGCTCAATGTCCAAATCCCGCAACTTATCCAAAACAGCACCGCAGAAAACCACATCGTTTGGAAACAGCGACCTGTCAATTATATGGTATGGTATATTCGCAAGCTCAGCCCTTTTTACCGCGTATGCCTCAGGGTTTGAGGAAATCACCGCCGCAAGAGAGCAATTTGGAAGCTCCCCAAACATGCGTGCGTCTATCAGCGATTGCAGATTAACTCCTCCGCCCGACACCAAAACCGCAGTTTTGACCATTTTCGCACCCCATTTTATTCTAAGTGTGTTTGAAAACTGTTGAAATTGTTTATTTTGTAAGCAATTCCCTCGCCATTTGTCTGTTTATAGCTTCAGCAGATATGAGCTTTTCAACTGACTGACGGCGGCGTTCTCCGTCGCTGAAACCGCCTGCCGCCTTTTTTATCATAAGCTCCAGCTTTTCTGCCGTCAGCTCGGAAAACTCAATGCAAAGTTCCTCGCCAACACTGTCAAGAAAGGCTGTTACTTTCGGGTCATAGGAAACACCAACTAAAGGCGCACCTTGGGACGCTGCAAAAATCAGACCATGCAGCCGCATGGAAACTACAGCCTTCATTCGTGACAGCACACCGATAGTCAGGGAGGAATCCATGGGCTCGCTGATAACAGCGGCATCGCTTTGCATAAGATGGCATACCGTCTGTGTTGCCTCTGCATCCTCTCGGTGATTAATCAGTATGAATACCGGCTTTAGCCCCAGCTGTTTAGACACATAGTCCGCGGCCTTGGCAAATTCAGCCGCCTTTAAAACGAAATCTGACCAGTTTCTTATTGAGAAGCATACATATTCACCGTGGGGATTAAGCCCGTATTTTGCAAGCTCTGCGTCAATGCGGTCATCAGCTGCCCGCGGCAGTGTAAGGGCAGGGTCGGAGCTCACTATCATTTTCGGCTTAGTAACACCGAACCGCTGCAATTCCGAAAGACTGAAGCTCTCCCGCAGGGTAATCACATCCACATCCTTGTTTAAAACCTCTTTAATACGCGGTTCGTCCCTGTTATCCACAATGGGACCTATACCGCAACCGTACATCATAACGTCATTTCCCAGCTTTTTCGCTGTTTCAATTGTGTAGAGGTAGTACCAGAGGCTGCGCCTGCTTGTGACGTTTTGAATGAGGCTTCCTCCGCCGCTTAAATATAGCTGCGTTTCCTTCATCACTCTATGAAATGCAGGCATATTAAACATATGCACAGAGTTTATTCCGTATTGACGGCGTGTCTCCTTGGGCTTACGGGAAAGGGCAGTTATTTGCATAAAGGGGTCAATTTGGCGCATTTCACCTACTATTGCCTCCAAAATCGCATCGTCTCCGGAATTGCCCATTCCATAAGCTCCGCATATTACTATTCCGTTTCGCTTGCCGCTTTTTTTTAACTGCTGCCTTTTTAAAACCTCGTTATAAATCCTTAGCTGAGTTTCAGTGGTGGCATCAACGGAAAACTCGCGCTTTGCCTTCTCATAAATTGCAGCTCCCAGCTTTTTGCGAAGCTCAGGGGAATCAGCCAGTGCTTCAAGCCTTGCCGCCAGAGTATTGTAATCACCGGGAGCAAAAAGGAAGCCTGTTTCTCCTTCTGTAACAAGCATGGGAACGCCGCCCACTCTGGAGCTAACAGTCGGAAGAGCCGCTCGAGCGCCCTCAGTTATGGCATATGGAAAGGTCTCCGAAAGTGAAGTGAGCGTGTTTATATCCAAAGCTCCGAAGAAGCTGTCAATATCGCTTATCCAGCCGGCAAAGCATACCTTTTTTTCAACACCAAGCTCTGATGCAAGGGATTTTAGCATTTCAAGCTCCGCCCCGTCTCCCGCAATAACAAGGCGAAGAGCGGGACAGCTTTTTTCCGCTCTTGCAAAGCCCCGAACAAGGGTCTGCATATCCTTAACGGGGTCAAGTCTTGCCGCAATACCCACAACAACACTGTCCTCGTCGCAGTCAAGCCCCAATCCCCGCAGGTAGGTCAGCTTATCTGCGTTTTCAGGCTTAACGGAAAAGTCAATGCCGTTATATATGGTAAAGATATCATTGGGTGAAAATTTGCGCTCAATGAGCAAGTCCTTCATTGATTGGGAAACTCCCACAAGGTAGTCTGCACGGTGCAATGCATAGGAATTGAGAGTTCCGTAAACAAGCCCCGCCCCCGGACGTCCCAAATAGTCCAGCTTGGGGTCACTGTGTACAGTTGTCACCACAGGGACTTTACACGAACGCTTTAAAAGACTTGCCATGAAATTTCCTCTAGCACCGTGGGAGTGGATAATGTCATAGCCGCCGTTTTTTATCATTGCCTTGAGCTGCTTAAGGGTTTTCAGTATGTTTCCCTCCAGCACCACTGTGCTTATGCCCATTTGCTCGGCTTCTTCGGAAAACTCTCCCCGCATAAAGCAAACAAGGGTTGCATCTATGCTTTTGCTGATACCCGAAAGCAGATAGTGTATATGGGTTTTTGCTCCTCCCGTGTCCCCTCCGCTGATAAGATGGATAACCTTCACAACTGTTCCTCCATTTTGCAATTCAAAAAAGCTGATTACGCCCTTGTTTCTTGGCGAGTTTTATTATAAAATGGATGGATGTAAGTATACATCTTCCATGGCTTTTTCATGGCAATTATATATCATCCGCCTCGTGCGGTCAACAACCGGAGGTCAATATGACAAAAATCTATCTAATTCGGCACGCCGAAGCGGAGGGCAACTATTACCGTCGCATTCAGGGACATCACAACGGAGACATTACCCGCAGAGGTTATTTGCAGATTGAAGCTCTTGCAGAACGCTTCCGCGACATAAAAATTGACGCAGTTTATGCAAGCGATCTTCAGCGAACCCAAAAAACCGCCGGCGCAATATTAAAATATCACGACTTAAAGCTAAACATCGAGCCCAGATTAAAAGAAGTCGGCATGGGAATTTGGGAGGATGAGCCTTGGGGCAACGTTGCACATTATGATCCCACTCAATTGTTTCTCTTTGGAAGCGACCCTGCAAGCTGGCATGTTGAAGGCAGCGAGCGATTTGAGGACTTGAAGGCGCGAATTACGGGAATAATAAGTGAGCTTGCCGAGCATCATAAGGGGCAAACCATTGCCTGTGTCAGTCACGGCATGGCAATCCGTTCTTTTATAAGCGTTATATTGGGCATACCCTCCGATAGAATTTCAGAAATACTTCACGGTGACAACACCTGTGTTGCTTTAATAAACATTCAAAACGGCAAAATGGAACTTGAATATTACAACGACAACAGTCACCTTAAAAACGGACTGAGCACCTTTGCAAACCAAAGCTGGTGGAAGGACAACGAGAGCCTCGACTTAAGCAACCTGCGCTTTGAGCCAATGAACATGAAAAAGGACAGTGACCTGTACAACACCTGCTATAAGGAGGGTTGGGAACAAGCTCACGGCACTTTGCAGGGTTATTCACCCGCACCTTACCAAAAAGCTGCCACAACGGTTTCAAGAAAAGACCCTATGACTCTTATGAAGGCTTACAGAGGTGATGATTTTGCAGGAATTATAGAGCTTGACCCAAACCGCATGGCGGATGTGGGCGCAGGCTGGTTAAGCCTTGTTTACATAGTTCCGGAACTTCGTGGCAGGGGCTATGCAGTTCAGCTAATCGGCCACGCAGTCTCATACTACCGCAGCCTTGGCAGAGGTTCTCTCCGTCTGCATGTTGCGGAGACCAACACTCGTGCACTCACCTTGTACGACCGTCTTGGCTTTAGCTGTCTGTCAGTAACCGAGGGAAACGTCGTTCCCCTGCGTATGCTTGAAAAAAAGCTTTGAACCGCACCGGAGCTTAAAGTGTAAATTATTGAGCAGCTTTCTAAAGCGTTCATTTTAGGATACATTTCCCGAAATATCAAAAAACAGTGCTTTTTTCAGTCATACGAATACGCCGCCTATCAAAGCAAAACTCCGTTTTGATTGATAAGCTTTAACGGTTTTAAAAGCCTTATTTTTAATCTGACAGCTTAAAACCAGAGGTAATTATGGATATAATCAATTTTCTTCCCGTTTCAAAAGAGGATATGCACTCCCGCGGGTGGTACTGGTACGACTTTCTGGTAGTGTCGGGTGATGCCTACGTGGATCATCCCAGCTTCGGTCCCGTTGTGATTGCCCGGGTTCTTGAGAACATGGGCTTTCGCGTTGCAATACTGGCTCAGCCCAGATGGAACGATTCCGCAGACTTTGAAGCAATGGGACGTCCCCGCTACGGCGTTTTTATCGGAGCAGGCAACCTTGACAGTATGGTAGCACACTACACCGCCGCGAAAAAGCGCCGCTCCGAGGATTTTTACTCTCCCGGCAAGCGGGCGGGACTGCGTCCCGACAGGGCAACCATAGTATATGCCAATCGTGCCCGTGAGGCATACGGCACCGATATGCCTATCATTATAGGCGGACTTGAAGCCAGCCTGCGCCGCTTTTCCCATTATGACTACTGGGACAATAAGGTGCGCCGCGGAGTATTGTTCGACTCAAAGGCGGATTTGCTTGTTTACGGCATGGGTGAATATGCCACTCGGGAAATTGCAAAGCGCTTAAAGCGCAAGATAAAGCCCTCCGAAATCACCGATGTTCGCGGAACTGCCTTCATAGCAGCCGACGAAAATGCCTGCGTTTTTGAAAAGCTCATTCTCCCCACCTACGAGGAGACCGCAGCAGATCCCGTTTGCGAGGCAAATGCCACTCGTATTGAATATGAGGAGCATGACACCATTCGGGGCAAAGCCCTTTGCCAAGGCTGTCAGGGGCGTATGCTAATAGTCAATCCACCTGCAATGCCGTTGACAACGAAGGAGCTTGACGCTGTTTGTGAGCTTCCCTACACGCGTGAGGTTCACCCCATGTATGATGACATGGGCGGCGTTCCCGCAATTGAGGAGGTTCGCTTTTCCGTTATCCACAATCGCGGCTGCTTCGGCGCATGTAATTTCTGTGCTCTTGCCTTTCATCAGGGCAGAATGATTTCCTCAAGAAGCCACGAATCAGTCATCCGCGAGGTGGAGGCGATGACGCACCACCCCTTGTGGAAGGGCTATGTATCCGATGTGGGCGGTCCCACTGCAAACTTTCGTCATCATTCCTGCAAGCTTCAGGATGAGCACGGTATGTGCGCAAAAAAACGCTGTCTTGCACCCACACCCTGCAAAAATCTTGACGCTGACCACTCAGACTATCTTGCTCTTTTGCGTAAGCTTAGGGAAATACCCGGTGTTAAAAAGGTATTTGTCCGCAGCGGAATACGCTTTGACTACATGCTGGAGGACAAAAACGGAGAGTTTTTCTCAGAACTTGTCCGCCACCATATTTCCGGTCAATTAAAGGTTGCGCCGGAGCACTGCATAGACGGAGTTCTCGATTGCATGGGCAAACCTCATATTGAGGTATATGAACGCTTTATGGATAAATACAGTCGGCTCAATCAGCGATACGATAAGGAGCAGTACGTTGTTCCCTACCTCATGAGCAGTCACCCGGGCAGCACCCTTAACGACGCTGTGGCTTTGGCTGAGTATCTCAACGAGCGCGGCCGTCAGCCGGAGCAGGTGCAGGACTTCTACCCAACTCCCGGCACAATTTCCACCTGCATGTACCACACTGGTCTTGACCCTCGTACAATGAAGCCTGTTTATGTAGCAAAAACCTTTCATGAAAAGGCACTTCAGCGTGCACTTTTGCAGTGGAAACGTCCGGACAAGCGTCATTTGGTAATTGAAGCTCTAAAGGAAGCAGGCAGAGAGGACTTAATCGGTTTTGGTAAAAACTGCCTTGTTCGTCCCGACAGGCCGCAGGGCGGTGCTTCATACAAGGATAAGTCCGGCTCTGCGCCTTCTGACACGGATGGTTTTGCGCCGAAAAGCGGCAATGACCAAGCCCGCAGCAGAAAGAATAGCAATCGTCAAAAGCCTGTCGGTGATGAACGGCACGGTGCAAGACGCCCCACTGCACCGCCACATGGTGTTAAGGTTTCCGGCAGGGCAAAGGGCATGGGCGGCGGTAAAACCGCAAAGCCTGCCGATACGGCAAGGCCCAACAGCCGCGACTTTAAGACTCCGAAAGGAATGCACTGATGAAATTTTTAGAACTATTGCGGCAGCAGCCGCTTTACATATTATGGGTTTATCTGCTTATAATAAACCTTGCAGCGTTTTCATCCATGGGCATTGACAAATACAAAGCAGCCCACAAAAAATGGCGTATCCCTGAAAAAACCTTATTCGTTCTCTCAGCCATCGGCGGAAGCATCGGCGGTATCTGCGGTATATATGTTTTTCGCCATAAAACGCTGCACAAAAAATTCACCTTAGGCTTTCCCGCTATTTTGCTTGTGCAAATAATCGCGGGATATGCAATTCATATGCTTTTAGCAAAATAGCTCTCTAAATATAATATTTATTAGTTTTAATCGCAGCATAAAAAAAGCGGCGGAATGAAAACATTCCGCCAAAACAGGGTTGTGGGATAAAGATATGAGCCCGGCACGCACCGTGCGTGCCATTGGATAAGCTGTAATCAGAGAATAGCTCATTTCTTCTATATTGTAAAGAGCGAAAGCGCACTAGTTTTGTCGAACGGGAATTATTTGCTAAAAAATGCATATATCCGGCTGTGAAAGGATGCCCCATGAGAGAAATACACTGTGAAAAAATAACAGAAGCCATAAAAGAACTGTGTATTAAGGCTAACACTGTTTTGCCCTGCGCAACAAAAAAGCTTATTGACAACGCCTGTCTTGCGGAGGTTTCTCCCGCCGGCAAGGAGGTTTTGCAGGATTTAAGGGAAAACTATATTCTGGCTGAAAGAGAAAACATTCCCATTTGTCAGGACACAGGAATGACTGTGGTTTTCGCGGAAGTAGGTCAAGAAGTTCATATCGTTGGAGGATACTTTGAGAACGCCGTCAACGAGGGTGTGAGGCAGGGCTACGTTCAGGGCTGCCTGCGCAAGTCAGTTGTATCCGATCCTCTTCGCCGCGTAAATACAGGGGACAACACTCCCGCTGTTATACATACCCGTATTGTCCCAGGGGACAAACTACGCATCAGCCTTGCGCCAAAGGGCTTCGGCAGTGAAAACATGAGCGCTATGAAAATGCTTCTGCCCTCCTGCACAGCAGACGATATTTTAGATTTTATAATTGAAACGGTTGACAGGGCAGGCTCAAACCCATGTCCACCTGTGATTCTGGGCGTAGGTCTAGGCGGCACAATTGAAAAAGCTGCTCTGCTTTCAAAGCAAGCGCTCCTCCGTGACATGGACTGCCGCAACGACGACACGTTTTATGCGGAGCTTGAAGAAAAAGCGCTCCGCCGCATAAATTCTCTGGGGCTGGGACCTCAGGGCTTTGGCGGAAGAATTACCGCCTTGGCAGTAAATATAGAAGCATACCCAACTCATATCGCAGGGCTACCATGCGTAGTAAACATGGGCTGTCACGCGACAAGGCACGCACACGCCGAAATCTGATTTTCTACGCTGATATTTTTTTAATTGGCATGTTTGAATTAAATTTATTTGAATAAAAAAATAATTATTGCAGAAGCTAATGTTGAAAAAAAGCAAAGGAGCTAATGCAATATGCTGATAATCGACAGAATTGCCCTGATCCTTAACATCATAGGCGGAATAAACTGGGGTCTTATCGGTATTTTCCGCTTTGATTTAGTCGCCTATCTGTTCGGCGGGCAAACCGCCACAGTCAGCCGCGTGATATATACACTTGTGGGACTAGCCGCAATTTGGTGCATCACTCTGCTGTTTCGCAGACACGACTACGAGGACGACGAGGTTTGACCAACTCAATTTTCTAAAATCCGCGCTCACTGTTTTTATTTTAAAGCAGTGGCGCGGATTTTTCATTCCCCAACAGCATCCGCCATATTTTGCACTAGATATGGTGTAGTATGATTCCAAACTACCATATATGTAATGCTTTTGTATTTACACTAAGAAACCATGATTTGTGCAAAGGAGATGTAAAAATGACCTCTGTTAAGAAAAACCCACGGCTGTTTCGAAACGGAATATGTTATTTGTCCGTGGACGAAATATATCCCAGTCCCGTTCAGCCGCGAAAAAAGTTTTCACAGGAATCTCTGCGAGAGCTGTCAGACAGCATTGCTCAGCACGGAGTATTAAATCCTCTTACAGTTCGCCGCCGCGGGGGACACTATGAGCTTGTTGCCGGTGAGCGCAGACTTCGTGCCTCATGCCTTGCAGGATTGCGGGAGGTTCCCTGTATCGTTATTGACGTTAATATGGAGGAATCGAGCCTGCTTGCCTTGGTCGAAAATATTCAGCGGCGTGATCTTGACTTTGTTGAGGAGGCCGAAGGGATTTATCAGCTCATACGCCTTTTCGGAATGAGTCAGGAGGAAGCAGCGCGGCGATTGGGAAAATCCCAGCCGTCTATTGCTAATAAGCTCAGATTGTTAAAGCTTCCGCCCGATGTTTTGGATACTCTTAGGGATGAAGGTCTAACTGAACGCCACGGTCGGGCACTTTTGCGTCTGAGTGATGAGGAGACTCAGCGTCAGGCGGTGAAGTTCATGGTAGAGCAGCATATGAATGTTGCCGCCGCAGAGGAGTACATAGAGGCCTTGCTTCAAGCACCTGTCCAAAAGCCGGAGCCGGATTTAAAAGGCAAACGCAAAACAATGTTTGTGCTCAAGGATGTTAGAGTATTTCTGAACACGCTCTCTCACGGTCTTGATATGATGAAACAAGGCGGCATAGATGCCGGTATGGAAAAGCATGAAACCGATACCGAGCTAGTTCTCACAATAAGCATACCAAAGCAAAAATAGCAAAAACAAGAGAGTCTGACGGAAAAATCCATTTATCCGCAGGCTCTTTTAATTTTTGACGAAATTGTTAACACCGCTGCAAAATATTTGTGATTTTTTATTGAATTTTGGATATTGTTTAAATTGAAACAATCATGTAAACTGTTATAGTAAGCGGATAGAGCAAGTCATCTTCCGCCTTTATTATTTTTTTGGGGTGATAGCTGTGCAGCTTTTGGAAAATCGTATTCTGCGTGACGGCAAAGTTAAGGACGGCAGTATACTTAAGGTAGACAGCTTTCTCAACCACCAGATGGACGTTGCTCTTTTCGGCGAAATGGCAAAGGAGTTCTATCGTCTTTTCGGGGACCAAAACGTCACTAAAATTCTAACTATTGAAGCTTCCGGGATAGGTATTGCCTGCATTACAGCGCAGGTTTTTGGCTGTCCCGTTATTTTTGCGAAAAAGAATAAAACCAAAAATATCGCCGGCGGTGTGTACACCTCCAAGGTTGAAAGCTTTACTCATGGAGTGACCTACGATATAATCGTTGCAGAGGAATTTCTTCATCCCGACGACAGAGTTTTGATCATAGACGACTTTTTAGCTAACGGTGCCGCCCTGTCAGGTCTTGCCTCCTTAGTATATGATGCAGGTGCAACCTTAGTTGGCGCGGGCATAGCCATTGAAAAGGCTTTTCAGCCCGGCGGCGAGCTTCTTCGAGGCCGCGGCATACGAATTGAATCCTTGGCGCGGATAAAATCCATGAGTGAAAGCGGCGTTGAATTTTGCTGACAAACAAATAAATATATCGGTATATATCAAATGATATGGTTTTGAAGTCTCTACCCGGTCACCGTAAATTTCCGGACTACCGATACAGCCGACAAAAGGCAGGTTGCCCTTTGCCCAAAGTATCGCAGGAGACGGAAATACCCGGCTCCTGCTTTTTTTGGTCTTAAATTGCAATAGCGATTTCGGATATACATACATCTAAAAACATGGAGGAGAAAGAAATGAAAAAATTCCTTGCACTGCTGCTGGCACTTACAATGGTTTTTGCCCTTGCAGCCTGCGGCACAAAGCCCGCAGACACTGAAGCAACTCCCGAAGCCGGCGACACCGCTCTTGCAGACAAAATTGCCGCATCTGTTGACAATCCCGTTGATACTGCAAAGGTTAAAGCCGCTGTTGACGCAGAAAGCTTCAAAATCGGCGTAATCCTTCTGCACAACGAGCAGATTGGCTACGACTTTGCACACATTTCCGGCATTAAGGCTGCTGCCGAAGCTCTTGGCATCAAGGACGACCAGATTATCTGGAAGTATGACGTTCCCGAAGACGAAACCTGCTATGACACCGCTGTTGACCTTGCTGAGCAGGGCTGCAACATCATCTTTGCAAACAGTTTCGGTCACGAGAGCTATCTCATGCAAGCCGCCGGAGAGTATCCCGACATTCTTTTCTGCCACGCTTCCGGTCAGAGTGCCGCTTCTACAGACCTTCCCAACTTTGTTAACTACTTCACTCAGATTTTCCAGTCCCGCTATGTCTCCGGCGTTGTCGCAGGCATGAAGCTTAAAGAGCTCATGGACGCAGGCACTGTTACCGATCCCTATGTCGGTTATGTTGGCGCATATCCCTATGCTGAGGTTGTTTCCGGCTACACTGCCTTCTTCCTTGGTGTACAGTCCATTGTTCCCGAAGCTCACATGGACGTTACCTTTACAAACTCTTGGGCTGACATGACTGCCGAAGCACAGGCTGCTGACGCTCTTATGGCTAAGGGCTGCGTTATCATCAGCCAGCACGCCGACACCACCGGCGCTCCCTCCGCTGTTGAAGCTGCTCTTGCTTCCGGTAAGACCGCTTACTGCGTTGGCTATAACGTTGACATGCTCACCGTTGCTCCAAATGCCGCTCTCACCAGCGCTCAGAACAACTGGGTTGCTGCATATCAGTCCATCATCGGCGCTGCTATGAAGGGCGAAGCTGTTCCCCGCAACACAGCCTTCGGCTATGTTGCTGACGGTGTTCAGATTTCCGAGCTTGGCGCTTCCTGCGCTGAAGGCACCGCCGAAAAGGTCGCAGAAGTTGAAGCCGCTCTAAAGGACGGCTCACTGCACGTATTCGACTGCTCCAAGTGGACTGTTGACGGCAAAAACCTTGACTCATACAAAAACTCCTTCGGCTTTGAAGGTCTTGAGCTTGTCAGCGACGGCTATTTCCACGAATCCGAGCTTATGAGCGCTCCTCTGTTTGATATTGCCATTGACGGCATCACAAAGCTCAACTAAGTAATCTTTCCATTCAATTTAATCAAGAGAAGCCGCAATTTCTGTGGCTTCTCTTGATTGGTTTTCCGCGCTGTCCGAAGCGCCTGAATTTCGGACGTTTCGGACAGTGCGGCACATCCAAAATATGAAAGGACGATGTACCATGCAGGACAATTGCGCAGTAAAAATGCGAAATATAACGAAGCGCTTCGGCTCCGTTGTTGCAAACGACAAAGCATGGCTAGATATTCGCCGGGGAGAAATTCTTTCTTTGCTGGGCGAAAACGGCAGCGGCAAAACTACCTTGATGAATATGCTCTCCGGAATTTACTATCCGGATGACGGTCAGATTTTTGTAAATGACCATGAGGTGTCAATCCGTTCCCCAAAGGATGCCTTTGACTTAGGCATCGGTATGATACATCAGCACTTCAAACTGGTAGACGTTTTAACTGCTGCCGAGAACGTTGTGCTGGGACTTAAGGAGCCGGGCAGACTTAACCTTGCGAAAACCAGTGACAAAATCAAAGATATATGCAGCAAATACGGCTTCAGCGTAGATCCCCAAAAGCTAGTCTGCGAAATGTCTGTGTCCGAAAAGCAAACCCTAGAGATTGTCAAAGTCCTATACCGCGGCGCGGATATCCTTATTTTAGATGAGCCAACAGCAGTTTTAACTCCTCAGGAGACAAAAAAGTTGTTTTCTGTTATGCGGAATATGCGCAATGACGGCAAAGCAATTGTTATCATAACCCACAAGCTCCACGAGGTCATGGAGGTTGCCGACCGCGTAGCAGTGCTGCGCCGCGGCTGCTTTGTAGGTGACATGCTCATAAAGGACACGAACCCTCAGGAAATGACGAACATGATGGTCGGTCACACCGTTTCTCTTAATATTGAGCGTCCCGAGCCAGTCAATTCCAAGGATCGGCTTAGAGTTCAAGACCTTACTGTTGTGGATCTTGACGGCATCACAAGGCTTTCAGACGTGTCCTTTACTGCCCGCAGCGGAGAAATACTCGGAATTGCGGGAATATCCGGCAGCGGTCAGAAGGAGCTGCTTGAAGCAATAGCGGGCTTGCAGAAAGCAAAAAGCGGTACCGTACAATATATTGAATCCAGCGGCAAAACCGAGGAGCTTATCGGCAAGGATCCGCTGACTATAGCCTCCATGGGCGTTTCCCTCTCCTTTGTTCCCGAGGACAGATTGGGCATGGGTCTTGTTGCAAACATGGACTTAACAGACAACATGATGCTACGCAGCTTCCGCAAGGGCAAACACATCTTCACTGACAGGCGTTCTCCAAAGCAGCTTGCAGAGACCGTTGTGTCGGATTTAGAGGTAAACACGCCCAGCATATCTACTCCTGTAAGAAAGCTGTCGGGGGGTAATGTTCAAAAGGTACTGGTAGGCAGAGAGATTTCTTCCGCACCCACAGTTCTTATGACCGCCTACGCTGTCAGAGGATTGGACATCAATTCCTCCTACACAATTTATGACCTTATTAACGAACAGAAAAAAAAGGGTGTGGCTGTGATATACGTAGGAGAGGATTTGGACGTGCTCCTTGAGCTTTGTGACAGGATTCTTGTCCTGTGCAGCGGCAAGGTAAGCGGAGTTGTGGATGGCAAAACCGCCACAAAAGAGCAGGTAGGCATGCTAATGACAAGCCTGAAAGGGGACAGCAACGAATGAAACACGAAAAACGCGAACCGTTTTTAAGAATTTCAAAACGCGACTTCATCTCCCATCCTAAGGCGTGGCTAATCCGTCTTACCGCCATATTTCTTGCTCTTGTGGTCTGTGCAGGTATCATCTACGCCCTTTCAAAGTCAAACCCCGTTCAGGCCTATGCAACCATGTTCAAGGGTGCTTTCGGAAGCACACGGAAAAGCTGGGAAACCATACGCGATGCAATGCTGCTGCTGTGTATCTCGGTTGGACTTGCCCCCGCCTTTAAAATGCGCTTTTGGAACATCGGTGCTGAGGGTCAGGCGCTTGTAGGCGGAATTGCGTCCGCTGCCTGCATGATTTTTTGGGGCAACTCCATTCCCACACCGCTGCTTCTTATTATAATGTTTGTGGTAAGCTCCGTAGCCGGCGCTGTTTGGGGACTTATTCCCGCGATTTTCAAGGCGCGCTGGAATACCAACGAAACACTGTTCACCCTCATGATGAACTACCTTGCCATACAGCTCACCGCCTTCTGTGTAACCTTCTGGGAAAACCCCAGAAACTCTAACTCTGTTGGCATAATCAATCCTAGTACCAAGGGCGGCTGGTTTCCAACCCTGCTTGGCAATCAATATGTGCTGAATGTAATCATAGTTCTTGCAATAACTGTTGCGGTATTTATTTATATGCGCTATACAAAGCACGGCTACGAGCTTTCAGTTGTAGGCGAAAGTGAGCGCACTGCGAAATACGCAGGTATAAAGGTTGCCCGAGTTATAATGCGCACCATGGCTGTTTCCGGTGCCATTTGCGGTGTTGCCGGCTTTATCGCCGTTGCAGGCATGTCACATACCATTTCCACTTCAACCGCCGGCGGTCGAGGCTTTACAGCGATAATTGTTGCTTGGCTGTCAAAATTTAATCCCTTTGTTATGGTTCTGTTCTCATTTATGCTTGCTTTTCTGGAAAAAGGCGCTATGGCAATTGCCAGTCAATCAAACGGTGTTTTAAACGACTATGTTTCCAGCATGATAACCGGTATAATTTTGTTTTTTATCTTGGGAAGTGAATTTTTTGTTGAATATAAGGTAATCTTCCGCCACCGCAGCGAAGCAAAGGAGGTAGAGGAATAATGACACAAATTATTGCAATTATCCGTGCAGCCGTTGCCTTTGGCACCGTTATTCTGTTTGGTGCCACCGGAGAAATTCTCACCGAGAAGTCCGGAAATCTAAATCTTGGTGTTCCCGGTATCATGTATATTGGAGGCATCTGCGGTCTTATCGGTGTATTCTTTTATGAAAACGCCTGTAAAAACGCAGGTACAGTACCCAGCGTTGCCTTGTGCATATTGATTGCTATAGGCTGTGCCGCTGCGGCATCATTTCTCGTGGGCTTACTGTACAGCTTTCTTACCACCACATTACGCGCAAACCAAAACGTCACAGGTCTTGCATTAACCATCTTTGGAGGCGGCTTTGCAAACTTCTTCGGGGGCTACCTAAACAAGATTGCAGGCGGTGTAGGTCAAATTTCAGTTTCCGCCACCTCCTCTGCCTTTACCGCCTATTTCCCCGCTCTGCGAAATCTGGGATTTATCGGAGAAACTCTCCTTTCGTACGGCTTCATGGTTTATCTGGCAGTAATAATTGCAATTCTCACAAGCCGGTTTCTCAGCCACAGCCGTGTCGGTCTTAATCTCCGTGCCGTGGGTGAGGACCCAGCGACAGCGGACGCGGCCGGAATTAGCGTTACAAAATATAAGTATCTTGCAACCTGTACAGGCGCTATTTTGTCCGGCTTGGGCGGACTATACTACGTAATGGACTACACCAAAGGAACTTGGGCATCTGACGGAAAGCTTGAAACTCTTGGCTGGCTTGCCGTTGCTCTGGTAATTTTTGCCCGTTGGAAGCCAAATCATGCTATATGGGGCTCTTATCTTTTCGGTATTCTCTCCTGCATGTATTTCTATATTTCAGGCTTAAACCGCAGTTCTCTTGAGTTGTTTAAAATGCTGCCCTATCTTGTAACCATTGCTGTTCTTATCTTTGTTTCAATGAAGCACAGCCGTGACAGTCAGCCGCCCGATCATTTGGGTCTTCCATATTTCCGAGAAGAACGATAAAAAGTAAGAGCTTTTCGAAGCAATCGAAAGGCTCTTACTTTTTTACATATGCCCGAAGAGCGTTTTTACGTCTTTTAGGCTTGTATCGCTGCATATTTTATAGTAAAATGAAACTATCAAACATATACATAAACGGAGGCATATTATGGATAGTTACGCGGTCTTTAGCTTAGTTGCCAGCATATGGGCAATTTGCCTTATCCCCTCTTTGGCATTCTTGGCTCTGCGCATTGTTGCAAACTGGAAGCTATTTGAAAAGGCAAATGAAAACGGCTGGGCAGCCGTCATTCCGTTTTATACCGACTATACCCTATATAAAATATGTTGGGGAAATGGTTGGTTTTTCTTGCTGATTTTTGTTCCCGTTGCAAATCTTGTCATACACATAATTACCATGATAAAGCTGTCGCAGGCCTTCGGAAAAGACGGTGGCTGGGCGTGCGGACTGATTTTTTTAAATTTGATTTTCCTTTGCATTATGGCATTTAGCTCCGACTACCAATACGTAGGAGTTCCCGGCGAAGCAAGTACTGGGGGCGAAAATACAGCAAGCGGCTTTCAAAATCCATATTCTCAGGGCAGCTATCAACAGAGCGCTCAGAATTCTCAGTATTACTATCAGCAGGCTTCCTCATCCGATGCTCCAAAATTTTGCCCTTACTGCGGGACTTCATTGGAGGGAAATCCAAAATTCTGTCACAAATGCGGCAAGCAGCTATAATTTAGCACAATTGTCAAAAGGCATAGTGAAGCCTATTATTAAAAATACTTTTTGTGCAAAATACTAAAAATATTGACAATTTAATCCACAACTGCTAAACTGAAATTAGTTTTTTTGAGGAGGATTATATCATGGCAATTGCAGCTCTCGTATGCGGAATTCTCGGCATCATCGGCGGATTTATTCCGGTTGTCTGCTACTTCACTTTGGTTCTTTCAATTCTAGGCATTGTTTTCGGAGTAAAGGCTCGCAAGCAGTCTGCTGAATCTCAGGACGGCAAGCAGGGTCTTGCTACCGCAGGCATGGTTTGCGGAATTGTTGGAGCAGGCTTCAGCGCAGTAGGAGTTATTTGTGTCCTCTGTGCTGCAGGTCTTGTTGCCGCAGCAGGTGCCACAGCGTAATACATACGCAGGCAGTATATAAAAGTGCTATGATTAATCATAGCACTTTTATTATTAAACTATTGGAGAGCATTGATGTTTAAAGAAATAATTCTTTTTGGGAAGGTAATCTCACCGTATTCCATACTTGCAATAATCGGTAGCTTTGCAGCAGGTATATACGCCTGCAAAAAAGCAAAAAAGCTCACAGGCGATGACAGCGACATGCTCACGCTTTTGCTAATCTCGGCTATCGGCGTCATTTTTGGCGGACGCATACTATACGGAATTACAAACTATAAAACTGTATTAACCCTGTTTTCGGATTTGTCTGTTATAAAAAGCTTTAAGGATTTTGAAGACTATGCCGTTATGATTTTTGGCGGAGCTGTATACTACGGCGGTTTAATCGGCGGCATGGTAGTTGGCTTTATTTACATGAAAAAGAAGCGCTATGACATAGACTTAAGCACAGACATAGCTGCTCCGGCAATTCCACTGCTCCATTTCTTCGGACGTATTGGCTGCTTTTTGGTCGGCTGCTGCTATGGACTTGAGTGTAAAATAGGTGTCACCTATCAGCACTCCCTTATTGCTTCGGCAAACGGTGTCAACCGTTTTCCTATTCAGTTGGTAGAAGCTGTTTTTAACCTTTGCTTGTTTTTCGTTCTTGATTATCTGCTAAGGCACGAAAAGCTTAAAGGCAAGCTTATTTACATCTATCTGATTGCATATCCTATCGCCCGCTTTATAATAGAATTTTTCCGCGGAGACGAGTATCGCGGTTTCCTTTTCGGACTTTCCACCTCTCAAATAATAAGCATAGGATTTTTAATTTTCGCAACAGCGATGTTAATAAAAAAGTCAAAAGTCCCATCCGCTATCAGCTCGCACAGCAAGGTCTAGCAGCAAGCCCGCACAGGCTTAGCACACTGCTAAAATATATGTTTTAGGTACCATCGTTTAAATCAACAATGGTACCCTAATTTCGTGTTATACTCATTTTCCTGCCGAAGCTTGTATTGTCGTAATACGAAGCAGCTCTATGCAAACCTAATGCTCATCTTATGCCCGAACTATTTTAGTGCGGGAATCATGGCAGTATAAATGTTGCCTTCAGCTTCCATTTTAAGACCAAATATGTATACCGGCTGCAAATAACCTTTGGTGTCAATCTGATAATCCAATTCACAGGAAACGACCTCCACGACATCCGGCTCATAATGCTCTATCCATTCACCGTTGAACTTGCCGTTTCGAATCTGCTGGTATGCCTCCTGTGCTGAGATAATAGCCTCGTTCTTGCATAACGCATAAGAGGATATATTGTTATCCACTTCCCTCAGCTTCCCTGATGCAGAATACCGGCATCTAGCAGAACCATCAATCATTGTTTCGCCGTCCAACATGTGTTCAATGCTAAAGCAATGCCAGCCATCACCTTCATAGGCGAACTCAGCCCCCTTCGGTATCTCAACCCCAAGCGAGGCTAGAAGTTTTTTTATAATCTCTTCGTCAGTTTCTGTCCATATCATCTTGCTGGAGGCTGTGTCTACATAGGTATATTTGTAGCTGCGGTCAAGATGAGAGACAACGAGGAAATGTGCCGGAGTACTGTGGTTTGCATACCAAGTCTCCTTGTCATAGTATGAGATATCCTGCATTTTGACACCAATTCTTTCAAAAAATGCCTCAGCAAATGCATCGCAACTTTCCTTATCATACATCTCCGCCCTATAGACCTGAGCAGCATCATCGGCATCCATCAAGTCACAGTTCAATTGCCATTCTATATTTCTAACATTGACAGGGTAAGCTGCCGCATCTTCCAGATTTCCATATGGCTGCACATTATAGACGACAACAGTCCCCGCGAATAAAAGCAGCGATAATATCGGTAATGCTGCATATGCTGCAAACGGCTTTGTTCCTTTTTTCTCTCTGAAGGAGAAATATATCATTATTATGCAAAAGCCAATCATAGCACCCAGCGTATTAGCCGCCAAGTCATCCACATCGAAAATACCGCGTCCTGAGAAATATTGTATTATCTCAATAGCGAACGTTGCCGCTATGCTAACTGTAAGCATCAGGTACCACTTTCTAAAGCGTTTTAATACTATTGGAAGCAATATACCCAACGGGACGAACATGGCAACATTCAAAAGAACATTCATCCAGTTTTTAAATGCGTAATGATTCCATGCCTCATGCCACGCACGAAACAGATGCAGATTGACACTGCTGTATCCATAGCTCGTCACGCGAAGAACGGTTACATAAAGTAAAGCAGTAGCCCAGCCAGCCAAGATAAGTAATAGACTTGCTTTTAACCAAGGAAATTTTCTATCATTCTTGTATTTACCTTTAAATACAAGAAAAGCGGTCTGAAAGATAGCCGCACAAATTACAACAGCTATTATTGCAAAAATCAAGCCGTTCTTTAGCTCTTGTAAAATCAGTTTTAAAAAATCATTCACAGCGTTTTTACCTCTTTAACGATAGTTCATGTTAAATACTGTACAGAAATACTTCTTTAGCAAACTGTAATCAATTGGCGTGGGACGACTAATCCTTAGTAATTATATTATAGCACTAATAGAACCTTAAGCAAGCACAGCTTAGCTGTGGCGATCTTGTTGGGGACTGTCCCTCACCCGCATAAAACATAGCGGCAACCACTGTAGCTGTGGTTGCCGCTCTTCTAAAATATCCTTAGGGACGCAGTTAATTTTGTGTCGGATTTAATATTACTGAGTCAATTCTGTTCCTGCATATCGCACGAAGGGCTGTCACCGTATATCTTGCAAATGCGCTTTATATCGCTGATAAGCGTATCAACATACTCGTCCTTAGTAGCCCAGCTGGTACAAAAGCGAACAGCATATCTCTCATTGGGAAGTTTTTCCCAAGTGGAAAATGTATACAGCTTTGAAAGCTCGTTATAAACCATTCTGTTGAGTATGGGAAATTGCTGGTTCGTGGGAGAGTCATAGAGAAATTCGCAGCCTGTATTTTTGAAGGCTTCCTTTATACGCATAGCCTGCTCAACAGCGTTTTTGCTAATTTCTAGGTATAGTCCGTCACGGAAAAGCGTTTCAAACTGAATTCCCAAAAAGCGTCCCTTCGCCATCAAGCCGCCATGCTGCTTGATGTGGTAACGGAAGTCATCCTTATATTTATCATTTACAATACAAACAGCCTCACCGAACATAGCACCAACCTTTGTGCCACCGATATAAAACACATCACATAGCTTCGCTAAATCCGCCATAAATACATCGTTGCCCTCGGCAGCCAGCGCATATCCCAGCCTTGCTCCGTCAAGGTACAGAGGAATTCGTCTCTCGCGGCAGGCATTGGAAAGCTCGGTCAGCTCCTGTTTTGTATATATCAAACCTGTTTCCGTGGGGTGTGAAATGTAAACCATTGCCGGCTGAGGCATATGCTCATGAGTAGGATCGTTCCAGTGCTCCATTACCACCTGACGAACCTGCTTTGCTGTAATTTTTCCGTCCTCTGTAGGCAGGGTTATAACCTTATGACCCGTTGCCTCTATTGCTCCCGACTCATGTCCCGCAATATGTCCTGTCTCAGCGCAGATTACTGCCTGATGAGGGCGGAGAATTGAGGCAATAACAGTTGCATTGGCTTGGGTACCTCCGGCAATAAAATGTATGTCCATTTTGCTGTTACCGCAAGCCATACCGATTATTCTCCGCGCAGATTCACAGAAAGGATCCAGTCCGTAGCCGGGTGTTTGGTCTCTGTTTGTTTTAAGCAGCGCCTCCAGTATGCGGGGATGCGCTCCCTCGGCATAGTCACATTCAAATCTTAACATCTCAACGCCCCCAAATCTTGGTTTTCGACACAAAATACCGTAATTTTAATTATAAGAATTTATCCCTGTTATGTCAATCGTCCTACAGGCGTTTGGAAAAAATTTCAGTAACAAATTCGCTATTATCACTTCAAAAACGTTATCCGTGCTAAAAAGCCCACAAATTTTTGAATTGATTTTAGCCGTAAGATGATGTAAAATGACTAGAACAACCACAGCAAAGGAAACGGAGGAACTGCCATGCCCTCAAAGGTATATTTCACGGACTTTCACACTCACGGCAATGAAAGCTTGCCACAAAAGCTTCGCCGCCTTATTGTCAAGGCTGGTATAAAGGATATCGACTTCACCGACAAATTCACCTGCATCAAGCTTCACTTCGGCGAACCGGGCAACCTTGCATATCTGCGTCCCAACTACGCAAAAGCAGTTGCAGATTTAGTAAAGGAGCTTGGCGGCAAACCTTTTTTGAGCGATGCAAATACATTATACGTAGGTCGGCGCAAAAATGCCCTCGAGCACATGGACAGCGCCTATGAAAATGGCTTTAACCCCTTTGCCACAGGCTGTCATGTAATCATCGCCGACGGCTTAAAGGGTACGGACGAGGTGTCTGTTCCTGTAGTCGGCGGCAAATATGTAAAGGAAGCCAAAATCGGCCGCGCTTTTATGGATGCCGATGTGTTCATCTCACTTTCGCATTTCAAAGGACACGAGTCAACAGGCTTTGGCGGATGCTTGAAAAACATAGGCATGGGCTGCGGCTCAAGGGCCGGAAAAATGGAAATGCACTCAAACAGCAAGCCCTATGTCAATGACGAGCTTTGTATCAACTGCGGCGCGTGTGAAAAAATTTGTGCCCATAGCGCGGTTGACCGCTCAAGCGGAAAGGCTCAAATCCGTGAAGATAAATGTGTCGGCTGCGGGCGCTGTATCGGCGTTTGTCCAAAGGATGCAGTCAGTACGCGCTACGATGAGGCAAACGACATCCTTAACCGCAAAATTGCTGAATATACTAAGGCTGTTGTTGATGGACGCCCCTGCTTCCACATAAGCCTTGTTCTTGATGTGTCTCCCTTGTGCGACTGCTGTGGCTTTAACGACCTTCCCATAGTTCCGAATGTGGGAATGTTTGCAAGCTTTGACCCCGTTGCTCTGGATGTTGCCTGTGCAGATGCAGTAAACGCTCAGCCAATAATGTCCGGCAGCCAACTTGATAAGGCAGCACACGAGGCAAAGCACGATAGCCACGACCACTTTGTTCGAATGCACCCCGAAACGAACTGGCAAAGCTGTGTTGACCACGCTCAAAAGCTGGGGCTTGGCTCAACTGAATACGAGCTTGTAAAAATCTAAAGACTTAGAACGTAAATAATCGCGAACCTGACATTGTCGGGTTCGCGATTATTTATATTGTGCCGCCTTAAGCTAAATTAACAAATATTAAAAGTTATGGCGTAGTGTCGTCTTATTTTTAAGGCGCAATTTTGATTAAAACTGTCTCGGACAGTTTTAATGGCGCAGAGCGCCGTTATATTATATTTTAATAAAACAGTCTTTGTTTTATTAAAATAAGCCGTTTACCGCAAAAACTCCAGGTAAAACCGATTTACAATACTTGAAATCCATGTTACAATAAAGGTTATATTACTGTGGAGGTAAACATGAAAAAAAGCTTTTTTGCCCTCATCTCCCGTATGAGATACATCGGGCGTTGGGGACTTATGCGCAACAGCTTGCCCGAAAACATTCAGGAACACAGTCACATGGTCGCAGTTCTCGCTCACAGTCTTGCAATTATAGGCAAAGAGGTCTACGGAAGGGACTGTGACGCTAATCTCTGTTCCACAGTTGCTCTTTACCATGATGCTTCCGAAATCATTACAGGCGACCTTCCCACTCCAATTAAATACCATGACGAAAAAATTAAAAGCTCTTACAAGGACATTGAAAGAAAAGCAAATGAAACCTTGCTTGAGCTTTTACCCGATACCTTTCAAGCCGCATATCGACCGCTGCTTTTTGAGTGTGATGAGCAGATAAGTGCATATGTCAAGGCGGCTGACAAGCTTTCTGCATACATTAAGTGTATTGAGGAGCGCAAGGCAGGCAACAACGAATTTCTGTCTGCCGAGCAGCAGATTTATTCTACACTCAAATCAAACTCCATGCCTGAGCTTCAGTATTTTCTTGAAAACTTTATCCCTGCCTTTGAGCTTACGCTTGACGAGCTGGGTATGATGAAATAAAGGAGAAACCACCATATGCGAGCATTTGTATCAGTTATCGGAAAGGACCGTGTGGGCATAATAGCCACATTATGTTCTCTTCTTGCGGAAAAAAAGGTCAACATACTTGACATTAGTCAAACCATTCTTCAGGAAAACTTCACTATGGTTATGCTGGTTGACGCAGCTGACTGCACCGTTTCCTTTGAAACGCTTGCGGCGGAGCTATCACAGCTCGGTGAGAACATGGAGCTTAATATCCGCATTCAGCGTGAAGAAATATTCAACGCAATGCACAGGATATAGGCATATTTATCCCTCATTACTTCTATATCATGGCGGTTTATGGCTATGATACCTGTCCAATGGACATTAAGATTTTAAAGGCGGTTTTTCAATGATAAATCAAGGAGAAATTATTCAGACCATAAAAATGATAGACCAACAGCATTTGGATGTGCGAACTATAACCATGGGCATTTCTCTGCGTGACTGCGGACATCCGGATATAAACGTAAGCTGCACAAAAATTTATGATAAAATCTGCCGCTTAGCCGCAAACCTTGTGAGAACAGGCGAGCAGATATCTGCTGAATACGGCATACCCATAGTTAACAAGCGTATTTCCGTCACACCGATTTCCCTCGTTGCTGAATGCTGTGACGCTGAGGACTACGTCCCCTTTGCCCGCGCTCTTGACCGTGCGGCAAAGGAGGTTGGCGTTGATTTTCTGGGCGGCTATTCCGCTCTTGTGCAAAAGGGCTGCACCGTGGGTGACAAGCGTCTTATCGCAAGTATCCCCGAGGCACTTGCCGAAACCGATTTAGTCTGCTCCAGCGTTAATGTCGGAACCACCCGTGCCGGCATCAACATGAATGCAGTTGCCGAGATGGGCAGAGTTATACGCCGCACGGCAGAGCTTACAAACGGTTTTGGCTGCGGAAAGCTTGTGGTTTTCTGCAACGCAGTTGAGGATAACCCTTTTATGGCAGGTGCCTTCCACGGCGTTGGCGAGCCTGAGTGTGAAATAAATGTCGGCGTTTCCGGTCCCGGTGTTGTATATGAGTCACTCAAGGGCTGCAAGGGTCAGCCGCTGGATATTGTTGCCGAAACCATAAAGCAAACCGCGTTTCGCATAACCCGCGTGGGTCAGCTTGTGGCTCAGGAGGCATCAAGCCGTCTTGGTGTGCCTTTTGGCATTGTTGATTTATCCCTTGCCCCAACGCCCGCTGTAGGTGACAGCGTCGCTGACATTTTAGAGGTGATTGGTCTTACAAGCGTCGGTGCCCCCGGAACCACCGCTGCTCTTGCCATGTTAAACGATGCTGTCAAAAAGGGCGGCGTAATGGCAAGCTCCAACGTGGGCGGTCTGTCCGGCGCATTTATCCCCGTGTCCGAGGACGCAGGCATGATTGCCGCAGCAAAGTCCGGCTACCTTACCATTGAAAAGCTTGAAGCCATGACCTGCGTGTGCTCTGTTGGTCTTGACATGATAGCCGTCCCCGGTGACACAAGTGCCGAAACCCTTTCGGGTATAATAGCTGACGAAGCTGCAATCGGTATGGTAAACGGCAAAACAACGGCTGTTCGCCTAATCCCAGCTATCGGCAAAAAGGTGGGCGATGTTATCGACTTCGGCGGTCTTTTGGGCACAGCACCGATAATGCCCGTAAACACCTGTTCTCCCGCCGAAATGATTTTACGCGGCGGCAGAATTCCCGCTCCCCTCCACAGCCTGAAAAACTAGCCGAGGGAAAGCCTCCTTAGCTCGCTTTTCCTCATACATAGCCGCATTTTTCTTTGGCGGTGCTAAAAAAGATAGGAGACGAACTATGGAACAGTCCAAAATTAACCGTATAAACGAGCTTGCAGGTCTTGCAAAGCAGCGGGAGCTTACTGCTGACGAGACAGCCGAACGCGAAAGGCTTCGGGCGGAGTATATTGCCGACTGGCGAAAGGGCGCTCAGGCAACACTTGACAACACCTACATTATCGGTACTGATGGCATTAAGCGCAAGCTCAAAAAAAAGTAACCTGCTTGCAAAGTGTAGCATTCCCATTTCTGAAAGGTCGCGGCGTTTGCCGCCCCAAATATAATTGTTCCCATGGTTGCCAGCCATGGGGAGAGGAGTTTATCAATGCTGAACACAGAAAAAACCATGGACAAAATAGTTGCCCTGTGCAAAAACCGAGGTTTCGTTTTTGCCGGAAGCGAAATCTACGGTGGGCTTGCCAACACATGGGACTATGGTCCTTTGGGCGCAGAGCTAAAAAACAACATTAAACGCGCTTGGTGGAAAAAATTTGTGCAGGAAAATCCTCACAACGTAGGACTTGATTCCGCCATTCTTATGAACCCCCAAACATGGGTTGCCTCCGGTCACCTAAGCGGCTTTTCTGACCCTCTCATGGACTGCAAGGAGTGCAAGGAGCGGTTCCGCGCAGACAAGCTGATTGAGGACTATACCTCTGCAAACGGCATAGAGCTGCCTAAACCCATTGATGCATTTTCCCAGCAGGAGATGAAGGCTTTTGTGGAAGAGCATAATATTCCCTGCCCCACCTGCGGCAAGCATAACTTCACCGATATTCGTCAGTTTAATCTGATGTTTAAAACCTTTCAGGGCGTTACGGAGGACGCAAAAAACACTGTGTATCTCCGTCCGGAAACCGCCCAAGGCATTTTTGTTAACTTCAGCAATGTCCAGCGTACCACTCGCCGCAAGCTCCCCTTTGGCATTGGCCAGATAGGTAAGAGCTTCCGCAACGAAATTACCCCGGGAAACTTCATCTTCCGCGTGCGTGAGTTTGAGCAGATGGAACTGGAGTTCTTCTGCAAGCCGGGCACCGACCTTGAGTGGTTCGACTACTGGCGCAGCTTCTGCCGTGACTGGCTTCTGGATCTGGGCATCGCTGAGGAAAACCTTCGTCTGCGCGACCATGACCCGGAGGAGCTTTGCTTCTATTCTAAGGCAACAACAGATTTTGAATATCTGTTCCCCTTCGGCTGGGGCGAGCTTTGGGGTGTTGCCGACCGCACTGACTACGACCTTACACAGCATCAGAACGTCTCCGGTCAAAAGCTCACCTACCGCGAGGGCGAGGGTGCTGACATGGTGGAATACATCCCCTACGTCATTGAGCCGTCACTTGGTGTTGAACGCAGTGTTTTGGCGTTTCTTGTCAACTCCTACGACGAGGAGGTTGTGGGCAAGGACAAAAAGGGTAATGACGATGTGCGCACGGTTATGCATTTCCATCCTGCACTTGCGCCCTTTAAAGCAGCGATACTGCCCCTTTCAAAGAACGAAAAACTTGCTCCAACCGCACAGGCGATTTACGATGAGCTGCGCCGCAAATTTATGGTGGACTTCGACGATGCAGGCTCTATCGGCAAGCGTTATCGCCGTCAGGACGAAATCGGCACACCGTTTTGTATAACCATTGACTTTCAGACCGTTGGTGACGATGAAATTACTGCTGACAACTGCGTAACCGTACGTGAGCGTGACTCCATGGAGCAGGTTCGTATGCCTATTGCAGAGCTTTCCGATTACATCTCCAAGAGAATCGATTTTTAAATCACCTATTGCAGGCACCGCCGCAAAACGGCGGTGCCAAATTAAAAGTACTTACAACGCTAAGGAGGTCACTATGAACACAGGCAGAGATTTCGTGAAAATGATTGGTCCTTTTGGATGCATACTTTTTCTAATAGTGTTCATTTTGTTTCTGGTATTTTGCTTCACCGGAGGCGGCGCAGCATGAGGGATGGATTTATCAAGATTGCAGCCGGCACTCCCAAAATTCGTGTTGCTGATTGTGAATACAATAAAAACTCCGTTTTGACAATTATCAAGCAGGCCTCCGACTCGGGAATCAAGCTTCTTTGCTTGCCGGAGCTATGCCTAACCGGTTACACCTGCGGAGACCTGTTCTTGCAGGACACCCTTTTAAACGCAGCAGAGACTGAGCTGCGTTCATTGCTTGCCAACACCGCAGAACTTGATTTACTTTTCACAGTAGGTCTCCCCGTAAAGTATCGCGGAAAGCTCTTTAACTGCGCAGCAGTGTGCTGCCATGGAAATCTTCTTGCCTTGGTTCCCAAAACTCATGTGCCCAACTACGGTGAGTTTTACGAGCTGCGCTGGTTTTCACCATCTTTTGAGGAGAACCTTCCGCTCAGCTTTGCAGGCAGAGAAACCTTTATGGGCAAAGGGCTTGTTTTCCGCTGCAAAACCATGAGCGAGCTATGTATAGGCGTTGAAATATGCGAGGATCTTTGGTCAGTGTCACCTCCCTCAGAGCAGCTTGCTCAAAACGGCGCAAATGTAATTTTAAACCTCTCTGCAAGCGATGAGGTTGCCGCAAAAAGCTCTTACAGAGAATCTCTTGTGTCAGGTCAGTCCGCCCGTTTAGTCTGCGGATATGTTTACGCTGATGCCGGGGAGGGAGAGTCAACCACAGATATGGTTTTTGGCGCACATAACATCATTGCTGAAAACGGGAACACTCTCTCTAAGAGCCGCTTTGACGTAGGTCTTACGGTTTCTGAGCTTGACATTCGCCGTCTTTGCTTTGAGCGTCGGCGCATAAACACCTTTTCCTCGGAATATGATTGCTGCTATACCTCCGTTTATTTTGAGCTTGACTGTGTTAAAACAGCTCTGACTCGTGAAGTGTCCTCCGCACCATTTGTGCCTGCCAATGCTGACAGGCGTGCCGAGCGCTGTGACGAAATATACCGCATCGCTGCCTTGGGACTGAAAAAGCGCATGGAGCACAGCTGCTCCGAAAAGCTGGTGCTGGGAGTTTCCGGCGGGCTTGACAGTACCCTTGCTATGCTTATTGCCGCACGCACGCTGGATATGCAAGGTCTGCCTCGTGAAAATCTTATTGCGGTCACCATGCCGGGCTTCGGCACAACTAACCGAACCCGCGGTAATGCTGAAATTCTTGCGGACGAGCTTTCTGCAACACTTCGTACTGTTCCCATAGCCGATGCTGTTAAGCAGCATTTTACCGATATCGGTCATGACGAAAAAATCCGCAATGTTGTTTACGAAAACGCACAGGCACGTGAGCGAACACAGGTTCTTATGGACATTGCTAACGGCTGCGGTGCATTAGTTGTGGGCACCGGTGATATGTCCGAGCTTGCTCTGGGCTGGGCAACCTATAACGGCGACCATATGTCGATGTACGGTGTTAATGCCGGAATCCCAAAAACTCTTGTTCGCCACCTTGTGGACTTTTGCTCCAAAACAGCCGAAAGCCCTCAGCTTGCAAAGGTTTTGCAGGACATTCTTAACACACCTGTTTCTCCAGAGCTATTGCCCGCGGAAAACGGAGATATTTCTCAAAAGACCGAGGAGCTTGTGGGTCCTTATGAGCTGCATGACTTTTTCCTTTACTACCTTATCCGTTGGGGTTGTGAACCGAAAAAGGTGCTTCGGCTGGCGGAATACGCATTTGATGGAGTGTATGACAGGGAAACCATACTCAAATGGCTGAAGGTTTTTATTCGCCGATTTTTCAATCAGCAGTTTAAACGCTCATGTCTTCCCGACGGGCCAAAGGTGGGCACACTCTCTCTCAGTCCCAGAGGCGACTTGCGCATGCCCTCTGACGCTGTATCCGACTTGTGGCTTGCACAGCTTGAAACTTTATAATAGCGCAATAGCTTTGCACTAAAGAAACTGATATTCGTGTATTCTGCCGAGGAACAAACAAAATGACATAGGAGGGCGTAAAATGAAAATTCAGAAATCCTCAGAAGACTACCTTGAGATGATTCTCATGCTTACAAAGCAAAAGGGCTACGCTCGGTCTATAGATATAGCCGCTGAGCTCTCAGTCACCAAGCCAAGTGTCAGCTATGCAACAAAGCGGCTTCGGGAAAACGGCTATATCGTCATGGACAAGGATGGTCTTATAGCTCTTACAGAAGAAGGGCAGAATATTGCTCAACGGATGTATGATCGCCACCGTATGCTGACCGCCTTCCTAATGTCCATCGGTGTCTCTGAGGAGACTGCCAAGGAGGATGCGTGCAAGCTTGAGCACGACTTGTCCGATGAAAGCTTTTCGGCAATGTGTAAATTCTCAAAATGGCAGCAATAAAAACAAAAAAACAGCGAGCTTTTGAAGAAAATCTTCAAAAGCTCGCTGTTTTTTATTATAAGGTTGCTGAAATCAGCTTTCTTGCATAATCAGTTTGCGGCGCATTAAAAACCTCCTCAGGAGTTCCCTGCTCAACAATGCAGCCCTCGTTCATAACAAGCACCCTGTCGCTGATTTGACGAATAACGTTTAAGTCGTGTGAGATGAACAAATAGCTCAAATCAAGCTCGTTGCGAAGCTCTAAAAGCAGCTCGATAATCTGTGCCTGAATAGTAACATCCAATGCTGAAACAGGCTCATCAGCGATTATGAATTTTGGTCTTTGTATCAACGCAACGGCAATTCCAACTCGCTGGCGCTGTCCGCCTGACAGCTCACGGGGCTTTCTGTCAGCATATTCCGGACCAAGCCCCACACGTCTGAGCATATCCATAACGCGCTCATGCCGTTCTGTCTTGCTGTATTTTCCATATGCTCTTAAAGGTTCCTCAACTATCCACTCAATTGTTTTTGCAGGGTTAAGCGAACCGAAGGGATCTTGAAAAACCATTTGCGGGCGGTTTGTATAGTGGATAACTTCGCCCTCATAGTCAGTGTGAAGCCCCAAAATCGTTTTAGAAAGCGTTGATTTGCCGCAGCCTGACTCTCCAACGAGTCCTAATATTTCACCTTGAAATACGCTGAAATTGATATCAAACAAAACCTGCTTGTGCGTCTTTCTTCCCAGCAGACCATGATTAACATAGTAGGCGTTAAGGTCTTTGACCTCCAGAACTGCGTCAGACATTTGCTCTTCTCCTCGTGGATACCGCTGCAACAAGTTTTTTGGTATATTCATGCTGGGGATCGTTGAAAATCTGTTCCGTATCGCCCTGCTCCACGATTTGACCGTGATACATAACCGCAACCTTTTTGCACACGCGCTTTACAACACGCAGGTCGTGAGAAATAAACAGTAGGCTCACCCCGCATTTTTCATTAAGTCTCTTTAAAAGCTCAATAATCTGCGCCTGAACAGTAACATCCAAGGCTGTTGTCGGTTCATCGAGAATTAAAAGCTTAGGATGTGTAATGAAGGCTGACGCAATCATTGTACGCTGCCTTTGTCCGCCCGAGAGCTGATGCGGGTACTTGTTATAGGTTTTGCTCGGCTCTGGAAGTCCCACAAGCCTCATAACTTCAAGCACCATTTTGCGTCTTTGCTCTGAGCTGAACTTGCAATGAAGCTTGAGCGTTTCCTCAATTTGACGCCCAACTCTCATAAGAGGGTCAAGGCTTGTCATTGGCTCTTGAAAAATAACGCCAATGTCCTTGCCCTGAAGAACACGCATTTCCTCAACCGTGCACTTAAGTAAGTTCTTACCTTCAAAAAGCACCTCGCCGTCAACGGTCGCCTGCCCTTTGGCAATAAGTCCTGCAACCGTAAGCGCCGTAACCGTTTTTCCGGAGCCGGACTCACCCACAAGTCCAAGGGTGTCGCCTGCCTCCATGTGCAAATCAATGCCTTGTACAGCGATGCCCTCCCGTCCGTCATTAAATGAAACAGAAAGATTTTTTATATCAAGCATCAGCTTTGCGCCTCCGTTTCGTTATTGCTCGCCACGTTGGTTTGTATCCCAAGCCCTCTGATATGAGAGCGAAGCCTAAAATTAGAATTGAAATTGCAACACCTGCTGACAGCGCCTGCCATGGTGCGGAAAACAGGTACGCCTGAGAGTCAAGCAGCATACGTCCTAAGCTCGCACTCTCTGTGGGCTTTACGCCAACACCCAGATAGCTCATGCTAGCCTCAGCAAGCACCGCATTGTTAAAGCCGATTGCCACCGAGCTTAACAGAACGGGTGCAATATTGGGCAGAATATGCACAAACATGATTCTGGTGTTTCGTACACCCATCAGCTTTGCATTTTTAACATAGTCCATGTTTCGCTGCTTTGCAAATTCGCCGCGGACAACCCTTGCAAAGCTGGGAATAAAGAGAATTCCCAATACTATTATTATGTTAGTTTTTCCGTTGCCCGTGATTGTTATTACAACCAGAGCCAAAAGTATACTCGGAAACGCTGTAACAGCATCGTTTATCCTCATGATAATTTCGTCGGCGGTGCCGCCAAAATAGCCTGTTAGCCCTCCGATAAGAGTTCCCGCTGTCACACCGATTGACACGGCGATAAATGCAATCGAAAGCGTTGTTCCGGCACCCTCCATTACCCTGCTGAGAATGTCACGCCCGAAATTATCTGTACCCAGCAGGTGTGCAGCACATGGAGCCAGGCTTTTTTCCGCCGGAGACATTGCATCCGGGTCAAAGGGCGACCAAAAAAATCCAAGGATAATTATCGACACGGTTATTGTCGTTAAAGCGCACCCGAATATTAAATTGTAATTGGGTGTTCTTTTCAAGGTTTGCCTCCAAATTGCACTGCATCTTTTTCTGCGGCTTTTAGCGAAAACGTATACGGGGGTCAATATATTTATAAGATAAATCCGCCAGGTAATTCACTGTAATAACTATTATCGCTATTATCATAATTATTGTTTGAACTACGGGCAGGTCACGCCCGATAATTGAGCTGAGCAGCAAGCGTCCTATACCCGGAATTGCAAACACCTGCTCAATAATAATGCTTCCTGCAATAATATCAACCAATGTGACCGCAAGAAATGTAACTACCGGAATTATCGCGTTTCTCAAAACGTGAGTGCGAAGCACTCGCCAGCGGCTGTTGCCGCGGCTGTACGCGGTGCGGACATAGTCTTCAGACATTTCGCGCACCATACTGCTTCGGAGCAGCTTGATAACCATAGCCGATTTTGGAAGAGCAATTGCAAGGGCGGGGAAAAATAAGTAACCCCAAAATCCGGCGGAGTCAACCGAGTGGTTTATAAAATCTCCCGGAGTAAAAAGCTTTAAAACCAATCCGAAAATGTATGTGAAGATGATGCCGATAAAAAAAGGCGGAACAGACATAATAATTTGGTTTAAAACCATAAAAACCCTGTCTGGTATGCTGTGTGCAAAGCGCGCAAGAAGAATTCCAATCGGAAATGAAATGAGCAATACCATGCAAAAGGAAAGAAGGCTCAATGCTGCTGTTATGCCCAGCTTTCCGGAAAGAAGCTGATTAACCGGCATATTATAGCTGTATGAAACGCCGAAGTCACCGGTTACAAAGCCTTTAAGCCAATTGAAATACCGAACAATCCCCGGGTCACTAAGTCCAAGCTCCTCCTGCAATGCCGCAACCTTTTCAGGTGTTGCCTGCGTACCCAACATTCTTGCTGTAGGGTCGCCGGGTATTACCTGAAAAGCAAAAAATACTAAAACAGATATCACAAAAAGGGTTAGGATAAATACACCCGCTCTTTTTAATATGTAGCGCATTTTCTCCTCCCTTAAGAATAATCAAAGCTGAATTGAGATTTGCTCCTTAGTTATACAGAACGCTTGGCTTACGCCATTTGAAAAGGCACACATGCGACCTTAAATGTGCATTTATTCTACCATTAGGAAACAGAGCGGTCGATTATTAAGCCTGAATAAAAGACCGCCCTGTCCTTAATGAAGTTAAGCACTCATATGAAGCTTAGCCGGCAAAATGAACCTTGGATAAATCCATGACATAAATTGGATAGAACTCATAGCCCTGCAAGCCGTTGCCCATTGCAACCAAATCACAGAGGTCTTGAATATAAACATTGGCTGCCTGCTCTGCAAGTATTCCTTGCATCTGCTTGTAGTATTCAACCTGTTCGCTGTCATCAATGCAGGATATAGCCTTTTTGAAGATGTCATCGTATTCTGAATTGTTAAAGTTAATGAAGTTTGAACCATAATCAGAGGTAAAGCGCTCCAGCATTGCGCGAGCGGTCATTGTGGAGGCATCCACTCCGACAATCGTTGTTTCAAAGTTTCTGCCCAAATATGTCTCAGACAGCCATGTTTCCCAGTCAACAAGCTGTATGTTCATTGTTATACCTATGGCCTTGAGCTCCCCTGCAAGGATTTCGGCAGTGTCGATATGCGGCTGATAGTTTGACGGAACGTTGCAATCAAATTCGAAGCCTTCGGGATAACCTGCGTCAGATAGGAGCTGCTTTGCCTTTTCGGGGTCATAGCTGTACTTATCCACAAGCTCCGGAACAAAGTACTTTTCAAACGCAGGGTACATGCTGCTGCCTACAGCAGCACCTCTGCCGTCTGCAAGGAAGTCCATAATCATGCTGCGGTCAAGGGCATAGCACATTGCCTGACGTACCTTTACATTGTCAAAGGGTTCCACCTTATTGTTTAGGTAAAGTGCCTGAACCAGATTCATTGTGCCCTCAAGCACTGTGAAGCCGTCGCCAAGCTCATTTGCCTGAGCACTCGTAAGGTGAGCAACTAAGTCCAGCGCACCGCTCTTAAGGGACATTACAAGAGTCTCACCGCTGTCTATGATTTTATATGTTACAGTGTCCACATATGCGGGTGTTCCCCAATACTCATCGAACTTTTCCAAAACCACATTCTCCTGAGGGGAGCGGGAAACGAATTTGAACGGTCCTGTTCCCACAGTTTCGATTGCAGGGTCGCTGCCCTCGGGAATTATTCCCGCAGTCATCAGAGCCAAAAGCTCAATGTTAGGCTCGCTTAGGGTGACTACAACGGTTTTTTCGTCTTTTGCTTCAACCGCAGATATTGCATCCATTCCGTCAATCATTGGTTTTCCTTCGGAAAGACCCGCAGCACGGGAAATGGAATACACTACGTCAGCAGCAGTAACTGTTTTGCCGTTATGAAACTTCACGCCGTCACGAAGAGTGAAGGTGAAGCTGTCTCCGGTATCTGCAACTGTGTAGCTCTCTGCAACCGCCGGAACAAGGTTTCCCTCAGTGTCTGGCTTGACAAGTCCTTCAAAAATGTTAAAGAGGACTTCTCTTGTTCCTGCCGAAATCATCTGGTGGGGATCGAAGGTATCATCCAGGTCTTGGGCAATGCCAACCCTAAGGTCGCCGCCCATTTTAGGTTCGCTTGCGGGGGTCTGCTCGGAGTCCTGCGCTGGTATCTGGGATTGTTCCGGCTGTCCAGTTGTCTTGTCGCCCGAGCATGCACTCAGTGCAGCAGTCAACGTGAAAGTCGCCAAAATAAGTGCCAGTGTCCTTTTGCTGTTTCTCATTCTTGCTGTTCTCCTTAAAAAAATTATAGTATTTTTTCTTTTCAATCCATACGCGCCTTATTTTTTTCATTTTCTTTACATGGGTCGCGTCAGTCGAAATTAAAAAAATATTTACAATTACCCATAGCAGTATAAACAATTTAGGTGGTAATTGCAAGACTTGTTGCCCAAAAAAGCACCCTTTTAAGAACTTACAAGTACGATTTGGGGTTAATGTAAATTTACTGATTGTTTATTTTGGTAAAGCGCCGAAAATTTTAAAATAAAAACGCGCTTTGGAGGTTAAATGCACCTTCAAAGCGCGTAGCTTTCTATTTTGTTCTATTGAAAAATGTTATTTTGCGTATTCAACAGCCTTGGTTTCACGTAATACGTGAACCTTGATTTGTCCGGGATAGGTCAGCTCGCTTTCAATCTTCTTTGCGATTTCTCTTGCGAGAAGAACCATATCATCCTCAGAAACCTCTTCAGGCTTGACCATAATACGAATCTCACGACCCGCTTGGATTGCATAGCAGCTTTCAACTCCGCCAAAGCTCTTGGAAACCTCCTCAAGCTTTTCAAGACGCTTTACATAGTTTTCAATGTTCTCGCGGCGAGCGCCGGGTCTTGCTGCTGAAATTGCATCTGCTGCCTGAACTAGGCAGGCAATAATCGTATGGGGCTCCACATCTCCGTGATGTGCATGGATAGCGTGAATAACCTCCTCGCTTTCCTTGTACTTACGGGCTAGGTCAACACCGATTGTAACATGGCTGCCCTCGACTTCGTGGTCAATGGCTTTGCCGATATCGTGCAAAAGACCTGCACGCTTTGCTACTGCAACATTCACTCCCAACTCTGAAGCGAGCAGTCCTGCAATATGGGAAACTTCAATGGAGTGATTTAGAACATTTTGACCATAGCTTGTACGGTACTTCATGCGTCCCAGGAGCTTGATTATATCTGGGTGCAGGCCATGGACATTTGTTTCGAACACAGCGCGCTCGCCCTCTGCCTTAATAGTTGCGTTGACTTCCTTTTGTGCCTTTGCAACCATTTCTTCAATTCTTGCGGGGTGAATGCGTCCGTCCTGAATAAGCTTCTCCAAGGTGAGCCGTGCAACCTCACGGCGCACGGGATCAAAGCTTGAAAGGGTAATTGCCTCGGGGGTGTCGTCAATAATGAGGTCAACGCCGGTAAGGGTTTCAATGGCGCGGATGTTCCGTCCTTCTCTACCGATTATGCGGCCTTTCATTTCGTCGTTGGGGAGAGGTACGACAGAAACTGTTACCTCTGAGGCATGGTCTGCTGCACAGCGCTGAATTGCCAATGTCACAATTTCGCGGGCACGGTTTTCGGCCTCTTCTTTGTATTTTGCTTCAACTTCCTTAACCTTAACGGCCATCTCATGGGTAACCTCGGTTTCGAGGCTGGATATGATATGCTCCTTTGCTTCTTCAACAGTGTATCCGGATATTTTTTCCAGCATTTCAAGTTGACTTCTCTTAAGCAGGGCTATTTCCTCCTGCTGTGTGTCCGCCGCTTGAATTTTTCTGTTGAGCTGCTCGGTTCTTTTCTCGATTAAATCTGTTTTCTTGTCTAAGGTTTCTTCCTTCTGCTGGAGACGGCGTTCCTGCTTTTGAAGCTCGGCACGGCGCTCCTTAACCTCGCGTTCATATTCCGCGCGGCTCTTGTGTATTTCTTCCTTTGCCTCTAAAAGAGCCTCTCTTCGCTTATTTTCTGCTGTCTTGATAGACTCATTTATAATTCTCTTTGCCTCTTCCTCTGCGCTTTGAATTTCTCGTTCAGATACACGCTTGCGGTAGAGTACGCCGAGTAGAAAAGCTGCAAAAATCAGCACTAGTAAAATGCTGAAAACAACCCATTGTACCGGAGTAGAAGGCATAGTAAGTAACACACCTCCATTCTTCATAAAATTAGGTGGTTAACTTTTGTTAATTGAGACGGCGGTGCAAAAAAAAGCACCGTCCGGAGTGAAAGCAATGAAAGTTTAAGGACTTCCCCTATCCTTATAAATATCATCAGTTTATTTTATCGTGGAATGTATATTATGTCAAGCAAAAAATAACCCCCTTGGACGGTTCGTCCTTGGGGGTTATAAGACTTATTTGGATTTGTATGGTATTTATCGGCTTAGAACATGCCGCCCATGCCACCCATACCACCCATGCCGCCCATGTCGGGCACGCCGGGAGATGCAACTGTGGGAACTGGCTTATCGGCAACAAGGCTCTCGGTGGTAAGAACCATTGCAGATACGGAGGCTGCATTCTGAAGAGCGCTGCGGCAAACCTTTGTGGGGTCAACAATGCCGGCTTCAATCATATCAACATACTCTTCAACGGAAGCATCAAAGCCAAAGTTTTCGTTGTCACTTGCCTTGACCTTCTGGAGGATAACAGCGCCTTCAAGACCTGCATTCTCGGCAATCTGGCGGATGGGAGCCTGAAGAGCCTTTGCAACGAGCATTGCACCGGTGCGCTCGTCACCCTCAAGCTCCCCTGCAAGTTCCTCTGCTGCCTTGGATGCCATAACATACGCTGTTCCGCCGCCTGCTACGAGACCTTCCTCAACTGCTGCACGTGTAGCGTTGAGAGCGTCCTCGATGCGGAGCTTCTTTTCCTTCATTTCTGTTTCGGTTTCTGCACCAATCTTCAAAACTGCTACGCCGCCTGCAAGCTTTGCAATGCGCTCGTTAAGCTTTTCCTTGTCGTAGTCGGAAGGATTATCTGCAATCTGGCGGTTAATTGACTCAATTCTGCCCTGAATGTCTTCCTTGTCGCCTGCACCGTCAACGATAACGGTATTTTCCTTTGTAACTCTAATCATTCTTGCAGTGCCAAAGTTTGCGGGATCAAAGTCGTCCTCGCCAAGGTTAAAGCCAAGCTCAGAGCTGATTACCTGACCGCCGGTGAGGATAGCAATGTCCTCAAGCATTTCCTTACGTCTGTCGCCGAAGCCGGGAGCCTTTACGCATACGCAGGTGAAGGTGCCGCGAAGCTTGTTGACGATGATGCCTGTTAGAGCATCGCCTTCAATTTCTTCTGCAATGATGAGCAGCTTTCTGCCTGCCTTAATTGTTACTTCCAAAGCAGGAAGAAGCTCCTGAAGGGTGGAGATTTTCTTGTCTGTAATGAGAATATAGGGATCCTCAAGAATAGCTTCCATCTTCTCAGAGTTTGTCACCATATAAGGAGTGAGATAGCCGCGGTCAAACTGCATGCCCTCAACTACTTCAATATATGTGTCAGCAGTCTTGCTTTCCTCAATGGTGATAACACCCTTCTGAGAAACCTTATCCATAGCCTCAGCAATAAGGTTGCCGATGAAGGGGTCTCCGGAGGATACTGTTCCGACTCTTGCGATATCCTGTGTGCAGGAAACAGGCTGGCTGTTTTCGCGGATAGCTTCAACAGCAGCATCGGTTGCTTTCTTAATGCCGCGGCGCATGATCATGGGGTTTGCACCGGCTGCGACGTTTTTGAGTCCTTCGTTAATCATTGCCTGAGCAAGAATAGTTGCAGAGGTCGTGCCGTCGCCTGCTGTATCGTTGGTCTTGGTGGAAACTTCCTTTATGAGCTGTGCGCCCATATCTTCATAGGGATCGTCAAGCTCAATTTCCTTAGCAATTGTAACACCGTCATTTGTAATGAGGGGAATTCCATATTTTCTTTCAAGAACAACGTTGCGTCCCTTGGGTCCGAGAGTGATTTTTACTGTATCGGCGAGCTGGTCAATGCCGCTTTTCAGAGCCTTGCGCGCATCCTCACCGTAGATAATCTGTCTTGCCATAATCTATGTGACCTCCAAAATAATAAAATAAAATCAATAGTGCCTTGTCTAACCGACAGTCTAACTAGTCTTCAACCACAGCGAGAATATCGCTCTGGCGGATAATTGTGTATTCCACCTCATCAATTTTCACAGACAAACCGGAAAATTTGTTGCACACAACCTTGTCGCCAACCTTAAGAGTCATCTTGGTTTCGGTTCCGTCTGCCATTTTTCCGTCACCGACTACGGCAACCTCAAATATGGGAGGCTTTTCCTGTGTCTTTGCTGTGAGGATGATGCCACTCTTGGTCTTTTCCTCTGCTTCAAACTGCTTTATTGCTACTCTGTCACCTAAGGGTCTGATATTCATTGTATATTCCTCCTAAAAAGTAAACAAAAGTTTTAAGGGTGTTAGCACTCAAGCTCTCGGAGTGCTAACGTGTATTATAATAATCCATGTGGGGTCATTGTGCAAGCCGTATTTTGCTCATTTTTACAGCAAAAATTCTCAAAATTTCTAATTACGGACAACTATCTTTCAAAAGCAACTCTGAGCTTCGTTTTACGCTGTTTTTCTTAATATTCCAAGCTCAGCACTTTAACAATTGTTAACAATTTGTTATATCACTTCATTTTGATGACCGGCAATTAGGTTTTGCCGGTCATTAAGGTACTATTTTTTGTTTAAATACATATACAAATCGCATTTTATCATGCCGTTATAAAGCTTTCTTTTCTTGTCCGCGTTTTTACCGAAGGTACGTTCAAACTCCGTATGTGAGGACAGCAGATACAGCTGCCAGTTTTCCGATAAAAGGTATGCCTTACCGAAATCGGTATAAAGCTGCTCTGCCTCCCTTTTCTCCATGAGGCGTTCACCGTACGGAGGATTGGTTATGATTAGTCCTTTGTCTGTTTTTCGGTCAAATTTAGTAGCATCGGCAGTGTCAAAGGTGACAGTTTTTTCAACTCCCGCAAGAGCGGCATTGCTTTTAGCCATTTCCACTGCTTTCGGGTCAATGTCCCAGCCGAAAATACGATAATCCCCGTTATATTCTCTTTCCGGTGCTTCCTTTCTCACGCTGCTCCAAACCTTCTCGTCTATCACCGACCAGTCCTCAGCCGCAAAGCTGCGCTTTAGTCCGGGTGCTCGGTTTTTCGCAATAAGAGCAGCCTCAATGGGAAGAGTACCGCTTCCGCAGAAGGGGTCACACAGCTCCTCCCGCCCGCGGTAGCGCGAGATAATCACCATAGCCGCGGCAAGAGTTTCAGACAGGGGCGCTGCAACATGTGCAGGACGGTAGCCGCGCTTGTGCAGTCCGTCGCCGCTGGTGTCAAGATAAATGGTACAGATATCATTCATAATAGAAAACTGTATCTGTATTTTTTCGGCGTTCTCCGGAAGCCAGTCAATACCGTATTTTACGGAAAGCCTTGTTGCCGCTGCCTTTTTTATTATACTCTGGCAGTCGGAAACTGAAAAAAGCTTTGAATTTATACTGTGTCCCTTAACAGGAAAGGCTGCATTTTTCGGAATAAACTCCTCAAGCGGCAACGCCTTTGTTCCCTCAAAAAGCTGGTCAAAGGTTGTTGCCTCAAAGCTGCCCACCTCCAAAAGTATGCGTTCAGCACAGCGCAGCCAAATACTAGCTTTTGCAAGATCATCAAAGCCTCCGTCAAAACGCACCCGTCCGTTTTCCGCACGCACGTTGTTCAGCCCCAGACGGCGCATTTCATCGGCGACAATTCCCTCAACTCCAAAGTGGCAGGGCGCGCAAAAAGTCATGCTCATTCCTTGTCCTCCGAGCTCTCGGGAGCTTCATGGTCAGCACCCTCACCTCCAGCATCACTTTCAGCTGCATCGGTTTCTTGGGCATCAGTCAGTGCTTCGTCTGCGTCATTTTTGCCCGACTTGTCCTTGTAGAAGCCAATTGACATCAAAACAAGCTCTGCAATAATATACAGCACAAAGAGGAGAGAAAGCCCTGTTAGTATTAGAACAAGTGTCTGATTTCTACCATTCACGGTGTCAACTGTCAGCATTTTGTCGGAAAGATAATCTGCCGCATCCTCCGTGTCAACAATCATGCCTTTTTTCACCATAGTTTCTTTGTTTGCGGCAAACCAGTCATACATTCTGCCGGACTGCTCTTCATCAAGCTCCTCAACCGTGCCCTGTACTACGGCATACTTGTCAAGGTAGGGTATCACTCCATCTACATAGTTGTATGTTTCTTTCACCAGCTTTTCGGCTGAATCAAAATAGCGCTTGGTGAAGCGAACTGTTACCATTTTGGAGCCGACAGGAACCACACTGTAGCTGTAGTCGGTAGGATCCTCGCCATAGGTGCCGAATACGGCTGCAATGTCACACATAACAAAGCTTCCATCTTCCTCCTCATCCAGGGAGCTTTTCTTTTCCGCGCCCTTGATAAGATCAATTATGGAAAAGCCTGTTACGGCAAGGAGAACAACGGCAGCAAGAAGCGCCGCTCCGCAGCGGATAAGCGCATTTTTCAGATCATGAGGCTTCTTTGACTTTTGCACCTTTTCCGATTGATTTTCCTCATCCATTGCTGCACTTTCGGTTTGCTCCTGATTAACATCGGCTATCTGGTCTGCGGACTTAGACTTTTTAAATAATTTCATACGCAAAACTCTTTTCTCACAGCTTACGCCGTGTAATTTACATTCTGTAAGTTAAAAGCCTTCCCTTTTCTAAGGGCAGGGCTTTAGTTTTCCCCTTGGCTCAGTTGCTGCTGCACAGTGCGTCCATAATGCAGAAGGCTACCATACTCTCAACCACAGGCACAGCCCTCGGCACAATGCACGGGTCATGTCTTCCCAAGGTACGCACCGTAGTATTCTCATGCTTTAGCAGGTCAACCGTCTTTTGCTCTCTGCTGATAGAGGGGGTTGGTCTAAAAGCACAGCGCACAACAATTGGCATACCGTTTGTAAGTCCGCCGTTTATACCGCCTGCATTGTTTGTTTCGGTGAAAATCCGTCCTTCCTCCAAAACAATGGGATCATTGGCCTTTGAGCCTCTCATAGCTGCAATTTCAAAGCCTGCTCCAAACTCAACGCCCTTTACTCCGGGGATTGCAAACAGCGCTTGAGAAATGCGGCTCTCCATGCCTCCGAACATCAGCTCACCCACGCCCGCCGGCACACCAATTGCCGCACATTCAATTACACCGCCAATGCTGTCGCCGCTTGCTCTTGCATCCAATATTTCCTTGCGCATAGCAAAATCGAAGTTAGGCTGTGTGCTTTGCACAGCGCCTATTTGCACAATTTTGGCATCAATTGTTATCCCTCTCCTGTGCAGTGCCTGCACGCAAATCCCGCCTGCAAGCACCATTGCCGCAGTCAGCCTTCCGCTGAATGGTCCGCCCCCGCGAAAATCCGAAAACCCTTTGTACTTTATCTGTGCCGTCAAGTCCGCGTGACCCGGGCGGGGCTTTTCAGGATGATAGTCGGATGACCGCGTATCGGTATTTTTGACGATAGCACAAAGGGGTGCTCCCGTAGTGTGGTCGTTCATAATTCCGCTTAAAATTACCGGCTCGTCAGCCTCGCTTCTAGGGCTGACTGTATCCGCCCCTCCGGGGGATCTTCTTGCCATCTCTGCCCGCAGCCACTGCATGTCTATCCCTTCGCCGGCGGGGAAGCCATCCAATACCATTCCCACTGCCTCGCCGTGAGATTCTCCAAAAATAGTAAGCTTTATGTTCTCTCCTATGGTGTTCATCTAACGTTCCTTTCGCTGTTGGAGAAAAATTTTATGTATTGACTATCTGTTCAAAGCTTTCAAGTCAATAATTTTTACGTTTGAAAGGTTCTTAGCCATTTCCGCTTCCCGTGAATGGCAGCTGAAAAGCAAAATCTGTCTTTCCTCTGATAGCTCTTTAAGCACCCTCAGTGCATTTCTGCATCTCTCGTCGTCAAAGTTTACCAGAGCATCGTCCAGAATTACGGGGCACCTCTTTTCCTCTGGAAGTGCTAGCTCACATATTGCAAGCCTTACAGACAGATAAAGCTGGTCTATGGTTCCGGCGCTCAAAAAAGATGCTTCTCTTGAAACAGAGTCGCCAACCGGCCTTGCTGCCGCGCGAAGCTCCTTGTCCAAAAGTATCGCGTCATATCTTGAACCTGTCATTCGGGAAAACAGCTCCGCCGTGCGGCTGCTAAGCTTCGGAGTAATTCTGTGCTGGATTTCTCCTCCTGCCTCGCCCAAAATGTCCGCGGCAAGGGTCAGTGCATCGTATTCAAGCTTTACCCGCTCATACTCATCGGTAAGCTCACTCAGCTTTTTTTGCAGCTCGTCTGCGTCCGGCAGCATGCTTTGCTTGCCCTCCCAAACCGCAGCTTCCTCGCGGACATTCCGTAAATCCCGCTCTGCCTGCTCCAAAAGCTTTGTATACTGGGTAGCTTCATTATCTCCCTCTACAAAATCAAGCTGCCGCAAAATTGAGCTGTCAAGCTCTGCCTGCCTTCGCTTTGCCTCGGCAAGCTCCTGAGCTGCCTGCTGCTGACTTTCAGAAAGCTGAGTAAAGCGTTCATATGCAGCTTCATGCTCATCAAGCAAGCGTTCAATCTCCGCCATACTCTCGCACCTGTATTGCGATAGAATGAGGGCTTTATCCGCCTGTGCCTTTTTCTGTCCCTTGATAACACCTACAAGACGTAACGCCTGCACTATCGCAAGCGCGCCAACTGCTATTGCAGGTATGTAGAAGGTAAATACGGCAAGCGCTGACGCAATAACCGCCAAAGCTGCCAAAACTGCAATATTAAGTGAAGCTGAGCCTCCGCCTTTAGCGTCCTTTTCAATGCTTGCAAGCTTTTTGCTTTCAATATTTACTCGCTGTCTGCACTTTCGGGGGTCCTCCCTGCCGAAAATACCTTCATCCAGCCGACTGCCTGCTGCGCCAAGCTCAACGCTCAAATTGCTGTAGTCCTTTTCAGCAGCCTTTATAACGCCGCGGTATCCGGACATTTTTTCCATTGATTCCCGCCGTGCCTGCTGACGGATTTCCCCGACCTTGTCCAAAAGCTCGTCCCGACGCTCAAGAGCCTGGCGCTTGGCCTTTTTTAAATCCTCGCCCTTTTTGCCCTCTCTGACGCTTTCAATCAGCTTTTCACGATTCTCCGAAATTTCACGTTCAAGCTCAGGAAGCCGTCCGTTCCGATTGTATCGGCGGCGGCGGATAGCGGCACGCAGCTGCTCCTGAGCCTCGGTATAGGATACGTTTTCCTCGCCCGACTGAACAATTGACGCAACGCGCTTTTCGAGCTCGGGACTTCCCCCTACGGTGAGCTTTCCCTGACTTATGAATGCGCTACGCTCAAAAACATCCTTTGTAACACCTATAATGGTTTCTCCCACCGCAGTTGGGGGGATATCTCCCGCACGTGTCGCCGTGCCTGTGAGGGTTGCCGAAAAGTCACGCATGGGCGCATTTGCCTTGCCTTGACGCATAAGCGTTATTTCCTTGCCCTCGTATTCAATTTCCATTGTCCCCGCCATTGGAACTCCGCTCCACGGGGCATATTTCACCTTATCGGGCTTAACACCGTTTTTCTCACGGGCAGAGCTGTCAATTCCGTAAAGCATCGCCTTTATAAAGCCGCACCAAGTGGATTTTCCGCTCTCGTTAGGTGCGAAAATTATATTTAGACCCTCCCCCAGCTCCAGAGTATCGTTTTGGAGCTTGCCGAAGGAAGCCGTCATTTTTTTGATTCTCAAAGCACCTGTCCTCCGTTCTCCATTGCAGCAAGGCCATACCTTACCGCAAGCTCAATGGTTTGGCGCTCTCCGTCGCTTTTAGCCGCATCGAATAGAGTGCGGAGTTTTTTAAGATATATTCCGCAGAGGGTGTCCTGCCCCATCTGCGCCCAAATGTCCCGTTTAGGGACTGTTTCGTCTCTAAGCTGTAGTTCTCCAAAGCAGCTTTCAAGCTCCTTTCGAATTGCGGCAGTATTGGGAGGCTGCTCACATTCCCCCATGAGTATAACACGGCAGCAGTCTCTTGTTGACATGCCGCTTGCAGCTTGGAGAATTGCTTTTACGGGGTCAGCCTCACTGATATCAACTTGCAGTATTTCATATCTTACGCCGCCCAAGGGTATAAATTCAGCCTTAACGCCTGTTTCGGCTACGGTTACTATAAGAACACCCTTTTCTCCCGTTTCGTCAAATCCCCTGCCCTCTGTGCAGCCCGGATAAGCATACGCCACCTCACCCGCCGTTTTAATCGGTGTTCCTGTGTGAATGTGCCCCAACGCAACGTAATCCATGCCGCTGCGAAGTATATCCTCACGACTCACGCCGTTATATGCCGATTCGCCGTTGCCTACGTCCGCATGTATTACCATTATGTCCGGCATTTCCCTACGCTTTTCAGGTGCGGTAAAGTCCCGAAGCAGCGGACGGCAAAAGGCATTTTGAAAGCCTGCGCCCCAAAATCTTGCCCGTACACCCGGCAATTCAACACATTCAATATCATCATTTTTAAAAACATAGATGTTTTCCGGAAGATGAACCGTTTCCCACATTGAGTAGGCGGTATAAGGGTCGTGGTTTCCCGGAGCTATGATAACAGGGCATGGCAGAGCACCCATTGCTCTGCAAAAGTCACGCTCAGTTTCCCGCGAGCTTTCCACTCCGTTGAAGATGTCGCCGCATAGCAGCACCGCGTCTACTCCCCGTTCCTCTGCAAGCTCCGCAAGCTTAAATACAAGCTGCCGCTGACCCGCCCTGCGCTCTGCCGCCGCTTCCGGCGTGAGAGCTTCAAAGGCAGAGTCAAGGTGAAGATCGGCAGCATGCAACAGCTTTAGCTCTTTCATAGAATTCTCAATGCCTCCACATTCAAACAGTGTCCAGTGTCACTGTCAAGAGTAAATACGGCACACTCCATCTTTCCCGCACCGGAGGCGGATTCGTAGCGCCGCGGAGGTGCGCCTAAAAATTTGTCAACGCTCTGCTGGGGTTCAATTCCCAAAACAGAAATCGCAGCCCCTGTCATGCCAAGGTCTGTAATATAGCCGGTGCCCTTAGGCAGTACTCCTGCATCAGAGGTCTGAACATGGGTATGAGTTCCCCAAACCGCCGAAGCCCTGCCGTCAAGATAAAAGCCCATTGCAGCTTTTTCACTGGTTGCTTCAGCATGAAAATCAACAAGCACCATCTTTGTTTCAAGTGAGGACAATATATCATCGGCAACATAAAAAGGGTTGTCCGTGTTAGAGTCCAGTGTAAATCTTCCCATAAGACTTATCACTGCAATATCGCCAAAGGGCGTACTATACACGCCATGACCTAACCCGGGGCAGCAAAGTGCATAATTGGCAGGACGAAGGACTCTGCTGGTTTTGTCCAGATATTCCTTGATTTCCCATCTGGTCCATGTGTGGTTTCCCAGTGTTATCACATCAGCTCCAGCAGAAAATATTTCCTCAGCCTGAGCCGGCGTAACCCCAACAACATTAGCATTTTCTCCGTTTACCACCGTAAAATCAATTTTGTACATTTTCTGAACTGCGGAGAGGTTCTTTCGCAGAAAGTCCAGTCCGGGCTTACCGCAAACATCTCCAACTGCTAGGATATTCACTGTCATTATCTGTTTTTCCTTTCAGGGAAACTGCAATAACGGAGCAATTTACTTCCGTTTTTATAAAAGATCAATAATTTTTAAGTTATCATGTTATGTTATGCCTCGCGGCGTTCCGCTGCATCAGCGGCGAAGTGCAAAAAATATTAAGTTTATTATAGCATGATTAACCGCTTTTGTGCAAACTAATTCATATTATTTACTAAATTGACACATACTAGGCACGAAAGCAAATCTGAAAGGAGATTTTTGCATGAATACAATGAATTTTGCAAAGGGCATGGGAGTCGGTCTAGTTGTCGGCTCTGCAATCGGAATGGCTGTTTCCTCACAGGGAAAGACAAGCAGAAAGAAAAATGTTGTCAGCAAGGCACTCAAAACAATGGGTGACATTGTGGAAAACATCGGAGACGCAATTTCCATGTAGTAATTTACATGTGACTTCCATGTAAAAGGTCATTCCCTGAGAAAAATTTCGAATTTTTGTCTAAAAAGGGCTTGCATTTCGTATAGGGATATGCTATTATACTCAAGCGTCATGTGGTAGACGTACGAAATATGCGCCCTTAGCTCAGCTGGATAGAGCGTCTGGCTACGGACCAGAAGGCCGGGGATTCGAATTCCTCAGGGCGTACCA
>CAZAIU010000001.1:222872-230898 GCA_964485265.1 uncultured Oscillospiraceae bacterium | reverse complement strand
TGATTTCGAGTCAGGGCCGTTATGACCACTTCGATACGCTTCCATATTGAATTCTTCACACTATTAGCCTTAGAACAAGTTCAAAAACAAAGTGCGGCATTACTTAGCCGCACTTTAGAATACAACATTTTTTGTTGGTTGTCAATATAGTCAATTACCTTCTATGCACTAACGCGCGCAATTGTTTTCTCTACAAGCAACTCTTCAAGCTGCGGAATCTCTGCTGAAATCACTTTCGCAATAAGATCATGACCTTTTTCATTTGGATGTATCCCGTCATCACAAAGATAATCGCTGTAGTTACGCATCTTAAGAAAAGCAGAGCGGATATCGATTAAGGGAATGTTGTTTTCAGCAGCAATGTTACACACCTGAGCATTATATATTTCATGAAATCTGTAGATGTATTCATCGCTGCCGCCAAGCCACTCCAGAATGTTACCTTTGTTAAGACCTCTGCTGAACCAGTTGAGATATTTGTGCTCATCAATAGGCGGAAGATTAAGCATGACAATCTTTTTATCAAGAGAGGTCAGCTCGTTTATAATTTCCTTGTAGCTCCTGCTAAACTCTTCAATCGGAGTTTTGGGCAAGTGATCGGCCTTAGGGCTTTCCGCAATTTCCGCCCAGTTGTGGTCACTGTCATTGCCGCCATATTCAAGCACCATTATATCACACTCTTCAACGGCTTTCTTGTGTCTGGCAATTAGACTCTTTCCTTTGGAAATGGTGCAGCCAAGCATAGAGAAGTTTGTAAGGTCAAACAATGTCTCACCCGCTGCCAAAATGTTTGCAAAAGAATTTTTTGTTGTAGTGTATCTATTGTGCATTGTATCGATTATAATTCCTTTTGAAATCGAATCACCGAAAAGACAGATTTTCTTCATTGTTTCACGTCACCCCACATGCTCTTAATCTGATTATTAATATTATATTACCCAATAATAGATATGTCAAGTATATATAATGGATACTTGCATTATTAACAAAAAAGTAATATAATATTATTTATAAGAAACCTTCATATAAATTCGGAGTGCTGATTTATGGAAAATACGGATAAAATGAATGAGCTAAGAGAACAGCTAAAATTCCCGCCCTATGACGGATTTCCTGATATTGAGCTATATATGGATCAGGTTTTAGATTTTCTTTCTCGCAGTCGTGCCAGCTTGCGCGACGACGACAGGCTCAGTTCCGCAATGGTAAACAACTATATCAAGGCAGAACTCCTTCCTCGCGCAAGAGGCAAGAAGTATTCACGTGAACACCTTGTTCATCTTGCAATAATTCTTCGGCTTAAGCAGGTCCTTTCCGTGAAGGACACTGGCAAGCTTATTTCAGCTTATAAGCAAAACAAGTCCGATCAAGTCTTTTTTGATAGCTTTAGAGAAATGGTGGACAACTGCGCCAAGGATATCTGTGAAGAAATTTCAAGCGCCAGTGAGGATTTAGCAGACATTGCAATGCGGCTCGCAGTTGACAGCTATCTAAGCAAGATTGGCTGTGAATACATTATAGACCTCATATTAGAAAGCAGCTACAGTGACAGCCTTCATGACAAAGCAGATAGAGCTTCAAGCTCTGATACCTAAAACCAGAAACAGCTATTATCTTCGGCGTAAGCCTTGATAATAGCTGTTTTTTTTATGTATCAATAGGTTTACTTTCACCTTAACAATTCTTCAGAAAAATGCTTAAAAAATCTCAAATCAATTTCCAGTTATGAGCTTCCCTCGCATACAGAACAAAAAGCTCAAGACATAAAAAAATAGCGCTCAAATGATGTCCACAATCATTCGAACGCCCCACATAAAAGCAATCTTATATATAACCTCAAGAGGTTTCATTCATTAAGACAGCTTTATCTGTCGCTTGGCACCGTTACAGTGTTTCCGAAAATCATGTCATCAACGTCTGTATTTTGAAAAATATTAATCATGCTTCTCGCCTCCCTTCTTTTCCATTGCTCGTATCTTACCATAGTTTTATCCAGAAAGCAAGCATATGTGCATAAAAATTATATTAACTTTTTGTGAATTGTGCTTCATTTTTATGTTAACCACAAGATATAGATGAAAAGCCGAGGAAATTTCCTCGGCCTTTCACATTTTTATTTACGTTTTGCAGCAGCAGCATGTCTGCCTCTTTTTGGCATTAGCTTTTCCTTGCTCAAAGTCATTCTTTCCCGCAGCTTTGTAAGACCGAAGGTCAGTGTGCGCATAAGCGGATATGCAAGCAGCACAAAAACCGCCAGAACAAGTGCGGATGAATAGTCGAGCGCAGACAGGGTAAAGAACTCGCGGAAGAACAAAACGAGAACCGCAAAGGAAAGCGTCATTGCACCCATCAAAAAGGCACGAATCTTGTTATACGGCATACAGACATTGTGCAAAACCATAAGTCCCACAACACCCATTATTATTGCGCAAATCGTTGACATCTCTGCGGTTGGAAGATGGAAGGCATAGTAAAACAGCATAACGCCGACAATCAGTATAACATTTGTAAAGCCTCCCGGAAGAGCCTTGTACAACACATTCCGCAGGAATTTACCTTTCACTAAGCTTTCATTTGGCTCAAGGGCAAGGATGAAAGAGGGTATGCCAATAGTCAGCGTGCTTACAAGACTCAGCTGAGCGGGCGTTACAGGATACGGGAAAGAAAATGCAAGAGATATCAGTGCAATCACAAAAGAGTAAATGTTTTTAACAATGAACAGTGAGGCGCTTCGTTCAATGTTATTGATGACTCTGCGCCCCTCCATAACAACAGAGGGCATGGAAGCAAAATTTGAGTTAAGCAGTACAACATTGGATACCTGACATGCAACCTCACTGCCGGATGCCATGGCAACGCTGCAATCCGCTTCCTTTAAGGCAAGAACATCGTTGACACCGTCACCTGTCATCGCAACGGTGTGACCTGCGGATTTCAATGCACGAACCAGCTTGCGCTTCTGTTCCGGCGTCACTCGCCCGAAAACCGTATATTCCTCAGCCGCCGCACGAAGCTTTCGGTCATCGTCAAGCTCTCTTGCGTCAATATACTTCTCAGCATCGGCAATTCCAGCACGCTTTGCCACCTCAGATACTGTAACTGCGTTATCGCCGGAAATGACCTTTATTGCAACGCCCTGCTTTGCAAAAAACATAAAGGTTTCCGGAGCGTTTTTACGGATTTTGTTTGCAAGTAGCACAAGCGACAGCGGCAATACTCCCGCAGTGAGTGCTTCATCTGTGAGCTTACCGTCATACAGTGCGAGAAGCAGAACGCGGCAGCCCTTCTTGGAGTAATGCTCAATTTTATCCTTATATTTATCGTAATTATCTCCGAGAATAATGTCGGGGGCGCCAAGCACGTAGGTTTCGTCATCGTGGAACGAAACACCGCCGTATTTTTTTACGGAAGTGAATGGAAGCGTTTCTATCGCCGTTTGCGAATGCTGACCGCTAAAGTACTTGCGCATTGCAGCCATGGTATCGTTGTCGTCCTGCATTGCATAAACGTAGTCAGACATAATCATGCGGATATCGTCAGCAATATACCTCTCCTCACAGAGAAGACATATATCCTCCACTATCATTTTGTTCTCGGTTATGGTACCTGTTTTGTCAACGCACAGCGTGTCTACACGGGCAAGCGTTTCGATGCAGTTCATGTCGTGAACCAGCGTTTTTCTTTGCGCAAGACGCACAACTGCTGCTGCTAGTGCAATACTTGTAAGCAGGTACAAGCCCTCAGGAATCATACCTACAAGAGCACCCACAGTATGGACAACTCCATCCTCAACACTCTGCTTGAGCCAAACGATTTCCTTTACTGCAAGTCCAGCGCCGATAGGAATAAGCGCAATACCTATCCATTTCACAAGAGTGGTTAGTGACCGCATCATCTCTGATTGCTTTTGTCCGCCACTCTTTTTTGATTCAAGGGTAAGTCTTGAAACATAGGATTCCCTGCCGACACGTGTGAGCCTTGCGCGCACGCTACCGCTGACGACAAAGCTTCCGCTCATCAGCTCATCGCCCTCGCATTTTTTAATCTCGTCGGCTTCGCCGGTCATAAGAGCCTCATTTACAAGACACTCTCCGGAAACTATGACAGCATCAGCATAAATCTGGTTACCTGTTGTAAACATAACTATATCGTCACGAACAAGCTCTTCTACGTTGACCGTTTTGGTCAGTCCGTCTCTTACCACAACACCCTTAGGCGTATTTAGTATTGTTAGCTTGTCAAGAGTCTTTTTTGCTCGAAGCTCCTGAAAAATACCGATAAAAATGTTTGCAAATACAACCGGCATAAACGAAAGGTTGAGCCATGAGCCAACCGCAATTATGCAGGCAGCAAGTGCAAAAAACACTATATTAAAATAAGTGAGCAGATTGCTTCTTACAATTTGACCAACGGTTTTTGTTGGCGGCTCTATGGCAACATTGCTAAGTCCGTTTTCCAGCCGCCGGGAAACCTCCTGCTGTGTAAGACCTGTTTCCGCAGGCGCACATGTTATAGGGACGTCAACATAGCTTACCTGAAGCTCTTCTTTTTTCGTCCTTGAGGAAATGCTAAAAGACATTTCTTGATCCCCTTGCCTCTATTTTTGCTTACTAATCATAGTATCACACATTTTTCCCATGTGAAGAACAATTTGTAAAATTTTTTTATAAAAATTTACCTTTTTTACGCGTATTATTGAAAAAAGCTCTAATTCCTTCCACAGCGTAAACGTACACTTGCAAAAAAATGAAAAGAGCGTCGGAAAACGCATTCCCAACGCTCTGTTTATGATATTTTGCTTTAAGAGCTTAGCCGATAGCTTTAACAAAGTTTTTGAAGATTTGGGCTACCTGCGCTCTCGTTGCAGTGCCTTGAGGAGAAAAGCTTCCGTCACCCATGCCCTCGATAACTCCTGCCTGCTGGAGCGCATATACCGCACTCTTGGCGTTTGAGCTAATGGACGACTCATCAGTAAAGCTCACCTTGTCGACAGTCTGGGGGAGAGTTTTGCCATAGACCGAGGCATAGTTATAAAGCATTAAGCACATATGCTCACGAGTGATGCTTGCCTCTCCGTTAAAGCTGCCGTTTGCCGCGCCGTTTGCAACGCCGGTTAAATATGCCCACTGTGCAAAGGGTGCGTAATAGAGGCTGTTATTCAGATCAGAATAATTCTCGCTGTACACCTTTATTAGGTCGTTGCGTATATAGCCGATAGCTGAGCCGTACTGTATCTTATACCATTCACCGCTTTGTCCAAGAACCTGAACCGCGGTGTATTTGTCAGCTACAAAACCAACCTTATCACTTTCAATAGACGGCTCACGGCGAATGTTTACACCCGTCCCGTTCACCACGCCTATTCCTGAGCTTAGATTGTTCGTGACACCAGCGAAGCGTCCCAAAACAGTTGCAAACATTCCGCGAGTCATGGTGCTATCAGGTGAAAAGGTATCCGCGGCGGTTCCGTTGAACAGCTCACGGGCATATGCAAAGCACACTGCCTCATAAAACCACTGGTTAGAACTGACATCCTTGAAAGGAATACTCGCATTGGGCTTGAAGCTTGCATAGATACTGCTGTTTCTAGCTACATTTGAAAACTTGTAGCTTGAAACTGCACCAACGCTGACACCGTTTACCAGAACATCATTGATTGCATATCCAGAGTTGGGAGTAACTTTATACTCCTTCGAGCCTGTTTCAAGAACAGTGCTGCTGCCAGACGGACTTATACTTCCGTTACCATCAGTAGAAGCTGTAATTGTGAAAACAGTACCGAGCCTGTAGGAAATAGCCGCCGCTTCGCTCTGCTTCACACCGCTGCCCATTGCCATTGCTTTAATGGTTGTATTGGCATTGATCGTAATGGGAGACGAATACACCTTGCTTGCGCCAGTGGGTTCAGAGCCGTCAAGGGTGTAATATATTGTAGCATTATTACTTGATGTAAGCTTAATCTGCGTTCCCGGAGAAACGAGGTTTCCAACGCTTTGTCCTGATACAATTTCAGCGGTCGGCTTTGCCGCCTGCGGTACTTTTATGGTGTATTCCAAAACCGTGCTGTCTGAGTAATTTCCAGAAACTGCAATGGCGCGCAGCTTTGTCGTATCGCTTACTGTGATAGCACCGGAATATTTCGTGCTGTTCGCTGTGGGCTTTGAGCCGTCAAGGGTGTAGTAGATACTTCCGTTTCCTGTAAGCTCAACACTTTTGCCACCTATAAATGTGCTGGTCTTGCTTTTCGGTGCTTTGTCCTTCATGCCCGCAACCACCTCGCCGTCAAGAGGAACAGCGGGGCTTGGGGTATAGGTAACCTCTTCTCTTTTCGGATTGCGATAAATATCGTAGCCGCTGTTAAGATAGTATGATTGGAAGCTTGCAAGCGAACGAGTTTCCCCCTCCCCGTAACGAGTAAGACGGGTTATCACAGGTGTTTGCTCCATAACCTCAAGACCGATTATTTCCCCTGCCGCGTCATATGTAAGTGCAGAAATCAAAACAACGTGGCTTGAGGTCTTGTCAAGACAGTCGCCGATTTGCAGACTGTAAACGCTTTGGTCGCCCACCTTCTCTGCATACTTTGGCAGCGAATAGGTCGTTGCTCTGATACCCAACCCCCACGCATATGACACATAGGCGCTGCAATCGGTGGAATATACAGGCGCAATTTTGTTATAAGAGGAATATGTAGAATAGAATTTGCTCGTGTTGTCCAGCACCGACGAAGCAAAGGTATCAAGAGAAACTCCGTAGCCAACATAACCGTTGCTGTTAACCGGTTGTCCGTAGGGCAAGCCGGTGTAGGTTGTCTCCGCTTTAAATACGCCCCTGTAATCCCATTGATATCTGTCCTCCAAGGGAGTCCATTCAATTTCGTGAAGCTGGCGGGCACGCTTTACAATGTTTTTCTGTCCCTCTGTAACCTCCGGTATAACCTTCTTCTGCTGCTCGCCTGTTTCCTGCGTTGCAGCTTCTCCTTCCATAGACATGAGGGAAACATTGTTTTTCATCCCCGCATCAGCAAGAATTGCATCAAAGTCCAGCATCAGCTCGTTGTTGTCATTGTACTCGCTGATGGTGTTCTCGTCATCGGGATCAAGTATAGAAAGAAGCGATACCTCTCCATGTATTTTGAAGGGCAAAAGATTCTTTGCCCTGTCAAAGTCTCCAAACAGCGCAGGAAGCTCTGCCATATAGTTTTGATTGTCAATTTGAATTGCAAGGTATCCGCTGTCTGTGTAGCAGGAATTCACGTGGGTCAAAAGCTGCTTGTCATTTGCCCAAAGCGTATAGTCAAGCGCTTCTCCTGTGAGCAGTATATTTCCAAACTGCGTAGGAATAAATCCCATTATTCCTTCAACATTTCCTATTCTCTTCGCCTCGGAGCTGTTCAATTCAAGGCTGTAAAGCTCACCGTTTGATATGTAGCGCAGCTCGCTACCAAGCACATACATTTGCTTTATATCAGCGCCTGCTTTGAAAACGCTTAGTACCTGCCCGCCGTCTTTCGGAATTTTATATATTTCATTGCCTTTAGTGAAATATATAAATCCCTCCTGAAGGTTAAGGTTTTTCGCATCACCGGCGCACAGCGGCTTTACCTTGTCCCCTTTTTGGACAAAGATGCCGCCCTGTACAAAATAGAAATCCTTACCGTCACGGAGCATTATTCCTCCGTTTAGGATGTTAAGATCACTGTTTCCGGGAGCCCTCCAATTTTCCTGCGCAGCAAATCCCGCTGTGGGCAGCAGCACGAAAACCAGAACGGCAGAAGCAAAGAAGCTTAGAATTCTGCGATAAATCTTCATAGTTCCCTCCATGGAAAAGGCGTGGATACTTCTTAATAACTGCGTATGTTTACATAACTAGGCAAATTATAGCATTTTAATTTCCGCTTTTCAATAGGTTTATATTGGTACTTGTAATTTTTTGTTGCTTTTTGTAATTTTGCTGTATATTCTTAAAACTGTCTTGGACAGTTTTAATGGCGCGAAGCGCCGTTATATTATCTTTTTTAATAAAA
>CAZAIU010000001.1:210232-222772 GCA_964485265.1 uncultured Oscillospiraceae bacterium | reverse complement strand
TATCGTTTTTTCATTTTTACAGAATACGAACCCGAATTACATCCTCAAAGCTTTTTATGGTTTCGGGGATTTTTTCATCTATTGGTGTATCGGTGTCGATGATCGTATACGCATAATCGCCGCGAGGCTTGTTAATCATGTGTGAAACGTTAATATTTGCTTCACCTATAAGGTCAAGAAAATGGTTGAGCATGCGGGGAACATTCTTATGGATTATGCAAATTCTGCTCTCACCCATTCGATCAAGAGAGACACAGGGTAGATTTACAGAGTTTTTAATGTTGCCGTTGAGCAGATAATCTGCTGCTTCCTGTGCTGCCATTATCGCGCACTTCTCCTCGCTTTCGGGCGTTGAGGCGCCGATATGGGGCATGGGTATGACATTGGGTGCCTTTGCGGTTTTTGCGTTGGGGAAGTCGGTAACGTAGCGGGCAACCCTTGTTGAGTCGATAGCATCAAGCATATCATCGTCACACACCAGCTCGCCTCGGGCAAGGTTAATTATCCTCACACCATCCTTCATCTTCTCGAAGGCTTCCTTATTGAACATATGGTGAGTCTGATCCTTGATATAAGGAACATGCAATGTAATATAGTCGCAGTTTGCGTAGATAGTGTCAATGTCGGTTGCGTGCTTTACCTGACTTGACAGCTTCCATGCCGCATCAACAGAAAGGTACGGGTCGTAGCCATAAACCTTCATGCCAAGCTCAAGGGCTGTATTGGCAATTTTCGCACCGATTGCGCCAAGCCCCACAACACCAAGAGTTTTTCCTGAAATTTCAGGACCGATGAAGCTACTTTTGCCTTTTTCTACCATTGCGGGGATTTCGTCCCCATTATCGGAAATGCTTCGCACCCAGTCAATACCGCCAACAACATCGCGAGAAGCCATAAGAAGCGCACATATTACGAGCTCCTTGACGGCCTCGGCATTGGCTCCGGGTGTGTTAAACACAACGATTCCCTGCTGAGTGCAGCGGTCTACAGGAATGTTATTTGTGCCGGCTCCCGCTCTTGCTATGCAAAGGAGATTATTCTCAAACTCCATTTCATGCATTTTCGCGCTGCGTACCAGAACAGCATCCGGACTAGCACATTCGTCATCAATTGCTATGCCGTTGTCACGTACAATTTCAAGCCCTGTAGATGCAATTTTATTAAGTGTTTTTAAGTTATACACAACTGCTAACCTCAAATTCTTTCATGTATTCCACAAGCTTGCGGACGCCCTCAATAGGCTGGGCGTTATAAATCGAAGCTCTCATACCGCCTACAAGACGATGTCCCTTTAGGTTTGTAAAGCCGTGAGCCGCTGCTTCTTTGGCAAATGCTGCGTCCTTCTCCTCGTCTCCGGTGCGGAAAGTAACGTTCATATCGCTGCGAGCCTCGCGCTCTGCACAGGCCTTGAAAAGTTTACTGTTGTCTAGGAAATCATATAGTATTGCAGCCTTTTCGGCCTTTATGCTTTCCATGCCTTTAACACCGCCCTGCTTTTCAAGCCAATCAAGAACAAGTCCCAGAATATAGATGTTCCAGCAAGGAGGTGTGTTGTACATGGAATCCTTATCAATCATGCGCTGATAGCTCATCATAAGGGGGGTGCAGGACATCTCATGTCCGGCAATACTCTTGTCGATGATAACAACTGTAAGACCGGCAGGAGCCATGTTTTTCTGCGCACCCGCAAAAATAATTCCGTATTTGGAAACGTCAACAGGCTTTGAAAGGATGTTGGAGGACATATCGCAGCAAATAGGAACATTTCCTGTTTCGGGTATGTACTTCCATTCCGTTCCGAAAATGGTGTTGTTGGCACAATAGTAGAAGTAGTCTGCCTCTGGGTCAAGCTTCAGATTGGACTGAGAGGGGATGTATGTGTGATTTTTATCCTCAGAGCTTGCTGCAATATTTATGGTGCCGTATTTTTTTGCTTCCTTAGTCGCAACACTTGCAAAGTTACCGGTCACAGCATAGTCTGCATGTCCTTTGCCCAGCTCGCTCATGAGGTTCATGGGTATCATTGAAAACTGCAATGAAGCTCCACCCTGCAAAAACAGCACCTCGTGCGTATCGGGTACAGACAGCGCTGACTTCATTTTTGACTTAGTGTTGTCAAAAATCTCCATGAACGCTTTACTTCGGTGACTCATTTCCATGACTGACATTCCGCTGCCGCCATAGTTCAGAATGTCTTTTGCAGCGATTTCAAGAACCTCGGTGGGCAATACGGAAGGGCCTGCGGAAAAATTGAAAACTTCTTCTCTTTTCATCGAAATACCTCCATGCAATTTACAATGACCAATTGTGTAATAGTCAAATGTATAACGAAATTATAAGCCCTTTAGTGACCTAAAGTCAAACTAATTTACCTACAAGCATTTTGTTGGAAATGCCCAAAATTTTGACACTTTCGACAACTCCACGATAATGTCCTTCCTCCACGCACACTTGTGCGTAGTTGGCTGCGTGTCCTGTGGACATTCCATCGTGCTCGGTTTCAAACAGAACTTCAAGTGTCTTGCCAATGCAAGACATTAAATAGTCATTTTCCATGCTGTCGGCAAGTCTCTGCGCCTGTGATGCACGCCTTGCTTTTTCAGTGTGGGATAGCTGACCGTCCATTTCGGCTGCCTTCGTCCCTGGACGTATTGAGTAGGGGAAAATGTGCATAGAGGAAAAACCGCAGCGCTGAATAAATTTCAAGGTGTCTGCGTGGTCATCTTCACTTTCCCCGGGAAATCCCACGATAAGGTCTGCCGTCAAACCGCATTCAGGGAAAAACCTTCTCAGAAGCTCACAGGCCTCATAAAAGCGGGCGGTGTCATATTTTCTGTTCATACGGCGCAGAATTTCATCACAGCCGCTTTGCAGGGAAAGATGAAAATGGTTGCATACCTTGCCCGTTTGAGCAAGGCGGCGGCAAAAATCCTCTGTTATAACCGTTGGCTCAAGAGAACCCAGTCTAATTCTCATGTTGCCGGACTTTGAAGCAATTGCTTCAACAGCATCAACCAGTGAGCATTTTAAATCTAAATCACGACCGTAGGAGGCAATTTCTATGCCTGTCACCACCAGCTCTCGATAACCCACTGCAAATAGCTCTGCTGCCTGTGCAGCGCAGCGCTCCGGCGGCAAACTGCGAATTCTTCCTCGGGTATATGGTATGATGCAATACGTGCAAAAGTTCGCGCACCCGTCCTGTATTTTAAGCATTGCTCGGGTTCTGCCGCCGACTGCTCCGCCGTGAAGCTCCTCCATTACTCTGCGTTCAAAGGGCTTGTCTGTCCACATAATTTTCTGCTTTGCGGATACGGCTCTTTCAACATCATCAATAAAGTGCCTTTTGTCACCGCTGCCGTGAACCACATCGCAGCCCAGCGCCGTGACATCCTCGGGTGTAAGCTGCGAAAAACAGCCGCATACTGCGGAAACTGCCCCGGGGTTCTCCCCCATCAGCTTGCGTATTGCTTGACGTGATTTTCGTCCGCTCTCCGCAGTAACGGCGCAGGTGTTTACTATCACCAAATCAGCTTTTTCACCTTCAGCTATGGGGGTAAATCCTCTGTCTTTTAGCATTTCTTCAATAGCCTGAGTTTCAACCTGATTAACCTTGCAGCCAAGAGTCGTTATCGTATATTTCATTGCTTCACCTTGTTTTTCGTATAAAATAGCGTTATAATGTATGGGTTTTATTTTATTACCGCATTTAAATCGGAGGAAAACATATGGCAGTATATCTTGACAATGCCGCAACCACCAAAGTGTGCGTTGAAGCGGCAGATGCAGCTTATAATATAATGACAGAAAACTTCGGCAATCCCAGTTCAACACATAAAATGGGCAGAGACGCAAAAAAGGCTCTTGACCTTGCTCGGTCACAAATAGCCGAAGCTCTTGGAGCCAAGACCGAGGAGATTTATTTCACCTCCTGCGGAACCGAAAGCGACAACTGGGCAATCATTTCCGGAGCGGAGCTTATGAAACGCCGCGGCAGGCACATAATCAGTTCCGAGGCAGAGCACAGCGCTGTTTTGAGGGCTTTGGAGCATTTGGAAAAGCAGGGCTTTGAAATAACATGGCTCAAGCCGCAGAAGGACGGGAGCGTATCTGTTGACTGTGTTCTTGACGCGCTGAGGGAGGATACGGTTTTAATTTCCCTTATGCTGGTCAACAACGAAACAGGCGGCATTACCGACATTTCCGCAATTTCAAAGGCAATCAAAAAACGCGGCAGCACTGCACTAATTCACACAGACGCAGTTCAGGGATTTTTGAAGGTTCCCTTTTCCGCAAAGACATTGGGTGCAGACATGATTTCTGTCAGCGGTCATAAAATTCACGCACCTAAGGGCGTTGCAGCACTGTACGTTAAAGGCGGCGAGCACGGAACGGTAAAGCTAAAGCCACTTATCATGGGAGGTATGCAGGAAAGCTCAAGGCGGGCAGGCACAGAAGCTCTCCCACAAATCGCTGCCTTCGGCGCTGCGGCGGTGCTGGGCAAGGCTCAGCTTGACACCTCGCGCAAAAAAATGCAGGAGCTTAAGAACCTTGCCGTACAGCGCTTAGCTTCCGAGAACGAGGGCTTGCTGGTGCTGTCCGGCAGTGTCCCTCATATTTTGAGCATTTCCCTGCCCGGTCACAGAAGCGAAACTCTGATGAATTTTCTTGAAGCCCGTGAAATATATGTTTCCAAAAGCTCTGCCTGCAAGAAAGGCGGAAGAAGCCATGTGCTGGAGGCAATGGGCTTGCCCCCTCAGGTCATTGACGGCGCTTTGCGCATAGGTCTTTCAAGGTATACCACTGAAAATGATATTAATGCGCTGTGCGACTGTCTTTTAGCGGCACGAACAAGCATTAAAACAAAGCTGCGCTAAAAATATGCTACTGCCTATGACCTTACTCTTTGTCGTCATTTGAAGTGCGTTCCTCGCCCTGATTTTCATTGTCTGCTTCCTGCTTATTGACTTCATTCACATGATGCGCCACAGGAGTCAGTGTTTCGGGGTCTATATAGCTTATATCCGTATAAATTGCGGTCTCCGATGGGAGGCCGCGCTTTTTTAAGCTTCCCTCAACAAGGCTCTTAATTCCCGCATAAATAACAGCAAACAAAGGCACGCCTATAATCATGCCGATAGGACCAAACAGCCCTGCTCCCAAGAGAATAGAAAACAGCACCCAAAACCCGCTGATGCCTGTTTTGCTGCCCAAGATTTTAGGACCGAGGATATTGCCGTCAAACTGCTGAAGCACGATGATGAATATAATGAAAATAAGGCACTTCCACGGTGATACCATTAGTACAATTAACCCTGCGGGTATTGCACCGATGAAGGGTCCAAAAAACGGGATAATGTTCGTTATTCCGATGATAACGCTGATTAGAACCGCATCCTTGAGCCCCATGATAAGGCAGCCGAAAAAGCAGATGATACCGATAATCAGCGAATCCAAAAGCTTTCCGCCGAAAAAGCCCATAAACGCCTTGTCTGTAAACCTCAGTGCAGACAAAGCTCTCTTGACTAATTCAGTTGAAAACAGGCTATACAGAATCTTTTTGCTCTGTGCCTTGAATTTTTCGCGGTTATACATAACGTACACAGATACAACGATTGATACAAAAGCATTCGCCACTGCCTTCAAGGCATTAAACACGCCCAGTGAAACACTGGCGATTATTGTATCCATTTGCGGAAGCAGAATACTCTTTGCCCACACCGTCAGCTTTGCCCCTGCGTCTCCGACAATCTCTGTGAATATTTCTCTGACCTCCGGTGCGTCATCCAGCCATTTATTTGCCCACAATTCTGCTTTTTTAATGCTTGAGGAGAGATTTAAAACAATGCCCTCAATGCTTTGATACAGCTGCGGCAAAACCATGCTCACTAGCGCAGAGCACAAAAGGAACATCAGCAAAATCGCGAAAAATATAGACATTCCGCGAGTAAAGCCTTTGTGCCTATTCTCTCCCTTTCCCTTAAAAAGACGTTCCTCCGCAGGAATAAACAGCTTATTCTCAAAACCTTTTACAAAGGGTGTCAGCAAATATGCCAAAACAAAGCCCCAAATAATCGGGCTTAAAATTTTAAAAAGCTGCGAGCAGGAGTCCTTTATTCCCGACCATCGCTGTATAACCCAAAAAAATGCAATACAAGCGATTATCACTAAGAAAGCAGTTACGCCCCAGTATAAATATTTTTTGTCCCATTTGAAGCTTTTCATAAGCAATAGCCCTTTCTTTTGAGTCACCAAAAAAGCCGGTTCCCACATGCTTTTATTCTAACCCACAAAATCCCAACCGTCAACAAATGGTCGGCGCAAAAATCTGCGCCGACCATTTGCAGTATATATAAAAGATCTAAAAATACTTCTTGATGTTTTCTCCAACCACGCCAGGGTCTCCTGTAGCACTTATCGTAAATTTGATGCTTTCCTTTTCGCTAAATGCGTTTAGTTCATCTAGAAGCAGTGCGACCTTGTCCATATCAGTTTCGTCAAGCATTTTAAAGAAGTTATCTATAAAAACATGGGTAATATCGTAATTTGCGGCATGAAGTCCGCTGATAAATCCCCTGAAAAAGTCTATCGAGTCAAATTTATAATCGCCTGCATGAATGAGTCTGACAGTATATGGAACATCGTAAGTCAAGTTTTTGTCCTTCTCAATGCACACTACGCAGCCGTTTTCGACTTCGACCGCATGTTTAACGAGCTCTACCAATGACTTAGTTTTTCCTGAGCCTTTCAGACCCATTATTAACTTAACCATTTTAAACACACTCCTTTTAATTTATTGGAGCATAACGCCCCGCACGCTTCATGATGTATTGCTCACACACAAACACTAATGTTGTATGATGGTATTATGATAACATACATTTTACGGAACATCAACGGTTTGTTTATTGGATTTTCATCCAAATAAACCCCCGCTAAAGAGTGAGAAAATCCAAATATGCTTCTCATCTGACAAATCCGTTACTGTTTTCCCAACATCTTGAACATATTGGTTTTATACGCTTCCACACCAGGCTGATTGAAGGGGTTCACACCTGAGGCATAAGCGGAAAGAGCACAGCTCATTTCGAAGAAGCAAACAAGAGCTGCAAAGCCCGCTTCATCTCTCTTTGAAACCGAGACAGAAATGTTAGGAACATCACCTTTTATATGAGCTTCGGCAACAGCTCTTGCCGCTGTTTTTGAAATTGCATCGTATTCCTTGCCCGCAAGGTAATTGAGACCGTCCCTGTCTCCAAGCTCAAACGGAATTTTCAGCATGCTGTTCGGCTGATCAAAGGACACAACAGTTTCCATCAGTCTGCGGGGTCCATCCTGAACATACTGACCCATTGAATGCAAATCCGCTGAGTATTCAACATATGCGGGGAAAATGCCTATTCCGTTTTTCCCTTCGCTCTCGCCGAAAAGCTGCTTCCACCATTCTGCCATGAAGCGGAAGGACGGCTCATAGCAAGCCAAAAGCTCCGTTGTTCTGCCCCTCATATACAAATGCTGCCTTGCGCCGGCATACAGCCATGCAGAGTTTTCCGTAGATCGCAGGTCAAGGTCGTGGATTTCCTGAACAGCGCTGCGCAAAACCGTTTCAACGTCAATGCCCGCAACCGCCATAGGCAGAATTCCAACGGCAGAAAGAACAGAAAACCGTCCGCCTACATCATCCGGCACTACAAAACGCTCCCACCCCTCCGTAACAGCAAGGTCGTGCAAGACTCCCTTGTTTGCATCTGTGGTAGCATATATACGTTTTTTTGCCCCCGCACCGTATTTCTTTTCAAGCAAAGCTTTAAACACACGGAAGCCCAGTGCCGGCTCCAAGGTTCCGCCGGATTTAGATATGACGTTTACAGAAAAATCTCTGTCGCCTATAAGCTCTATTGTTTCATTTAACGCTTCTGCCGAAAGTCCGTTTCCAACAAAGAATATATCGGGTGTGTCCTTTTTTATAAGGTTATAGTTTGGTGAGCGCAAAAGCTCGATGGCAGCGCGTGCGCCTAAGTATGAACCGCCGATACCCACAACCACCAACACTTGGGAATTGCCGCATATGCGTGCCGCGGCTGATTGTATAGCTTTCAGCTCATTATTGAGTATGTTTCCGGGCAACTCAAGCCAGCCTGTGTACTCTTTCCCTGCTCCGCTGCGCTCAAAAAGTGTTCTATGTGCATCGGATATTTTCGAAAAATCCGGACCCACTGAATCGAAAAAATCTTTTGCTCCTGACAGATCAACCTTTACCATAAGCTATGCCCTCTTTTCTCTTGCTGTGATGTAGTGTTGGTTTGTTTTGGAAACGTTTTTTATATCTTGCTCATTTTAATACATTTCAATCATTATTACAAGCAAAATATACTCATTTTGCGCTAAATGTGGGAGGAGACTTTCACAAATTGGGTAAATCTAGCGGTCAAGTGGAGATTTCAGCCTCCAAACATGCGAGATAACATTCTGCCGTATATCTTAAACATGGTCAGTTTTTCAACTTGATTTTCTGCAAGCAAGGGAATACGAGCTATTTCCTTGTCTCCGGATTTTACAATCATTTCTCCTAGCTTATCACCCTTCGCAACTGGTGCGGGAACAAGCTCCGGTAGGGAAAAAACATAACTAAGCTCTCCGATTTTTCCCTTTTCAAGCAACATGCCCTCATCGCCGTCATACACGGGCTGTACACTGTCCAATGCGCCAAGCTCTACTCTGACAGGCGGAAGAGCCTCCGGACTTCGCAGGGGGCAAACCGCATAATTGGCAAAAGCATAGTTTAGCAGGGTTTTTGCGCTTTCAAAGCGCTCCTGAGAGGTTTCGCAGTGCATTACAGCGGCAATATATTCATTTCCGTCTCTCTGTGCCGTTGCTGCAAGGCAATACATTGCTTGCCTTGTAAACCCTGTTTTAAGTCCTGTTGCTCCCTTATAAAAACGCACAAGCTTATTTGTGTTCGTCAGTGCCGATTTACCGTCTCTAAGGGTATCCATCCAAATTGTGGAAAATTCCTTAATCTTGTCGTGCATGATAAGCTCACGAGCCATCAGCGCTATGTCATAAGCAGTTGTGAGATGCTCGGGATCATCCGTTAGCCCTGTGCAGTCAACAAAGTGAGTATCCGTCATTTTAAGCTGTGCTGCCCTGTCGTTCATGCGCCGCACGAAGCTCTCCTCAGAGCCTGCGATATGCTCGGCAAGAGCCACAGCACAGTCATTTGCCGAAACGACACAAACTGCCTTCACCATATCGTGAACACTCATTTGCTCGCCCTCTTCAAGCCAAATCTGGCTTCCGCCCATTGATGCTGCATAGGAAGAGCAGCTTATCATATCGTCATAAGAAAGCCTGCCAGCTTCAATTTCCTCCATCACAAGCAAAAGAGTCATAATCTTTGTCACACTAGCAGGCGGTCTGCGTTCATGTGAGTTTTTTTCATATATCACCTGCCCGCTTGTCTTCTCCATAAGCACTGCAGAGGGTGCGGAAACAGTTATAGCATCTTCGGGTACTACTTCGATAGCAGAAGCCGTGCTAATAAGCACAGCAGCAATCATCAGGGCAAGTATAATTTTTTTCATAATCAGCCTCCACAACAGCTTTGTCCCCTTATCGGGTCAATAATCTATATGGTGTGGGTATTGACATTATTCGGTTTAAGTTTTGTCAAGGAGTAATTTTTATATTTCATTTTTTGCAATGCTCATCACCTGCAAAATGAAGGCTTTTCGTCATATTCACACATCGTGAATACTGCAACTTTTTTGTTCAAACTGACATTTCCAGTATAATCAAGGGTTTTGCACACTTTCAACAGGTTTTTCAACAGCCTCCAAATGAAGGAACACAGCAATTTATTCATCCCTCGTATTCTTATACCCGTCAAAACGTAAGTCAACTAATTTTTCATGCCGAAATAAGCACTTGACAAAACATCAAAAGCATGATTTGTCTCCAAAGAAAAAAGCTCTCATCTGCGGCTCTGAGTCACAGATGAGAGCAATATAGTATGTCAAACAATTTCCCTGTACATGGCGGGGGCATCTGCTTTGCCAACAGCTTCCGCAATCGCCATTACCTCCACTTTGAGAGAACGCTGACCAAAGCGTATTTCAATTATATCTCCTATTTTTACGTCGTAGGACGCCTTTGCGACCCTTCCGTTGACCAAAACACGCTCTCCGTCGCACGCCTCGTTGGCAACAGTGCGCCTTTTGATTAGTCTGGTCACCTTCAAATATTTGTCAAGCCGCATATCTTTCCTCCTATGGAAAAGGCACGGACTTAACATCCGCGCCTTTATTTATGATTATTTATCAACAGAGTCCTTAAGTGCCTTGCCGGCTTTGAATACGGGAACCCGGGAAGCAGGTATTTGAATTTCTTCTTTGGTCTTGGGATTGCGTCCCACACGAGCTTCTCTTGTCTTTACGTCAAAAACGCCAAAGCCAACAAGCTGTACCTTTTCTCCGGTTTCTATAGTTTCGCTAATAGTCTGTAAAGTTGCATTAACTGCACGCTCACTGTCTTTCTTGGATAATCCTGTCTTTTCCGCCACTTCGGCGATAAGCTCTGCTTTGTTCATAATTTCCTCCTAGATATTACATTTTGTTGTACTCGAAATATATAGAGTTTTGCCGATGAGATTATAACATCGCAAAAATTCTAATCTTTTGTACGGGTTTTTATTCCTTATTTCCTATTTTTTACTTGCTGATATAGGGCTTCCATCTCGTCAAGACTCATTTTGTTTAACTCGAGTCCGGTTTTCGATGCTTCATTTTCCATATTGTCAAACCGGTAAATAAACTTTTCACAGCTTTTGTGAAGAGCGGTTTCGGGATCGATGCCTAAAAACCTCGCAGCGTTGACCGCAGCAAACAGCAGGTCTCCAAGCTCTTCCTCAACATGAACCTTATCGCCTTCAGCTATCGCCTCAAGCAGCTCATTTTGCTCCTCGGAAAGCTTGTCCAATGCTCCAGAAGCATCCGGCCAGTCAAAGCCAACCTTCTTTGCTTTCTTTTGAATTTTTTCTGCTCGCCAGAGTGCAGGAAGGCTCTCCGCAACATCCGTCATTGTTTTTGTGACAGTGGTCTGCTCCTTTTCCTTCCGTTTTAGCTCATCCCAGTTCTGCAAAACCTGAGCACTTCCGGAAACAGATATATCACCAAAAACATGAGGATGCCTGAAAATCAGCTTTTTTACCGCGGCATCTGCCACATCATCAAGATTGAAAACACCCTTTTCCTCCTCCATACGGGAGTGGAAAATCACCTGCATCAAAAGGTCACCCAGTTCCTCCTTAAGATGCTCTGGGTCATCTTCGTCAATTGCTTCGCAAACCTCGTAGGCTTCTTCAAGCAAATTGCGGCGGATGCTCTTATGAGTTTGCTCAATGTCCCACGGGCATCCGCCCGGTGAGCGCAGTATTTCAATAATTCTTCTAAAATCATCCACATCGTAGGTGGATTTACATTCAAAATCTACCACACTTTTCACCCTTCCGCAAGTTGTATTTTATCTTTGTTTAATTCGATAATTTGACTGTACACCGACTGTGCACATAACTAAAAAATCAAGTATTTCCAACGGTTTTTCCCTAAAATTCACCGTGCAGATAATGTTCAGACGTTTGTAATATCTGACTCAATCTCGTACTTTCAAGAGCTTTGCAAGCTTCTCACCCTTAGGCACAAGCTTCATATCCTCCATAGTAATCGCCTTTGTAATTATGGTTAGAACCATGTATACGATAACTGCAATACCGATTGCTATTAGCAGCGCAACAAGAATTGTCATTCTTGCCGGGTTTGCACCTGCACCCAAAAGTCCCAAAGCCGCAGGGTATACAAGCCATGCTGCAAAGCCCATTACAAGGCAGTTGATCAAGGGCTTTAAAAACACCTTTGAAAGCTTTGGACGCTCGGGAAGCTTTTTCATTACAAACCACAGATTAAGACCGCTCATAACCACATAGCATATAAGAGTTCCTACAGGTGCACCATAAATATTGATATTAGGATTTCCAACAAGGTACCAGTTTAATACAATGTTTAATCCTCCGCCTATAAGCATCGTGTACATAGGCAGACGCTCTCTGCCGCCTGCCTGCAAAATTGCCGTTGTCATTAGGGACAGGCAAACGAAAAATGAAGCCGCACCCATGATTGCCAGAAGCGCAGCGCCTTGGTGGGAGCTGCCGTAGTATAGTCCGTCCATGACAGGACCTGACAGAACACTCAGACCCACGGCCATGGGAAGTGCAATTATTGTGGCAATCCTAAGGGACGATTCGATGACGTTTTTTGCCTCTCCAAACTGTTTTTTTGCAAGAAATCCGGCAATAGCGGGAACTATACTGATAGTAAGCGGTGTGATTAGCGCGGCGGGCAGATTGTAGAGCGTGAGTGCCTTTGAATATACGCCGAACATAACCTTTGCTTCGTCAAAGCTAAATCCCGCGGCATTCTGAAGCTGACCCAGCACGAGCTTAGTATTTACAAGTGTAATAACACTCAAAACACAGGAGCCAAGAGC
>CAZAIU010000001.1:168408-210132 GCA_964485265.1 uncultured Oscillospiraceae bacterium | reverse complement strand
AGAGCTATAGGCAAACCTGCTGTTGAAAGCGTAAGAAGAACATTATAAAGGTTATATGCAACAATGAAGTGAGCATATCCCTCGTCACCAAGGATGTTGGCAAGGGGAATTTTATAAATTGCACCGAGGATTTTGATAATTATGACGGCAACCGTCAAAATTGCGGCACCGTGCAGGTAATTTTGATTTTTAGAAGCCATATTATGTTCATTCCTTTCCGTCGCTGTTCACTCAGAATACCAGTACGAAGCATAAGTTTTGTATCGTGTATGCAGAAGCCTTATTCACACACCGAAACAGTCTGCAAAACCACATTGGTGCAAGTCCGCAGACTGTAATATATATGCCGATTTAATTAGATATTACTCACTTGATTATCCAGTTTGTTGATAAGCCGTATTACTGTACACCAAAAGTCTTGAAAAATCAAGAAAAACAAAGTCTTTCATTAAATTTTAATCTAAATAACTTTAATTATAATTGTCAATTTGGATTTTTTTTGCTATTATGATAATGGTATAAAGTTTTCATTTTTTCAAATAATACTCCAGAATGGAGGACTGCCAAATTTATGAATGATTTTGAAGCCTTGGCTCGTGTTTTTTCAACCGTCCGCCAAGCTGTTTTGGGAACGGACGGATCAAGCATCATTTTTGCAAATCCTGCAGCCGAGGCCGTTCTAGGTGCAGAAATCATCGGAGCAGACGCACGCAGCATCATACCATCTGAAATACTCGAAAACCCTTCAGATAAATTTGTGTGCGGAGCAAAAATTTTAGAGCAGGATGCTAGCATTTCAGTTCTTCGCGAAGACGCTGCCACCTTGCTATTCATTGATTTTATACATGTGGAAAATCACGCATTACACGTTACCCGCAACATTATAAGCAACCTTCGCAGCAATGCAATGGGGATAAAAATGTCTGCCGACCGCTGTTTTTCTATGCTCGAGGAGGGAAAAGCACCTTCCGAACGCCACATATCCATTTTATACCACTATTACTACCGTCTGCTTCGCACTTTAACTCAGGTTGACAGCGCAGATCTTATCGGACGAGGTGAGCTTGTGTTTTCTCCCGTCACTACAGACCTTGTCAAGCTGTGTGCAGAGCTTACCGACACCGTTTCCCCTCTTGTATCGGAAACGGGCGTAAAAATCAGCTTTTCCACCGAAGAAGCCGAAATAATAACCGTTGTTGACTCCGAGAGAATCGAACAGCTCATAATTAACCTTCTTACAAACAGCCTGCAAAACTGTTCAGCGGGCAACAGCATATCAATCTCCTTAAGAAGATCCGGAAACCGTATAGTATTGTCCGTAGATGACGACGGCGCAGGCATACCACAAACGGCGTTATCACAAATCTTTTCTCTGCCTGAGGACGAGTTGGATTTATCCCGACCGCACATTGGAAATGGTTTAGGTCTATACATTGCATACGGAATTGCCCAGCTTCACAAGGGTGTTCTGCTCATAGAAAGCCGCGAGGGAGAAGGCACGCATGTACGCGTGATGCTTCCCACAGATGAAGCCCCCGCTCCGAAATTCAACACACCGGAAACTCCATACAGACACAACGGTGTTTCTTCAGTTCTCACGGGTCTTTCCGATGTTCTAAGCAGCAAATGCTTCGGACTGAAATATGAGGATTAAAAGCAAAAGCCGTTTCAAAGCCCCCTTAGCGGGGTACTTGAAACAGCTTTTGTTTTATTGGGGTAATATGGCATTGTGCAGGCAAAAACAAGAATTTTAAAAGCATGGGTTCTACTTGATATTAAAAAACCTTTTCCCGTTTTCCTTTGTAATATATGCAGCCTCGTCCACACCTATTCCCTTGATTTCCGCAACCTTTTCCGCCATTCGTACAAGGTAGCGCGAGTCGTTGCGCCCTCCCCTAAATGGCACAGGAGCAAGATATGGACAATCTGTTTCTATTAAAATGCGTTCTAGCGGGCACATTTCAAGCACCTCAAGGGATTTTCTGGCATTTTTAAAGGTTATAACCCCCGTAAATCCCAGACACCACCCCCTTGAAAGTATTTCCTTTGCCATTTCCGCGCTGCCCGAATAGCAGTGAAATTCCCCCAGAACCTTTGGGAATCGGCGTATAATCTCCATGCAGTCCTCATGAGCATCCCGGTCATGAATTACAACCGGCATGTCCAGCTCTTGTGCAAGCTCCATTTGTTTTATAAACACCTGACGCTGAACCTCCCTTTCGGACAGGTCGTAGTAATAGTCAAGCCCAATTTCACCAATTGCTTTAACCTTAGGATTTCTGCACCATTTGCGTATCAGCTCTTCGGACTTCTCGTCAAAGCTTTTCGCATTGTGAGGATGCCAGCCTACGGTGCAGTAAACAGACGGATACTTTTCCGCCAGCCTCATGGCACTTTCTGAGCTTTCTTTGTCACAGGCGGAGTTCACAATAAGCTCCACCTTGCTGTCAAAGACGGCATTGAGCACCTCATCCCTGTCTTCGTCAAAGGCTTCGTCCGTGTAATGTGCATGGGTATCAAAGTACAATTTATCTTCCTCCATGGGTTATAGTTTTTTTGTTTTCATATTCCGTCAGAAACTTCATTTGCAAAGGAGGCGGTATTCTGACAAAACTTTCAAAGACTGTTGCCGTTATCGGCTTTTCACACTGGGTAACGGATAAGTACATCTATATAATGCTTCTCGTATATCCTCTGTTTGTTGGGTTTCGTGGCTATACACAGCTAACTGCCTCAAAATTTTTATTCTTTGCAGGCTTGACCGTTTTGTGGCTTGCTGCTCTCCTTATTGGTCAGCTTATACGGCGAGAAAAGCTTAATTATAAAAAACTTGATTTTGTGCAGTCATGTCTTTTGATATATCTGCTGATTTGCTGTCTTTCAGCACTGTGTTCTCCGCACAAAGCCTCTGTTATTATAGGCGAAGGCCGTTTTGACGGGCTTTTGACCATCCTGCTGTGCTGTCTTATTTTCTTCGCAATATCAAATTTCGGTCAAATGAAGTCAGGCTATATCTACGCACTTGCGCTTTCCGGTTTTTTATGCTGTGTCATTACAATAATTCAGCTATTCGGCGCAAATCCCCTAGGTCTTTTCCCGCAAAGCTACGATTATTATGACGCGGGAATAAAATACAGCAGCGAGTTTTTGGGAACAATCGGCAACGTCGACCTTTTCAGTGCTTATATGTGTCTTTTGCTTCCGCTGACTTCTGTTTACTATATTTTTTCAGAAAAGCGTCCAACCGTTCTTTTGCCCGTTATTGCCTCAGCTGGCTTTTGCCTTTTGGCAAGCCGAGTTTCGGCAGGTCTGCTTTCCGTATTGTGCCTTGCCATCGCAGCAGCGCCGCTTCTAATTTGCAGCAGCACCCGTCTGCGCCGCGGGCTTGAGGTGCTTTCAGTCCTATGTCTCGCATTTTGCCTTGCCGCAGGCTTTCATGGGGAAAAGGCAAGCGGAGAAGTAGCTGTAAGCTTCATATTTAATAAAGCCTTTTTCACACTGCTCATTTTATCCGCTTTTTTCGCAATTGCAAGGCTTGCATTAAGAAAAACAGAGTTTAAGACGAAAACCTTAAGAATATTATTTACCTCATTTTCTGTTTTTATCGTCATTGCAGGGTTGCTTACAGTTTTTTTTTGGCCGCACACCTCGGGAACCATATACGAGCTTTCACAGGTTCTACACGGAAACATTGACGAGAGCTTCGGATCCTCTCGTATTCTAATATGGACACAAACGCTTAAGTTAGTCCCCGAGCATCTGCTGTTAGGCGGCGGACCGGGCACCTTAGCCCTGCGACTTGATGTGAGTTTTTCCCGCTATGTTGCAGAAACAGGAAATACACTCTCAACCTTTGTTGACAATGCTCATAACGAGTATCTGGGCATTCTGGTAAATACCGGGCTGCTGTCCCTTTTGAGCTATGCACTCGCTCAAGGAGCAAGCCTTTGGAAAGCTTGGCGGCACAGAGAGGTCTTAAAATACTCCCTTTGTTTGGGTGCGGCGTTGCTGTGCTACTGGATACAGTCCTTTTTCGGTTTAGGTCTTTTTATCGTATCACCCTTAATGTGGCTTTTGTGGGGTCTGCTATGTTCAGGATTTACTGAGCACGAATCGCTTTGAATGATAAAACGCGGCAGAATAATCTGCCGCGTTTTATGGTTTTATTTTTCCTGCTCGGCTATCTTTCTTCCCATTAGAACACCCATGACAGAAGCCATCATGAGTCCGCGAGTCCAACCGGAGGAGTCTCCCAGACAGTGCAATCCCTTAACGTTTGTGTTTAAATCCTTATCCATCTTTACACGGTTTGAATAAAATTTCAGTTCAGGTGAATAAAGCAGTGTTTCATATGAGGCAAAGCCGGGAACCACATGGTCAACCGCCTGAATAAAGTTTATAATATTCATCATAGAACGGTAAGGCATTGCCGCCGTGATATCACCTGCAACCGCATCCTTAAGGGTGGGACGAACGTTTGACTGTGCAAGCTCCTTTTCCCAAGTGCGCTTGCCGTCAAGTATATCGCCGAAGCGCTGCACCATAATGTGACCTGCGCCAAGCATATTGGTAAGCTCTCCAACCTTTTGTGCGTATGCTATCGGTTGATTGAAGGGATAGCTGAAATTGTGGGAGCACAAAATTGCAAGGTTTGTATTGTTGGACTTTTTGTCCTTGTATGAGTGACCGTTTACCACTGCAAGGTCATCATCATAGTTTTCCTGACTGACAAAACCGCCGGGGTTCTGGCAGAAGGTTCTCACCTTGTTTTTAAAGGGCTTAGGATAGCCGATAAGCTTTGACTCATACAGAACGGCGTTCACCTTTTCCATAACCTCGTTGCGAACCTCAACCCTAACGCCAATGTCAACTGTGCCGGGTTGGTGGGCAATGCTGTGCTCGGCGCATATTTTTTCAAGCCAGTCCGCTCCCCTTCTCCCGGTTGCGATGACAGTTTGTGCAGCAAAAATCTCATGGCTTTCCGCGCCCTTGTGAACAACAACGCCAAGACATTTGTCTCCATCAAGAATGACGTTATCGCACTCGTAGCCGAACATAAGCTCAACGCCGTTTTCAAGGAGATATTGCTCAATGCTGTAATAAATGTCCTGAGCCTTTTCAGTGCCCATGTGTCTAATGGGGCAGTCAACAAGCTTTAAACCCGCCTGAATAGCACGCTTGCGGATTTCCTTGACCTCCTCATAATTTCCAACACCCTCAACCTTCTCATCGGCACCGAATTCAAGGTAAATGCTGTCGGCGTAATCAATAAGCTCCTGAGCGGTGCCCTCCCCGATAAGGGTGGGCAAATCTCCGCCCACTTCGTAGCTTAAGGAAAGCTTTCCGTCTGAAAAGGCACCCGCACCGGAAAAGCCTGTGGTTATATGGCAATAGGGCTTGCAGTTAACGCAGTCCTTTGTTTTTGCTTTGGGACAGCGGCGTTTTTCAACAGCAGCACCCTTTTCAACCATTATTATTTTCTTTTTGCTGCCTTGCCTAATCAGCTCCAAGGCCGTAAAAATACCGGCAGGGCCGGCTCCTACTACAACTAAATCTGCTTGCATGGTTTTCCTCCAATACTCGCTTTGGTATATCAAGCTCTTCAAATAAAACAACAAATTTCTCTACATTTATCATTATACCTTACCGCAAACCGTAAAACAAGAGTAATTTCTGTCCGTTATACATTCTGGTGTGATGTTGAAAACGACAGCCATAAGGCATATATGCTAAATTTTATGCTAATAACTTGTAAAGATTATCTATAATTCCGAAGGTAAAAAACCCTATTTCCCTTGACCGTTAATTCGCTTTAGTTTAAAATGAAATTAAGAAATATCATCGGCATTTTGAAAAACACGCCACAGCAGTTCGGTAAAATTAAATGGCAGACATATGCGTCTGCCTATTTTAAGGAATGGTGACGATATGAAAAAAGTAGCTGTGATAATGGGCAGCGACAGTGACCTGCCTGTTGTCGAAAAGGCCATCGGCAAGCTCGGAGAATTTGGTGTACCCTATGAGGTACACGTCTTTTCTGCACACCGCACTCCCTTACAAGCAGCACAATTCTCATCAAACGCACGAAAAAATGAGTTCGGAGTAATTATTGCCGCCGCTGGAAAGGCGGCACACCTTGCAGGCGCTATAGCTGCAAACACAACCTTGCCGGTTATCGGCATACCTATAAAATCTTCTACATTGGACGGCTTGGATGCCCTCTTATCAACTGTACAGATGCCTTCGGGAATACCTGTTGCAACAGTTGCTATCGACGGGGCTGAAAATGCCGCCCTTCTTGCTATCCAGATACTTTCTGTTTCCGATGAAGCACTAAATCAAAAGCTTGCTGACAGCCGCGCAGCAGCCGCCGAAAAGGTCTTGGAGAAAAACAAGGCTGTCGAGGACAAGTTCAATCAACAGTAACCACAGGCAGAAACTTTAATATATTTTGGAGGCTATTATGAAAAAAGTTTATTCCGGAAAGACAAAGGACGTATTTGCACTTGACAATGGCAACTATCTTCTCAAATTCAAGGACACTGTTACCGGCGAAAACGGCGTTTTCGACCCCGGCGCAAACACTGTAGGTCTAAGCATAGACGGTGTCGGCGATGTCAACCTCCGCATGTCTGAGTATTTCTTCAAAAAAATCAACGAAGCCGGAATTAAGACTCACTTTGTCTCAGCAAACTTTGATGATACCACCATGGAAGTAATCCCCGCAAAGCCCTTCGGAAAAGGTCTTGAAGTTATCTGCCGTCTCCGCGCCGTGGGAAGCTTTTTGCGCCGCTACGGTGAATACTGTGAAGAGGGTGCTGTCCTTCCCTCCTATGTTGAAACAACATTTAAGGACGATGATAAGGGTGACCCTCTGGTCACAGAGGACGCACTCGCAGTTCTTGGCGTAATGAACCATGAGCAATATGCTGCCCTGCGCGACATGACTCAGAGCATCACCAAAATCGTTGCCGACGACATGCTTGAAAAGGGCATGGAGCTTTACGATATCAAGTTTGAGTTTGGCTTTGCTGATAATAAAGTTATTTTGATTGATGAGATTGCCTCTGGAAATATGCGTGTATACAAGGACGGTGAATATGTTGAGCCGATGAAGCTTTCACAGCTTTTCTTTGCGGCAAACTGATGGGGGTATAAACTTGGGTGGTTTTTTTGGTGCAGTTTCAAAACGAGACTGTGTGCTTGACGTTTTCTATGGAACGGACTTTCATTCTCATCTGGGAACTCGCCGCGGCGGTATAGCTGTTTTGACTGAGAATAACGGCATCCAGCGCTTTATACACAACATTGAGTCCTCGCCCTTCCGCAGCAAGTTTGAAAGTGAAATAGCCGATTTGTCGGGTACTTCATGTATAGGCTGCATTAGTGACAGCGACCCGCAGCCTATACTTATTCGCTCTCGTCTCGGCGTGTATGCCATTAGCACTATCGGCATAATTAACAACCTTAACGAGCTTGCCGATATGCTTATTGAGGAAAGCGGCTGTCACTTTGAATCTATGTCCGGCGGTTTGATAAACTCCACGGAGCTGGTTGCTGCACTTATAAACAAATGTCCCAGCTTTGAGGATGGCATTATATATGCTCAAAGCGTTATAAAGGGTACTGCATCAATTCTTATTCTGACAGATAACGGACAGATTTTTGCTGCCAGAGATAAGGTCGGACGCATACCGGTTTTGCTTGGCAGGGATGAGGACGGCTTCTGCGTGTCATTTGAGTCCTTTGCATATCAAAAGCTGGGTTATGCCGATCTTCGTGAGCTGGGTCCCGGTGAGGTTGTGCGCATCAGTTCTGACAAGGTTGAAACCCTCGTCAAGCCCGGAAACAAGATGAAGGTTTGCGCCTTTCTTTGGAGCTATTACGGCTACCCCAACGCAACCTATGAGGGCATCAATGTTGAGGTCATGCGCACACGTAACGGTCACATAATGGCAAGAAGCGAATTGGACGGCGGCACAACACCCGATGTTGACTACATATGCGGTGTTCCCGATTCGGGAATCCCCCACGCTATAGGCTACTCCAACGAGCTTAACAAGCCCTTTGCCAGACCCTTTGTCAAATACACTCCCACATGGCCCAGAAGCTTCATGTCCACCACTCCAAAGGTAAGAAGTCAGATTGCAAAAATGAAGCTCATTCCCGTGCATGACCTTATCAGCGGAAAAAAGCTGCTTTTTGTTGATGACAGCATCGTCAGGGGAACGCAGCTTCACGAAACCGTTAACTTTTTGTACGAAAACGGTGCGAAAGAGGTTCATATGCGTTCTGCCTGTCCGCCTATCATGTTCGGCTGTAAGTTTTTGAACTTTTCTCGCAGCACCTCAGACATGGAGCTGATTACTCGAAGAACCATATCAGAGCTTGAGGGCAAGTACGGCGACCGATATTTGGACGAATACAGCGACGGAAAAACCGAGCGTGGCTGCGCCATGCGCCGTGCCATTTGCGAAAAACTGAAATTTGCCTCTCTTGAGTATCAAACCTTAGACGGTCTTGTTGAGGCCATAGGTTTACCCAGTGAAAGCCTTTGCACATATTGCTGGAACGGAAAGGAATAAGGAGTAATAGCGTGAAAGTTATTTCACGCTATCCTCAAGATTTAATAAAATAATCATCTTATCATTCCTTTGCCTTGCGTGATAAGATGAGCAATTCAATTAAAATTTATGCCGACGCAAGGCGGCGGATTGGATGATTATTATGAACAAATCCCAATCTGACAGCTATGCAGCAGCAGGTGTTGATATAACTGCCGGCTACAAGGCTGTTGAGCTAATGAAAAATCACATTGCCCGTACCATGGTCGGTGCAAACACACCCGATATCGGCGGCTTCGGCGGATTGTTTGAGCTTGACTTGAGCGAAACTCCCAACCCAGTTCTTGTAAGCGGAACTGACGGCGTGGGCACAAAGCTCAAGCTTGCCTTTCTTATGGACAAGCATGACACAGTCGGCATAGACTGCGTTGCAATGTGCGTTAACGATATTATCTGCTGCGGCGCAAAGCCTCTGTTCTTTCTAGACTATATCGCCTGCGGCAAAAACGTTCCCGAGAAAATCGCCCAAATTGTTGCCGGAGTCGCGGAGGGCTGCGTTCAGTCCGGCAGTGCCCTAATCGGCGGCGAAACTGCTGAAATGCCAGGATTTTATCCCGTAAACGAATATGACCTTGCAGGCTTTTCCGTCGGTGTTGTGGACAAAACAAAGGTTTTGGACAAATCCTCTGTTGAGCCGGGAGATGTGATAATCGCCATTCCCTCCAGTGGAGTTCACTCAAACGGCTTTAGCCTTGTGCGGAAGGTATTCGATGTTGAAAACTGCGATTTGTCAGCTCCCGTGCCTGAGCTTTATGGTGCAAGTCTTGGGGACACACTTCTAACACCCACAAAAATATATGTTAAGCCTATGCTCGCTCTGTTTGACGCAGTTAAAGTTAAAGCCGTATCTCACATAACCGGCGGCGGCTTTTATGAGAATATCCCCCGCAGTCTGCCCAAAGGATACTCCGCAAAAATTGACCGTTCCGCCTTAAAAATACTTCCTATTTTTGAGTATCTCTCCGCTGTGGGTAACATACCGGAGCGCGACATGTTCAACACCTTCAATATGGGCGTTGGCATGAGCTTTGTAGTATCAAAAAATGATGCAGACAAGGCACTGGAGGTTTTGAAAGCTAACGGGGAAAACGCCTATGTCATGGGCGAGGTCATATCCTCCGACGAGGGCGTGACAATATGCTAAAAACGAAGATTGCAGTGCTGGTTTCAGGCGGCGGCACTAACCTTCAGGCGCTTATTGACGCTGAGAAAAACAGCAAAATTACAAGCGGTGAAATCGTGCTTGTAATTTCCAGCAAGCAAGGTGTTTTTGCGCTTGAAAGAGCCGCAAGGGCTTCAATAGACTCGCTGGTAATTTCCAAGAAGGACTGCTCTTCTCAGGCAGTCTTTGAAAATCAAATTCAATCTGCACTTGATGAAAAAGGTATTGAGCTTATTATACTGGCAGGTTTTATGTCCATTTTGTCCGCAGAATTTGTCGCAAAATGGGAAAAACGCATTATAAATGTGCACCCTTCACTCATCCCATCCTTTTGCGGAGAAGGCTTTTACGGTCTGCGTGTCCATGAAGCAGCATTGAAAACGGGTGTAAAGGTAACCGGGGCAACCGTACACTTCGTTAACGAAATTCCCGACGGCGGTGAGATAATACTGCAAAAATCAGTCCCAGTATATAAAAACGATACCCCCGAGACTCTCCAAAAACGTGTAATGGAGCGCGCGGAATGGAAGCTTCTTCCCCGTGCGGCAGAATTGGTGGCAGGAAAAATTCAGAAAGAGGGCAGTAAATATGGCAAGTAAAGTAAGTGACCTTGGGCAGTTGCTACGCTTCAACGAGTACCCCGGCAGAGGAATTGTAATCGGCAAATCCGCGGACGGTGCTAAGGCGGTTTTCGCATATTTTATTATGGGACGCAGCGAGAACAGCCGCAACCGTATTTTTGTCGAGCGAGAGGGCGGAATTCGCACCGAAGCTCATGACCCCTCAAAGATGACCGACCCCAGCCTTATCATCTATTCCCCTGTCCGCACCTTGGGAAAGCTTGTAATCGTTACTAACGGTGACCAGACAGACACAATTTTTGACCACATTTTCAAAGGTCAGTCCTTTGAGACCGCTCTTGAAACCCGCTGCTTTGAGCCTGACTCCCCTAACTGGACACCCCGCATCAGCGGAATTTTGGATTTTGAGCTGGATTATTCCTATAAGATGAGTATTCTCAAGGCTGCTGACGAGCAGGGCAAGCATTGCAGCCGCTACACCTTCTCCTATGAGCCAATGGATGGAATCGGCCACTTTATTCACACCTACGACGGTAACGGCAGTCCCATCCCCAGCTTTTCCGGCGAGCCGGAGACGGTTTCCGTGGGAAATGACATTGACGAATATACAAAGCTTATTTGGGACAATCTTAACGAGGCTAACAAGGTTTCATTGTTTGTCCAGTATATAGACATCGACAGCGGTAAAACCGAAAGCAGACTCATAAATAAAAATATATAAGGTGGAACCAATCGTGACAGAATTTGAACTTAAATACGGCTGTAATCCCAATCAAAAGCCTGCAAGAATATTTATGCGTGACGACTCCGAGCTTCCCATCACGATTTTAAATGGAAGACCCGGCTACATAAATCTTCTGGACGCCTTCAACAGTTGGCAGCTTGTTAAAGAGCTGTCCGCGGCTACAGGTATATGCTCCGCCACAAGCTTTAAGCACGTATCGCCGACCAGCTCTGCGGTCGGAAATATTATGTCAACCGAATTGAAGCGTGCCTGCTTTGTGGATGACATTGACGGCCTCGACGACTCACCCCTTGCCTGCGCCTATGCCAGAGCACGCGGAACCGACCGTATGTCAAGCTTCGGCGACTGGATTGCTCTATCTGAAAAATGCGATGTTGTAACCGCAAATATAATCAAGCGTGAGGTTTCAGACGGCGTTATTGCTCCCGATTATGAGCCGGAGGCATTGAAAATTCTAAAAAGCAAGAAAAAGGGTGCTTACAATATTATCAAGATCGACTCTGATTATGTCCCGGAGTCACAGGAAATTAAGCAGGTTTTCGGCGTTACCTTTGAGCAGGGACGAAACAATTTTGAAATCAATGCGGAGCTTCTCAAAAACATTGTAACTGCCAACAAGGGACTTCCCGAGAGCGCCGTCCGCGACCTTATAATCAGTCTTATCACATTGAAATACACCCAGTCAAACTCTGTGTGCTTTGCAGCAGACGGTCAGGCAATCGGTGTCGGTGCCGGTCAGCAAAGCCGAATCCACTGCACTCGTCTTGCCGGCAGTAAGGCGGATAACTGGCATTTACGTCAAAGTCCCATGGTACTGGAGCTTCCCTTCATTGACGAGCTTCCTCGCGCTGTGCGTGACAATACTATTGATGTTTATATATCTGAGGAAGCCGATGACGTTTGCGGCGACAATGTATGGCGCAAATTTTTCAAGGAGCAGCCGCGAAAACTTTCCTATGAAGAGAAACGAGAATACCTCTCAAAGATCGAGGGTGTATCCCTTGGCAGCGACGCCTTCTTCCCTTTTGGCGACAATATTATACGTGCCCGAAGAAGCGGCGTGAGCTATGTTGCTCAGCCCGGCGGCAGTGTTCGTGACGAGGATGTCATTAATCAGTGCAATGAATACGGCATGGTCATGGCGTTTACCGGAATGCGGCTTTTCCACCACTAATAATTTTTCATACACCGCGAATTTAATTGGTCGGTTTACATAATTTGGGAGGTTTCTATGAATATAATGGTAGTTGGCGGCGGCGGGCGCGAGCATGCAATTATCAAGGCGATGAAAAAGAGCCCAAAGGTTGACATAATATATGCACTTCCCGGCAATGGCGGAATAGCCGCCGATGCTGTCTGCGTGGATATCAGCTCAAAAGACATCCCCGGCATTGTTGATTTTGCAATAACGAATTCTATAGACCTTGCCGTTGTTGCACCTGATGACCCGCTTGTTTTGGGCGCTGTTGACAAGCTTGAGGCGGCAGGCGTTCCCTGCTTCGGTCCGAATAAGGCTGCTGCTATTATCGAGGGCAGCAAGGTTTTTTCAAAAAACCTTATGAAGAAATACGGAATCCCCACCGCACAATACGAGATTTTCAACGAAGCAAACGCTGCTTTGGCTTACCTTGACACAGCACCAATACCCACGGTTATCAAGGCGGACGGTCTTGCTCTGGGCAAGGGCGTAATTATTGCCCAGTCGCGCGAGGAAGCGAAGGCGGCAGTTAGCTCTATCATGCAGGACAAGGTTTTCGGTGACAGCGGTAATCAAATTGTTATCGAAGAATTTCTTGAGGGGCCTGAGGTCTCCGTCCTTTGCTTCACTGACGGAAAATTCATTGTGCCAATGGTTTCAAGCATGGATCATAAGCGTGCCCATGATAACGACGAAGGACTCAACACAGGCGGTATGGGCGCTGTTGCACCCAACCCATATTACACAGACGCCATTGCAAGCCAGTGCATGAAGGATATTTTTCTTCCAACTGTAGATGCCATGAACAGCGAAAACAGAAGCTTCAAGGGCTGTCTATACTTTGGACTTATGTTAACCGCCTTCGGTCCAAAAGTCATTGAATACAACTGTCGCTTCGGCGATCCGGAAACGCAGGTTGTACTGCCGCTTTTGAAGAGCGATTTAGTAGACATAATGTTTGCAACCAGAAACGGTGCTCTCGGAGATGCAGACGTTGTTTTCTCAAATGAGTCTGCCTGCTGCGTCATAATGGCATCAGAAGGTTATCCGGAGAAGTATAAAAAGGGCATAGAAATTACTCTCCCTGAAAGCCTTGCGGAGGACACTGCCATATACGTTGCCGGCGCCCGAATTGATAACGACAGGCTTCTTACAAACGGCGGACGCGTACTCGGAGTTACCGCAGTTGCGCAGGACCTGAGTGCTGCAATTGAAAAAGCATACAGCGCCGTACAGACCGTATACTTCAGCAATGCATTTTACAGAAAAGATATCGGAAAAAAGTCACTTTTGGCTTTGAAAAAGGAGGGTTGATTGATGGTTTATAGAGTATACGTTGAGAAAAAGCCCTCAGAAGCATTAGAAGCAAGCGCTTTGGAAAACGATTTAAAAAGCTTTCTTGGCATCACAGCAATAACCAATCTGCGTATCGTTAACAGGTATGATGTAGAGAATATTGCCCCCGACCTTTTTGATCGCTGCAAAAGCACCGTTTTTTCCGAGCCACAGCTGGACATAGTTTCTGATGAGCTTATCGACACAGCATCAGCGAAGGTGTTTGCCGTTGAATATCTACCCGGACAGTTCGATCAACGAGCAGACAGTGCCGAGCAGTGTATACAATTTGTATCTCAAGGTGAAAGGCCCTCTGTCAGGACAGCAAAAGTTTACATAATATACGGAGATATCAGCAAAGCCGAACTTGATATAATCAAGTGTTATGTTATTAACCCTGTGGAAAGCACTGAAGCATCTTTGCTGCTGTCCGACACGCTTAAGTCCAATTATGTAAACCCAAGTGATGTAGAAGTTTTAGATGGCTTTACGTCAATTGCAGGCGAAGCACTGAATGAATTTATAAAATCCAACGGACTTGCAATGGACGCTGATGATTTGCGTTTTTGTCAGGATTACTTTATCAGCGAAAAGCGTGAGCCAACTATAACCGAGATTAAGATGATCGACACCTATTGGTCCGATCATTGCCGCCATACAACCTTCAACACCATAATTGACAACGTTAATTTTGAGGATTCGACTCTGCAAAGCGCATGGGATGATTATATCCAAACACGGCACGAGCTGGGACGAACAAAACCGATTTGCCTTATGGATATCGGCACTATCGCTGCAAGACATCTCAAGTCAAACGGTATGTTATGTAAACTTGACGAGAGCGAAGAAATCAATGCGTGCACGGTTAAAATAGATGTCGAAACATCTGATGGAAGTGAAAAATGGCTGCTTCTTTTCAAGAATGAAACCCATAATCATCCGACTGAAATCGAGCCCTTCGGCGGCGCTGCAACCTGCATAGGCGGCGCAATACGTGACCCTCTTTCAGGCAGAAGCTATGTTTACGCGGCAATGCGCGTTACGGGCGCAGCTGACCCCACAACGCCTGTTTCTGAAACTTTTGAGGGCAAGCTACCCCAGAAAAAACTGGTTTCTACAGCCGCCGCAGGCTATTCCAGCTATGGCAATCAGATTGGTCTTGCAACCGGCATTGTTGACGAGCTATATCACCCCGGCTATGCTGCAAAGCATATGGAGGTTGGCGCTGTAATAGCTGCTGCACCTGAAGAAAACGTGCGGCGCGAGAGTCCCCTACCGGGTGATATTGTCATTCTTTTAGGCGGCAGAACAGGACGCGACGGCTGCGGCGGTGCCACTGGTTCATCTAAGGCACACGACATTTCAAGCTTAGAGCGCTGCGGTGCCGAGGTACAAAAGGGCAACGCGCCGGAGGAGCGTAAACTCCAGCGTCTTTTCCGCAATCCCGAGGCTGCAAGGCTTATTAAGCGCTGCAACGACTTCGGTGCGGGAGGAGTATCTGTTGCCATAGGCGAGCTTGCTGACGGTCTTGATATAAATCTTGACGCAGTCCCCAAAAAGTACGAGGGGCTTGACGGCACGGAACTTGCTATTTCCGAGTCTCAGGAGCGTATGGCTGTTGTAGTTGAAGAAAATTATGTAAACCAATTTTTGAAGCTGTCCGCACAGGAAAACCTTGAAGCAACTGTTGTTGCAATGGTGACCCAAGCGCCAAGGCTTGTTATGCACTGGAACGGCAAAACCATTGTTGACATTTCCCGTGAATTTTTGGATTCTAACGGTGCTCAAAAGCATATTGATATCACGCCCCTGCTCCCTCAGGACTTTTCAAAGCCTGCTCCTGCTGACTTTGAAAGCGGAATGACTGCCCTTGTTTCAGACCTGAACGTTTGTTCAAAGCAAGGTCTATCCGAACGCTTTGACTCCACAATCGGAGCCGGCAGCGTGCTAATGCCTTTCGGAGGACGGCATCAGAAAACGCCAATTCAGGCGATGGTGCATAAGATTTCCCGTGAGCACGGGGACACCTCCACCTGTTCCTTTATGTCCTACGGCTATAATCCATACATCAGCGAAAAAAGCCCCTATCACGGCGCTTATCTTGCGGTTGTGGAAAGCGTTTCCAAGCTTGTTGCCGCAGGCTGCTCATACGAGGATGTATATTTAAGCTTTCAGGAGTACTTTGAAAAACCAATGCGTGACGGCAAGCGCTGGGGAAAACCCCTGTCCGCACTTTTGGGTGCATTTATGGCTCAAAAGGAGCTGGGTGTTGCCGCAATCGGCGGCAAGGACTCCATGAGCGGCAGCTTTGAAAGCCTTGATGTTCCCCCCACTCTCATATCCTTTGCCGTGAGCACTGACAGCATAAGCCACGTTGTTTCTCCCGAATTTAAAGCTGCCGGACATCGTGTCTGTTTGCTTAGTCCGGCGTATAACAACGGCTTGCCCACCGCCGAATCCATTCTTAAAAACTTTCAGATTGTAACGGAGCTTATGCGCAGCGGCAGGGTTTGTGCCGCCTACACTCCCACTTGCGGAGGTGCAGCCGAGGCAGTATTCAAGATGTGTCTTGGAAATGGGTTAGGTTTTTCCTACGACAGCACCGTTTCCTTGGAGGATATATTCGCATATTGCTACGGTAGCTTTGTCCTTGAAATGACTGGCAACGAAATAGTCGGTACTTGCTTGGGAACTATTACCGAGGACAAGCAGATTCAGTGGATGGAAAATGCTTGCTCTATGAAAAAGCTTTGCTCTCATTATGAGAGTCGGCTCGAGAGCGTTTATCCAACCAATGCTATAAAAAACAGCAAAAAGGCAGAAAAAATAAGCTATTTCAGAAGTGTGGAGATAATTAAGCCATTAGCCTCCTGCCCCCGTCCAAAGGCAATTATTCCCGTATTTCCGGGCACTAACTGCGAGTATGATACTGCAAAGGCACTGGAGCTTGCGGGAGCCGAGGCTGAGGTTATAGTAATTAAAAACCTGACCCCTGCCGATATTAGCCAATCAGTCACCCATTTCGCCCAAAGCCTTAAAACTGCTCAAATGGTGGTTATCCCCGGGGGATTTTCAGGGGGAGACGAGCCAGACGGCAGCGCAAAATTTATCACCAGCTTTTTCCGAAGCAGTGCTGTGCGTGACGAAGTTGAGACCTTACTTCATTCCCGCGATGGTCTTATGCTTGGTATTTGCAACGGATTTCAAGCGCTCATTAAACTGGGTCTGGTGCCATACGGTCATATCATCGACACCGATGAGAGTTGTCCGACACTCAGCTACAATAGTATTGGACGGCATCAGTCACGCCTTGTTAAAACCCGTATAGCTTCAAACCTCTCTCCCTGGCTGATGAATACCGCAGTTGACGAGGTTTATACGGTGCCCATTTCTCACGGCGAGGGACGCTTTCTTTGCTCTGATGAGCTTTTGAGGAGTCTCAGAGAAATGGGTCAAATAGCAACGCAGTATGTTGACCTTGACGGAAGCCCCTCAATGGATATTTTGTTTAATCCCAACGGGAGCGTGGAGGCAGTTGAGGGCATCACCTCACCCGATGGACGTGTGTTGGGAAAAATGGGTCATTCCGAGCGAATAGGAAATGGACTGTACAAAAACGTGGATGGCAAGTATGATATGCAGCTATTCACCTCAGCAGTTCAGTATTTTAAATAACTATTATTGGCAGCTTGCCCACTGAAATCAGCTTAAGTGGGCAAGCTTTCTGCATATTTGCTCAAAAACAATCACAATACTCACATTGACAATAAGGATACAATGTGTTACAATTCGGTTACGTTACGAATTTACATCTGAATGAAGAAAGGATTGGAATAAATGTCAGTAGAAAAAACGGCAGATTTGGAATATAAGGGTCATCCCCTGCGCCGCAAGGACAACATGATTTACTTTGGCAGTATGGCTGAAAAGTATATTATACTCCTTCAGATATTAGATACAAAGAAGATAAAGGATCTTGATGTTGCAACAAAGGTTTCTGTGCAGCTTCAGCTTACAGATCCGGAAATCAAATCCCGCGACCGCATTATCAAAAAAAGCGAAAAGGACAGCCTTTACTCAGCAATGGACGTTGCGTCTGTGTGGCTTGACAGGGCCTTGGCACAGTAGCTTCTTCAAAAACTCATCGGGTAGAGTACCCACGCCCCCGGCGGCTGATTACGAAAGGAAAACTATGAACTCCAAAATTCTTAAAACACTTGCAATTACAGCAGCTTTGGTAGGAACAATCTCTGCTTCAGCATTTGCAACAAGTATTGGCGGCGCAACGGTTGAAGTAAGCTCACTTAATCTTCGCACTGCACCCTCCACCGATGCGTCTGTTATATCCACTTCTCCAATAGGCAGTGTTGTTGTAGTCGGAGAAAAATATAATGCCGATTGGTATAAAGTCGTATATCGCGGTGCAACAGGTTATATGTCCTCCGAATTTTTAAACTTCTCCGAAAATATGGAGGGAAACTTCGGAACCGGCACAATTTTCGGCACAGATGTTCGTCTGCGCAGCGCTGCAAGCCTTGATGCGCCAATATTATCAACTCTGAACAACGGCACTAGGCTTTCGGTTCTGGGCGTTTATGGGAATTGGTACAAGGTTCAGTATTCAGGCGGTATAGGCTACGTATACAGTGATTACTTTGCACTTAACGGCGGCGTTTCAGAAGGCTCAACGCCTGCTTCTGACGCAGGACAGCTCATTGTTGATACTGCAATGAAGTACATGGGAACCCCCTATGTTTGGGCGGGAACCTCCCCCAGCGGCTTTGACTGCTCTGGCCTTGTGTACTACGTTTACAAGGAATGCGGCTACACCATAAACAGAACGGCAGCTTCAATTTATGAAAACGGTCAATACGTTGAAATAGATAATTTACAGGTCGGCGATGCTGTCTGCTTCTCTTCCTCCTCAAATTCCATCGGTCACGTTGGAATTTACGTAGGCGACGGACAGTTTATCCACGCCAGCTCCTCATCAGGACAGGTTATTATCAGTGAACTGGCTTCTGACTATTACACAAGAAACTATGTAGGCGCCCGCAGAATTGTATAAGGATTTTACAAGCATCATTGAGTATGATACTAATTTCACTCAATGATGCTTGATTTTTTTTCGCTTTTGGTTCATAATGGGCAGAACGGTTAAAAGCTATGACTAAAACCGATAATTAAGTGCTTCCGAAAATAACGCTCGCTCTCTTGCGGAAATGGAGGTTAATATGGAAATCAAAGAAGTATTCAACGTATTTTTTAGTCCCTCCGGTACTACTAAGAAAATAACCAGTGCCGTTTCCAGTGTGATTTCCGATGCCGTTTCTGCTATTGATCTCATAAACCTTCCATTAACAGAAAAAAACAAGTTTTCCGACAACGATGTTTTGGTTGTTGGAGTTCCGGTATTTGCAGGTCGTGTTCCGAAGCCTGCTGCCGAGCTTCTTGCAAAGCTTCACGGCAGCAATACTCCGGCTATTGCAATTGTTGTTTTTGGAAACCGTGCTTATGATGACGCACTGCTTGAGCTATCAGACCTTTTACATAACCAGGGCTTTAGTGTAATTGGAGCCGTAGCATTTGTCGCGGAACATTCTATTTTTAAGCAGGTTGCATGCGGACGTCCCGACGACAAGGATTTTTCAAAAATTGTTGAATTTGCCTCCATTTGTTCCAAAAAGCTTGAGACCTTTTCCAATAGCAGCGAAAAACTTTCTATTCCCGGCAGACATCCCTACCTCGTTCCCCCAAAAATCCCCCTTGTACCTAAAGGCAATTCAACATGCATTGATTGTGGTCTTTGTGCAACGCTTTGTCCCACAGGAGCAATCAATTCTGCATTTCCCCGTAAGACAAATAAAGACAAATGCATTTCTTGCACCGCCTGTATTGCCGCCTGTCCCACAGGGGCAAGAGCCTTCCGTGGTCCAGTGTTTTTTATTGCAGGAAAGTCATTTTCAAAAAAGTGTTCCAACCGGCTTGAGCCGGAGTGGTTCTTATAGCATTATTAGATTACGAAGCTGTCTTTTTTCAAAGGCAGCTTCGTTTTGTGCTGTTTTGTACAAATGCACAAACACCTTCCCAAATTTAAACAAATTCTTATGTTATAAATATGCGTTTTGTTCTTGCATTTTCACTGGTAACGTGTATAATATTCATAATTAGCGAATATTTATTCAGTGGTGATTTATTTTGATTAAAGTTTTTATTGCTGGCTCCGCAGGAACCACGGGTCTCGTGCTTCAATCCAGATTTGCAGACCGCATGGATGTGAAGATATTAAAAATTGAAGAACGCTTGCGAAAGGATCCGAAGGAGCTGAAGCGGCTAATCGACCTGTCTGATTTCACCTTTCTCTGCCTTCCGGATGCTGCAGCGCTTGAAACGGCAGAGCTTGCACGTGGCTGCCGAGCGAGAATTATTGACACCTCGACCGCTCATCGAACAAGTGCAGGCTGGGCTTATGGCTTTCCTGAGCTTTCTACGATGCACCGACGAAGCATTGAACAAGCAAATTACGTCGCTTCTCCCGGTTGCCATGCAAGCGGCGTGATTGCGCTTTGTTATCCGCTGATACGCTCCGGAGTAATAGGAACAGACTATCCAATTTGCTGCACCTCGATTACGGGCTACAGCGGCGGCGGGAAAAAAATGATTTCCGAGTACGAGGATAATCAGCGAAAACTCGAACTTTGCAGTCCGATGGAATATGCCATGGGTCAAGGTCATAAGCATCTGCCGGAAATTGTCAGCCAATGCAAGCTTGAACAAGCCCCAGTTTTAATTCCTGTTGTGGGTGACTTCTATTCAGGTATGCTTGTAACTCTCCCTCTGCATAAATCGCTGATGAAAAAAAGCTGCACAGTGTCCGAAGTACGAGCAATTCTTATGGAGCACTACGCAGATGCCAAGCTTATAAAGGTTATGGCGGATGCCCCTGACAACTTACACGCAGGAGCAATGAGCGGTCGGGATGATATGAAAATATTCGTCACAGGAGCAGGCGAGCGAATATTGCTCTCTGCCTTGTTCGACAACCTTGGTAAGGGTGCTTCTGGAGCAGCACTGCAATGCTTTAACATTATGTGCGGCAATGCTGAGGACACAGGTCTTATCTTACAATAAAGGATTTGGAGGTTTACATAATATGAAATATATTGAGGGCGGCGTATGCGCGCCGAAGGGCTTTAAGGCTTCAGGCATTAGCTGCGGCATTAGAAAAAAGGGTAAAAAGGACTTAGCCTTAATCGTGAGTGAATGCCGTGCCGCAGCCGCGGGAGTATACACTCAAAATCTTGTTAAAGGAGCTCCTATTACAATTACAAAGGAAAATCTTCTTGATGGCTATGCACAAGCCATAATCTGCAACAGTGGAAATGCAAACACCTGCAATTCCAACGGTCTTGAAATTGCCCGGGGAATGTGTGAACTTGTTGAAAAAGCAGCAAACATCTCCGCTTCTGACGTTGCGGTCGCCTCCACAGGAGTAATCGGTCAAAAGCTGAGCCTTGCCCCCATTACAAACGGTATGGACTCGCTTGTAGCCGCCTTGGGCAGCAATTCGGACGATGCCGCAAGAGCTATCATGACTACCGACACCGTAAAAAAAGAGGTCGCCATAGAGTTTGAAATTGACGGCAAGGCAGTTAAAATGGGCGGCATTGCCAAGGGCAGCGGTATGATACACCCCAATATGGCAACTATGCTTGTTTTTGTTACGACTGACGCTGCAATAGCTCCAAATATGCTGCAAGCGGCTCTTTCCTTGGCAATTTCTGATACCTTCAACATGATAAGTGTTGACCGTGACACCTCCACAAACGACACCATGCTGGTAATGGCAAACGGTCTTGCAGGAAATGCTTTGATAGACTCCAATGGAGCAGACTTTGAAGCCTTTAAGGCAGCCCTGTTTGAAATATCCTCTTACCTGTGCCGCTGCATTGCAAAGGACGGCGAGGGAGCAAGCAAGCTTCTTGAGTGTACTGTGTCCGGTGCAAAAACAAAGGAGGACGCTAGAAGAATTGCAAAATCCATTATTTGCTCCCCTCTCCTAAAATGCGCAATGTTCGGTGCAGACGCTAACTGGGGCCGAGTGCTGTGCGCCTTGGGCTATGCAGGTGCCGAGGTCGATATTTCAAAGGTCGGTGTGGGTTTTAAGTCAGAGGCAGGAGAAATCACAGTGTGCGAAAACGGCGGCGGAATTGATTTTTCCGAGGAACATGCAAAGCAGATTTTAAGCTGCGATGACGTTCAAATTCTTGTCACCTTGGGCGATGGAAACTCAAACGCAACCGCCTACGGCTGTGACTTGACCTATGATTACGTTAAAATAAACGGTGATTACCGCAGTTGACATAACTTTGTTAGGAGGTGCCCTACAGTGGACGAAAGGCTGACCAACGCTCAGCGTGCAAAGGTGCTTATTGAGGCTTTGCCTTACATACAAAACTACAATGGCAAAATCGTCGTTGTAAAATACGGCGGAAACGCCATGGTGAACGACGAACTGAAAAAAGCGGTAATGGGCGACATAGTTTTGCTTTCGCTCATAGGAATAAAGGTTGTGCTCGTTCACGGCGGCGGTCCCGAAATCAGCGAGACACTGAGCAAAATGGGTAAGGAAACTACCTTCAAAAACGGGCTGAGAGTAACTGATTCGGAAACCGCGGAGGTTGTTCAGATGGTGCTGGCAGGTAAGATCTCAAAAAACCTTGTTTCACTTATCGGCAACATGGGAGGTCAGGCAATTGGTCTTTCCGGCATGGACGGTCACATGATAGAGGCAAGGAAGATTGATGATGAGCTGGGCTTTGTGGGTGAAATTATAAATGTTGACCCGACTCTTATCCTCGATGTTCTCGACAAGGGCTATATCCCCGTAATTTCAACTGTTGGCTACGACAAGGACGGAAATTGCTACAATATAAACGCCGATACCGCCGCAAGCCGCATTGCCGGCACACTGAAGGCAGAAAGCCTAATTTCAATGACTGATATAGCAGGACTTTTGCGCAATAAGGACGATCCGTCAACCCTCATCCCCGTTGTCAATGTAAGTGAGGCTCCCCAGCTTGTGCGCGAGGGAATAATCTGCGGCGGCATGATACCAAAGGTCGAATGCTGCATTGAGGCAATACGCCGCGGAGTAAAAAAAGTTTTTATTATTGACGGTCGTATTCCCCACTCCATTTTGATTGAAACCATGACAGACGAGGGTATCGGAACAATGTTCGTATAACAGAAAAAACAGTTTGTTCAGGGCTCGGCTAGTTTACATAACTATTATGAGGTGAGTAGCATGAACACTATTGAGCAGGACAAAACATACATTGCAAACACCTATGGCAGAGCACCCATTGTTGCAGTAAGCGGTAAGGGCGCCCTTATCTACGATGAAAATGGCAAGGAATACATAGACCTTGGCAGCGGCATAGCAGTTGACACCTTCGGCATATGCGACACAGAGTGGATTGCCGCAGTTGAAGCTCAATTGCATAAGCTTCAGCACATTTCAAACCTCTACTACACTCAGCCGCAGGCGCAGCTTGCGAAACTGCTGTGTGAGCGTACAGGAATGAAAAAGGTGTTCTTTGCAAACTCTGGTGCCGAGGCAAACGAATGTGCCATTAAATGTGCAAGAAAATACTCGTCAGATAAGTACGGCGAGGGTAGAAGCACAATTGTTACCCTTAAAAACAGCTTTCACGGACGCACTCTTGCAACACTGTCCGCCACCGGACAGGATGCCATGCACGTTAATTTTGCTCCGTTCTTGGAGGGCTTCAAAAACACACCGGCAAATGATTTTGATGCGTTGACACAGTCATGTGACGACTCTGTGTGTGCCGTAATGATGGAGCTTGTGCAGGGTGAGGGCGGCGTTATTCCCCTTGACAAAGCCTTTGTTAGCGCTGTTGCCGAGCTTTGCGCAAAGCGTGATATTCTTCTGATTATTGACGAGGTTCAAACAGGAAACGGGAGAACCGGCAGTCTTTATGCCTTTATGCAGTACGATATTATGCCGGACATCGTAAGCACAGCTAAAGGTCTTGCAGGAGGACTTCCCTTCGGTGCATGTATGCTTGGCGAAAAGGTTAAGGAAACCCTATCCGCAGGAACTCACGGGTCAACCTTCGGCGGAAATCCAGTTTGTGCCGCAGGTGCAGTTAACATAATATCTCGTTTAAATGACGAACTTATGACAGAGGTTAAAGCCAAAGGCGAGTATATCAGAGACCAGCTTGCAGAAGCGTCCGGCGTTAAGTCCGTTACAGGGCTCGGACTAATGCTGGGGATAGAAACCGCTGGAGACGCAAAGGACATTGTAGCAAAATGTCTTGAACAGGGAGTCATCGTGCTGACAGCAAAAACAAAAATACGCTTGCTGCCGCCGCTGAACATAGAGCAAAAACAGCTTGAAAAAGCCATACAGATATTGAAGGGAGTAATCGCAAAATGAAGCATCTTTTAAAGCTTTCTGACCTTTCTCCGGAGGAAATAATTGAAATTCTCAACCTTGCAGACCAACTCAAATATGAGAAGAAAAATGGCATCGACCATCCCCTGCTCAAGGGCAAGACCCTCGGCATGATCTTTCAAAAAAGCTCCACCCGCACACGGGTAAGCTTTGAAACCGGCATGTATCAGCTAGGCGGCAACGCAATGTTTTTTTCTTCCAGAGATTTGCAAATCGGCCGCGGTGAGCCAATTCAGGACACAGCCCGCGTCCTCTCTCGCTATCTGGACGGCATTATGATACGAACCTTTGAGCAGTCTGAGGTTGAGGCCCTGGCACAGTACGGCAGCATTCCTATTATCAACGGTCTTACAGACTACTGCCACCCCTGTCAGGTGCTTGCAGACCTTATGACAATCCGCGAATACAAGCACAGCTTCAAGGGACTTAAGCTATGCTATATCGGCGACGGAAACAACATGGCAAACAGCCTTATTGTGGGCTGCATAAAGATGGGCATGGCGGTTTCCATTGCATGCCCTGAAAACTATAAGCCCGACAGCGACATCATGAAGTGGGCAGCTGAAAACGGAGACTTCACCTGCACGACAGATGTACTTGCCGCAGCAAGAAATGCCGATGTTCTGTATACTGATGTTTGGGCATCTATGGGGCAAGAGAGTGAGTTTGAAAGCCGCTGCTTGGTTTTCAAGGACTATCAAATAAACGATGATGTCATAGCGGCAGCAAATCCTGACGCAATGGTTCAGCACTGCCTGCCCGCCCACCGTGAGGAGGAGTTGACAGCAAAGGTTTTTGAAGCGCACGCCAACGAAATTTTTGACGAAGCGGAAAACAGATTGCATGCTCAGAAGGCCGTTTTAGTCAAGCTGATGTCGGATAATTAAGTATATGAGTAAGATTTACATAATTTTAGAGGACGGCCACGTTTTCGAGTGCGAGAGCTTCGGAGCAGTTGGCGAGAGTGTCGGCGAGCTGGTGTTCACCACCGGCGTGGTAGGCTATGTTGAAACCCTCACAGACCCCAGCTACACAGGGCAAATTATTATGCACACCTTCCCTCAAATCGGAAATTACGGTATGATTTCCGAGGATTTCGAAAGTGACAAATGCCATGCGAAGGGAGTTGTTGTTCGGGAGCATTGTACCTCTCCGTCAAATTTTCGCTGTGAGAGTACACTAGACAGCTTTCTGCGGGAGCAGGGTGTTGTTGGTATCTACGGAGTTGACACAAGAGAGATAACACAAATCATCCGCGAGGCGGGTGTTATGAACGCAATGATAACACCCAACAAGCCCGAAGGCGTGCCTGAGTCACTCATTTCCTATAAGGTAACAAATGCAGTTGAGCAAACAAGCACTTCCGCCTCTTACGTTGTTCCTTCTGACGGCGCAGAAACGCACCATGTAGCGCTTCTTGACTACGGCGCAAAAAAGAATATCATCCGCGAGCTGGTTTCTCGCGGATGTAAGGTAACTGTTTTGCCCTATAACACCCCCGCGAGGGATGTCTTGGCACTTTCGCCTGACGGTGTTATGCTTTCCAACGGCGGCGGAGACCCTGCGGACAATCAAGGCTGTATCGAGGAAATAAAAAAACTCATGGGCAAGCTTCCTATTTTCGGCATATGTCTTGGCCACCAGCTTTTGGCTTTGGCGGCGGGCGGCAAAACTGAAAAACTGCGCTATGGACATCGGGGCGGCAATCAGCCTGTGCGAGAGCTTGAAAGCGGCAGAGTTTACATAACATCTCAGAATCACGGCTATGCCGTGCTGTCAGGCAGCTTGGATGAGGGTGTCGCGCTTCAAAGTTATGTAAACTTAAATGACGGCACCTGCGAAGGACTTATATATCCTCAACTGAACGCTTTTTCTCTGCAATTCCATCCGGAGGCTCATGCCGGCCCGAGAGATATGGAGTTTGCTTTTGGTAAGTTTCTCGACCTTATGGATGGAGGTAAGCTGTAATGCCTAAAAATGAAAGCATCAAAAAAGTCCTTGTTATCGGTTCAGGACCTATAGTTATCGGACAAGCGGCGGAGTTTGATTACGCAGGTAATCAAGCCTGCCGCGTTCTTAAGGAAGCGGGGCTAAATGTTGTTCTTGTTAACTCAAATCCTGCAACAATCATGACCGATGTCAGCCTTGCCGATGAGATATATCTTGAACCTCTGACGGCGGATACTGTAAAGCGTATCATTGAAAAGGAGCATCCGGACAGCCTGCTTGCATCTCTAGGCGGACAGACAGGACTTACCATTGCCATGCAGCTTTCAAAGGACGGTTACCTTGAGCGCCATGGTGTAAAGCTATTGGGAACCTCAGCCGAAGCGATTGACAAGGCTGAGGACAGACAGCTTTTCCGCGACACAATGCTAAAAATCGGACAGCCCTGTATTCCCTCTGATATTGCAAATGACCTTGAGCGTTCCGTTGAAATCGCAAATGAAATTGGTTACCCCGTCATCATCCGTCCCGCATTTACACTAGGGGGCGGCGGTGGCGGCGTTGCATATAACGAGGAGGAGCTTAGAGTAATTGCAAAAAACGGATTAATGCTCTCCCCTATTACCCAAATTCTTGTTGAGCGCTATATTGCGGGCTGGAAGGAAATTGAGTTTGAGGTAATGCGCGACCGCGCAGGCAACGTAATCGCGATTTGCAGCATGGAAAATCTTGACCCTGTAGGTGTTCACACAGGCGACAGCATCGTTGTTGCCCCAGCGCTTACCTTGGCAGACAGGGAATTTCAAATGCTTCGCAGCGCCTCTCTTGATATTATCACAGAGCTTGGGATCGAGGGCGGCTGCAACTGCCAATTTGCTCTCAACCCTGACAGCTTTGAATACAGCGTAATTGAGGTAAACCCACGCGTCTCCCGTTCCTCCGCCTTGGCAAGCAAGGCAACCGGTTACCCTATTGCAAAGGTGACGGCAAAAATTGCTCTTGGCTATACTCTTGACGAGATAAGAAACGATGTAACCGGCAAAACCTCAGCCTGCTTTGAGCCTACTGTTGATTACGTTGTGTGCAAACTTCCAAAGTGGCCGTTTGACAAGTTCGTGGGTGCAGACCGCACACTGGGCACTCAAATGAAGGCAACAGGTGAGGTAATGTCCATAGCGCCTTGCTTTGAAGCGGCAATTATGAAGGCTGTCAGAGGTGCGGAGCTTGGCCAGGATACACTGAATCCAAAGCAGCCGTGTGAGGTTGACATAATTTCCGCACTTTCCAATGTTGATGACAGGCGGCTTTTTACTGTATTTGAAGCACTTAAGCAAAATGTGTCCGTTGAGCAGATTCACGATATCACAAAAATTGATGAGTGGTTTATAAACAAGCTGAAGAACCTTTCAGCCTTTGAAGCAGATATTGCAGTAAACGGACTAAGTGATGCAAGCTATAAGCTGGGCAAATATTACGGCTACACTGACAAGTCATTGGTGCGAATCTCGGGCAGAAGCCTGCCCTGCAAAGCACGTGCAGTGTACAAAATGGTGGACACCTGTGCTGCTGAATTTGCCGCCTCTACGCCGTATTTTTACTCAAGCTTTGACACGCACTGCGAAGCACGTCCCTTTATAAACAACAGCCGCGAGCGCATCATTGTTCTCGGCAGCGGTCCTATACGCATCGGTCAGGGAATTGAATTTGATTACAGCTCCGTACACTGTGTAAAAACCCTGAAAAACCTTGGTTATGAGGTCATAATTATCAACAACAACCCCGAAACCGTATCAACGGATTTTGACACGGCAGACAGACTGTATTTTGAACCTCTGACCTTCGAGGACGTAATGCATGTTATCGAGGTTGAACGGCCGTATGGTGTTGTTGTAGCTTTCGGCGGTCAAACGGCAATCAATCTTACTCATAGTCTCAGCACAGCAGGTATAAGAATACTGGGAACCTCCGCCGAGAGCATTGACCTTGCGGAGGATCGTTCAAGGTTTGATGCACTTTTAGAGAGCTTTAACATAAGCCGTCCTAAGGGGCTTAGTGCAAGCACCATGGAAGATGCTCTAAATGCTGCCGAAACCCTTGGCTATCCTGTTTTACTGCGTCCGTCATATGTTATCGGCGGTCAAAACATGACCATTGCTCATAACGAGCAAAATGTTCGCCAGTACATGGACATCATACTTGCTCAAGGCATTGAAAACCCTGTTTTGGTGGACAAGTATATGATGGGAAAAGAGCTTGAGGTTGACATAATATGTGATGGCACGGATGTACTGATACCGGGAATTATGCAGCATATAGAGCGTGCCGGCGTTCACAGCGGTGACAGCATTGCAGTTTATCCGCCCTATAGCATAAGCGATAAAATGCTCACTCACATAATTGAGGTTTCAACAAAGCTCGCCCTTGCAATGGACACCCGAGGGCTTGTAAATATTCAATACCTGATATATGACGGTGAGCTGTATGTTATAGAGGTAAATCCCCGTGCCTCACGCACTATACCATACATAAGCAAGGTCACAGGACTTCCCATGGTGGACATTGCAACACGGCTCATGGTAGGACAGCAATTGAAGGACATGCCCTACGGCACGGGTCTTTACAAGCAGCCGCCATATGTCACTGTCAAGGTGCCTGTTTTTTCCTTCGAAAAGCTCAGAGGTGTCAACTCCTCACTAAGCCCTGAAATGAAATCCACAGGCGAGGTTCTCGGCATTGGCAAAACCCTTGAGGAAGCACTCTTTAAGGGGCTGCTTTCCGCAGGCTTTAAGCTTACGCCACCCACATCAGGCAGCAACAGCGGCGTTCTTATAAGCGTCAACAAGCACGACCAGCTTGAAATAATCGAGCTTGCCCGAAAATTTGACGAGCTGGGTTATAAGCTTTATGCCACTGACGGTACAGCAGCTGAAATTTCCCGGTTGGGCGTTGATGTGGAGATTGTCGGAAAGCTAGGCAGAGATAACCGCGTAATGGAGCTTCTTGAAAGTAGCTGTATAAACTACATTATCGTGACAGGCTCCACTGAGCCAAGCTATATTACTGACTATATTCGTCTCAATCGCCGGGCATTGCAGCTATCTATCCCCTGCCTCACCTCTTTGGACACTGCCAATGCTCTTGCGGATATGCTTTCTAGCCGCTATACTGAAATGAACACGGAGCTTGTGGATTTGGCTCACATGCGAACAAAGCGCGAAAACCTCTGCTTTGCAAAAATGCAGGGCAGCGGCAACGATTACATCTTTTTTGAGAATTTTGACGGGTGTATCTCATGTCCCGAGTCCTTAAGTACCACCTTGGCAGACCGTCATTACGGCATAGGCGGTGACGGTGTTGTACTCATGGAAAAATCGGATATTGCAGATGCGAAAATGCGTATTTTCAACGGTGACGGCTCAGAGGGCGGCATGGCAGGCAACTGCATCCGCTGCGTTGGAAAATATCTATATGACCGCGGCATAGTCCCAAAAATGGAAATGGCCATTGAAACTGCCAATGGTGTAAAGGAGCTTACCCTTTATTCCTTTGGCGGTGAGGTGCGCTATGTACGTGTCAATATGGGCAAAGCGGAGCTTGACCCACAAAAAATTCCCGTTGCACTAAGCGGAGACAGGGTAATTGGCACAAAGGTAAAAATAGCTGACAGCATTTGCACAATCAACTGTGTCAGCATGGGAAACCCTCACTGCGTAGTATTCTGCGAACGGGTTGACCGAGTTGACATTCAAACTGTTGGTCCGATGTTTGAAAATGACTCCATTTTCCCTGACCGAGTGAATACTGAATTTGTTCGAGTTGTAAATCGCAACACGCTAAAAATGCGTGTTTGGGAGCGGGGAAACGGTGAAACCCTTGCCTGCGGCACAGGAGCTTGCGCCGCAGTGGTTGCGGCTGTTGAAAACGGCTTTTGCAGCAAGGGAGAAGACATTACCGTTAAGGTACGGGGCGGTGAGCTTACCGTAAATTACACAGATGAAGCTGTGTATCTAAGCGGTAACGCAAGCCTTGTATATTCGGGAACTGTTGAACTGTAAAAAGTTATATAAAGCTAAAACAGCGCATAGGAACTATACCTATGCGCTGTTTTTTTACTGACATATAAATTTTTGACGGTCAAAACCTGCTATTGGTGCATAATGTGTAGAGAATAAACCCATTACTAGAAGGGACTGGTTTCTATATGGATGAACACGAAATTATGAAATATTTTTTAGGCGCAAATACTTGCCACGGCTTCTATTCACTCTACGACAGCTTCGTATCCTTGGATGACGGAGATTTTCTTTGGGTAATCAAAGGAGGTGCAGGCTGCGGCAAATCCAGCTTCATGAAAATGCTTGGTGCTGCCGCGGAACGTGCAGGATTGCAGGTGGAATACGCGCAATGTTCCGGCGACCCGGACTCATTGGATGGTGTTTACATTCCGGAGCTTAGAACCGCATACATGGACGGAACAGCTCCCCATGTGGCAGACACACGAATGACAGCCTCAGACTCCACTTATCTGGATTTGGGTGCATTTTACGACTGCAAAGCAATTTCCGAATATAGACCTGAGCTTGAAATACTTCGCCGCGGATGCTCTGAGATGTATAGCAAAGCATATGCAGCACTTAAAGCAGCAGGCGCATTACGTAGCGGTTGGCAGTCGACCTTTTACGGAGACGATGCTCTGGATGCCGCACGAAACAGGGTAAAAGGTATAGCCGCAAGGGAATTTGGCAAAAGACAACGAGAGTCGGGAACGGAAACTAAGCGGTTTTTAAGCGCAATTACCTGCAAGGGCTGTGTCTCTTATACGGAAAGTGCAGCTAACCTATGCCGTAGAGTCTATATTCTTGATAACAGATTTTTGTTGGGCGAAGCAGTTCTCCCGCAGCTTGCCCAAGCCGCTATGAGCGCAGGCTATGATATCTATACATGCCCCAACCCTCTCGCCCCCGAAGTATTAGAGGCAGTTTACATTCCGGCATTGTCCTTGGGCTTCTGCTGCTCGGACAGCGGTCTTGCTGAAACAGAAAACACACGCCGCATAAGGCTTGACAGCTTTGTTGCATCAGAGCGCAGGTCTGAGCTGCGCCGCTGCCGTAAATTGATTGCGGCTCTAATAGATGAAGCGATTAACGCCCTGCACGACGCAAAGCTGCTCCATGATAAAATAGAAACGATTTATAATCCAAATGTTGACTTTGACGGAGTTTATAATCTTGTCAGAAAGCATATCGAGAGTTTTGGCTTAAAATAAAACTACGCGCTGCTTTAAGGAGCATAAGCTTTGAGCGTTTGAGTTTTTATCTGTCGCAGCAGTGCACAGCTCCAAATCCCAGTCCGGCAAAACGGATAGGTATTAGTCCGAAACAAAATTCAGGCCCTTAAACCTCAACAGCAGCGTTTTGTAAAAGGCCCGTCGCGCATTTTATAGTTTGTCACTGCGTTATAACGAGAGGAGCCGAACGCTATCGCGTTTGACTCCTCTTTGTACGGCAGGCTTTGCACTAAATTCATATGCTGTGCCCCTCCTGCCAACTATTCCTTATTCTTCAATTCACTTTCAGACATAACCTCACGCACAATACTTTCAATATCAAGAGCAAGCTCCTTATCCAAAAATGGATTATCTGACACTTCCTCAGCATCCGCAATTTGCTCTAAGACCTTCGCTTCGTTATCATTTTGAACAGAATGCTTTTTTATAGTCGGAAGCTTAATTTTAAAACGTTTTTTGCGCCCCTGTATGTCAGCGTCCGTTTCATCCTGCTCCTGCGGCTTTTCCTTCGCTTCAAGCTTCTTTTGATTGCGCAGCTTACGGGCTTCACGGCGGGCATAGCGGTCATCCCATGCGTCCCATGTTTTAAACGCAAGCAGCTTTATCCATTTTATTAAATGCTTTATGAAGATTACTGCCAGATACACAAGGCATATCAGCGGAAAAACAGCAAGCAGAGCAATAATTATATAGTTTCGGGCAATATAGGTTTCTGTCAGCCGTGCTGCATTTTCCCAATATGGATATACAACAGCGTTTTTGACCATCGAGCGTTCACCAAAGTTTTTTAAAACAGAAAATATACTTTCGAAGGAATATCTCTTGCTGTTTTCTATCACAACGCCCGTCTCTCCTGCCAGACCATTTTTTACTGTAGTCTCCGCAAAATCTGAAATGGGATCAAGCATAGCAAGCTCGTAGCAGTTAATTCCTATCTCGGTTTCCCCGTCGGAGAACGCATCATATGGCATAAAAATTACAGGATCGCCTAAAAAAGCCTTTTGCGAATACTTGTCTGTCTCACGCTTAACTACACCGGCAATATAATAAGGCTTACCGCCGATTTTAACGGTCATGCCCTCAAGCTGAGTACCTCCAAACAACTTCCATGCAAGCTCATAGTCAAGCACAACTCTGTCCTGCATAACTGTGTCATCGGTTAAATAGCTGCCGGACATAAGGTAATACGGATGAAACAGGAAGTAGTCTCCGCCCACACCTACAGCAGTGGCAGCGGATTTGCCCTTATCGCCCTCCACCTGTACTGTACTTTTAGTTGAGTACGCATCTGTCCAAAAGGAGCCCTGCTCCTTTGGCTCAATTCCCGCTTCTATCAGCTTTGAGTCAATAGTTGCTCGAAATGATGTAATCTTAGCTTTGGTACTCATCTCATCCTGCGGAAAAAAGCAGCTTATCTGCGCAAAACGCTCCTCGCTCTCTCCTGCCCAAAAATCAGCCGCTTGCTGATTCAAAAGTGTTTGGCTAATGCTGTGACAGTTGAAAACTACAATGCCGATAATTATAAGCAGCAAGGCATTAACGGCAGAGACAATTATAATTTTTTTCTTTTTCACTCTGTGCCCTGCCTTTCAAAAAATATTCTCTACACCATTAATCAGGCAGGCGCACCTGCATACCCGGCTCAATAGGCTTAGTTGACGTTGTTATGACGAAGTCGCTGTTGGTAAGACCGCCGGAAACCGCGCTGTTCACGTCGTCCTTAGCAAGCACCTTTACATCTACTCTCTGAGCCACGTATCTATTACCTAAAGCACTGCTTTTGGCAGTAACCGCCAAGACAAATTCTCCGTTGTTATCAGAGCGAATTGCGCTGTTAGGTACTATGGCTTCATAGTTTGCACCGCGTTCACCGATAGAAATACCAAGCTGTGAACCGCTTTCCACCTCACCGATGATTTTAAAACAAAGCAGCTTGTTTGTGTTGGGATTTTGCGTGTCTGTTTTTATTCCGACAAGTGTGGCTGTTAGATCGCTGCCCCAGTAATTGTTTGTAACCTCACCGACATCGCCGACCTTTACCTTTTTGCTTTGCTCGGTGGTGACGGAAATATTAACTCCATAGCCTCTGTCGGGAACCTCGATTGTCATGAGCGCAGTGGCAGGTTCAGAGACATTGCCCGCAGTTGCGTTGATGGTTTTGATAATTCCGTTAACGGGGCTGGTGACTGATGCACCTGTGCCGCCCGCCTTAAGATTATCTACAACCTTTCTCTGCTCTTCAATCTTTTTCTTGTCGGCTGCAAACTGGATATCTTCCTTTGCGTCTGCCTTTCTGGCAGTTTCAAGCGCTTCAATTGCAGTGTCCAGAGCTGTCTGCTTTGCAGTAACATCTGATTCTGATGACTTCAATGCATCCTTCTTTTCGTTTAACTTCTTCAGTGCCTCATCTGCGTTGTTCTTATTTCTGTTAAGTACAACAAGCTTTTGCTTTGCTTCACTCAGACCCGAGCCCTTTTTTGCAGCTTCCACAGCATCCTGTGCCGGCTTAATTGCTTTATATGCATCAACTAAATTAGTGTAGTGCTCAATTGTATATGAATCCAATTCTCCGGGATTCGCCAAAATGTTCTTGTATTTTTCAACAAGTGCAGCAAGATACGTCTCTCTATTTGCAGCTTTTTGCTCACCAGTAGTTAACCCGTCTCTGTGCATCCATTCGTCCGCACCCTGAACAAGCGTTTTATAGAGGTTGCCATGAACCAGCATCTGAGACTTTAGGTTTGCCTCCGCTTTTGCAAGGTCCGTGGTGCCTGTTCCGACTTCGCCTTCAAGCTTTGTGATTGCGTCCTCTTGTGCTTTTACTGCAATTTCGCAGCTGTCAACGTATTCCCTTGCTTTTTTGATTTCCGCGTCCGTGACATAATTTGCATCACGGTCTGCTTTTGCTCTGTCAAGCGCGGTCTGAGCAGATTTTACAGCACGGTTTTCCTTGTCGTACATTCCGTTGCTTGCGTCGACAAGCTTAAGCTGGTATGCCAAAATAAGCTCATCCAAGGCGCGCTGTGCTTCAAGTATGTCCTTGCTCTCGGCATCAGCAAAGTTTAGGAGCGTGGTTCCAACCTCGACCTTGTCTCCCACCTTCACAGGTACGGACAATATTTTGCGTGTCTGCTCACTTTTCACTTCATAGCTTTCAGTTGCAGTTACAGTACCTGTGCCGCGAATTTTTGCGGTTATTGTGCCGGACTGCACATATTGCGTCGCAACCTCCGGCAGGGAACGGTTCATGATTGTATTGGAAAAAAAGGTCAGTACAAGCATGACCGCAAGGAAGATAATGGCTGCATTTTTAACCCATCCTCTTTTTTTAACCTTCTGTTCTGTCATACCTTGTCCGTCCTTTCGATTGGTTTACATAAGTATTTTTATTCATCTTTAAGCCCATATTTTTGTATATCAGCCTTTAACTGATCCGGAGTGGGTTATACCTTCAACAAGTGCTTCCTCACCATGTAAAAACAGCAGCAGCGAGGGTATCATGTATATTGTAGCAACAGCAAAAGCAAGTCCAACTTCTTTTGCGTTGATTGTTGACAGGAAAACAGACAACGGCTGCTTGTCCATGTTCGGCAGTAAAATCAGCGGCTGTTCCACCATATTCCAGTAGTCAATAAAAACAAGTATTGCTATGGAATACAGCGCGCTTCGGCACTGAGGCAAACAAATCTTTGAAAAAATCTGCCATTCACCTGCACCGTCAAGTTTTGCTGCTTCAATAAGGGAAACCGGAATTCTGCGCATAAACTTTGTAAGCAGAAAAACCGAAAAGGGAGCGAAGGTTCCGGGGAAAATAATTGCCCAGCGCGTGTTGAGTATCCCAAGCCAGTCAGAAACCAGATAGTTCGGAACTAGGGTAACTTGATACGGCATAAGCATCAAAATAACGTAGAAGAAGAATAAAAAGGATTTGACTTTACCCCTGTATCTTGTGAAGCTGTATGCGGCTAACGCCGCTGCTGCAACCTGTAACAGTACAATCGGAACAACCAGTATGACAGAGTTCCAGAACTTCAGAAGATACTCCGGGCTTTTGATAAGCGCGGTAGAATACTGACCAAGTGTAACCTTATCAGGAATAAATTTGAGGTTTACCTTTTCAGAAACATAAGTTTTTTTAGAACTGTTCGCATTATCAAAAATCGCACCGTAGTTTGCTGTTATTTCGGATTGAGACATGAAAGAGTTTGTAATTGTAAGTACCGTGGGCAAAAGAAATGCAATTGCAAACAGACCCGCCAACAGTGTAAGCACTGCTTTGCTGAAATAGCGTTTTTTCCTCATCCCTCCACATCCTTTCCAAGCTTGTCCTCAAACACGAACAGCAGTGCTATGATTACCACCATAACAAGTGCCATCAGGACAGCCGCCGCGGACAGCTTTTGATAGTCCAATGATTTGAATGTGTTGTTCATGAAATGCTGGAGCATATATAAGCTTTCAACCGGGTATTCCCCTGTGAGCAGGAATACCTCTCGAAAGACCTTAAACGAATTTATCAAAGAGAGAATTGTGACAAACAATATTGTCGGCGAAAGATATCGCAGCGTAATATTCTTGAATTTAAAAGCAGGGCTTGCCCCCTCAATGTCGGCTACCTCAATAAGCTCCTTAGGAATGTTATTAAGAGCTGCCATGAATAAAATCATGTTGTAGCCGAGATTTTTCCACAAAAACAGTATAATGACGACTACCTGTGCGTATTGAGATTTGAGCCAGTCAATCTTGTCCAAGCCAAAAACAGACAAAAAATCGTTCAGCGTGCCGTTATAGCTGAATATGACCTGCCATATAAGTACCACAGAAGCAACGGGAACCATCATCGGACTTAAAAAAAAGGTTCTAAACTGGCTTTTCATCGGAATCTTGGCTTCAAGCATTTGCGCCAATAAGAATGAAAGAACGACGGAAAGCGGAACGGAAATTGCCGAAAAAACAGCTGTATTCTTTGCAGCGGTTTTAAATGCCGAGTTCTTAAATAACGCAATAAAATTGTCTAGGAAAACAAAGTCGTGCTGAATTGGATTGTTAATTACAGAATAATAAACTATTACAAAGAAGGGGATGATGAAAAACACAGCAACGCCCAAAATACTTGGGGACAGAAACGCCGCATCTCTAATATGATCCTTTTTTACCTCGCTCAAGCCGCTCCATTTTTCACGGATTGCCTTGCCTATTCCCCTGTGCTTTGTTTTCATCTTTTCACCTGCTCTCATTCAATAGACAGGCGCACACCTGGTGCGCCTGTCTATTGGCTATACACCTATCTCTGTTCGTTGATGTAAATGTTCATACGGCTTTGGATTATGTCCGCAGTCTGGTCAACAGTCTTTTGACCTGCGAAGAAAAGTGCCGCTTCTTCTGATATGATATTAGTTATACTTTCATCGTACACCACAGTGTTTTCAACTGAGTCAATGAGCGCCTTGATTTGATCAGCCTCTTCCTGTGTGATAGCATAAAACTCAATAGTCGGACCATTACCCATGCTCATTCCGCCGTGAGATACAGGAACCTTGTTGCCGTTTTCATCCGTTGTGTATTCCTGCTTCATCGCTTCTGCAAGCTTTTTATCGAAAGACTTCTGAATGATAGGATAGTTCCAGTCAAGGTTATCCTGATAGTCCTCGAGAAGGAGAGTGCGCATGAACTGCCATGCTCCTTCCTTGTCTTTGCAGGAAGTGGTCATCGCAAGTCCGCCGTCAAAGCTTGCTACGTTGCCGTTCTTCTTTTCGGTGGGGAAGCCCTTAAAACTGACTTTTCCGCCGAACATTGCTTTGTAATACTGATAGTTTTGGAAATCGCTGGCATTAAACATGTCGAAAAGCTGACGTCCTTCGCTAATTAAAGTGCCCGGGTCAATCCAATCGCCTTCTTGGCTTGCCTTTTCAAGCTCTTCCTGAGAGGGGAAGGTGCTTGCAAAGGTTAGAAGCTTCTTAAAATCATCGGAGTTAAAGCTGCATTCACCGGTCTGCCAGTTCATGTAGTTTTCCATATTGAGCATGCATAGCATCTGAAGAATGTTCTCCCTGCTCTTGTGCTGACCAAAGGGCAAATCAGCTTCCGGATGCTCGGCAATAACTGCCTGCATCTCATCCATTGTCCAGCCCATTTCCTCGCCGACAACAGAGGGTGAACCGACAATTGACATCACACCGAAGCTTGAAATAAGCTGAAACAGCTTGCCGTCAGTTTCAACTGCGGAGATAATACTCTTAACAAAGTCCTCCTTAGCTACATCAGGATCCTTGTCAATGAAGGGATACAAATCCTCAAGCAAGCCCTTTGCAGCGTACTGCTGATAAGGCAAACTGGAAATATTAATAATGTCTGGAACATTTCCTGAAATGATTTCCGTGTTGAGCTTTGTAACACCCGCTGTCCAGTCTTCTTGTGTATTGTACTCGGAATAGTCCATGATTTCAATACGATAATCAGGATTTGTTTTGTTAAAGCTTAGCAACTGCTTTCTAAGATTATAATCCAGCCACATTGTTGCCATTGTGAGCGTTGTCTTTTGCTTAACCTCACTTCTGGGGGTCTTTACCAATGTAACGATTTCATAGCTGGGTCCCTTTTCACTGCGATAATCAGAGGTTATAGCAAAAACATTACCGTCATCAAGAACTGTACTGTACTGAATATTGTTGCTGTCAATATCGCAATTGAGCCAGTTCAGAATCTTTTCAGGGGTTTCTGTTGCCATGCTATAGCCGAAAAGAGATGATCCGTCTGTGTAGCAAAAATCATATGCATCTCCGCCGGAGCTTGTGTTCCAAGCGTTTGCGGGCATCTTCACATCCTTGCCCCATGCCTTTGCGTTGAAATCAATTACCTTAAGAATCATTTCACCGCTCTCATTATTTGTAGACGCACAAACAGAGCCGTCCTTAAGCTTCACAAAACGGTTGAGCCATGTATCAACTGATAGTTTGAACTGGAAGCTGCCATCGCTGCCGATAACATAGACTGTATTGTTGCCGTCGGAAATATAAAGGTTTCCGGAGGCATCCATGCTCATGTCGTTTATATAGAACTGATTTCTGAATTCATCAGTGGCATCAGTGCTTTTTTCAACAAACTGAGTCAAATCCAGTGTGCTTACTTCGGCACCTGTTGATGTAAGCTTGCGAATAAAATTCTGTCTTTCCTCACCTGCATAATAATCCCACATGTTCTGCTTGGCAGGATCGAAATCAGCGGGAAGATTGTATAGAGTGGTTGTTACAGATTCAGCGACCCAAATGTTTCCCTGCGCATCTGCAATCATTCTGTCAAGTCCTGCATAGCTGTTTTCGTTATCCGGCTTCTGGGGAACCTTGTAGTCTGTGAGAGCCGTATAATCAGTACCATCCGTTTTAATGGAAAAAAGTCCCGTTTGATAGCTTATATCAAAGGTCTTTTCTTCAGCCGGAGCAGTACCGTCCGGTGCGGGAGCAGCCTCTGCCGTTGCTTCTCTTGTAGTTGAAACTACTGTCTCGGTGCCTGAAGCTGTGGAGGTAATATTCGTGGATGTATATTCCCCTGCCGGTCCGTTAGCACTGGCATAATAATCATCCATTTCTTTAACTTCTTCATCGGTTGCGGGCGTGCCGTCAGCGTGGACAGGAACATTAGCGGTAAAGTATATTCTGTCACCGGCACAATAAACAGAATTCATTTCCTTGACGTTCTTGTCTATGCTGGTATATGTAGGAACAAATACATATTCGGAAAGCTCTGCTTCCCCATTTTTCGGTTTGTCCTTGCCGCAGGCAGATAACGGAATCGCAAACATCACGACAGCCATTATCAGAGACAAAGCTTTTTTGAAGTTACTTTTTTTCATCTAATCTCTCCTTAACTATCACCTAATGGTGTATTGCTCGTATTAGTACACACGTAAATATAACATTAGCAGGTAAACTTGTCAAATAATTTATCTAAACATCCGAACTATGAGACGATGCATTTTTAAAAATGTTCCATACTTGTAAGATAATGTTCATTTGTATCTAATTTGCAGCAGATATCTTAAGATGAGCAAAAAATACCGCCTTCCTTGTTGAAGGCAGGTGAATATTAGTATATAATGTTATTGCATTTTTGTCCATACGTGGCTTAACGCTAACTCTCATTACGGAGGTATACCATGAAAAATATTTTCAAGGGCCTGTGCGCCCTCATTATACTTTCATGCGCATCTTTTCTTCTCTGCTCATGCGCACCAAAGGACTCAGGCAGCAATGGCTCTCAGCAAGCTCCTGTTACCTCGTCATCGCCAGAGACCCCTGCTGTAGGCAATGTTGCCACCGAAGCCGACTATACGGTTGAATTTGCCGGAGCCGGAGCCGTAACGGACAATAGCGGCAAAAAGGCACTTGCCGTCTTCTTTGACTTTACAAATAACGGCAATGAAGCCATCAGCCCTTTTATGGCAATCGAATACAAGGCTTATCAGGGCAAAAAAGAGCTTCACACTGCATTCCCTGAGCAAGACATGCCGTATTACACCAACAGTTCCCTCCGCATACGTCCCGGAACCGCCCTGCGCTGCTGCGCGCTGTTTGAATACATAGAATCAGACGGTAATATCAGCGTGCAGATTTCCTGTTGGCAAAACAATTCCGACATCATAGCCTCCGCAGAGTTTGATCCCCTAGCACTTTCCGGAGAGGACAGCACCTATGAAATTAAGCAGACGGAAAATACAGACTTCAGCAGCAGCTTCAAAAGCGAGGGGAGCATAGGCGAATGCTACGTCTCCATAAACAGCTCAAAGCTAGTGAAATCATTAGACAACGGGGACTGTATGCGAGTATACATCAGCTTCACAAACCGCTCAGAAAATCCCACAAGCTTTTCATCCGATCTGATATGCACTGCCTATCAAGACAATATTCAGCTTGAAAATTGCCTGCCGCAAAAGCGCATTGCCGAGGATGAAAACGATTGGGTCAGCGTTCAGCCCGGTGACTGTGAAACTGTTTCTTTTGTATACAAGCTTAGAACAGACAGCGCAGTTGAAATAGAAATCTCCGACCATTTCTACGCCTCATCATTGGGCATGAAATTTCCGTGCAAATAAGTGAACGGTTTTTCTCTGACATGTTAAAATATACTACCTGTACCTGTCAAAAAGACTTCTTGTGCAGCGAGTGTTGAATGTTTTCCAACGGCGGAAATCAAGGCGAAGTGCTATTCAAGTTTTGCGGCGTTATGTTATATATTTTTTAATCTATATAATGTCCGGTGGACATTATATTCATGTGTCAGCGGCAAATTGAACCGAATATTATAATTTAGAAGATGTGCTAATTATTATGTAAACTGCTTATTGTAAAAATTAACAAAAAGTTCAAGCTCATTTTTCTTGACATAAACATAAAAAACTGTTACAAATAGTACAGCTATGCACTCATTACATACATTTGATAAGCGGCTGGCTTTTATCCGGCTTTGTTACTCACCGTGTTTTGTCCATCATACGGTGCGGATATAAACACGATGGGCAATAGGAGTGTTAATGAAATCAACTTCACATTTTGCAATGGGTCATCTCTTATATGCAGCCCTCCAAAAGCGCGGAATATATCTTAACCGAATTGCTTTTGTATATGGAAATATAGCTCCTGATTATGCACCTACCATGTTGGTACCCACTCATTTTGGCAAGGCCTGCACACGTGCGGTAGACGACATTTCAAGTAATCTCTCCGAGTTGCATTTAAACAACTCCGGTCGTGTAAGCGCTGAATATTCAAAACAGCTGGGTATTATGTGTCACTACATATGTGACTATTTTTGCTTTGCTCATAACAAGGATTTTACAGGCAGCTTAAAGCAGCATGTTGCATATGAAAACCGCTTGGATTCATATTTAAGGCGCTGCTGTGTAAAGCTGTATGAAAATAACGGAAATGACAGTGTTTCTTTCTTCGATTTGGATGGGAAAACAGCTATTCCCCTTTCTGAGAGTTCAAAAGCTCTTTCTGAAGATATTGACCAATTGAAATCTGACTATCTGTCTATCGGCAACACCTTCAGGAATGATTTAAGCTTTGCCTTCGATGCTTGCATGCGCTGTATAACCAGCATTGTTGCCATGTCAAAGAAGGCAGCACCTCGCCATTCAGACCTGTGGCTTGATGAGCTCTTGGCGCCGCTTAAAGGCTATGCCACAGGAAACAGTTTGGTTTTCCGGATGTTCTTCTTCAAAAACCGCAACAACAATATTTTCTTTTTGCCGGAGCTAATGCCTCCTATAGGCGCTTATTAAATATGTCATAGGAACGCTTGCATTTTTCGCAAGCGTTCTTTTTTATTAATTAAATAACATAACGGCGCTATGCGGCATTA
>CAZAIU010000001.1:134986-168308 GCA_964485265.1 uncultured Oscillospiraceae bacterium | reverse complement strand
TTATGTTTGTAATAATAAACATCGCACATCGGTGCCAACTGCAGCGGTTCCGATGTGCGACTTCTTTTATTTATGGAGGAGTGAATTTAACAACTGATCAATTATGCCTCAACAGAATATATGTGGGAAATAAGATCAATTACCTTATTTGAATAACCCCACTCGTTGTCATACCAAGATACAAGCTTTACGAAGGTATCGTTGAGCATGATTCCTGCTTCAGCGTCAAAAATGGAGGTACGTGCATCGCCGATGAAGTCGGAGGATACAACCTTTTCGTCTGTATAGCCGAGAATTCCCTTGAGCTCGCCCTCAGCAGCTTCCTTCAAGACCTTGCAAATCTCCTCGTAATTTGTGGGCTTTTTGAGGTTGACGGTAAGGTCAACAACAGAAACATCAAGAGGAGGAACACGGAAAGCCATACCTGTGAGCTTGCCGTCAAGCTCGGGGATTACCTTGCCGACAGCCTTTGCAGCACCGGTGCTGGAGGGAATGATGTTGCCGGAGGCAGCTCTGCCGCCGCGCCAGTCCTTCATAGAGGGACCGTCAACTGTGCGCTGTGTAGCGGTTGTTGCGTGAACTGTTGTCATAAGACCGCTTTCAATGCCGAAATTGTCGTTTATGACCTTAGCCAGAGGTGCAAGGCAGTTTGTTGTGCAGGAAGCATTGGAAACAATTTTTGTTCCGGGAACAAAGGACTTGTGGTTAACACCCATAACGAACATCGGAGCATCCTTTGAGGGTGCGGAAATAACAACATGCTTTGCACCTGCATCAATATGCCCCTGAGCCTTTTCTATTACAGTGAAAAGACCTGTGGATTCAATAACGAAATCTACCTTAAGCTCGCCCCAAGGAAGCTTAGAAGGATCCTTCTCGCAAAAAACAGGAATGTTCTGACCGTTGACAACAATACTGTTGTCCGTGTGGCTGACATCGCCCTTGAAACGTCCGTGTACGGAATCGTATCTAAGCATATATGCCATGTAATCAGGTGTCAGCATATCATTGATGCCTACGAACTCAATGTTCGCATTCTCCATACCGGCACGAAACGCCAAACGACCTATTCTGCCAAATCCGTTGATTGCTACTCTAATTTTACTCATTTGTAGACCCCCTATATTTATCGCACGTTGTTACATACGTGTGGTATGTCTGCTATAAGCTGATTATACTATATAATTTTCAACTTGTAAATGCCAATTTCAATAAAACAGCTACTGTTTTATTAAAAACCTATATAACGGCGCTCCACTCAATTAAAACTGTCTCGACAGTTTCAATAAAACAGTGCTATTTGTCCACACTGCGTGAAAAAGAGACTCCGTCTTTGTGGAGAAAAATATCCAGAGTTACTCTGTCTGCTCGGATTAAGCTCTGCGTATATTCATAAATCATGCCTGTTTCTGTTCTGGTGCGGCGCTGAACAGAAAAAGCACAGCTTCCCGGTTTGCAGGAGAGCATTTCGGCTTCTTCCCGTCCAAGCACAACAGCCTCATAAGAGTCAACTGCTGACGCAGGTGCAATACCAACCTCATAAAGCAAGCTGTAAAAGCTATGGGTTTTAAGCAGCTCACGGGTCAGCTTGGGATAGATGTATTGCGGATAAAAGGAGGTTTCAAGGATTAGCGGCTCCCCATCCACATTGCGGATTCTCGTAAAGCGGTATACGCTTGAATCATTTGTATTGAGCTCCAGCACCTTAATTATGTCCGGTGTCGGCTCAATTACCTCAAACTCTACAAGTGTAGAGGACGGAGTCAGTCCCATGGAGCTGATTTCAGACGTAAATGAGTAAACATTTTCTGTCTTGCGCCGCATTTTTGGCTCAGCAACAAAAGTACCTCTGCCCTGCTTGCGGACAACAAGTCCCTCAGCCTCCAACGAGCCGATTGCCTGACGAACAGTGCTGCGGCTTACATTGAAGGTTTTGCATAGCTCCGCCTCAGAGGGCAGAAGCTCGCCGGCACTTAAAGTCCCGGCAGTAATGTTTCGCTTAACAATGCTTACAAGCTGGGAATACAGCGGAATATCGCTGTCAAGAGACAATGTACTAAGTAATACAGGATTTGTTTCCACAGGCGCACGCCCCCACAATAGAAAGTTTTTATTTTATCATTATAAGCAAACGGGCCTAATAATACAAGAAAAATTTTAAATTTCAAGACTTTTTACCCTTGCAGCATTCTTCTTTTGTGCGGATAAAGTATTGTCATACAATTTCTGTAGGAAAATTTCGTGGATAATGCTTGACAATTTTCCCGTTTCAAATTATAATAAATCGCGTTGAAGCCATAGTTCATGGCCCTTAAAGCGCCTCTCGGTGCATTTGGAGGGAGGGAAATAGAATGTCAGAAGTACGTGTCAAAGAGAATGAATCTCTGGACAGCGCTCTCAAAAGATTTAAGAGAAGCTGCGCAAAGTCCGGCGTGATGTCAGACCTCAGAAAAAAGGAATACTATCAGAGCCCCAGCGTAAAGCGTCGCAAGAAGTCTGAGGCTGCCAGAAAGAACAAAAATAAGCGCTTCTATTAAGATGCAATAAACACCTATCCCGCCTCCTTTGGGGCGGGATTTTTGCAACAAGCGCTCCCGAATTAGAGGTGGTATATGATGAAAACAGCAAATGCTTTGGGTCAAAAGCTCGCTGGCTCAGATCAATTGGACCTTGTTAAAACCTTTGAATGCGGTCAGTGCTTTCGCTGGAAGCAGGATGAGACAGGTGTTTATTCCGGAGTTGCTGACGGAAAGATTCTGCACATTTGGAAGGATAACAGTGACATATTCTGCGACAGTCCCGACACGGACATGCCCTTTTGGTTAAGCTATTTTGATCTTGAAGCCGATTACAGGAGCGCGGATGCACTGTTCACCCAGCCCGAGCACCTGCAAAAATGTGCTCAATACGGCGTGGGAATCCGAATTCTACGTCAGCAGCCATGGGAAGCACTTTGCAGCTTCATAATATCACAATGCAACAACATCCCCCGTATTAAAAAAATCATCTCAGTGTTATGCTGCGCCTTCGGGAATGATTTGGGTGGCGGCATGTTTTCCTTTCCCGACGCTGCGCTGATTTCCACGCTTACAGAGAAGGAGCTTGCTCCTCTCCGCTGCGGGTACCGCGCAGCCTACATACTCAGCGCCGCCCGCGCCGTTGCAGACGGGACGCTGAGCTTCGACGGACTTTTGGAAATGCCCGCCGACGAGGCAAGAGTACAGATAAAAAAAATAAACGGCGTTGGCGATAAGGTTGCAAACTGCTTTATGCTATATGGGCTTCACAGAATGGACAGCTTTCCTATCGATGTGTGGATGAAGCGGGCTTTAAAGCAGCATTTCCCCGCTGATTTTGACCCATCTGTCCTTGGTCCTTGGGCCGGTCTTGCTCAGCAGTATATTTTCTTTTATGAGCGCGAGAATAATAACAAATAAAACTGTCTCGGACAGTTTTATTGGCGGAACGCCGTTAAATTAACCCTTTATTAAAACAGGAACTGTTTTAGTAAGATAGCTGTTGACAGCCAGTCAAGCCAAGGAGTATAATGCTCCAAATAAATTTAAGTATTAAGCAACAAATGAAAGGGAGCGGTTTATTGGAAATCAACAAAATATACGCCGATCGCTTTGTCGGTGAGGGACTTACCTACGACGATGTTCTTCTTGTTCCGGCTGAAAGCAATGTTCTTCCAGCAGAAATTGACCTTTGCACAAACCTCACAAAAAGTATTCGTCTAAACATCCCGCTTATGAGCGCTGCAATGGACACTGTAACCGAATACCGCATGGCTATTGCTCTTGCTCGGGAGGGCGGCATAGGTGTAATTCATAAAAACATGAGTATTGACGCTCAGGCAGAGCAGGTAGACCTAGTAAAGCGCTCCGAAAACGGAGTTATTACCAATCCCTTTTCTCTTATGGCTGACAACACCATCGGTGAAGCTGATCAGCTCATGGCAAAGTTTCGCATTTCCGGTGTTCCCATTGTCGACACCGACGGTAAGCTTATCGGCATCATAACAAACCGTGACATGAAGTTCGAAGAGGACATGACCCAGCTCATCGCCGACGTTATGACCAGTGAGAACCTTATTACCGGCAAGGTGGGCACGACCCTTTCAGAGGCTCGTAAAATTCTCCACACCCACAAGATTGAAAAGCTCCCCATAGTTGACGACAACGGACGTCTCTGCGGTCTTATCACGATAAAGGATATTGAAAAGGCTCTAGCCTACCCCCATTCCGCAAAGGACTCTCACGGACGTCTTCTGTGTGCCGCCGCTATAGGCGTCACCTCTGATGTGCTTGACCGAGCAGGAGCCTTGGTTTCCGCTGGGGTTGACGTTCTGGTGCTTGACAGTGCCCACGGTCATTCTCAGAACATTCTGAAGAACGTATCCTTGGTAAAGGAAAGATTTCCCGACGTTCAACTTATTGCGGGCAACGTTGCAACACCGGAAGCAACAGAAGCACTTATCCGCGCCGGAGCGGATTGTGTTAAGGTAGGCATAGGTCCCGGCTCCATCTGCACAACCCGTGTAGTTGCCGGCATAGGCGTTCCCCAGATGACGGCAGTTTTGGAGTGTGCCGCTATAGCTGAAAAGCACAGTGTTCCCATCATTGCCGACGGAGGTATAAAATACTCCGGTGACATTGTTAAAGCGATTGCAGGCGGTGCTTCCGTCGTAATGCTCGGTTCCCTCCTCGCAGGCTGCGAGGAAAGCCCCGGAGAAACCGAGGTATATCAAGGCCGTCAATTCAAGGTATACCGGGGTATGGGCAGCTTGGCTGCAATGAATAAGGGCAGCCGAGACAGGTATTTTCAAGAGGACAACAAGAAGCTTGTTCCCGAAGGCGTAGAGGGTCGTGTACCCTACCGCGGACCTGTTTCCGACACTATCTTTCAAATGATGGGCGGTCTGAAATCCGGAATGGGCTATTGCGGAACCGAAAACATTTCCGCCCTCCGTAAAAACAGCCGCTTTGTGCGTATTACAGGCGCAGGCTTGAAGGAAAGCCATCCCCACGATATATATATCACAAAGGAAGCACCCAACTATACAATGAATCCCTAAATATTCTCACCAGACCTCAGTAAATTACTGGGGTCTTTTTAGTTTGGCTTGCTAAAACATACCGCAATGTGTATAATATAGTTTAGCCCATTTATTGGCTGTAACAAAATCAACGGGAGGGTGTTTCATGGACGAAAAAATCACAAAGCTGCGTGATATGCTTGAGTCGAGCGGCAAAATTGTTTTTTTCGGCGGCGCGGGTGTGTCTACCGAAAGCGGAATTCCCGATTTTCGAAGCGTTGACGGGTTGTATAACCAGCACTACAAATACCCGCCCGAAACAATTCTGAGCGGCAGCTTTTTAAGAAAAAACCCCGAGGAATTCTATAAGTTTTATCGTGACAAGCTAGTCACTGAAAACATAAAGCCCAACCGCGCTCACCTCCGATTGGCAGAGCTTGAAGCGCAGGGAAGGCTAACTGCCGTAATCACTCAAAACATAGACGGGCTTCATCAAGCGGCAGGCAGCAAAAACGTCTACGAGCTGCACGGCACTGTACACAGAATGTACTGCTCAAAATGCGGCAAACCCGCTCCTGAGAGCGTTCTAAGCTCCTGTGAGGGCGTTCCTCGCTGTGAATGCGGCGGTGTCATACGTCCTGACGTGGTGCTTTATGAAGAAGCGCTGGATGAGCAGGTAATTGCAGGCGCAATAAGCCACCTGAGGCAATGCGATATGCTCATAATCGGCGGCACCTCCCTAGCGGTTTACCCAGCGGCTGGCCTTATTAATTACTATTCCGGCAATAAGCTGGTTTTAATAAACCGAGATCCCACACCATATGACAATCACGCAGATTTGGTAATAAACGAAAAAATCGGTGAGGTATTTGCTCAGGTATAACCCCCGTGCAGTCCTTGCTTTTTCCGAAAGGAATGATAATGATAAGAACACAGATTTTAGGCGTGGGCTTCGACAGTCTCACCATGGAACAGGCAACAGAAAATGCACTTAACCTAATGAAGGACAAAAAAGCTCCATATATTGTCACCCCAAACCCCGAAATCGTCATGCTCTGTAGGGAAAACCCCCAGTTGGCGGCTGCGGTGGAAAACGCCGCAATGGTTCTTCCGGACGGTGTAGGTATTGTATACGGCGCAAAAATTCTCGGTACACCTCTTGAGCAAAAAATTCCCGGAATAGATTTTGCGCAGGAGCTATTTAAAAAAATGTCTCAGCAAGGCATGAGCGTTTTTCTTTTGGGAGCAAAGCCCGGTGTTGCCGAGCAAGCGGCGCAGACCCTGCTTGAGCGCTATGAGGGCTTAAATATTGCAGGCACCAACGACGGATATTTTTTAGACGACCAACCTGTGATTGAAAAAATCAACGCTGCTGCACCCGATCTTCTTCTGGTGTGTCTGGGTGCACCGAAGCAGGAGCTGTGGATGATGAAAAACTCTCCCCTGCTGAATGTGGGTCTTATGGCAGGCTTGGGCGGCTCGCTTGATGTTTTCGCAGGAATTGTTGAGCGCGCACCGGAAAGATGGCAGAAGCTCGGTCTTGAATGGCTTTACCGCTTAAAGCAAGACCCCAGCCGTGCAAAACGCATGTCAAATCTTCCGAAGTTCGGCTTTGCCGTTATCGGGCAAAGGCTTCGTGGAAAAAATAGATAAAACTACGCAAAATGAGGTAAAAATGATGCAAGGACGGCTTATCGTAATCGAAGGAATAGACGGCAGCGGAAAATCAACTCAATTCAAGCTTTTAACCGACCGTTTGGAAGACGAGAACCTTGATTTTCGCCGTGTTGTTTTTCCAAGATACAATGAAAGCTCTTCGTCAGTTCTGAAATCCTACCTTTCGGGAGATTTCGGCAGTCTGCCGGAGGATGTAAATCCTTTTGCCGCCTCAACCTTCTTTTTTGTTGACCGCTTTGCCTCCTTCAAAACCGATTGGGGCGAATACTACCGCAACGGCGGTCTTGTGATATGCGACCGCTACACCACCTCCAACGCCATACATCAGGGTGCAAAGCTTCCAAAGGATGAGCTCAGCAGTTTTTTGGACTGGCTGTACGATTTTGAGTTCCGTTTAATGGAACTTCCAAAGCCGGACATCGTCATATATATGGATATTGACCTTGAAACCTGCATGAATCAAATGCGCATACGGCAGGAAAAAACAAATACTCGGGGTGACATTCACGAAACTCACAGTGAATACCTCAAGTCTTGCCTTGAAACAGGTGCCGCCGCTGCTGATAGACTTGGCTGGAAAAAAATTCCCTGCATAACTAATGGCTCAATGCGCAGCATTGAAAGCATTCATGAAGAGATATATAAATTAATTAAAGGAGTTTTATAGTCAATGGTTTTTATAATTTTGGGTAATGGATATGAGGAAGCTGAAGCAATAGTACCCTTTGATATTCTGGTGCGCGGCGGCGTTGACGTCCGCTTTATCTCCACGGGAACAAGCCCCTTCGTTACAAGCGCTCATGGTCTTTCTTTTAAGGCGGACTACGTTGTTCAAAACGTAATTGTCACCAAGGAAGACACAGTCATCATCCCCGGCGGTATGGGCGGAGTAAAAGCAATTAAGTCAAATGTCAACGCAATGGATTTGATTTCCGATGCGGAGCATAGAGGTGCCAACCTCGCTGCTATTTGTGCAGGTCCCTCCGTTCTTGCCGAGCGTGGCTACCTCGATGGAAAAAACATTACCTGCCATCCCGACTGCAAAGATATAATGGGAAATGCCATTTGCCACACAGAGCTTCCGGTTTGTGAGGACGGAAAAATCATCACTGCCCGCTCTGTTGGCTCCGCTGTTGATTTCGGTCTTGCAATTTTAGCCCATGTCAAGGGAAAGGCTCAGGCGGATAAGGTCCGTCAAGACATAGTGTATTAAACCGTGGATAAACAGCTTTTGCGTGCCGAAATCAAGGCTCGGATTGCCCTTCTTGATAAAGACTACATTGCCGAAAGTGACCATGCAATTTTTGAGAAGCTTTCGTCCTTGCCTGAGTTTATCTCCGCCAATCGGGTTTTTACCTATTTCAGCATTGGACGAGAGGTTGATACGAGGTGTCTCATTGCCCAATGCAGTCGGCAAAACAAGCAGGTTGCACTGCCCGCCCAGCTAAATGCAGGCAGCATGCTCTTTGCTCTTTTGGCGCAGCCGCCTGAAGCTCTGCCGCTTGGTAAATTGGGAATTCCCGAGCCTCCGCAAGACTCTCCTGTTTTAGTCCCGAGCAAGGGGGATATCATAGTAGTACCAGCGCTGTGCTATGATTTATCCTGCCATAGGCTCGGTCAAGGCGGAGGCTACTACGACAGGTATCTAGTTAACTGTGAAGCTTTTTCAGTCGGTTTATGCCGTGAGCAGTTGCTAATGGACAGCGTACCAACGGAGAGCTTTGATAAATCAACCAACTGCCTTATAACCGAAAAAAGAATTGCGAGACCTAAAAAGGTCCCGCAATAATAGATGTTATTTATCTTGTATTTTTAATGTCCGTTAGCAGCCGCAACCGCAGCCGCCACCGCAGCCACCGCAGCCGCACTCATTTCCGCAGCCGCCGCCCCATCCGCCGCAGCAGCAAGCGATAAGAATGATAATTACGATTAACCAAATGCAGCCGTTATTTCCACATCCACCAAACATTTCTTTTTTTCCTTTCTCCGCGCATAATTCCTGTGTATAGCTCTGCGCGGTGAGCGGGCTCATACCTAATCTCAACGAAAGGCTGAGCTTGACGGCTCTTGTGCCTTTCGCCCTATAATATGCCCACAGTTTAAATGCGGTTACTGCTAAGAAGTACATCAACACAGTTAGGAGTTTGAAGATGTCTGACAACAATTATAATGATGAAAAGCTGGCAAGACTGGCAAAAGAAGCGAAGCAGCGGGAAAAGGCTTCTGTTTCCGAAGAAAATCAAGCAATAAGACGTGCATATCAGAAGGAAGCTAATCTATCTCCTTCTGACGTCAGCGATGATCAACCGCTCTACGAGGGAAGAGATTACCGCCCCATAAGAACAAGAAGAGACGGAAAAACCGGCTGTCTTGGCGGTGTGATGTATTTTATTTTTGTTGTAAGTGTTAGCATTATCCTTGCCTGTGTGGGCTGGATGGCTGCCAGTGATGTTTTGGCGCTGAACAAGGGCGACGTTTCAGCAGAGGTATATCTTCCCGAAGAAATTTTTACAGAAGAGCAGCGGGATTACAAGGACGAAAACGGCGAAAAGTCTACCAAAACTGTGCTTGTTGCGGATATCGGCGCGGTTGCAAGAGCCTTAAAGGACGCGGGCATTATTCAATATAAATCTCTTTTTAAATTTTATTCCAACTTTTCCCATGCAGATGAAAAAATTGACCCCGGCACCTATCAGCTAAGCACTCAGTATGACTACCGTGCAATAGTTAAAAAGATGCAGTTTGGCAGTGACTCGCAGGTAAAAACAAAGGTCACCTTCCCCGAAGGCTTTACCGTTTCAGAAATCTTCCTACGTCTTGAGGAAAACAAGATCTGCAAATACGATGCGCTGATGGAATGTGCCGCTAACTACCAATTTTCCTATGCCTTCCTTGAAGGAATACCCTACGGCGATGCAAGACGCCTTGAAGGCTTCATGTTCCCCGATACCTATGAGTTTTATCAGGGTATGACACCGGAAGCAACGATTGATAAATTCCTCAACACCTTCCATAACAAGCTTACCGCCGAAATGATTGACCTTGCCACTGCAAGAGGTCTTACCATACAGCAAGTCTTGAACATTGCCTCCATGATTGAAAAGGAGGCGGCAAACGATGATGAGCGTGCAAATATTGCCGGCGTTATCTATAACCGTCTCAAAACGAATATGTACCTCGGCATTGATGCTACAATCCAATATATTCTGCCGGAGCGTAAGCTTGAACTTACCGTAGATGACCTTGCAATCGACAGTCCCTATAACACACGCAAGGTTCTAGGTCTGCCGCCCACACCTATTGCTAATCCCGGTATGCCCTCCATTATGGCGGCGCTAAAGCCTGCTACCCACAACTATTACTATTATGCTCTGGACGAAGCCACCAATACCCACCGCTTCTTTACAAACAGCAGTGAGTTTAACGCCTTCGTAAAAACTCAAAGCTATGGTCAATAGAAAAGCTGAATTGCTGGCACCCGCCGGAGATATGGAGCGCCTTACCATGGCGCTCCATTACGGCGCAGATGCTGTTTACCTTGCAGGAACTGAATTTGGAATGCGCGCTTCAGCGGGCAATTTTGACGAGGAGAACCTCCGTAAAGCCGTTAATATGTGCCACAGCCGGGGTGTTTCGGTTCACATAACCTGCAACACGCTCCCCCGTGAATATGAGTTGAAACGTCTTCCCGCATATCTTGAGCTGCTTCAAGATATTGGCGTTGACGCCTTGATAGTTGCGGATTTGGGCGTAATTTCAATGGCAAAAAAATATGCCCCGAAAGCTCAGCTTCATATCAGCACACAGCTCGGCATTGTAAACAGCGAAACCTGCAAAATGATATATGACATGGGTGCCTCCCGTGCCGTTTTGGCAAGGGAGCTCAGCCTTGAGGAAATCCGCGAGCTACGCAAAAATGCACCTGCTGATTTGGAGCTTGAGGCATTTGTCCACGGTGCTATGTGCGTTTCCTTTTCGGGTCGCTGCCTTTTGAGCAACTACCTAACAGGCAGAGATGCAAATCGGGGTGAGTGCGCTCAGCCCTGCCGCTGGAAATATCATTTGGTGGAGGAAAAGCGTCCCGGTGAATATATGGAAATTTCCGAGGACAAGGGAACATACATCATGAACAGCAACGATATGTGCATGATTGAGCACATTCCCGAGCTTATTGATGCCGGTATAAGCAGCTTTAAAATTGAAGGGCGCATGAAATCCGCGTACTATGCCGCCGCAGTCACCAATGCCTACCGACATGCAATTGATGCTGCGCTTGATGACACTCCTCTGTCTCAAATATGGGTGGATGAGGTCGAAAAAATCAGCCATCGCAACTATTGCACAGGCTTTTATTACGGAGACCCCGGTCAGCACTACTCCCGCAATGACAGCATATATTTTGCAACTGCGGACGTGTGTGCAGTGGTTGAAAGCTGCGATGAAAACGGGAATGCGGTTCTAACTCAGCGCAACAAGTTTTCAATCGGTGATACCGTGGAGCTGCTTACTAATGACTCTGACCCTATATCCTTTACAGTTGATGAAATCCGAAATTGCAATGACGAGTTGTTAGAGTCCACTCCGCACCCAATGATGGAGCTTCATATGAGGCTTCCCAGAAGCTGTACACCGTTGTCTCTGCTCCGCAAAAACAGATAAAGAAAAACACGCCGATCACAATCTGTGAACGGCGTGTTTTTATATGCGAATAATTATTTAAGCCTCATATGTATTTTTGTAGTGACAAGGCAAAAGCTTTACGGAGAGATGAGTTCATTAAAACTGTCTGAGACAGTTTTAGTGGCGCGGAGCGCCATTATGTTATTTTTTAATAAAACAAATACTGTTTTATTAAGCTTAAGCCCCATTCACTGCCATTTGCTTATACAGCCTTCTTTGGCGTACCTTCCTGCAAGCGCATTAGAATAAGTGCAAGCTCCTGTCTTGTCACCCTGTCATGCCAGCGATAGCCGCCATTTCCGTCTCCAAAAAAAACACCCTTTTCGATTGCCCATTGGCAGGCATCCTTTGCCCACGCGTCGGGCTGGGTCTTGTCCTCCGCACAATTATCAGGCGGCTCTTGAGTATTTTTATGAATAATTCTTTCAAACGGGAAGTTGCCGCCTGGGCAAGCTGTTGCACCGAATGCAGAGTGTTTGCCTATAACAATAGACGGATAACGTTCGGCAATGTCGTTTATCAACTCCTGCCCCGCCTTAAACTGCTGCTCACTCATTTGCTCCTGTTCAAAATCTCCTTCAAAGCAAATACCGATGCTGCAATAGTTCCAATTTGTAGTGTGACCGCCGCGCATCTTTTCCGGTCTGCCTCGGAGTATCTGCCCCTCCTTTGTAACAAAATAATGATAAGCAATACCCGCCCATCCCAAAGACAGATGATATGCGTGTATTCCGTCCGCACTTGCCTTAGAGGCAGCAGCATGATGCAATATAAGGTGAGTTGTTACGTTCCGCGGTGTGAGAGCATATGCCCAATTATAGTCCTTTTCAATTACAGTCATTTTTTTCATCTCCCAACTGCTTAAAAATTTGATGTGAACCGGTTGCCGCAAGTCCCGACACTATGCCGACTGCTGTTGCAGTCAGAACATCCCGTGCCGGAAAATCCGGCATGATGAGCATACCTAATGCCCCTAGCATACCTCCGCATATGCCGCATATCACAGGCAGCCACTTATTATCAAGCTTTGTCGCCTTTACTCCCTGTGCAACGAGAGCACTGATTGTTGTAATTGCCGCAACGGATATTATTCCTTCGTTCATAAAACACCTCCAAAAGTAGATATCTCTCCACTTTAAAGGAGCATTTCTACCAAATATGCACGAACCGATACATCTAGGCTTTGCTTTTTAACGATTATTTTATTTTGACGAAAATAATATAGCAAATTTCGGCACATTGTGGTATACTGGCATACGCAATTCGGGCAGATTTTATCAGCTATCACATTTGGCAACAATTTTCTGCTTTTGCTCCCGATTTTTTCTTCATCAATTTTATTACAATTGCATATGCAATATCGGTTTTGAAAGGTAAAAAGCAAAAATGTCCAGCCTACGTAATAAACTCACTTACACTCAAATGATCGTGTTGAGTTTTTTTCTAATCATCCTTGTTGGCGCAGTTTTATTATGCTTGCCCATTTCTTCTCGAACAAGAGAATGGACTCCTTTTCTTGATGCCATGTTTACATCCACCAGTGCCACATGCGTCACTGGACTTGTTGTATATGACACCTTTGCTCACTGGTCAGTCTTTGGACAAATCGTCCTTTTAATCCTCATACAAATCGGCGGTTTGGGCGTAATGACCTGTATTGCTATGATAGCCCTATTTCTAAAACGTCGCATTTCCTTGGGAGAACGGCGGTTGCTGATGCAATCCACAGGCTCCTTGGAAATAAGCGGCGTTGTTAAACTCATCCTCCGAATTCTAAAAGGCACGGTAATTGTTGAGGGCTGCGGCGCTGTATTGCTTTCTATTGCCTTCTGTCCCAGAATGGGGCTTATACGCGGAATTTGGAACGCAGTTTTCCATTCGGTTTCTGCATTTTGTAACGCAGGCTTTGACATCATGGGAAAATACGGTCAATTTTCATCACTTACAACCGACGGACTTGCAACAAATCCACTTGTTTGCCTTACAATAGTATCTCTCATAATCATAGGCGGAATTGGTTTTCTTGTATGGGGAGATATTATCAAGAATAAGCGCGAGTTCAGCAAATATCAGGTTCACTCAAAAATTGCATTGGTCACAACCGCTGTTTTGGTCGTTTTGGGAACTGTTCTTTTCTTAATCTTTGAATATAACCACACACTAGAGGGCATGAGCTTTGGTCAAAAGCTGCTAACCTCCCTGTTTCACTCGGTTACTCCCCGCACAGCAGGCTTTAACACCATAGATTTGTCTGCCATGTCCGGCTCCGGCACAATCCTAACTATGCTTTTGATGTTTATAGGCGGCAGCCCCGGCTCTACGGCAGGCGGCATAAAAACAACAACTTTTATCGTTCTGCTTTTGGGAGCGCTTGCTTCCGCAAGAAGATACGGCAGCATAACAATCTTCAAGCGCAGGCTTGACGAGCACACCGTTATGCAGGCAAGTGCAATTGCAACGATTTATGCAATGGGGGTAATTGCGGCTGTAATGCTTATAAATGCATTTGAGCCTTTTTCATTGACAGAGATATTGTTTGAAGCAATTTCCGCAATCGGAACCGTGGGTCTTTCAATGGGCATCACACCATATCTCTCAAGCATCTCTGAAATAGTGCTGATGCTTTTGATGTTTGCAGGCCGTGTTGGCGGCTTGTCGCTCATGCTTGTGTTGGCTGAACGGCGCATAAGCGTTCCAATAGACAGACCTGCTGTTAAAATTCTTATTGGTTAGGAGAAAAGCAATGAAATCAATACTGGTAATCGGCATGGGGCGTTTTGGACGTCAGTTTTCCGAGCGAATGCAGGAGCTGGGCAACGATGTAATGATAGTGGATAAGGATCCCGAAACTATTGATGAAATCGCCCATAAGTTCACTGACTCCCACATAGGCGATTGCTGCAACGAGGCAGTTTTAAACTCTCTTGGCATTAACAACTTCGACATATGTTTTGTTACCATCGGCGAGGATTTTCAGGCTTCACTGGAAATAACCTCAATGCTTAAGGAGCGCGGAGCAAAGCATGTTGTTTCCAAGGCACGTACAAGCCGTCAGGCAAAGCTTCTTATGAAAATCGGCGCAGATGAGGTAGTGTATCCCGAGCGTGAAATATCGGAAAAGCTTGCCGTCAGATACAATGCTGACAATATTTTTGACTATATCCAGTTGACCTCCGAATATTCTATATATGAAATACCCTGCTGTCCCCATTGGATAAATAAATCTGTTTCCGATGTGAACGTGCGCTACAAATATAATGTCAACATCATCGCCGTCAAGCAGGGAAACGCACTTCAAATCGCCCCAGGCGGAAACTATGTTTTCTCGGCAAACGACCATCTGGTTGTAATTGGCAAGGCATCAGATGTGTTCAAACTAGGCGGAAAGACAAAATCATGATACAATGTCTCTCAGACATTGTATAGACTTGATAGAATAAATCATGCCTCCCTGCAGTTTGGGCATACAAGCTGCAATGTCTGAATTTATCACCCCCAAAATACTGTAAATAGGAGTATAAAGTATGGCAAATTACAAACTAACAACAGACTCAACCACTGACCTTTCACCGGAACTTGTTGAGGAGCTGGAGCTCCACATAATTCCCATGCATTTCACTATAGACGGAAAAGACTATAGGAACACTCCGGATGAAAAAGACCTTAGTTCTCATGAATTTTACGAACTGCTTCGCAACGGAAAAACCTCTCTCACAACTCAAATTAACGGCGAGACCTTCAAAGACGAGGTACGTCAGTATCTGGATGCAGGTCTTGACATTCTCCATTTGTGCTTCTCCTCAGGTCTTTCCAGCACGTATAATTCCATTCGTCTGGCTGCTGAGGATTTAAAAGAAGAATATCCCGACAGAAAGATAATTATTATTGATACTCTTTCTGAATCTATGGGAGAGGGTCTTCTTGCCTACCATGCTGCCCAAAGACGCAAGCAGGGGATGTCCATTGAGGATGTTGCTGCTTGGGTTGAGGAAAACAAGTTCCATATGGCTCATTGGTTTACTGTTGATGATCTCAACTTCCTCAAGCGCGGTGGGAGACTGTCCGGTGCTGCTGCATTCTTCGGTACAGTGCTGAATGTTAAGCCCGTTTTAAACAGCGATAATGAAGGTCATCTTATTCCCCGGGAAAAGGTACGTGGGCGCAGAAAGAGTCTGGACGCCTTAATTTCTCATATGGAAAAAACTGCAATTAACCCCTCCGAGCAAGTGGTATTTATCAGTCATGGTGATGCACTTGAGGACGCGCAGTATGTTGAGCGTCAGGTTAGGGAGCGCTTTGGCGTTAAGACAACCTATATCAATCCCATAGGACCTGTAATCGGTTCACATTCCGGTCCGGGTACCGTGGCTCTGTTTTTCCTAGCAACCGAAAGATAAAAAATCGGGTGTCAGACACGCTTCTCTCCCTATAAAGGAGTTTTACAATGGAAGAAAAAAAGTCCTCGGAAACCTTTATAGAAAAAATCGCTGCATTTGTTATAGATAAGCGCAAGGCGTTTTATCTTATATTTTTGATTGCCATCATATTTTGCGTCAGCAGCATATCAAAGGTTCAAATTAATAACGACCTTTCCGTGTATCTTCCCGAGAACACCGAAACCCGTAAGGGTCTTGAGATAATGGCGGAGGAGTTCACTACCTATGCCAGTGCTCAAGTTATGATTTCAAATATTACATATGAAAAAGCTAAGAGCTTTGCGGATGATTTCGCAAAGCTCGACGGCGTTATGATGGTAACTTTTGCAAACGATGATGACCACTATTCAAATTCCTCGGCACTCATTCTTGTCAGCTTCAAAGGTGAAGCAGCGGATGAAAAGGTTGTTTCCGCCATGAGCGAGATCAGGCTGTCTCTTTCTGCATACGATGTCTCCTACAACACAGAGGTAGGCAATGATTTTTCCTCAAGCCTCGCGTCCGAAATGGCAGTAATTCTGGCGGTTGCGGCAGTTGTAATCGTGGGTGTTCTGCTAGTAACCTCAAAGAGTTATTTGGAGCTTGTTGTATTCTTCATCGTTTTTATAGTTGCGGCAATTCTAAACATGGGCACAAACTACCTTCTTGGTGAAATTTCTTTTGTCACTAACGCAATTGCAATAATTCTTCAGCTTGCATTGGCAGTTGACTATGCAATAATCCTGTGTCACAGGTACATGGAGGAAAAAGAGACATTGCCTGCCCGTGAGGCAGACATCAAGGCTCTTTCCAAAGCTATAGTCGAAATATCCTCCAGCAGTCTAACGACTATATCAGGTCTTGTCGCACTGACCACTATGCAGTTTAGAATAGGCTTTGATATGGGCATTGTGCTTATCAAGGGCATATTTTGCAGTCTAATAACCGTATTTCTGCTTATGCCCGGTCTGTTGGTTATGTTCAATCGAGGTATTGATAAAACACGCCACCGCAGCTTTGTACCCAATGTAAGCGCATGGGGACGTTTTATAATTAAAATTCGTTATGTTCTGGTTCCTTTGTTTATCGTTTTATTGGCTGTTTCTGTTTTTCTTTCGGGAAAATGCGATTATGTGTTTTCCATGAACGGTATAGACACAAACCATCCCTCCGCCTCTCGAATTGCGCAGGACAAAATTGCCGATACATACGGAACAAAAAACACCATTGCAATCGTTGTACCCAAGGGTAACTATGAGAATGAAAAAGCTATTATCAAAAAGGTAAGCGACCTTCCCGAAATTGTCAGTGCGTTGGGTCTTGCCAGTATAGAGGTAGACGATACACACGTACTTACAGACAAGCTCTCCCCCCGTCAATTCTCCGAGCTTGCCGATGTGGACATTGAACTTGCCCGGTTGCTGTACCGCGCCTATGGTCTTGCAAACGAGGAATACGGTGCTGTTTTTCAAGAGGTTGACGATTATTCAGCTCCCCTTATCAGTGTTTTCCGTTTTCTTCTAGAGCAGCGGGATTTAGGTGTTGTAAGCTTGACACATGACCAAAACAAGGTAGTGGATGATTTAAACGACACGCTAAAGGACGCATTGGTACAGCTTGAGGGTGAAAACTGGTCGCGAATAGTATTCACTGCCGATGTTCCGGACGAGGGAGAAGAGACAGAAGCACTTCTTGAAAATATGCGTTCCATCTCTCAGAATTATTATGGAGACGATGTAGTTTTGGTCAGCAACGCCACCCTTGCGTTGGATCTTAACCGCTCTTTTTCAAACGATAACCTAAAAATCAGCATACTCACAGCCCTGTTCGTTATGATAATCCTACTTTTCACCTTTAAATCCGTGGGTCTTCCGTTTTTGCTTATACTCACAATACAGGGAAGCATTTTTATAAACTTCTCCTTCCCTTATCTAACGGATACAAACCTATTTTTCTTGAGTTATCTAATAGTCAGCGCTATTCAAATGGGTGCAACCATAGACTACGCTATACTTGTAACAAACCGCTATCAGTCTCTGAAGACGGAAATAGCAGATAAACGCGCTGCAATAGTAGAGGCAGTCAATCAAAGCTTCCCAACAATTTTCACCTCTGGAACAATTATGACGGTTGCAGGCTTTTTGATTTCAATTTTATCAACAGAACCCATAATCAACTCCATCGGTCTTGCTTTGGGGCGCGGAACGCTAACCTCCATAATTCTTGTTTTAACAGTTCTTCCGCAAATTCTATACATATGTGACACTTTAATCGAAAAAAGCGCCCTTACCCTGCGTCTCAACCGCATGCAGCGTGTCCGAAGCGATGAATTACGCATAGACGGTAGGGTTCGCGGTGTTGTTAACGGCTATATAGACGGCGACTTCAAGGGATACATAAAGGGCAGCATCAACGCCGCCATAGAAAGCAAGGAGTTTTTAGCGCAGGGCTTTGAAGAAATAGACATTGAGGAACGTGACAGTTATGAGTAAGTTTATAAAATTATCATCTAAAACGCTCGCCTTTCTGCTTATTTTTATAATGGCTTTTTCCATGCTCCTCCCCTCCCCCGGTCAAGCCGCTGAAGGTAAGGTCATTGAGATTTCCACGGTTAAGCAGCTTAAGGACTTATCGAAGAAATGCGCTATCGACTCCTTTTCAAAGGATCTTACAGTAAAATTGATGAATGATATCGACCTTGACGGAGGCGCCTTTACGCCCATCCCCATTTTTTATGGAACCTTTGACGGGCAGGGGTATGAAATAAAGGGCTTCACGATAATTTCAAAAGGCTCGGAGCAGGGCTTTTTCCGAAGTGTTGAGTCCAGTGCCGTTATTCGTCGCTTAAGCTTGTCCGCGAGGGTAGCGCCAACCGGCAGTGCATGCTCCGTTGGAATTCTTGCAGGAAAAAACAACGGTATTATAACAGGCTGCACTGTAACCGGTTCTGTTAAGGGCGACACAGACGTTGGTGCAATTGCCGGCATTAACAGAGGTGCGGGTCTCATTACGGGCTGTAGCTCAGAGGCAGCAGTAACGGGAAAGCTCCACACAGGCGCGCTTGCCGGGAAAAATCTCGGTACAGTTGAAGCAAGCGTCAACCGCGGAGAGGTCAACACCTCCTCATACAGCGAGGTTACCAGCACAGGCATTGCCGACATTCCCAGCATTGCCGAAACTGTAAGCGAAGCTGTTGCCGAAACCGTCTCCGAGTCAATCGTCGGTGACGAAAGCAAGCCCAAGGAGAACGAAAAAAGCTCTGGATCCGATGTTTCCGACACCGGAGGAATCGCCGGTAAAAACGAAGGCAACATTCGCGGCTGTACAAATTACGGCACTGTAGGCTATAACCACGTTGGCTACAATATCGGCGGCATTGCAGGAAACCACAACGGTATTATTTCCGGCTGCGAAAACTACGGAGAAGTTTTCGGCCGCAAGGATGTTGGCGGCATTGCAGGTCAGTTTGAGCCGGACATTTCCTTGACCTTCGGTACAAGCAGCGGGGAAAACCTTGAAAAGCAGCTTAACACTTTAAGCAGCATACTTCGTAACCTCACAAATTCCATGACAAGCTCCATTTCAGAATCTCTGGACAGCGCAAAGGAAATAAACGCTGCCGTCACCGTGATTGAGGATACATTAAAGGCTCACAGCGATACGGCAGGCGATGAGCTTGATATAACTCTTGACGACCTGTATTCTTCATTGCAGGCAATCAATGCTTCAGCGGAAAAAATAAACACATATATCAAGGACTTCACCGCTGTTGCAGATACGGAAATTTCTGCAATAAATGCGGAAATGAACGATATCAGTGCCGCCATAGCAAATGCAAATGTTTCTCAGGAGATATCCGATATCACCAAAGAGCTGGATAAGATAAGTCAAGAGATTAAAAACATATCGAACGCGTTAGGCGATATTGAAAAGCTTACCTCCGATATAAACAGTATTCTTCAGGACAGCTCCCTAAACGAACTCCAAAAGCGGGATGCAATTGAAAAGATATTGACGGAATATAATGATTCGGTCGTGGACAAAACCTCCATTTCCGATTCTATCGCCAAAATTTCAGACTCTTTTGTTGTTATAAACCAACGCATAAGCACCATTAACACGAAGCTTGGTAGCAGTGCAGCGGAGCTTGCTCAATCAATGCAGGTTATAACCTCAGCAACGTCACGGCTACATGAGGCATTTACAAAGTTTTCAAACGGAGTAACGGCAGAAGCATCAGTCATTAACGCCAACATAGATAAAATTGAGGATGTCCTTTACAAATACCTCAACAGTGCAGGTAACCGTCTCAGCAGCACCTTTGGCACGGTATATGAGCAGCTTAACATCGTGAATTTAAGCCTTGCCGACATACTTTCAAACACCGACGAGTCCAACGCCGAGGTAAATTCTTTTTTAAACTCTGCTATAAATCAGCTGGATGTGATTGGAACCACAGTGTCCAATATGCTGGATAAGCCAGAGTATTCCACAGTTGATGTCTCTGAAAATATTGAGCTTGAGGAAAAGCCCGGCCAAATCTCATCATGCCGCAACAACGGCAGTATATGCGCAGATTCCAATGTGGGCGGAATTGCAGGTATCATGGCAATTGAAATTGGAAATGATCCTGAGGAAGACTTTCGAATGTCGGAAAGCCTGTGGGTTGATACCACCGCACTGTTTCGCGCAATTATCATGACCAGTACAAATGCAGGTAATGTTACCGCCAAAAACGACTGCGCCGGCGGCATTGTCGGACGAAGCGATGTCGGCGCTGTTTATAAGGCTGACAGTGAAGCCACCGTTGAAACCACAAACGGCTCAAAATGCGGCGGCATTGCAGGCTCCTCCGAATCGGGTATTATTCGCTGCAACTCACTAAGCCAGCTTATTGGAAATGACAGCATTGGCGGCATTGTGGGCTATGGCACAAATATTTCAAACTGCCGGTCTATGGTTCTGATTAACAGTGACGGTGAATGTATAGGAGCTGTTGCGGGATATGCCACCGGCGAGATTGTCGGCAACGCCTTCGTTGATGAGGGTCTTCACGGTGTTGACGGCATCAGCTATGCAGGCATGGCATATCCCTTGCCCTACGAAAGCTTTATTGCCTTGCCTGAACTGCCCACGATGTTTTCAGAACTGAGTGTTGACTTCATCATTGATGATGTGCTTGTAAAAAGCCTGCCCTTTACCTATGGCGGCTCAATCAGTAGTTGGGATGTTCCAAAGCTCCCCTTAAGAGATGACAGCTTCGGTCAATGGGAACCTTTCAAAACCGAAAACCTTATCCGTAGTGCTCGGGTAAATGCAATTTACTCTCCTTGGGTTACAACGCTTTCAAGCAAAGAGGAAATTCCATTGCTCCTTGCGGAGGGTTCATTTTCCGCTTCTGCACAGATAGAAATTTCGGAGGTCAAGCCGTCAGTTCCTGCAAATAAGGCGTATCGTTACATTGCTTCATACTCCTATTCCATAGCCGATGAGGTGCGTGAGCCGTCTGAAAAATACGTTCTTCACTTGCGCTGTGAAAAGCCTTCAAGCGTTATTATCACCCTTGTAGACAACGGGGCCATTTCTCAAATAACTCCAAAGCGTGACGGCAGCTATGTTGTTTTTGAGGCGCCTTCCTCCGGAGAGCTTATAATCATTCAGCCCCTAATCCGAAGAATTATAGCCGTTAGCTTTATTATTCTTGCAGTGCTGATAGTCCTTTGCTTCTATTGCTACATTCACAAACATTTTCCAAAGAAAGAAACGCCTGCTATGAGCACCTCACCCCTACAGGGCATGGCAAACGATGCTTCCCCGAGAGCAGTCAAAAGGGAGCGTTCAACACCAAAAAAATCTACAAAGGGAGCACACCTAAAGAAAAAATAGGCAACAGTAACCGGCTCAGAATTATTTCTGGGCCGGTTGTATTAATGTTATAAAGCATATCACTTAATTCTTCTTTTTTCAATTTCCTCATGAAGATAGCCCAGTGCGTCCGACAAATTGCCGATTTCGTCCACAAGACCGCATTTCACAGCCTCCTGCGCGTCAATTACACTGCCCACATCGTTTGCCAGCTCACTGGTTCGAAGCATATATTCCATATAGCGTTCACGGCTGATTGATGAGTTTGCAAGTACAAATCCCACAACACGTTCCTGCATGCGTTCAAAGTAATTAAAGGACTGTGGAACCGCGATTACAAGACCGTTTAGCCGCACTGGATGAATTGTCATAGCAGCCGACGGCGCAATATAGCTTTTTTTGGCGGCAACCGCCAAAGGAACGCCAATGGAATGTCCACCTCCAAGAACAATAGACGCAGTGGGCTTTTTCATTCCGGCAATAAGCTCGGAGATTCCAAGCCCCGCCTCAACGTCTCCACCCGCAGTATTTAGCAGCACAAGCAGGGCTTCAATCTCGGTGCTTTCCTCTATTGCAGCAATAAGCGGCATGATGTGTTCGTATTTTGTTGTTTTAACCGAGTCGGGAAGCACCTGATGCCCCTCAATCTGACCTACTATAGTCAAGCAGTGAATTGACGAGAGGTTGTCTCCAGAAACTGCACTGCCGAATTCCTTTATGCTCTCCGTTGAAATTCCATCACCTGTTTTGCCTGTTTCGTTAACGTCATTATCTTCCATAAAATAACCCCCATTTCTGACTTAGTGTGTGCAGAAACAGGGGTTTTTATTTTTTTAAGCTTATTTTTCTTCGTACATTGCCTTTATACCCTTATAGGTCATATAGCAGTCGAACTTTGCAACAGTTTCATAGGGTGCGTGCATGGAAAGGACGGGAACTCCTGCGTCAATAGTGTCGATATCCCTCTCCGCCATATACATTGCAACTGTACCGCCGCCGCCCTCGTCTACCTTGCCAAGCTCAGCCATCTGCCACACAACACCTTCATCACAAAACACACGGCGTAGATGTGCAACTACCTCTGCGGAGGCATCGTTGGACTCTGATTTTCCGCCGTGACCTGTAAACTTGCAAATTCCCATACCGTAGTTGATTTTTGCGGCATTGCGCTTCTCGGAAACATCGGGATAGTTTGGATCAAAGGCGTTGCAGACATCTGCGGAAATGCAAATGCTGTTTGCAAAGCAGTGAGACAGCTTCACTCCCTGAGCATCGCACAAGTCGCCCATGAAGCATTCAAACGCCTTGGACTTCATACCGGAAACGCCCTCAGAGCCGATTTCCTCCTTATCCGCCAAAATGCAGACGGCAGTTTTTTCGGGAGTGTCAAGCTCAAGAATCGCGGCAAGCTCAGCATATGCGCACACTCTGTCGTCGTGTCCGTAGCCGGCGATAAGACTGCGGTCTAGTCCCACCTCGCGAACCTCATAGGCAGGTACGGCAGAAAGCTCGGCGGAGAGGAAATCCTCCTCGGTTATGCCGTATTTTGTGTTAAGCAAATCTAGTATTGCAAGCTTTGTTCTTCCCTCAATATCCTCCTTGTCAGGCACAGTGCCGATGATAAGGTTAAGGCTTTCTCCGGGAACAAACTCGGCAGAGCTTTTTTTGCGCTGCTCCTTGCCCAGATGAGGCAGAAGGTCTGTTATCTGAAAAATAGGATCGGATTTGTCCTTTCCTATGCAAACCTCAACTACAGAGCCGTCCTTTAAAGCAACAACACCATGAAGCTCAAGGGGAATTGTGAGCCACTGGTACTTTTTAATTCCGCCGTAGTAGTGAGTCTTGAAGTAGCAAAGCTCGTTATCCTCGTACATGGGAACCTGCTTCAAATCAAGTCTTGGACTGTCCACATGAGCAGCGGCGATAACGCAGCCGCTATCAAGGGCTTTTTTACCAACAACCGCCAGCATAAGTGCCTTGCCTCGGTTTGAAACATAAACCTTAGCTCCGGGCTTTAGCTCCATACCTGCCTTGTAGGGCACAAAACCACGTGCCTGTGCAAGCGCAATGCCCTGCTTTACCGCTTCACGCTCTGTTTTTGACTCATTTAAAAAGCGCATATACCCGCTGCAATAGTCCTCGCAAAGTGCAAGCTCGCTTGCGTCAACTATATCGTATCCGTTTTTCTGCTTATAGAAAAGCTTATCTTTTCTAGCTGATGTTTCTTTACTCACTTTTTCAACCTCCAATAATTTCTTTAAATAATTCTTTGCATTTTATTTCAAAGCTATCCCTGTCGCTGTCGTTAACAAGAATTCGGTCACAATTTTCTTCAAAAAACTCGTTTGGCTTTTGCGCTGAAACACGGAGCGCCGCATATTCGTGGGAAATGCCTTCTCTTTCCATAAGCCGCTGTATTCGATTTTCCGTAGGCGCAGTAACTCCAACTGTTACCCTGCAAAATGAGGCAACACCTCCCTCGATAAGTGCTATTGCATCTATTGCAGCTACCCTGCCGCCGTTCATTGCCCAATCACTGAGACGTCTGCTGATTTCCTCTCCCACAAATCTGTGGGTTATTCCATTCAATGCCGCAAGCTCAGTCGGATTGGAAAAAACGATTTCACCCAGTGCCTTTGTGTCGTGAGTTCCGGGGGGAATAATACCGGGAAATCGCTCGTCCAGTGCAGCAATCAGCGCGTCGCTTTCGTTCAAAAGCGTGTGGTAGACCTCATCGCAGTCGATAACAAGACCGCCCATGTCCTTGAGCACATCAAGAGCCGTGGTTTTTCCGCAGCCTGTTCCTCCTGTTATTCCGATGATAGTCAGCGAAGCCGTCAGCGCCATAAAGATATTCTCTGCATGAACCGCACCCTGCCGCAAAATTTTGTACGGAGTATTTGACATATCAATTATCGTCGACTCCACACCTAAGGTACACTCTCCGCCGTCGATAACAGCGTCAATTTTGCCATCAAAATAATTTAACACGTCTTGGGCGGTTTTCGGGCTTTTTTCACCTGAAGGATTTGCAGACGGTGCCGCCAACGGAAGCTGTGCCGTCTTTAAAAGTGAAAGCGTTTGCTCCTGCTGTGGGCAGCGAAGCCCAACGGTGCTGCCGCCCGCACGAACGATTTGGGGAATGTCTTCCCGTGCCTTAAGCACAATTGTAAGAGGTCCCGGCCAAAAAACGTCCGCCAGAAAATATGCCGCGTCCGGAACATCAACACATAGCTTATCTATTGCCTCCGCACCAGAAACCATCAAGCTCAGGGGCTTGTTCTCAGGTCTGCCCTTAACATCGAAAATACTCTTTACAGCAGCCTCGGCAAAACCGTTTGCGGCAAGACCGTAAACTGTTTCAGTGGGAACTGCGACCAGCCCTCCGGACCTTATTATGTCCGCTGCGAGAGCAATTTCATCATTTATTACTTTTGTTTGCATCATTCACCTCGCGCCCTTTGGCACCGGCATGGATATGTTAGTTTTCGGCAGCAGCCTTGAGTCTCTCCGCCTGATCCGCGGTAATAAGGGCATCAAAAAGCTCGTCCAAATCGCCGTTCATTATCTGTTCAATTTTATACAGAGTCAGACCGATTCGGTGATCGGTTACCCGTCCCTGAGGGAAGTTATAGGTGCGTATACGCTCAGAGCGGTCTCCCGTTCCCACCTGACTTTTGCGTTCGGCCGCAAGCTCGGCGTTTTTCTTAGCCTGCTCCGCCTCATAAAGGCGGGAGGCAAGAATTTTCATAGCGCGGTCGCGGTTTTTGTGCTGACTGCGCTCATCCTGACACTCAACAACAGTGCCAGTGGGCAAATGTGTTATGCGTATAGCGCTTTCGGTTTTATTTACGTGCTGACCGCCAGCTCCGGAGGAGCGGAAGGTGTCAATCTGCAAATCAGTGGGGTTAATCTGAAAATCAACCTCGTCCATTTCAGGCAGCACCGCCACTGTAACCGTACTGGTGTGTATGCGTCCCGACGCCTCAGTGTCCGGCACACGCTGAACACGGTGAACACCGCTCTCGAATTTCAAGCGTGAGTATGCTCCCATTCCCTCAATTACGAAGCTGACTTCCTTAATTCCACCTATTTCGGTTTCATTAATATTGGCAATTTCGGTTTTCCACCGTTTGGTCTCGGCGTACATGGAATACATACGGTATAGGTTATATGCAAACAGCGCCGCCTCATCACCGCCAGCTCCGCCGCGGATTTCGACGATAACGTTTTTCTCATCATTGGGGTCACGGGGGAGCAAAAGCAGCTTAAGCTCCTCGGCAACTGCCTCCATCTGCTGCTTTGCGTCCTCAAATTCCTCCCGAAGCATTTCCTTGAATTCGGGGTCATCTGTGCCTGCGTCAAGAAGCGCTTTAGCTTCATTTGCTGTGTCCTCAAACTTGCGATAGCGGCGATAGGTTTCAACAACCGGAGCAAGCTCCTTTTGATCCTTTGCAAGCTTTGCATATGCGTTCACATCGGAATATACCTCCGGCTGCGCCATGCGGTTTTCCAGTTCAACAAATTTTTCTTCAATTTCCTTTAGCTTTTCAAGCATAAACGGTTCATCCTTATAATATAATTAGCTATTCATACGATTTGTTATCATACCACAAAACTGCACATATGTAAATATACATAGCGTGCAATCTCTACATTCAATTTATAAGCGCTGCCAAAGCCGCACCGGCAAGAGTTGAGTTTTCCGCCCTGAGACAAACCACATGGCGTGACAGCTTTTGCACGATGTGGCTTTCGATGTGTTTATCAAGCTTATCCCGAAACAGCAGCGAATTATAGAAGGTTGAGCCTTCTGCCAAAACGCAGAACGGGTGCTCGGCACTGCCTCCCCCGTCGCAGTGGATACAAAGAGCCGCAATATTTGCACACACCAGCTTTGCCGCCCGTTCAAAGCTTCTGTCGATAATCAAGCACAGCTTTTCTTCATCCTCGGAGCTGCACATTTTTGAAATACGGTTGTCGACTCCCCGCAGAAAGTCATCCAGCTCAGGAGTTGTAAACGTGGCATAGTCCCCGTTGAAGGGCGATGACATCAATCCCTCTTTTGCAGCAAGACGAACAGTATTTGTAATAACCCTGCCGTGGTATACTCCACTGATCATTTTTTCAAGCAAATGATCCCCTGGAATTTCCGAGACTTCATCTGTGAGCCTGTCTGACACTCCTCTGAACGCCTTGTCAAAAACACCTGACTCACAGTTAATTATCATGTCCCTTGCATTGGGCAGCTTTAATATTTTTTCTCCCTTCTCCATATAGCAGGTGTTATTACCCGTACCCAATATCAAGCCTGACAGCCCATCACAATAGGAAAGCTCAAGAGTTGCCGCTCCACCCATGAGTCCGGCTGCCGCATCATTTAGAAGTGTAAACTTCATCTGCTTTTCAAGCCCCTTATCACGAAGCTTTGCCAACAAAGTTTCGCCAATAATAACACCTGCGGTGCCTCTGACGCGTACCTCCTTATTAAGCTGCAACATTTTTCCGTCTCTGTTCGGAAAGATTTCCGCAGGATATGAAAAGCAAAAGCTGATATGGCTGCTTTCCCTGCAAAGAGGAAGAATCATATCTGATATCTGGTTAAAAAATTCGTCAACGTCAATCTCTTCTATGCTCCCGGGCATAGGATACCTCTTCAACTGCTCGACAGCAGCCTTACCGCAGCGAAATGTAACCAGTGCAACGCGAAGGTTTGTTCCTCCTGCATCAATTGCAACAACGGGTATATCATTAGGTGCAACTCCCTCCGCGGAGATATAGGTGGGTATCATGCGCAGGGATGAGGGCTTACCGGCTAGTCCTAGATTTATTTCCTCAAGAAAATCCTCCGTGGTGCTGAAAATATCAGTCTGCGCCGGGTGCATTCCAATAGAATGCAAAAAACTATCCATATTTCTCATTTTGACGGCCTCCTCAACCATGAACAGCATAGCAAAAATTTTTTATTTTTACAAGTGTACCCGAAATGCGAAAGCAAAACACCCCTGTGAAAATTACACAAGGGTGTTTTTTAAAGATACATTTTTATTTTTCCGCTACCTTACGGCGCAGACTCAGGCAATCCGCAATCATTGCGATAAATTCAGAGTTTGTCGGTTTGCCCTTGACATTGGAAACCGTGTAGCCAAAGAATTTCTGGAGAGTTTCAATGTCTCCTCTGTCCCAAGCCACTTCTATCGCATGACGAATTGCACGCTCTACGCGGGACGGTGTTGTGCTGAACTTTTTTGCAACCGTTGGGTACAGAACCTTTGTAACGGAGTTGATGATATCCATATCGTTTATGGTAAGTATTATTGCCTCTCGCAGATATTGATAGCCCTTGATATGTGCAGGAACACCGATTTCGTGTATCACATCAGTAACTACAGCCTCAAGATTTTCAGGCTGCGGGCACATAGAGATACCCTGCTTTGAATTGACATTTATCCCTCGCTGCCTGCGGCTTGCTGTTATCTGGCGCACACGCTCAAGCAAAGCAGGAACATCGCACGGCTTAGGCATAAAGTAATATGCACCAAGCTCTGCTGCTTCCTGTACAACATGATCGTTGAAGAAGCCTGATACAATGATGACAGCCGGCTTTTGAGACATTTGTGATATTTTCTGCAACACTCCCAAACCGTCAAGCTTGGTAAGTACCAGATCCATCACAATTATGTCGGGATGCTTTTGCTCCACGAGAGAAAGCGTTTCAATTCCGTCACCGGCAGTGCCGACGACAGTCATGTCCTCTTCCGAAGAAATAGTGTCCGCCATCAAAAAACGAAAATCTTCCCCGGAATCTGCGATAAGCACTCTTGCTTTGGTTTCCATAATATTTCCTCCGTTATTTTACAATTACGGCAGGCCCTCTCTGTATTTAAGCACAAACACCGTCAAACGAGTATAATTTAACATATTATTTCGCAAAGTGCAACAAATAAGTGTAAAAAAATAACAGCTTTTCGTTTACATAATTCGACTTCTCTCGACTAAATCAGTAAATCTGCAAATATGTGATTTCTTTCGACAATATATACAGACATTTGCATACAAAATACCTTCAAAATCTACACTTTTTGACGCACCGAAGGCAATTATCACTTCGGTGCGTCAATCGTGATTTTACTATTTTAACCGAGCTTTTAATTTATTTGTTACGCCGCCGGCTCATAAAATGTCGGCGCGCACCCTGCGGCAGACATCATATTTTCAATTGAAACGCCAAATCCCTTTGTCGGGTCGTTTACCATAACATGAGTCACTGCTCCGATAAGCATACCGTTTTGAATTATGGGACTGCCGCTCATACCTTGAACAATTCCTCCGGTGCGCTGAAGAAGGGTTTCGTCCTTTATGGTAAGCATAAGACTTCTTCCGGTTTTTTCACCCTTGTATACCCTTGTTATTTCAACCTCAAATTCTTCTATGCTGTCTCCGTCAGTATTGCAAAGTATGGTTGCCTTCCCAAGCTGTATTTCGTCCCCTGTTGCCACGGGAAGCGCCTTGTCGGAGCTGGGCTTATCCACATCCAGCTTGCCGAAAATTCCGCACACAGTATTCATTGTGATGCTTCCGCGAACACTATTCGGGTCAAAAGAGCCGCAAAGCTCTCCCGGTACGCCTGCACAGCCTTTTTTAATCATTGTAACAGATGATTTTAAAATGCTGCCATTGCCAAGAGGCATCAGTACTCCTGAGTCAATATCATTTATACCATGTCCCAGTCCGCCATACAAGCCCGTTTGTGGGTCATAAAAAGTTAAAGTACCTATTCCCGCAACATTATCACGCAGCCAAAGACCCAGCTCAGGCGCTCCGCTGCTCAAATTCGGGCTTATTGTAACCTCAATGTTATTTTCTCCTCTTAAAACCTTAACTACTACAGGCTGGTCGGAAAGCTTGGACATAGCAAGCTTAAGATCCTCTGCACAGTTTATTTTGTACTCACCCACGGCAGTTATCAAATCGCCGGGCAAAAGACCTGCAATCGCTGCCGGTGATGGAGATGCGCCGTTTTCCGTTGTTGCAAGCCCCACAACCAATACTCCGTCGGTAAACATCTGAATACCTACGGTGCAGCCCATCGGCACAAGCTTTGGTCTATTTTCTTTAGCCTGTGCAACCTGTGGTGTTAGGCTGACAGTCACCAAAAGAGCTATCAAAATTCCTTTTGTTTTATTTCTTAAGTTCATTCCCAGTCCCCCGCATTTTATTTTTTTGTTGCAATAACATTATGTTCGAGGGAGCGCAAAATAACGGTTAAATCCCGTAACAAATTCTTTCTGAATTACCTTTTGCGTTTTTTTCAAACAGACAAAAGGAACTGCGCAGAAAGGAAATTTTTTAAAATCAATTTTCTGAGGAGGTGTTAGCTTGAGTTTTGAGCACAGTCTTCCCACTAATAAAAAATTTGGAAATGATTATGGTATTGATGTGTTTCCTATAAACTCAAAAACAACCAAAGAGCAGTTATGTCATTTGGCAAGCCTTTGTCCCGCGCTTCAAACCACCTGCTATGGAAGAAGTGTCATGGGCAAACCTATTTGGCTTGCAAAAATCGGCTGCGGTAGCCGAAGAGTTCTTTTCAGCGCTTCTCATCACGGCAATGAATGGGTTAGCACGTGGGTTCTAATGCGCTTTATCTCGCAGATTTGCCAAATGTCCTTAGAACACGGCACATTATATAATGTATGCGCAGATGATTTTTTAAACCATGTCACAATTTTCCTCGCGCCATTGGTAAATCCTGATGGAGTGGACCTTGCTACAGGTTTTCTGAACTGCGGAAAAAACTATGAAAATGCAAAAAAAATCGCTGAAGCGTATCCCGACATTCCGTTCCCCGAAGGCTGGAAAGCTAATATAAAAGGTGTAGATCTCAATCTTCAATATCCTGCTGGATGGTCAAAGGCCAAAAAGATTAAATGTGAAATAGGCTATAAGTGCCCCGCACCTCAAAACTACGTAGGCAAAAGACCGCTGTGCACACCCGAAAGCTTTGCACTTGCAGATTTGACATATAAGCTGTCTCCTGCAATGATATTGGCGCTACATAGTCAAGGCGAGGTAATCTACTGGAAGTATGGTGATTTAGAACCGCAAGGCTCTCGAAAGCTTGGGGAGCTTCTCGCCGATGTAAGCGGCTACGCTCTGGAGGAAACTCCTCAAGAAAGCGGAAACGCCGGATATAAGGACTGGTTCATTAGTGAGTTTGACCGTCCCGGCTATACGGTTGAGCTGGGTATGGGAACAAATCCTCTGCCAACTGCGCAATTTGAAAAAATTTACAAAGATGTTTTGCCTCTTTTATTATGCGCAGCAATGGGAGATGCACAAATCACTTGAAGCCTCTTTAAACCGAACTGCGCGTCAGAACAAGAAAGCCTTGCAATGACGCGCATTGTCAGACACAGTGATAATGTATAAAATTATTTCATGCGAAAATTGGAAGAAATTTCGTTTAAAGCCTCTGCGGCCTCCATATCGAATTCTCCGTTTCTCACTATATCACATAAGGATACGATTCCCACAAGAATACCGTTGTCCGTTACAGGCAATCGCCTTATCTGACATTCACCCATGCGTTCTGTAACCTTTTCGGCGCTGTCAAAAGGTGAAACGGTCACAATGCTTCTGGACATTATCTCAGAAACTTTTACAGCCTTGGGGTCTGAATCCGTTGCGACACAGCGAAGAACTATGTCCCTGTCTGTCACAATTCCTTTTAGCTTTCCCTTGTCGCCGTGCACGGGCAAGACTCCGATATTGTTTCGTTTCAGGAGTCTTGCCGCGGCTACAACAGGTTCATCCTCGTTTATTGAAATTACTCTGTCTGTCATGATATCGCTTACATTCATTAGAAGACCTCCTTGTTATGCCAACTGCTGTATTTCGCCGGTAAAACAAGTATCGTCTTTGGAATGTGTAATTATACGGATGTCGGCTCAAGAAAAAATAATTTTACAGAAATTTTTTTAAGCTATAATTAATACACAAATTATGTATTTGCAAAACACTCTTTTTTTATTCCGAAATAAGCTTTGCAAGTGCTGGTCCGGCAGTATCTGCATAAAGTCTTATTGCCCTCAGTGCTTCTTGAAGTGTGTTTCCGCTGCTGCCTACCTCTAGGATAAGAGAGCCTGTTGTAAGCTGCTGATTATAGCGTTCCTTCTTCATTGCAATGGGTCTTGCCAAAGTGGGATATTTGTCGACCACAGCCTTCTGCAAATATAAGGCAAGCTTTAGATTTTCCATATACTTCGGGTGAGCAAGACCGTTTTCACCCGTGCCCACAAGCATCATTACCTGTGAACACGGCTCACCACCGCTCTCTGCAAGCGTTTTGTATACGGTATCCCCGTTTCCGATTGCATCTCTATGTATGTCAAGCACAACTGCTATTTCGGGATTTTCTTTCAAATGGCGGGCAACCGCATCTCCGCTTCTTGCGTAGCTGCCGGTATAGCTTGGATAGTCATAGATATTTCTGTCATGCATAACGCTGATACCGTAGCTTTCAAGACAAGCCGCAAGCTCGTCCCCTACCCTTACAACGTTAAAGCGCGTATCTTCGGTTCTGTAGGTGTCACTGGATGTGTATTTGTCATCTCCGTCCGGAGTATATGACTCGCTTCCATGGGTATGTATTATGAGCACCTGTACCGTGCCCTTTTTCAGCTTAACGGATGGTCCCTGTTCAAGGAGAACCCCCAAATCTATATCATAGCTTGTATCGTTAGTGACAACCAAGCCGCCCTCTATAGTAGTAGGCAGCACTACAGGTTTATCCTCTTTTTCAATCTGCTTTCTCTTTGGTATACTTATTTGTGAAGGAAAGGGCGGAAAGGAGGCGACCGCCTTTTCGTCATTAGTAATCTTTTTCTCATTGCTGACAACAGCCGTTTCCTTCTCCGTCTGTGTCAAAATTGAAGCTTTTTCAGACATTGCATCTATCTTTTTCATAACCTGCGGGTTCGCCCGAAGATTAAAAACCCCATACACGCCCACTGCCATCAAGAAAAGCAATAGCAGCGTCTTTTTTAAATTCAAATACTCCTTCCTCCTCTCCCTGCTTACATTGCAATATAAGCAAAACATCCGCGCTATGTATTTTGGTTTTGTCCTATCATTGATGATTATGCCCCTTGCACATACTTTATTCCGGCAGAAGCAATCTCTGTCATCACATAGAGCAAGCAGGTCAATTTGACTCACCAAAAACAAAAATGATTTACATAATGCAAAATTATTGACAACCTTCTTGCAAATTTCATATATCAACCCCTGAGAAATCAATCGAATTCGAAAATTGTATGTCAATGCGCACATACAACATTTTGTGTCAGTTCGAAAAAAAATCAGTGTTTGCAAGCCTTATTTTGCGTACATGTTTATATTACCCCATTTCTTTTATGTCATTTTGTACAAATTTGCTATTGAAATTTAGACACCAAAATGAATATAATTATGTCACAAAGTGAAAATCCCCAAAGTGGTGTCTCTTGCCAGAAAAATCTGTAAATAGGAGCGTATTATGAAAACTAAGAAAAACAAGTTAAAATCTAATATTTCCATAATATGCGTTATTTGTTTGATTGTATGCTTAGTAAGCGGTTTTGTCGGCGCATATGCTGAAGAAGCT
>CAZAIU010000001.1:34142-134886 GCA_964485265.1 uncultured Oscillospiraceae bacterium | reverse complement strand
TGCTGAAGAAGCTCCTGCTGAAGAGCCAATATACACAAAGGTTCCCATGTACATTAACGGCATCAAGGTTGCCGATGGCATTAAAGTCGGAGAAAACACATACACACCTCTCCGAGCCTTTGTTGATTTCATGGGTGAACAAACAGATATCGCCTGGGACGAAGCAGCCGGCACAGTTACCATCACCTGCGAGGGTCTCAATTTAACCGCAACTGTAGGCAACAAATACATAACCGCAAATGATCGTTGTTTTTACATTCCCGACGGCGTACTTATTATTGACGGAGCAGTGGCTGTTCCTGTACGTGAAATCGCTAAGGTGTTTTCCGTTCTCATAGAATGGGATGACGAGACCTCCTCCGTCAGCATCTGTGCGGACGAGCCTGAGATTATCAATGGCGGCGCAGATTATTACAATAAGGACGACTTATATTGGCTTGCCAGGCTTATAAACGCAGAATCCGGAAATCAGCCGATGGACGGCAAGGTAGCTGTAGGCAATGTTGTTGTCAATCGTGTTGCAGATCCCACATGCCCTGACAGCATTTATGCAGTCATATTTGACAAGCGCTACGGTGTTCAGTTCAGTGTCACAGAAACCGGCGGCATTTATGCAGAGCCTAATGAAGAATCACTTGTTGCAGCTAAGCTTTGTCTTGAGGGATACAATGTTGCGGGAGACAGCATTTATTTTGTCAACCCCGATATTGGAGTGTCCTCATGGTTTACCCAGACAAGGGTGTATGTTGCGTCAATAGGTGATCACGATTTCTACGCATAATTGTTTACTTGCAAGAAAAAATATGCTATGATTACAGGGTATACCAATCGGTATACCCTGTAATCATTTTGACACACAGCAAAGCGCTATTAAGCATCCATTAATTAAAATAATATTTTATGAGGTAACTATGCGACATATACTGGAGGACGGGTTCAAAGAACTGAGCATTCCTTTTAATGATAAAATGGCTGCGCAATTCGAAGCCTATTACAACTACCTCACCGAGCGAAACGCTGTTATGAACCTGACAGCCATCGAGGGTGCGGAGAACACTGCCAGACTCCATTTTCTGGACTGTGCCGCTCTTTGCGCAATTTACGATTTTAATGACAAATCCGTTGTTGATATCGGCACAGGAGCGGGATTTCCCGGCTTGCCTCTCAGGATTTCCCAGCCATCTATTGACCTGACCTTGTTGGACGGAACCCAAAAAAGAATCGGCTTTCTCTCCGAAACCTGTCAATTGCTTGGCTTTGGCGATGTTCGCTGTCTGTGTGAACGCGCCGAAGATGCGGCACTCGATATAGGCGGCAGCTTCGACATTGCGGTTTCGCGAGCAGTGGCGCGTTTAGACGTGCTCTGTGAGCTCTGCATCCCCTTTGTTCACGTCGGTGGGGTCTTTATTTCCATGAAAGGTCCTGACTGCTCACAAGAGCTTACAGCGGCGTCACACGCAATTTCCGTTTTGGGGGGCGGTTCTCCTGAAATAGTTTCATACGAAATCCCAGGAACGGATATAACCCACAGTGCAGTCATAATTAAGAAAATCAAGCCAACACCCTCAATCTATCCGCGGCAATTCGGTCAAATAAAAAAGTCTCCCCTGTAAAACAAAATAATTTTAAATTAAATCTATGAGCCTTGCGTTGTAAGCAATGCGAAAGGAATGGTCGTCAATATGACAAATCTACCCGATTTATTCGGCTGTATGGCATTTAACGAAAACGTCATGCGGGAGCGTCTGCCAAAGGGCGCATACAAGGCACTGAAAAACACCATGGAAAAAGGCGAGCGGATGGATATAACCACCGCCAACATCGTTGCAAACGCCATGAAGGACTGGGCAACCGAAAAGGGTGCCACGCACTACACCCACTGGTTCCAGCCGATGACTGGAGTTACTGCTGAAAAGCACGACAGCTTCATAACCCCCTGCGGGGACGGCGGTGTTATTATGGAGTTTTCCGGCAAGGAACTTATTAAAGGCGAGCCAGATGCCTCAAGCTTCCCCTCCGGTGGATTGCGTGCAACCTTTGAGGCTCGCGGCTACACCTCTTGGGATCCCACCTCCTACGCTTTTATAAAGGACGGGGTGCTTTGCATTCCAACCGCCTTTTGCTCCTTCGGCGGCGAGGCATTGGACACAAAGACCCCCCTGCTGCGTTCCATGGAAGCCCTTAACACTCAGGCAAAGCGAATTTTAAAGCTCTTTGGCAACAATTGCGACCGGGTGTTCTCAACCTCAGGGCTAGAGCAGGAATACTTCCTGGTAGATCGAAGCATATATAACCAGCGCAAGGACCTTATCTACACCGGGCGCACGCTTTTCGGTGCTCGTCCTCCAAAGGGACAGGAGCTTGACGACCATTATTTCGGTTCAATAAAAATACGCGTTTCAGCCTTCATGAAGGAGCTTAACGAGGAGCTTTGGAAGCTTGGTGTGCTTGCAAAAACCGAACACAATGAGGCAGCTCCGGCACAGCATGAGCTTGCCCCGATTTTTACCACCTCAAACATAGCAGTTGACCACAACCAGCTCACAATGGAAATTATGAGAAAGGTTGCAAAGCGGCACGACCTAACCTGCCTGCTTCACGAAAAGCCCTTCGCTGGAGTGAACGGCAGCGGTAAGCACAACAACTGGGCACTTTCTACCGATGATGGTACAAACCTTCTGGAGCCGGGCGATACACCCGAGGAAAACGCACAGTTTTTACTTATAGTCTGCGCTGTACTAAAGGCAGTTGATGAGTATCAAGACCTTCTGCGCATCTCTGTTGCCTCCTGCGGCAACGACCATCGCCTTGGCGGTAACGAGGCGCCCCCAGCAATCGTCTCCGTTTTTCTGGGTGACGAGTTGGAGGCTATACTGAACTCAATAAAAGCAGGTACGGTATATGACAAAAAGGAAAAGAGCAGTCTAACAGTGGGTGTTGATGCACTGCCCATTTTTCCAAGAGACACTACAGATAGGAACCGCACCTCTCCTTTTGCTTTTACAGGCAACAAGTTTGAATTCCGTATGCTTGGTTCTTCAATGTCTGCCTCCGCCTCCACAACCTTTATAAACACTATAGTTGCAGAGTCCTTCCGTCAGTTCGCAGACAAGCTTGAAAAAGCCGAGGATTTCACAACTGAGCTAAACAGTCTCATTAGGGAAACAATTACCACTCATGATCGCATCATCTTCAACGGCAATGGCTATGATGAAAGCTGGACACTGGAAGCAGCCCGCCGTGATCTTTCTAACCTTGAGAGCACAGCTGACTGTCTGCCTCACCTCACCGACAAGAAAAATGTAGAGCTTTTTGAGCTTCATTCCGTCTATTCCGAAACCGAACTTCGGGCACGGCGCGACATACTTCTTGAAAACTACTGCAAGCAGGTCAACATTGAAGCTCAGGTTATGATAGAAATGGTTCAAAGGGACATTGTTCCCGCAGTCATCTGCTACGAAAAGAAGCTTGCCGATGCGATAATCTCTATTAGAAGTGTCTCAGCCGATATCAATTGCAGAACGGAAACTACCCTTCTCGAGCAGGTCTCCGAGCTATTAGAGCAAGTTGCCGATGATTGCGCCGCTCTGAAAAAATCCAGCTCCGCCGTATGTGCAAAAAGCAGCGATTTACAGGATAGGGCAAAGTGCTGCCGCAGCATTGTTGTTTCCGAAATGGCACGGCTTCGGAAGGCTACCGACGAATTGGAAACACTTGTAGGCAAGGATAGCTGGCCTTATCCGTCTTACGGAAGAATTCTATATAGGGTGTGATGAGATAATATAAGGCATATTTCCGCGGGGAAGGGAGAACGCTATATGAGCTTAAAACAGCATACTAGGGGCTTTTCGTTAGTTGAGCTTATAGTTGTAATTGCAATAATCGGCATACTTGCAGCAGTGCTTACGCCAAGCTATATAAAACACCTTGAACAAGCAAAACAGGCTAAGGCTCTGCAAGAAGCAAGCGCCCTCCATTCCGCCGCACAAACCGCGTTTACAAGTCACGTTGCCTTTGACGGGACTATAGACCCTAAGCAGTTTACTGTTTGCGACAGAAGCGGTAAGCCTACAAGCAAAAAATGCGGCAGAGTATCAAACTGGGTTATAAACAATCCGGAAGGATCAGGCGGTGCACAAAATATAGCTTTGGGAAAAGAGCTTGCGAAGGTTTTGGGATTTAACAAGGATTCTTCAAAATCTTCTATACCAATTAGTAAAACAGCGCCAAACAACACCGGCGGCAGTACAGAATTATCCATGGGCAAGGAAACCATTTTTCAGGTTTTGTATGACAGTGACTATCACGTAATAACCGAATACAACCGAAATGGATACTTTATTCGCATAGGAGACGGTGACACATTCATACAAAAGCTTAAATCGGGAGATAAGGACTGTTTTACTAAACTGAAAAGCTAGTGAATTTATTGCAGCAGACGGAAATTACATAATTTACAAAACGGGGTATTTAGAAAATTTTCTAAATACCCCGTTGACTTTTTATCGGCAAGGTGCTATATTCTATTTAGAAATATTTCTAAATAGAAATCATAGATTATGACAAAAAGGCAATACGATTTGTTTTATTAAAACTGTCTTGACATTTTTAATAAAACATCTAAAAAACACTAAATCGCGGAGGTGGTACAAATGGGCTTTCCCGAAACCTTTAAGGCTCTCGCCGATCCTGTAAGGCGAGAAATCCTTGTTATGCTGCGGAGAGGGCGGATGTCCGCCGGAGAAATAGGCGAGAATTTTGATATGACGGGAGCTACCATTTCATATCATTTGTCTCAGCTAAAAAAAGCAGGGCTTATAAGCGAATGTAAGGAAAAAAACTTTGTATATTACGAGCTGAACGCTTCAGTATTTGAGGAAGTTATGCTTTGGTTTGCACAATTTGGAGGTGAAAAGAATGAAAAAAACAAATAAAGCACAAGTGCTTATAACAAGTCTTGTATGCCTTGCACCAATTGCACTGGCACTGGTTCTTTGGAACAAGCTGCCCGAGCAGCTTCCCATTCATTTCAACGCTGTCGGCGAGGCTGACAACTACGCATCAAAGGCTCTTGCCTGCTTTGGCTTGCCGGCTCTGCTGCTATTTTTCAATCTTTTGGTATCCTTCGGAATAAATGCAGACCCCAAAAAGGGCAACGCAAACAATGTAATTGTAACTCTGTCCATGTGGATATGCCCGGTTATGAGCTTAATTCTAATGCCCATAACCCTGTTCAAAGGTATGGGCTATAACATTCCGATTGAAATAATCGTGCCTGCAATGATAGGACTCTTGTTTATAATAATAGGAAATTATCTGCCAAAGAGTCACCAAAGCTACACCGTTGGAATAAAGCTTCCATGGACTCTTGCCGACGAGGACAACTGGAACAAAACACACAGATTTGCAGGCTTTGTATGGGTCATCGGTGGACTTGCGATGCTTATTAGCGCTTTCATAGGCGGAAGAATTCTTGTCACCTTAATCGTAATTGCAGCGCTCGTGCTGCTGCCTGTTGCGTATTCCTATATACTCTACCGAAAAAAGTCCGCAAGAGGCGAATAAAGCAAAAAAATAGAGGCATGAGGTCGCAGTGATAAACTCCCCCTAAAGAGACCGCGAAAAGCGGAAACAGAAGGGGGAGTTTATTTATGCCGCAGAAAAGCAAATTCAATCCCGAAGAAAAGGACTATCCTTTGCTGGGCGTAAGCCTCGCAGGGTACTACAAATGGCTAATGAGCGATAAAAGCCAACCAGAGCTTGAAAACGAGGCTCTATAAGAACAAATGCACCGGCGCCAAGAGAAGCATAATGGAACCATAGTCCGCGAAATAATGACGATGTAATCAACGGATACTATAATCGCTAACAGATTTAGGCAAGTTTGAACCGTATGTCGCCTATGGAGTACCACAAAACAATAGCATAAGTTTTTAAAGTTGTTGCTTGTAATGAGAGGTCATTGCGAGCATTTTTTATATTATATGCAAAAATGGAGGTTAAAGCTGCTTTTTCGTTGGCGTGCTGCCGACCATTTTTATTTTGAGATAAAAAGAGCGATATGCTTGGCAATGTTCTGCAACGCATACCGCTCTTTTCTCTGTCTATTATTTTTACTTTGTCTACTTGACAGGGTAGGGGCAAAGCCCATGCCTCTGTTTTTTTATATTGTTAATGTGCCATTATCGTCTTGAAGCATTATAAGAATTTTTTCCTGCTCGCCTGTAACAGCATTAACATAGATAATAAACCGCTGACTGTTTGCGTCCTCACACTCGAATTCATGACAAAGTATCTCCCGCTGTCCCGCATTTGGAATAAGTGCAACAGCCGTTCCAAGCACCTTTAAATCCGTGGGCACCTTCTCCTGTGCACTCTCCGCCGAAACACCCACTTCCGGCAGCTCCCTTAGCGCATGGGAGGTTATATAGCTGCTGGCCTCAAAGCTTTGCAGCGATCCGTCGTCCAAGGCTATGCCAACCTTTATCAAATCCGAGTAGCAGACCACTCCGTCCTGAACCCATGCAAAGTTTGCGGTAAGCACATTGTTGCTTATAAGATAATAGCTCTCCTTCATGTCTGTATAACCCCGACGCTCTAAAAACTTCTTAGCAGCTTCCAGTGCTTCCTTTGCACTGAGCTGGGAAGTCTCAACAAAGCGGGAATTAACAACCTGATACACAATGCCACCCTGCTTGCTCACGGTAACACTGACCGCTTCACCGTTAATTTCAGTGCCGTAGGTGAAAGATGGTATTTTTCCTGCTGTTTCACCGGAAGGGTAAATCTGCTCCGGTCGCACGCCTAAAAACTGGCTGACAACCCTTCTTCCCTGAGAGCTGTCAATTTCCGCAAGTCCCTCAAGTACACGGGGCTTGATGTCCTGAATGTGCTCTGAAAAAGGACCATCATATATCAGCGCAGGCATCTCCGGAAACTCCATCTCGGAAATGCTCATGCTGTCTGCCGCAGTCTGAGGGAGAATTTCTCCCTCCTGCTGATCCAAGCTTTTTATAGTTCGCTGATATTGCTCTATGTCTGCAAGACCGCTTCCCAAGGTTTCCTGTATAGATTTTAAATTTTGCGCGAGCAAGCTTGCAGTGTCGGACAGGGACTTTAGGTTTGTTATATCCTCATCTGAAAATGACTGACCCGTAGCCACCTTTTGCATCAACGCAAAGGCATAATCGCCAACGCGGTTGATAAACGCAGAGGTTTTTTCAAGCTCTGTCGCCGAAAACGGAAGAATACCCAAGGCCATGTCGGCTGTTTGTGCTTTTCCGAAAACCTCGGTGCAAACCATGCCTGCCATTGACGGCGAGGTTACCAGCACACTCTTTCTTAGGGCGTTGTCAAGCTCCGTAACTCCTGTGACCAACTCATCAAAGGCATGACGGTAGTTTGCCTCAATATAACGCTCGTTGTCCTTTGTTTTGTTTATAGTGAAAATCGTAAAGGCGGTTGCCGCAACCGCTATAACTGCCAGTATGGATATGGTTATAATTGCAGTTTTCTTTTTCATAAAAAAACACCCCTTTTGTGGCTAGGTTTCCACAAAAGGGGCGTTTTAACTGTGTAACTTTTTGCTGTAATTACGCTTTTTTAACAATTATGCTTTGAAGCATAGCCTCAAAACGGGGTGCAATCCCCTCAACAAGCTCTGTGCTGCTGCCGTTAATGCTGAATGAAGCACAAACTGTGCCGCTGTCACCTGTGATGTAATACACATTGCCTGTTACCTTTTCGGCAGAATTTTCAAAAGACACGCAGTAAGCGTCGTAGTCGCCAAGCTTGATTATTCCCTCATCTGTGGCGGTTACACCGTCACGCTTCTGTGAAATAGATTCCTCGGCAAGCACATCGGCAGATTTTCCGCTGATGTAATAAATGCCCACACTTGTATCCCAATTCTCACCGCTGTTTTTGGGAACAATGTAATACTCGCCCTCAAAGTAGAAGCACTCAAATAGCGCATCGTCAATAAAGGCTTCAACCGAAATGCCGTCATACTGCATGTCAAGCTGGTACTTAGTCATCTCAACGCTTTGCTTCTCGCCCTCAACCGTGATGTCAAACTTTTTTGTTTCATCCGTCTTCTTTGCTTCGGGAATTCCGAGATTTGCGCCATTTTCCGTGTCTGCTGAAGCATCCGCCTCTGTGGGAGTTTCGCTAGGTGCTGTAGGCTGCTCCTGCTCCGTCTCCGGTGTTGTGTCAGGCTTCTCATCAGACTTGCCGCAGCCTGCAAGTATTCCCGCAAAAAGTGTAGTTACGCATAAAACCGCGATCACAGATTTTTTCATTTTTCCTCCGTTTTAGCTGAGCTTATCTATGCCCAGTCTTATGCGGCGCAGGGTTTCCTCCTTGCCCAGAATATAGCATATTTCAACTGCTCCCCCGGGTGTGACTGATTTTCCCGCAACCGCAATGCGAACGGGCCACATAAGCTTTGCATTTTTTATTTCCAGCTTTTCGGCAAGTGCAACCAGTGCGTCATGAATTGCTTCTTCGTTCCATGCTTCAAGTGCCTCCAAAACAGGCAGGGCTTTATTAAGCATCTCAAGTGAAACGGCAGCATCTGTTTTGGACTTTTTATTTGTAAAAAGCTCAATGTCGTATTCGGGAATTTCATCAAAAAAGTCAATTTTTTCTGGTATGTCAGTAAGCTTCTCGGTACGCGGCTGAAGCAGCGGCGCAAAGGCGCTTATGTCTATTGCCGGATTTGTAACACTTTGACGAATATACGGCTCGGAAAGTTCCAAAAATTTTTCGGAAGAAAGCATCTTGATATACTCTGCGTTGAAGTAGGTGAGCTTTTCAATATCAAAAATTGCGGGAGACTTTGAAATTCCTGCGATGTCAAACACCTGACACAGCTCGTCTAAAGAGAAAATCTCCTGCTCACCGCCGGGACTCCAGCCCAAAAGGGCAACATAGTTAACAACAGCGTCGGTAAGATATCCCTGTGCCAACAAATCCTCGTAGCTGGGGTCGCCATGGCGCTTGGACATTTTGCTGTGGTGGTCACGCATAACTGGAGAGCAGTGGACATATTTAGGCACATCCCAGCCAAAGGACTCGTAAAGCAGGTTATACTTAGGTGAGGACGCCAAATATTCACTGCCTCTCACAACGTGAGTAATTCCCATAAGGTGGTCGTCAATAACATTTGCAAAGTTGTAGGTGGGCAGTCCGTCGGATTTTATCAGAACATTGTCGTCTAAGGTATCGTTCGGTACTGTGATGTCACCGAAAATCTCATCGTGGAAGGTAGTCGTTCCCTCTCTAGGAATACGCTGACGAATTACAAACGGCTCGCCTGCCGCAACCTTTGCATCCGACTGCTCTCGAGTAAGCTCAGAGCAGGGGTCAATATGCTTTTCGTGGTTCTCCAGAGCAGGTTCCTCCCCTTCTCCCTTTTTGCAGAAGCAGCGATAAGCACCGTTTTTCTCAAGTAAAAGCTGGGCATACCTTCCGTAAATCTCCTTGCGTTCGGTTTGAATATAAGGTCCCACAGGACCTCCTATGTCCGGACCCTCGTCATGGGTAAGACCGCAGTCCTTCATAGTTTTATAGATTACCTCTGTTGCCCCCTCAACCAGACGACCTTGGTCGGTATCTTCAATGCGCAGAATAAACTTACCGTTGCTTCTTCTTGCAATAAGATATGTGTAGAGAGCTGTGCGCAGATTGCCCACATGCATATATCCTGTAGGACTGGGAGCAAAACGCGTTCTTACCTCTCCGTGAGGTATGCGTGCCTCCATGTCCTCAAACCATTTCATGTCCATTTTGCCAAATTCTCCTTTTGTTTTGCAAATTTGATGCAACACCATAATATTTTATGTGGCAGGGATTGTCAAGCGGAGTTGAAACGTGTTAGAATAGAAAATTGAAGAATTAGTATATAATTGGTGAGGTATGGTGTCATGAGTCATAATATTTCGGAAAAGATGTTCGCTCTCACACAGCGCAACAGCGCCGTTCGGGAGATGTTTGAAGAAGGCAATCGCCTTGCTGCGATATACGGACGGGAAAATGTGTATGATTTCAGTCTGGGAAATCCCAATTTCCCGGCTCCGGAGAAGGTTAAGACCGCAGTTTACGAGGTTTTGGAAAACGACCCGTCCACTTTTGTACACGGCTATATGTCCAACGCCGGCTATCCCGACGTTCGCTGTGCTGTGGCGGACAGCTTGAACAGCCGTTTCGATACTGCTTTCACCGATGCCAATATTATTATGACCGTGGGCGCCGCCGGCGGTCTCAATGTTGCTCTTAAAACACTGCTTAATCCCGACGATGAGGTTATTGTCCTTGCGCCGTTTTTCCTCGAATACGGAAATTATGTTGCAAACTATGACGGCAGGCTTGTTGTTGTCCCCCCCAGCACTGATGATTTTCAGCCTAACGCGGACGAGCTTTCAAAGCATATTACCGACAAAACAAAAGCCGTAATAATAAACTCGCCGAACAATCCAACCGGTGTGATATACTCTGAGGAAACCATAAAACAGATTTCTGCCGTTCTTGAGAAAAAGCAGTCGGAATACGGTCATTCGATTTTTATAATATCCGACGAGCCTTACAGAGAGCTTGCATACGACGGCGCGCAGGTGCCGTGGCTCACAAAATACTACCGCAACACTATTGTGGGATATTCATGGTCAAAATCCCTGTCTCTTCCCGGCGAGCGCATAGGCTATCTTGTCATTCCCTCGGAAATTGACGACTACTCTCTCATATTTGACGCTGCCTCCATTTCCACTCGTATTTTGGGCTTTGTCAACGCCCCCTCTCTCATGCAAAGAGCTGTTGCAAAATGCCTTGAAGAGTCCACCGATATTGAAGCCTACAACCAAAACCGCAAGCTTCTTTACAGCGGCTTGAAGGACTCAGGGTTTGAATGTTCATATCCTCAGGGCGCATTCTACATGTGGATGAAAACACCATGCGATGACAAAGAGTTTTGCCACATGGCAAAAAAATATAACATTCTTGTAGTTCCCGGTTCTTCCTTTGCGTGCCCCGGATATGTGCGCATTGCCTACTGCGTTGGTGAAAAAACCATAGAGGGCGCGCTGCCCGGCTTCAAAAAGCTCGGGGAAGAGCTTCGTCAATAATCTCAAAAATAAAGGAAATAATCAAAATGGATGAAAAAGCAATCGAAAAAAAGACTATATTCAGCGGTATCCAGCCCTCAGGCGAGCTAACCCTTGGTTCATATCTTGGTGCAATAAAAAACTGGGTTGAGCTTTGCGAGGACTATAACTGCTATTACTGCATAGTAGACCTTCACGCCATCACCGTTCGCCAGACCCCTGCGGATTTGCGCCGACGCACCCTTGAGCAGCTTGCTCAATATATTGCCTGCGGACTAGATCCAGAAAAGAACACCATCTTTATTCAAAGCCACGTAGCTGCCCATGCTGAGCTTGCATGGATTTTAAACTGCTATACAATGTTCGGCGAGCTGTCCAGAATGACTCAGTTCAAGGACAAGAGTGCTAAGAACGCAGATAATATAAACGCAGGGCTTTTCACCTATCCCGCTCTCATGGCGGCGGACATTCTTCTATATCAGTCCGACCTTGTTCCCGTTGGTCAAGACCAAAAGCAGCATGTGGAGATTTGCCGTGACATAGCCAGCCGCTTCAACGGAATTTACGGTGACGTTTTCAAAATCCCCGAGCCCTATATTCCCAAGGTCGGCGCTCGTATCATGAGCTTGACAAGCCCCGAAAACAAAATGAGCAAGTCTGACCGCGACCCCGGCGGATGCATATATATCATGCAGCAGCCTGAGGATATTATGCGCTGCTTCAAGCGTGCCGTAACCGACAGCGACACAAGGGTTTGCTTCAACTGCGAGGAAAAGCCCGGCGTATCAAACCTTATGCAAATCTATTCCGTTGCCACAGGCGAGGATTTTGAATCTATTGAGCGCGAATTCGACGGCCGCGGCTACGGTGACTTCAAGGTTAAGGTCGGTGAGGCGGTTGTTGAGCTTCTTCGACCCATACGCGAGGAGGCAGCCCGCCTTATTGCGGACAAGGCTTACCTTGAGGGCATCTACAAAAAGGGCGCCGAAAAGGCTGCCTACAATGCAAACAAAACTCTTTGCAAGGTATACAAAAAGGTAGGCTTTGTTGCGAAATAGCCGCCTAACAATGCTTTAATTGCCGGTCTGCCGACAGTGAAAGGACATTAAAATCATGCCATACAATACAGATATGCCATTTAATACAGAGCTTGCCATTCACATTCTGCTGACCATAGCAGTTGCATTTATTATCAGCTTTGCCGCAACCCCCATTGTAAAAGCCTTTGCCCAAAAGGTAGGCGCAATGGACGTTCCCGGTGAGGAGCGCCGTGTTCACGACCACCCCATCCCCCGTATGGGCGGCCTTGCGATTTTTATCGGCTTTTTGCTCAGTGTTCTGCTCTTTGCGGACATTGACCGCCAAATGCAGGGAATTCTTCTGGGCTGCGTAATTATTGTAGCTACCGGTGCTGTTGACGATGTTGTCTCCCTTAATGCATGGGTCAAGCTTTTTTTGCAGATTGCAGCGGCACTTGTTGCCGTGCTGCACGGCGTTGAGATAGAGGTTCTTATGAACCCAATCGTATGGAGCAGCTCGGAATATTGGGTTTTGGGCGGTTTTGCAATACCTGTAACTGTACTTTGGATAGTCGGCATCACAAACTCAGTTAACCTGATTGACGGACTTGACGGTCTTGCCGTAGGTGTTTCCACCATCAGCAGCTTGACAATGCTCATAATCGCTCTTTTGGTATCGGACGGAGCTGTGGCTATAGTTCTTGCTGCTTTGGTCGGTGCCTGTGTAGGCTTTATGCCCTACAACCTCAATCCCGCCAAAATATTCATGGGCGACACGGGTTCATTGCTACTAGGCTATGTGCTTGCAACAATGTCTATTTTGGGACTTTTCAAGTTCTATGCAGTGGTATCCTTTGCAGTACCCGTGCTTGCAATAGCCGTTCCCCTGTTTGACACCATTTTTGCATTTATCCGCCGTCTGCTCAAGGGACAAAGCCCCTTTCACCCGGACAGAGGGCACTTCCATCACCGGCTGATAGACATGGGTCTAAGCCAAAAGCAAGCCGTAGCCGTGCTTTACTCCATCAGCGCAATTCTGGGTCTTGCTGCTGTACTTATAACCACCAGCGGTGAGCTAAAGGCTCTCATATTAATTCTCGGCTTCTGTTTATGTGCTTTTCTATGGGCATTTGTCTACGGAAAGCTGCACAAAGCTCCGAAAGCCGCAATTAAAGCCGAAAGCCGCGAAGCTCCGTCATTATCGCAAGCAGAGTCCACAGATAAATCGGGGCATAGCACGGCCGCAAACGAAATACCTAGCGCAGAAAGCGCGGAGGACAAACATGAAACCGATTAAAGTTCTTTCCGTTTTCGGTACAAGACCGGAAGCAATTAAAATGGCTCCATTGGTTCTTGAGCTTAGCCGAAGACCCGAATTTGAAAGCCGTGTGTGCGTTACCGCCCAGCATCGTCAAATGCTCGACGGCGTTTTAGAGTGCTTTGATATTACGCCCGACTTTGACCTTGACATCATGCAGTCAGGGCAAACGCTGGCGGATATAACCTCTCGCGTTCTCCACGGTCTGGGAGAGGTTCTGCTCCGCGACAAGCCCGATTTAGTGCTTGTCCACGGAGACACCACAACCACCTTTGCCGGCGCTCTAAGCGCTTTTTACGAGCGTATACCGGTAGGTCACGTTGAAGCCGGTCTTCGCACCTATGACCGCTATTCCCCGTTTCCAGAGGAAATGAACCGCTGCATGGTGGGCAGACTTGCCCAGTACCATTTTTCACCCACCGCACAAAATGCCGAAAATCTCAGAAAAGAGGGCATCTTCGACAACATTTTTATAACGGGAAACACTGTTATCGACGCTATGGAACACACCGTAGGCGATGGCAGCTTCAAAAGCCCTGTGCTTTCCTCTCTCGATTTCAGCCGTCGAGTCATCACTCTCACCTGCCACCGCCGTGAAAACTACGGCGAGCCTATGGAAGCCATTTTCCGCGCTGTTAATCGGCTTGCGTTGAACTTTCCCGATGTGGATATTGTTTATCCCGTTCATCTAAGTCCATACGTAAGGGAAACCGCCCAAAAGTACCTTGGCGGCATTTCAAACATGCGGCTCATTGAGCCTCTTGATGCCATGGAAATGCATAGATTAATGTCGAAAAGCTATTTTGTGATGACAGACAGCGGAGGTATTCAAGAGGAAGCTCCCGCTCTGGGCAAGCCTGTTTTAGTGCTGCGCAAGGAAACCGAACGCCCCGAGGCTGTTGAAGCGGGAACCGTTGCACTTGCAGGCGTTGAAGAGGAACAAATTTATACGCTTGCCTGCTCTTTGCTAAATGACAGCACCGTATATGAGCGTATGGCAAAGGCAGTAAACCCCTACGGCGACGGTCATGCCTGTAAGCGCATTGCCGATGGAATATTATACGGCTTTGGTGCTTCCGACATGCGTCCGGAGGACTTTCGCCCATGAATAAACGTTTGATTTACGGAATACTTGCGGCAGTTGTTTTAATAATTGCCGCAGTTCTTATAAGCACCTTCGGTCCGAGTAATCAAACCCCTTCAATAACCTTGCCCAGTCCCACTGCAAACGGAAACAGCAGTGAGCCTAACGCTGATACAAACAGCTTAGATGTCACTGCCGATACCGTATGTTCAGCTTTAAAAATTCTAAACCGAGCAGAGAACTATTCACGCATATATACTGTAAAGACCCTTTGGGACGGCGGCGAGTCTGAGGATAACATAAGCGTTTGGCAAAAGGGCAGCAGCATACGCATGACAATTTCCTCAAACAACAGAAACAAGAATATTCTTGTTCTTGGAACGGATTTATACATCTGGTATGACGATTCCGTTGGTGTCTTAAAGTCAAGCCTTGACGAGGGCGGATATGCGCAGGCAGACAGCTTCGCCCGGCTTATTACTTATGAAGAGCTTTTTGAAATTTCTCCGGAAAATATAACGGATGCCGGCTATGTGAACAAGCTAAACGAACCGTGTATTTTTGCCGAATACACAAGCTCCGGTAATTATGTAAACCGAGTATATGTATCGGCAAACTCCGGTCTGCTGGTTGCCTCAGAAAAGCTGAAAGATGGAAAAACGGTCATTTCCATGACTACCTCCTCCACCGATTTGTCCACTCCACCGGATTCCATATTTGACGTTCCCTCTACATGAACAGCATTGCTCCCGCAATAAGTAAAAACTCTATGTCCCCGCTTTCGCGGTAGAGCAGATACAGCACCGCAACCAGTATCATGTCCTCTAGGTCGGGGATAGATTTTTTTAACTTTGAAAATATGCCGCCAATTCCATCGAGAATCCCGGACACTCCCGTCGGCTTTTTAAATTCGGCGCGCCCGTCTCCCATTGACGATTCCGACATTGCCGCAAAGGGTGCTGTATTCATAGTCAGGTCAGGCTCAGGTATGTGCTCTACTCTTCCGGTTTTGCCGTCATACCTGTTCATGGCTCACCCTCCCTTTTTAAAAAATGCGGCTCCCGCAACTCTCATCACCTTTGCAACCTTCATTGCCGAATCCAGCTTGTTTCTCCTCTTTTCCGACAGCCATGGCTTCATTGCTTCAAGAAGCTGTGTTTTATCTCCTGAGGAATTAATTCCCTCTCCTATCAACTTGCCGGCGGCAGATGCAAGCCCTCCGGGCAAATTTGACAATCCCGACATAATCCCGTCTAAAGACGGCATGGAGCCCAATACAGAGCCTAAGTTTTCCAAATTAGGCTGCTGGGGCGGAGTATCCGATTTTGCTCCCCCGAAAAGGGTTCCCGCCATATCCATCACTTTTTTCATTTCATCGGGGTTAGACAGGACACTGTTTATCATGTCCTCCAGATTGTTCACGGCAGGAACCTCCTTATATTACTTTTTTCCGAAGCTGTCGCTTATTTTTTTGAACAACGCTTTGCCGTCCTCTGTGGACAGCACCTGACCGAGAATTTTATTCAGAGTGTCCTTGTCACCCTCTACAGCCGCCTTTTTTAATGCGTTGCCGTCTATCATTTTGCCGATATTTTTTCCTTCCTTGGAGTTAACAACGTCATTAACCATACCTGATTTACTTCCCTTAAAAAGCTCTTTGCTCATTTTTTCAAGATCACTCATGGCGTACCTCCCAAAATCAGCTTTCAGTTCAGTATATTCAGTTTCGTATTCTTGGTTACAAATCAATTTTTATTGAACTTTCAGCTAAAAAAGCTTAATGCAGGTTAAAATCTAAAATACTCCCACTGCGTTTGCTAGTCACAGGCAAGCACATCAGTCATAAACGTGCAATCCATTATAATGGTAATGCTGTATGCAAAAGGAAGTGTAATAAATATATGAGGCTCGCAGTCTTTTCTGATTCACACGGCTATCCGTCAAAAATGCTGCACGCAATTGAAGCCTGTGCACCTGATATGATAATCCATTTAGGTGACGGCGGCAGCGATATCTCAAAAATAAAAATGCAGTTTCCCCACATACCGCTAAAGGCGGTTGGGGGAAACTGCGATTTTTCCTCTGAGCTTCCAAAAGATGAAATCATCGCCGCAGAGGGTATAAAGCTATTTATCACACACGGACATCTCTATGGCGTAAAAGGCTCATTAACAAAGCTTGTTGAAGAGGCAAGTGCCATGAATGTAAACGCTGTTTTGTACGGTCATACTCATATTGCTGATAATCATCAAGAAATGGGACTGTACGTAATAAACCCCGGAAGCTGCGGTTACCCGCCAAATCAGAGCTACGCCGAAATAATCATCACTGATAAGGGTGAGCTATTCTCCCGTATCGTCAGACTGTGAATTCTTTAGGCGGCGGCGCCTTACTCTCTTTTTTTGTGCGCGATCCTCATCCGCCTCCAGAGCCTCCTGCTCCGTTAGCATTCGGGGAATAAAGGCTCCAGCTATTTGCCCCTTACCCTCTCCTCGTCCTTTCAGATAAATTGCACCTATTATCGAAAATATCAGAGCGCCGATAAGGTTAACAAGCATATCCTCCATCGTATCATGCAGACCGATGTCGAGATATCCGTTAACTACTGTTTCACATTCCTCTCCGTTTATTTTTCCGTTGATTACAGTTTCATCTATGTCAGTTATCCATATTGCCTTATTGACTCCGTCGTCGTTAAACTGAATTGAGCCTATGGTTGAAACAACAGTGTCCTTTTGCATATCTAAACCGAAATACTTATCAGAGGCATATTCGTAGAACTCCCAAAGCACTCCTACAGTCATAGAAAAGCAGAACGCAACAAAGGCTACGAAGAAGGGCGACAAGGACATATTTATTCTTGGAATTTGATTTAGAACGTCAATAAGCGTAAACCCGATAGCCGCCATCAAAAATCCGTTGGTAGTATGCAATATCAAATCCCAACCGGGGATTTTCATATAAAATGCGCCCAGCTCTCCAAGAATTTCAGCCGCAAAAATAAACAGAAGCACTATAATTTCAAGCGCAGAGGGCAGATCTATTTTAAGCTTTCGCTCAACAATAGATGGGATCATGAACAGGATAAGTGTTAGGACGCAATAAAATGCTTCGCCCCATTGCTCGCGGAAGATTTCTCTCACCATTATTGCTACAACCAGCACACGCAGAACAATGTAAACCACGGCAGTGCCTTTACCGCTTTTCTTTTTCTCTGTTTTTTCTCTCATAACTGCCCCCAATTTAGTTTTCTGTAAATTTGTCTCCGCGTATTATTTATGCTGTCTGTCCGTCCGCAGAAGCCGTGCTGTGTTCTTCCGGCGTTGGCGTTGGAGCAGGAGTTGGAGTTGGAGTTGGAGTTGGAGTTGGCGTCGGAGTTGGGGTAGGCTCTCGCTTTTCTTGGAAAACTGCATAAATTGTATGATCTCCGGTGACCTTTGTAAAGGTATAGCTCGATACTGCTCCTATACTGGTGCCATCGACCTTGACTTCGCGTATTTCATAACCTGCATCGGGTGTAATTGTAAAGCTCTGGTCATTTCCGTCCTTGACCAACACAAGACCCTTGGGGCTGATACTGCCGCCCTTACCCGCGGTAACCGTTACTGTGTGTCCCTCTGGTTCGGGAGAAGGCTCTTCGCCCTTTGATACAGTAAGAGTTACGATATCACCCTTTTGCAGCTTTGCACCGCTGAGAGGACTTTGTGAAACTACCTGACCAATTGCAACAGTGCTGTAAATATCCTCTGCCCGAGTTGTTACTAATTCAAGCTCTGTTAATACTTTGCGCGCCTGCTCATAGGTCTTGCCAACTAGGCTAGGAACTTCAACATATTCAATTTCCTGAGAGGGTTCCTCTTTTTCAACACCTTTTGAAATAGTAAGGATCACAAGATCGCCCTTTTTAATTTTCTTTCCTTCCTTTATGCTTTGCTTGATAACAGTTCCCTCTGTTGCTTCATTGCGCTCAAGCATAGTTTCAACTTCAAGCCCCAACGCGTTCAAAAGCTTGGTTGCAGTTTCATCCATTTGACCAACAACGTCAATCATTGTATCATTGTCATCATCCTTGTCACCGAAGTTGAATGCTCCGCCCATGATTGAAATAACAAGTGTGAGCACTGCTAGAAGTGCAACCGCTGCAACAATAAGCTGTTTTTTTCTGACATCCATACCTTTTTTCTCCGGCGGCGGTGGCGGCGCTTGTGTGCGCGAAGCCTGAGGTTGGTTTACAGGTCGTCTCTCCACAGGTCTTTGCTGAGGAGCCGGGCGAGGTGCCTGCCGCTGAGGGGCGGGAGGAACCGCACGAAAGACCTGTGTCTCGTCCGGATCATTGACAGGATTTATTATACGAGTATTAAATAAATCCTCTTGGGAAAAATCCCTACTATCTGTGTTTTCAGTTTTAGGCGCAGTCATGTCAAAATCATCCCGTTGAGCTTCATTACGGTTGGGCTGCGGTGGATTGTCATCAGACAATATGTAATACACCGCACCGCAATTCGGGCACATCCCTAAATCAGCATCAATAGTGGCGCCGCATTTTTTACAAATAATTGTTCGCATAATCGACCTCCAAATGGATTTTACCTCTTGCTTTGGGTAATTCCCATTGTGCAAGCGTCATTTAAAATGACCACTTTCGGACATTTTATCACACTCGCCTGCTTTTTTCAAACATCTCATGGGTTAATAAAAAAATTTCATTAAAGCTTATGCAGTATTAACACTAAAATACGGAGGAAACGTGCTATGAAAACCGCACTCGTTACCGGAGCGTCCCGGGGAATCGGGGCTGCAATTGCAAGGTCTCTATCGGAAAAGGGCTTTAAGGTTTATATCAACTACGCCCAAAGTGAGGAAAAGGCAAACGCTTTGGCAAAGGAGCTGTCAGCCACTGCTATATGCGCCGACGTTTCCAACATGTCACAGGTTCGCAGAATGTATGACGAAATAAATGGCGTAGATGTTCTCGTTTGCAACGCAGGAATTTCAGAATACGGTTTATTTTCAGATACCGCTCCCGAAACATGGCGGCGGGTTTTTGCTGTTAATGTGGATGGAGCTTACAACTGCATACAATGTGCCCTGCCCCATATGGTGCATCAAAAAAACGGTGTTATCATAACAATGTCATCTGTCTGGGGTGTTCACGGTGCCTCCTGCGAGGTTGCCTATTCCGCATCAAAGGCAGCTATTATCGGGATGACCCGAGCTTTGGCAAAGGAGCTGGGGCCTTCAGGCATTAGAGTAAACTGCATTGCCCCCGGAGTTATTGAAACAGATATGCTGAGTGGTTTTTCAACGGAGGATAAGGTCTGCCTGTCAGAAGAAACGCCCTTGTGCCGGCTGGGGAGAGCAGCAGAGGTAGCGGAGCTTGCAGCTTTTTTAGCTTCCGACAAAGCCGCCTTTATAACAGGACAAATAATCGGTGCTGACGGCGGCTTTGGTTTGTAACACTTCATGTAAATGCCGCGCTTTCTACAAAATACTTGCAAAATACTTATTAGCGGCTCGGCGGAATTCTCCGCCGAGCCACTTTTTGAATAAGCTGTTATATGAAATCGGGAAACCAAGTCAAATCAGAACAGCTTTGAAACCTCCAGAACATACTTTGGCAAAACCCCTTCAAAATCCACACCGTTTCTTCTGGGCGTACCTCTTGAGACAGTGCGGTCTATGCTCTCGCTCACAAGGGCAATAGCTGCCTCAGTTGAGCTTCTAAGACCTGCCCCCCTAATCATAAGAGCTGAAAATGCCGATGCAAAAATATCGCCTGTTCCATGAAAGGTACCTGCTCTTACAGGTCTTACTGCTGTAACCTTTTCTCCTGTTAACGGGTCATATGCAACTGCGCCTATGCTCTCTGAATCCGGGCAAACCCCTGTCAGCGCAATGATACCCTTGCATATTTTGCTAAGCTTCTCCAGCAGCATATCAATATAGCTGTCATCATGGGGCCCCGCTTTATAGGGCATACCTGTCATGAGAGATGCCTCCGTTATGTTCGGAGTAATAATGTCCGCTTTAGAGCACAGCTTAATGAATGCACTGCACATTGCACCATCAAAGGCTCTATAGTATTCTCCGTTGTCTGCCATAACAGGATCAATAATTATCTTGGTTTTTTCCGTCTTGATTATGTCAGTAACCGTTTCTAAAAGCGCTGCCTGTTCCGCAGATGCCAAATAGCCGGAATATATTCCGTCAAACAGTGCCCCTGCAATCTTCCAGTGCCGGGCAATGGGCAGCATTTCATCTGATAAATCTTTAAAGGTAAAATCTGTAAATCCACCGGTATGAGTTGAAAGAAGAGCCGTTGGCAGGCATGAGCACTCAACTCCGCTTGCTGATATTATGGGTAGCGCAACGGTAAGCGAGCACTTTCCAAATCCTGATATATCGTGTATTGCTGCAATTCTTTTCAATCTTTCCATGCAATAACCTCATTTTCCGTAGATTAAATCTTAGTATCATTAGTTTTTAAGCTTTTCTTCTGTATACACCTCCACAAGCTTTATCAGCATTTCCACAATTCTTTCCATATTATTTACCGAGCAGTATTCATAGGGTCCGTGGAAATTAACTCCTCCTGTGCACAGGTTAGGGCAAGGAAGTCCCATAAATGACAGTCTTGCACCGTCTGTACCGCCGCGGATAGGCACCACCATTGGTGTTATGTCAACCGAGCTCATTGCCTCTTCAGCAAAGTTGATAAGCTCCATATGAGGTATAATTTTTTCGCTCATATTGAAATACTTATCCTCAATAATCAGCCTTACAGTTCCTTCGCCGTATTTTTTGTTGAGGAAGAACGCAGTAAGCCCCATAAACTCCTTGCGGCTTTCAAATTTCTCTCTGTCATGGTCGCGAATAATATAGTGAAGCTCAGCACTCTCCACACTGCCCGTCATATTATGAAGATGATAAAACCCCTCATAGCCCTCTGTATGCTCAGGCGTTTCAGTCTCAGGCAGCATGGCTGCAAATTCGTTTGCTACCAAGGCTGCATTTATCATTTTGTTTTTTGCACTGCCGGGATGAATGCTCTTGCCTTGAACAAAAACTCCTGCATTGCAGCCGTTGAAATTCTCGTATTCAATTTCTCCGAGCTCCCCTCCGTCCACGGTATAGGCAAAGGCAGCTCCAAAGTCCTCCACATCAAAGCCCTCTGCTCCCTCTCCCACCTCTTCGTCGGGTGTAAAGGCAATGCAGAGCTTGCCGTGAGGAATCTCGGAGTGAGATTGCAAATGCTGCACAAGACTCATAATTTCGGCAACGCCTGCCTTGTCGTCCGCGCCAAGCAAGGTTGTGCCGTCTGTAACAATAAGCTCATGACCGATATGATTTTTCAAGCTTTCAAATTCCTCCGGGTCAAGAGCTGCGCCGGTTTTTTCGTTGAGAAAAATTGTCTTGCCGTCATAATTTTCAATAATGTGCGGCTTAATATTTTTTCCCGATGCATCGGGAGATGTATCCATGTGGGCAATAAAGCCCAAAGCGGGCACGGCTTTATCTCCTAAGTTTGACGGAAGCTCCGCCATCACATATGCGTTTTCACTTACCCTCACATTGGAGGCATTAAGCTCCTTAAGCTCCTTCTCCAACAGTCTTGCAAGGTTCCACTGCTTGTCCGTGCTAGGCTGCACGCCTGCATCCTCTTTAGATTGAGTGTCAATTGAAACATACTTTAGAAAGCGTTCCTTAACCGTCATAATAAATCCATCCTTTCTCGGCTATCTATGTATAAATAAATGTTGTATCAGCTCAATTTTCGTTGCGAAAGCCTTATTCAAAACATACTATGTTATAGGGATTGCACAACAGTCTGCGTATACCTCCGGCAGCAATCACTACAAGTTGTATATCTATGATGCTATTATAACAGCTTTTCTGCCTTAATTAAATTAAATATTTATTTTTATACATTTTAGTCATATTTTTGCTTTGCGCGGCATAGAGTATTTACTGTGCGCACAAAGCTCAACTGTTGAAAGAGGGAGAGTCCATGACAAAATGGGAATATATTAGTAAAATCTCAGCTTGCGGAGACCGTTACGGGTATAATGGCGGGATATGTGATTTGCTGGACTGGTGCAAAAAGCCTAATACTCTTCAGGTAACGGAAACGGAAGCCCAGCAGTTTTATGAGCTTATTGCAGACATGAGAAACTCTTGTAACAATGAATGCAGACAAAACTGCAATTAGCAATTAAAAAATGGACTTCTCTTTTGAGAAGTCCATTTTTTATGCCTGTGAATTAGCGATTAGGCAAATAATCGGCAGGATTTACACTTTGTCCGTCAAGTGTCATTGAGAAGCACAGATGGGGGTTGTCCTTTGTTTCACCGGGTGCAGTAGCGCCAATGGCACCGATGACCTCTCCGGTCATAACGTTGTCACCCTCATAAACCGTGGGTACAGATGCAAGATTTGAATACATACTCTTCAAACCGCCTGCATGCTGGATAACAACTGTCATGCCGCCCATGTCATCCGTCTTGACGCTTTCAACCTGACCTGCACTGACAGATACGACCTGTGTTCCCAGAGGCGCTGCCAGATCAACTCCGGCATGTGTACGCCAGTCGCCCATCTTTTCGTTAAAAATCAACGCCGTTACAGAATACGGAAGTGTGATTTCTCCCTGAACAGGCCATATAAAGGGAGCACTTGCGGCAACCTCTGCCTGTTCACCGCTCCACGCGCCGGTTTCCTCGGTCTCTGTTACTGCTTCGAGACTTGTGTCGCTTTCAGCTTCCTCAACAGGCTCGATGACCTCTTGAGTTTCCGTCACAGGGGGTACAGCCATTTCGGGCTGTTCCTGTGGAACACTGTCCTCTGTTTTGGGCAATGCCAGTGAATCCTGCTCTACATCAGTACCGTTTCCGCTAAACAGAATAAACGCCGAAACGCCTATCACTGCTACACACAGGAAAAGGACTATGTAGAAGCCCTTTCCGGCAAAAAATGCTTCAAGCTTTTCGCCAAAGCTCTTTTTTTCGCTCATTAAATTTTCCTCCTGAATTGACTGAATAGAAAAAAATGGTGTTTCTGCAAGTATTCTTACCTGCAAAAACACCATTTATACTGATTTTACCAATTATTTTTTCAAATTAAGTAAATTCAGGAATTATTTTTTTTAAAAGCTATCTTATGCTGTAAAATGCGTCCATACCAAGATATTGGGCAACATCAAAAAGCTCCTCTTCAATACGCATAAGCTGGTTGTACTTTGCAACGCGGTCAACACGGCTGGGAGCGCCGGTTTTAATCTGACCTGCATTTACTGCAACGGAAACGTCAGCTATCGTTGTATCCTCGGTTTCACCGCTGCGGTGAGAAACAACAGTTGTATAGCCTGCACGGTGAGCCATCTGGATTGTGTCAAGAGTTTCTGTGAGAGTTCCGATTTGGTTGAGCTTAATAAGGATGGAGTTTGCAACGCCAAGCTCAATGCCCTTCTTCAAGCGTGTGGAGTTGGTAACAAACAGGTCATCGCCAACAAGCTGAATTTTCTTGCCGAGAGCATCTGTGAGCATCTTCCAGCCTTCCCAGTCATCCTCAGCCATACCGTCCTCAATAGAGATAATGGGATATTTCTCGCAGAAGCATACCCACATATCAACCATATCCTGACGGGTCATAACAGTTCCGCGCTTTGGCAGGTGATAGCAGCCGTCCTTTTCGTCAAACCACTCAGAAACTGCCGGATCCATCGCAATTTTGAAGTCATCACCGGGCTTGTAGCCGGCTTTTTCAATTGCCTCTACCAATGCCTTTAACGCATCCTCGTCACTTGCAAGGTCAGGTGCGTAGCCGCCCTCGTCGCCAACGCCGGAGGAAGGAACAATCTTCTTAAGTGTATGGAAAACCTCAGCGCACATACGTACTGCCTCGCGGAAGTTAGGAGCGGAAACAGGCATAATCATGAATTCCTGAATATCAACGGAGTTTGACGCATGAGCGCCGCCATTTAGAACATTCATCATGGGAACAGGCAGCGTTTTTGCGTTGCAGCCGCCGATGTAAGCATAAAGAGGCATTCCGAGAGCCTCGGCGGCAGCCTTTGCGCAGGCAAGTGATACGCCCAAAATTGCATTTGCACCAAGACGGGTCTTGTTGGGAGTGCCGTCGATCTCAATGAGCATTTTGTCAATAGATGCCTGATCCATAGCATTAAGTCCAAGCATTGCCTCGGCAATCTCGCCGTTAACGTTTTCAACAGCATTTAAAACGCCCTTGCCCAGATAGCGGGACTTGTCGCCGTCGCGCAGCTCGCAGGCTTCAAAAACGCCTGTTGATGCACCGGAGGGAACATCTGCTCTGCCCACAGTGCCGTCGTCAAGTGTGACCTCAACCTCAAGAGTGGGATTTCCGCGGGAATCAAGAATTTCGCGGGCATGTACGTCAACGATTTCCAGATAAGTGTTTACAAACATAATATTTCTCCTTTGTCGGTTAAACTTAATTTTGTTATTACGTCAATGCCTTTGCAGTGCTAGTTCTAATCTGCAATTAGGCTCTCGCCCGTCATTTTTTCAGGCTTTTCAATTCCCATCAGTGCAAGCATTGTGGGAGCAAGATCAGCCAAACGTCCGTTTTTAAGCTTTACGTCCGCACCACAGATAATGAGCGGAACAGGATTCGTTGTATGGGCGGTGTGGGGCTGCCTGTCCTCAGAAAGCATGCAGTCAGCATTTCCGTGGTCGGCGGTTATAAGTATGGTGCCGCCCATTTCAGCAATCGCATCAGAAATGCGTCCTACGCAGGTGTCAACAGCTTCAACTGCTTTGACTGCCGCCGCCATGTCTCCGGTGTGCCCAACCATGTCACAGTTTGCAAGGTTGCACACTATAACGTCATATTTTCCGCCTCTAATTGCCTCCGCGCATTTGTCTGCAACCTCATATGCACTCATCTCTGGAATTAAGTCGTATGTGGGAAATTGCTTCGGAGAGGGAATCAAAATTCTGTCTTCCCCGGGAAATACCTTTTCAACACCGCCGTTAAAGAAAAATGTCACATGGGCATACTTTTCCGTCTCGGCAATACGGAGCTGGGTGAGCGAAAGCTTGCTGATGTATTCACCGAAGGTGTCCTCGATATTCTCGGGTGGAAAGGCTACAGGCAGCTTTTTCAGCTTTTCATCGTAACGGGCAGTGCATACATAATGGAGGGGGAAAAGTCCGCTGCGCCTCTCGAAGCCGTCAAAGTCCTCGCAGGTGAGAGCATAGGTAAGCTCTCTCGCTCTGTCAGGGCGGAAGTTAATGAAGATAACACTGTCCTCAGGCTTTAAAACGCCCTGCGCATCACAGACAACAGGCTCCACAAATTCATCTGTAACACCGTTTTTATAGCTTTCCTCCACTGCCGCTATCGGGTCAGGGTTTAGAGCTCCCTCTCCGAATACCAAAGCATTGTAGGCCCTTTCAACTCTGTCCCAGCGCTTATCGCGGTCCATCGCATAAAAACGTCCCTGAACCGTTGCTATTTCGCCAATCCCGAGCTCGCGGCATTTTTCAACGCACTGACGGACATAGCCTGCTCCCGTTGTGGGACCAACGTCCCGTCCGTCTAAAAATGCATGGATGTAAACCTTTGAAATACCTCTGCGCTTTGCCATTTCAAGCATGGCAAAAAGGTGCTTAATATGGCTGTGGACGCCGCCGTCGGACAGCAGTCCCATGAGGTGAAGCGCTCCGTTTGAACGAAGGCACTCATCCATAGCCTCGGAAAGAACGCGGTTTTCAAAAAATGTACCAGCTTCAATGGCATTTGAAATACGGGGCAAGATTTGGTACACAACGCGGCCGGCACCAATATTGGTATGACCAACTTCGCTGTTTCCGATTTGTCCCCGGGGCAAGCCCACATCGATGCCTGATGCGGATAAGGTGCTGTTGGGGCACTGCTCAAAAAGTCTGTCCATCACAGGGGTATACGCCTTGTAAACCGCGTTGTTTTCGCTTGGCTGCGCCAAACCGAAGCCGTCCAAAATAAGGAGGGCAGTCGGGATTTTTTTCATGATGAAATGACCGTTCCTTTCATACTCTGCACAAAATGATACTAAAGGCTGTAATCACGGTGTGCTACCATAAGGTTTTCTGACACTGCATATATTCAGTCGCCGCTAACCTGAGCAACAGCGGTAATTATTTTTGAAAAGTCCTCGGGCTTTAAGGAGGCACCACCTATAAGACCGCCGTCTATATCGGGCATTGACAGAAGCTCCTCGGCATTTTTGCCGTTCATGGAGCCGCCATAAAGCACGCTGATGCTCCTTGCAATACGTGCGCCGCGGCGCTCACGGATGACGCGGCGTATGCACTCGCATACCTCCTGCGCCTGCTCGGCAGTAGCCGTTTTTCCTGTGCCGATTGCCCATATGGGCTCATATGCTATTACGCACTGACGCAGCTTGCTGTCCGGAATATTGGACAAGGCTGCAAGCACCTGATAGCGGATATATTCCATGGTAAGTCCGCGCTCGCGCTGTTCAAGAGACTCGCCCACGCAGATAATGGGAGTCATTCCCTTTTCAAGCACAATATTGGCTTTTTCGCCGACGCTGAAATCGGTTTCGCCGTGGTACTGTCTGCGTTCGCTGTGCCCTACTATAACATAATGCACGCCAAGGTCATCAAGCATATCGGCAGACACCTCGCCTGTGAAAGCACCCTTTTCATGAAGACTCACATCCTCCGCGCCCACTGAAATGCGGCTGTCCTTGAGTGAGCGCCGCAGGGTGGAAATATGGGTATACGGAGCGCACAAAACCACTTCACAGGTCTTAGTTTTCGGCAGAAGAGCACGAAGCTCCTCTACAAACGGTTTGACATCGGAGGGAACAAGGTTCATCTTCCAGTTGCCGGCAATGATTACTTTACGGTATTTCTTATTCATTATAGCCTCCTATTATTTATCCAACAGGCATGCAACGCCGGGCAGTTCAATTCCCTCAAGGAATTCCAAGGATGCCCCGCCGCCCGTTGAAATGTGGGTCATTTTATCAGCAAAGCCCATTTGCTCCACTGCCGCTGCGCTGTCTCCGCCGCCTACAATTGTAACAGCGTCAGAGTCTGCAAGCGCTCTTGCAATTGCTTTTGTTCCTTCTGCAAAAGCCGGAAACTCGAAAACTCCCATAGGTCCGTTCCAAACAACAGTTCCTGCTGTTTTTATAGCCTCAGAAAATAGTCTCTGCGTGTTCTTGCCAATGTCCATGCCCATATAATCGGCAGGAATTTGCTTTGAGTCTACAACAACGCGCTCACAATCGGCAGAGAATTTTGGAGCAACGGCAGTGTCAACAGGCAGCAAGAGCATAACACCCTTTGCAAGAGCCTTGTCCATAAGCTCCTTTGCCAGCTCTACCTTGTCCGCCTCCAAAAGGGAGGTTCCGATTTCGTAGTCCATGGACTTCATGAAAGTGTAAGCCATGCCGCCGCCGATAATAATTGTGTCAGCCTTGTCAATAAGATTTTTGATAACACCAATCTTGTCGGAAACCTTTGCTCCGCCCAAGATTGCAACAAAGGGGCGCTTAGGCGCTTCAAGTGCTCCGCCCATAACTGCAAGCTCCTTTTCAACGAGAAATCCCGCATATGCAGGCAGAAAATCAGAAACTCCCACTGTTGAGGCATGGGCGCGGTGTACTGTTCCGAAAGCATCTGAAACAAAAATCTCAGCCAAGGATGCAAGCTTTTTGGAAAAATCGGGGTCGTTTTTAGTTTCACCCGGGTCAAAACGAACATTTTCTATAAGCATTATTTCGCCGTTCTTAAGCTCAGCAGCAAGCTTCTGAGAGTTTTCGCCTGCAACATCAGACGCAAACGCAACGGGTCTTCCCAGAAGCTCCGAAAGGCGCTTTGCAACAGGTGCCAGGGAAAGCTCAGGCTTAGCCTCGCCCTTGGGCTTGCCCAAATGAGAGCAGGCAATGACCTTAGCGCCGTTATCAAGCAAATATTGTATTGTGGGCAAGGACGCGACTATTCTTTTGTCACTGGTTATCTCGCCTGTTTTCTTATCTTGGGGAACATTAAAATCGCAGCGAAGCAAAACCTTTTTACCTGTTACATCTACATCCTTGACCGTTTTCTTGTTGTAGTTCATAAAGCCCTCCATGAATTCATGTTTTGTGGTATAATTTCCAAAAGCGGATATCATACGGGTTTAATGACATATACCACTTCGGCACTTTTCGCCTGTGGTATTAGCCATAGATTGAGAGAGTTAGTTTTCTTGTGCCATCAAGCCTTGTCCCGAAAGACCGGGGAAGCCCTGCTGACGAAGCGCCTCATAGCAGAGAATAGCAACGCTGTTTGAAAGATTAAGACTTCGGGTTTCCTCCTTCATTGGAATTCGTATGCAGCGCTCGCGGTACCGCTCGCGGAGATACTCGGGAAGCCCCGCCGTTTCCTTGCCGAACATAAGCTTTACATTCCCCGAAAGGTCTGCCTTGTCATAGCTGATGGGTGCTTTAGTTGTGGCAAGCCACAGATTTTCTTCACCGTGTTTTTCGAAGTATTCATCCAAATTTTTGTAAACCGTAACATCAAGAAATTCCCAGTAATCGAGTCCCGCTCGTTTAAGAGCCTTGTCTGAAATATCAAACCCCAGCGGCTCGATTAAGTGGAGTCTTGACCCGGTAACTGAGCAGGTGCGGGAAATGTTGCCGGTGTTAGCCGGTATTTCCGGCTCCACCAAAATAATGTCAACCATTTGTTTTTCCTCAGATTTAATTGGGGACAATAGAGTTTTAGTCCTACTGTCGGATTGAGTACATTGTAGCCCCAATTAGTCAAAAATTCAACTAAAAAAAGCCGTTATCAGAAACATTTCGGTTAAATTCATCATAGTTGTGGAAAAACTGCCCGCAGCTTCGTACAAAATGTATGGGATGACCGTACTTCTATTGTATCAATTCGGCATATCGTTCTAAAGCTTGCAAAAAAACCGCTCTCGCATTATAATATTATCTGTATATATTTGCCGTATACACAAACATAAGCAATTTTAATTTTTAACGCTAACCAGCAAAGGAGAAGGCTTTGAACAATCAAGATTCTGAAGTAAGAGGAAATACGCTCTATATTGTTGTTCCCTGCTATAACGAAGAACAGGCACTGCCGGAAACCACCCGTTTTTTGAGGGAAAAAATGCACTCGCTTATTCAGCGTGGGAAAATTGCAAAAGCAAGCCGCGTTTTGCTTGTTAATGATGGCTCAGCCGACCGTACATGGGAAATGATATGTGCGTTGCATGATTCTGATGAGCTTTTCTGTGGTGTTAAGCTCAGCCGTAACCGCGGTCACCAGAACGCCTTGCTCGCAGGTCTTATGACCGCTAAGGACAGAGCAGACTTCACAATTTCTATGGATGCTGATTTGCAGGATGACATTGACGCCGTTGACGAAATGGTGGACAAGTACCTTGACGGCTGTGAAATTGTTTACGGCGTACGAAGCTCTCGTGATACTGACACAGGGTTTAAGCGCATAACCGCCGAGGGCTACTATAAACTTCTGGAAGCCTTAGGCGGCGAGATCGTATTCAACCACGCTGATTACCGCCTAATGAGTAAAACCGCGCTCAATGCCCTTTCTCAATATGGTGAGGTTAACCTTTTCCTGCGGGGCATTGTGCCGATGCTGGGGTATAAAACCGACACAGTGGAATACGAGCGCGGTGAGCGTGTTGCAGGAGAAAGCAAATATCCTCTTAAAAAAATGCTGTCACTTGCAGCAGAGGGTATCACATCCCTTAGTGCCAAGCCCATACGGGCAATACTTTGGAGCGGCTGTGCCTCCCTTTTAATAGATTTCATTATACTCATAGCATTTATTGTTCAGCTTTGCGTTGGTATACCCTTTGAGGGCTGGAAGGTTCTGCTCCTAGTCATGCTGCTGATGGGAGGGCTGGCTCTTATCGGCATCGGCATAGTCGGCGAGTACGTAGGTAAAATCTATCTCGAAGCAAAGCACCGCCCCACCTTTATCATTGAAAAAATAGTGGAATAAACAAAGCATAAAGAAACAGGAAGCGTTCATCTGTTTGATGTTCGTTTCCTGTTTTTTATTTTGATATAAGTTCTTAAAGCATTTTACAGATTAAAATACGAAAAGCTCCAGATTGTCGTTTTCACTGTGGTTTAGATTACCCAAAATATTACTCCCGCTGTCTGTAATATTCCATGCTCCGCTTCCCGTTTTTTTCAAAGCTACAGGAATTACTCTTCCGTCCTTGTAAAAATAGGTCTTTGCGGACACTATTGTATCCTCCGCAATTGAGGATTCTGTGCGGAAAGAGGATATGGGTCTGATTATTGGCAGCTCTTTCCTGCCGCTTATGGCTCTGATTGCTCCTGTGAGCGCCCAGTCGCTGCTGGTCACACCATAGCCGTGCTCATGGAAATAGAAGCTTGCACCGTCCACATAGGAGGCATCCACGTTGAAAATCCATATATTGTCCGTCTCCGCAAAATCATGCCCCTCAAAGGCATCGGCGGCAGCTTTTGAAACCGCAGTATCCGCCAAGGTCACCTCGCGGTAATCCCGAAGCTCGCTCACAGACGCAATGCAGCATAATAGTGCCAGCACAGCTACGATAGCCGCCTCTATCGCCGCGCCTTTTTTCAAACGTCCGAAAATAAAGTCAAGCAAGGCATCGCATATTAGAGCAAATCCGCACAAGGACGTAACAATGTTTCTGGCTCCGAACCACGGATCCTTAAGTACAAAGAAAAGTGCCAGAGGCGCAGCAGCTAATAAAACGCCCGAAAGTAATTCCGGCAGTATCCTCACACGGCTTCGTTTAACGCTTCGGGCAAGCAGGAACAGCAGTGTACACAGAGCAAGCATCACCAAAATACATATAAAATTCGGATTAGTGAAAAGAAGCTTTACACCCCTCAGAAGTCCGGTGGAAAGAGTTGCGGCATTGTATTTAAATAGCACCTCACGCATCTGCTCTCCGGCAGGCAAAAACAAATGTTCAACATAGCCCTCCTGCCATGGAAAGAGCATTTCCCCACGGGAACCGTAGACACCCGAAGGAGCGAGCTTTGTAATAATAAAGTATATTGCCGCATTTGCAAACATGGAAAATCCCCAAAGGGCACGGTGGTTGTGGGACTTTATATTGCAAAGCATTATAATTAAGGTTGCTGCACCGGAAAACAGAACTACCTGCTCGTAAAAGCAAAACGCAATAAGCTGTAAAACAATGAATGCAGTCAAGCGCAGCTTGCTCCCCTTTTCGCACCATTCATCAAAGCATAGCAGTGCAAGCGCGGCAAAAAACAGACCCACAATAATGCGCGACGATGCGGAAATCCAGTATGTACCCTCAAAGGCAATGGGCAGCAGAGCGTAAACGACAAAAAACAGCCAGCCTGTTCCGAAGCGTGAGGAAAACACCCTGTGAAGAAACACGCCCGACGCTGCATACATGGCTGAGATTATGGCAAGCGCCCATATCATGCTGGAGTAAAAATGCGACCAAACAAACAAATCACATATTCCCGCCAAGGGACGTGAGGACAGCATGCCCAGCTTGCTTATCAGCTCGCCTAAATCGGTGTTATATGCAGTATAGTTGTGGTATTGAATATAATCGTCAAGCTGCAAATAATATTCAAAGCCGAAATAACAATATCGCACAAAGACAAGCCCAAACAGCAGAAAAAAAACAGCGGCATAGGTTTGGCTGTCAAAACGTTTAAATTTCAGACTCATGCCCTGCCGTCCTTTTTCATTCTTCTATCCACTGAGCGGCGGATTTTTATAATGTCATTAAACATTTTTATACTGTCGTGAAGCACTCTAACCTTAGACTCCCTGTGGTTGATAATTTTAACAGGAAGCTGAGTTATAGAAAAGCCCAAAGCCTCGGCAAGCATTATTGCCTCAAAGTCGAAGGCAAAGCCGTCAGTTTCGCAACGGGAAAAAATCTCCTTTGCAGCCTTCGCGGTATACGCCTTCAACCCGCACTGGGTATCAAAGTGGAAGCCGGCAAACGTCCCTGTCAGGAAACTGAAGCAGCGGCTTGCCATCAGTCTTATAGGCGGGTAGTCTGCATATCCGTCGGGATGGAGCTTTCTTGATCCTGCCGTCAAATCCGCCCCCGAATCTTCAAGAAGCTTTATAATTTGACCCACGCTCTCAATACCGTAGGCGAGATCTGCGTCAGTATATGCGATGTAATCTCCTTCGGCTGCAAGAATGCCCTCACGCACTGCACAGCCCTTGCCCCTGTTCGGGGAATAGCTCACAAGACGCAAATTGGGATCCTTTATACTCTCAACTATGGCCTTAGTATTGTCTGTACTGCCGTCATCGGCGATTATCAGCTCATAGTTGTCAAAAGTCACCCACAAAAACGAAAGCACCGAAGCTATTGTATCTTCTATTATTGATTCCTCGTTGTAGGCAGGGATTACAAGGCTAATCTTTCTATTTTGCATCTTATCTCCTTGAGCATCATACTTGTCGGCACTAACTACTTGATGCTTAATTTTACTCTTTTGTGTTTCTTTTGTCAACAAAGTGACCAAATCACTATATATTGTGTTTTTATGCTGCTATAATGAAGATATAAAACTATATATAAGATTTTTGGATGATGTTCCAATTGCATTAACCATCCTTTTGCTGTAGAATGTCTATGCTGAAGAGACAGTCAGCCGAAATCATTTAAGGAGATCCTAAAATATGCAAATCTGCGGTCTGCAAAAGCTTTCTCTGCTGGACTTTCCCGAAAATCTGGCAGCAACTATTTTCACAGGAGGCTGCAACCTGCGCTGCCCGTTTTGCCACAATGCGTCGTTAGTTTTACGCAGCGACCGATGCCCTATGATAACCGAGGACGAGGTTTTTGCCTTTCTCTCCGCCCGAGTAGGCAAATTGGACGGGGTGTGTATAACAGGCGGAGAGCCGCTTCTTCAGACCGACCTTGAGAACTTCATAAAAAAAATTCGGGATATGGGCTTTCTTATCAAGCTTGACACCAACGGCACATTTCCCCGGAGACTCGCGTCTCTCACGGAAAAAGGGCTGCTTGATTATGTTGCTATAGATATTAAGAGCTCTCCAAACAATTACGGAAAAGCGGTCGGAATTGCAGATTTTGATTGTGCACCTGTTCTGGAGAGCGTTGAGCTTCTTAAAAACAGCGGCATTCCCTACGAATTTCGCACCACGCTTGTTCGTGAGCTGCACACGGCAGAGGATATAAGGGAAATCGGTAAGCTTTTGAGTGGTACAAAGCTGTTTTTTCTTCAAAACTACGAAAATTCAGGAGACATCATCGGTACAAGAGCTGACGGAGCTGACCCCGATTTTCACGGCTTTGACAGGCATGAGCTTGAGAGCTTTAAAGCCATCCTTCAGCAATATATAGCTACAGTGCAAATTCGCAACTGAGTTTTTCCGTATATATAGTGCTTTTGTCACTTGACTTACACAATATATGTGGTACAATTACTCTCGGTCGCCTATCCGCAAACATGTGATCTTATATAGGGCGGAGCATAACAGCAACAGGACTTTACCTTTTAAAACATCTAATATTCAATAATAAATATAAAATACAAATACACGCGGAAAATTGATATCCGCAGAAATTATGGAGGTCATTATAATGTATAAGGTAGTTAAACGCGATGGAAAGGTGTGCGATTTTAACCTTTCAAAAATCAGCGTCGCCATCACCAAGGCTTTTGAAGCTAAAAACAAGCAGTTTACGCCTGATATTATAGACCTTCTTGCGCTAAAGGTAACAGCAGATTACGAGGACAAAATCAAAGATGGTCTCATCACTGTTGAAGAAATACAAGACAGCGTAGAAACAGTTCTTATTAAAACAGGCTACGGCGATGTTGCAAAAGCCTATATCCTTTACCGTAAGCAGCGGGAGAAAATACGCAACATGAAGTCCACCGTCTTGGACTACAAAGCACTTGTGGACAGTTATGTTAAAGTAACCGACTGGCGTGTCAAGGAAAATTCAACCGTTACATATTCCGTCGGCGGTCTTATTCTTTCAAACTCCGGTGCTATCACTGCAAATTACTGGCTTTCTGAGATATATGATGAGGAGGTTGCAAGTGCACACCGCAATGCAGACATGCACCTGCACGATCTTTCCATGCTTACCGGCTACTGTGCCGGCTGGAGCTTAAAGCAGCTCATTCAAGAGGGCTTGGGCGGCATCCCCGGAAAAATCACTTCCTCACCTCCCGGACATCTTTCCACTCTTTGCAACCAGATGGTTAACTTCCTTGGTATCATGCAAAACGAGTGGGCAGGTGCGCAGGCATTCTCCTCCTTTGACACCTATCTTGCTCCCTTTGTAAAGGTTGACAGCCTGTCATACAAGGAGGTCAAGCAGTGCATACAGTCCTTTGTATACGGTGTAAACACCCCCAGCCGCTGGGGCACTCAGGCTCCCTTCTCCAACATCACCTTAGACTGGACAGTTCCCGCTGACCTTGCCGAAATGCCCTGCATAGTTGGCGGCAAGGAAATGGATTTCTGCTACAAGGACTGTAAGCCTGAAATGGATATGGTCAACAAAGCTTTCATTGAGATTATGATTGAAGGCGATGCCAACGGACGCGGCTTCCAGTATCCTATTCCCACCTACTCCATCACCCGTGACTTCGACTGGAGCGAGACCGAGAACAACAAGATGCTGTTTGAAATGACAGCGAAATACGGCACACCCTATTTCTCTAACTACATAAACTCCGATATGGAGCCCTCCGATGTCCGCAGCATGTGCTGCCGTCTGCGCCTCGACCTTCGCGAGCTGCGCAAAAAGTCAGGCGGCTTCTTCGGAAGCGGCGAGTCCACCGGCTCAATCGGCGTAGTCACTATAAACCTTCCGCGTCTTGCCTATCTTGCCGCAAGTCAAGAGGATTTCTACAAGCGATTAGACCATATGATGGATGTTGCCGCACGTTCTCTAGACACGAAACGCACAGTTATAACCCGTCTTTTGGACGAGGGTCTTTATCCCTACACCAAACGCTACCTTGGCAGCTTTGACAACCACTTCTCCACTATCGGACTTATCGGCATGAACGAAGCCTGCTTGAACGCCAACTGGCTCAGAACGGATTTGACCGATGCCGAGGCTCAGCAGTTTGCCAAGGATGTTTTAAACCATATGCGTAAAAAGCTCTCGGACTATCAGGAGCAGTACGGCGCTCTCTTTAACCTTGAAGCAACCCCTGCCGAGTCTACCACCTATCGCCTTGCAAAGCACGATGTGTCTCGCTATCCCAACATCATCACGGCTGCAAAGGACGGTGGCACTCCTTATTACACCAACAGCTCTCATCTGCCTGTGGGATACACCGAGGATGTTTTTGAGGCTTTGGCAATCCAAGACGAGCTTCAAACCCTTTATACCAGCGGTACAGTATTCCATGCCTTTTTGGGTGAGAAGCTTCCCGACTGGAAGTCGGCAGCAAATCTTGTACGCAAAATTGCCGAGAACCACCGTTTGCCCTATTACACCATTTCTCCAACCTATTCCGTGTGTAAAAACCACGGCTATTTGACAGGAGAACAGTTCACTTGCCCCGACTGCGGTGAAGCTGCGGAGGTCTATAGCCGCATAACAGGCTATTACCGTCCTGTTCAGAACTGGAACGAGGGCAAGACACAGGAATTTAAGGAGCGCAAGCTTTACAATGTTGAGAACTCCCATTGCAAAGACCCGCAGCCTAAAATGACCTGCGGCGAAGCCGTGTGCGCGGAACGAAAACCTTCATCTCCAAGCTCTGTTTCCGCACATTCTATTCTGTTTACCCGAACCACCTGCCCCAACTGCCGAGTTGCAGAGTCTATGATGGAAAAGGCAGGTTTCTCCTACGAAAAGCTTATAGCCGAGGAAAACATAGATTTGGTAAACAAATACGGCGTAAAGGGCGCCCCCACCTTAGTCATTTCAGATGGTGACCGCTCCGAAAAATACTATGGCGTGCCTGAAATAAAAAAGTACCTTGCTGATATAAAGCGCTGAAAATTGTTAATAAAAAGAGGTCGGGCAGTCATAGCGACCCGACCTCTTTCTAATTGCAGAAGGAGAACTACATATGTACGACATAATTGTAATCGGAGGCGGTCCCGCAGGAATGACCGCGGCACTGTATGCGCTTCGCAGTAAAAAAAGCGTACTTGTAATAGAAAAATGTGGCTTCGGCGGTCAAATTGCCTATTCGCCAAAGGTTGAAAACTACCCCGGCTTCAGATCAGTGAGCGGCAGTGAGCTTGCAGACCATATGCTTGAGCAGATAATGTCTCACGGTGCTGATGTAGAGCTTGAAACCGTAACCGCCATTGAGGACGAGGGCGCAGTAAAGCGCGTGGTTACCGAGGAGGGCACCGAATACGAGTGCCGCGCGGTTATCATATCCACCGGTGTAAAGCACCGTATGCTTGGTCTTGAGGGTGAGCATGAGCTGGTTGGCAGGGGCATAAGCTTCTGTGCCGTATGCGACGGTGACTTTTACACAGGCCAAACCGTTGCGGTTGCTGGCGGCGGAAATTCTGCTTTGCAGGAGGCAATACTCCTCTCAGAAAGCTGCAAGAAGGTTATAATAGTTCAAAATCTTGACTATTTCACAGGAGAGGAAAGCCTGAGAGACGCTCTGCTTGCCCGCCCTAACGTCCGGGCTGTAACAGGAACGGTAATTGAACAGCTGCTTACCGAAAATGGCGAACTTTGCGGTTTGAAGCTTTACTGCAAGGCTACAGATGAGCACAGTGAGCTTTCATGCGACGGGCTTTTTGTTGCTGTGGGTCTTATACCCGAAAACGATATTTTCTCGGGTCTTGCCTCCTTGGACCCAAACGGATACATTGACGCCGATGAGTACTGTCTCACAAAGACACCCGGAGTTTTTGTTGCAGGCGACTGCCGCGCAAAGCAAATTCGTCAGCTAACCACAGCGGCAGCAGACGGCTCCATTGCTGCATTGGCAGCCTGTAAATATGCAGACAGTGTGAAGCAGCCTTAAAAACGGTAAGAATATAGACACAGCGCATAAAGATTCTAGCGACAAAAAGAGCGCTCCGCAATTGGCGGAGCGCTCTTTTTAATGGTAAATTGCCTTATGCGGGCATTACGTTTACAGCGCGGAACTTGCCGGAGCTCTTGGGATCGGGCTCTACGTCATAAGTGACAGCCTGACCCTCGTTAAGAGTCTTAAAGCCGTCGCCAGCAATAGCGGAGAAGTGTACGAAAACATCGTCGCCGCCCTCAGCGTTGGAAATAAAGCCGAAGCCCTTTTCAGAATTGAACCATTTTACAGTGCCCTGTTGCATTTAGTAGTACCTCCAAATAAATTTTCATATCCGATATAACAAAAAAACCCATGTCATCGAAGCAAACCATCAAAGTGACTTGCTTAGAAGCATGAGTCGAACTGATCAATCTGAATACTACTAAAGTATAGCAGATTGCATTTGCTTTGTCAAGTCAATACCAAATATTTCAAAGTTATTATAGACAGCATATTTAATATTATACTTCTCATTATATTCTGTGGAAAAAAACATATTTTCACTCAAAGAAAGCCAAAGGCTTCATTATTCAAAGCCGGTATTCCTTCTTTAGAATACCGGCTTCTGTAAATCTGTTATTTTGCAGGCTTAATTATAAGATTAATAAGCTTGTTTTTAACAACAATGGTTTTTACTATTTCCATCCCCTCCAAGAGCTTCGCAATTTTTTCATCCTTGCAGGCAATGCTCTTAACTGTTTCATCGTCGGCATCCATGGGAATTACGACAGTAGTTTTCAACTTTCCGCCAACCTGAACTGCAATTTCCTTTTCAGAGTCCACAGTTTTGCTCTCGTCGAAAATAGGCCAGCCCTGTTCATTTGCCATCCCCTTAAAGCCTTGGATTTCCCAAAGCTCATCAGCTATATGGGGTGCAAAGGGTGACAGCAAAATAATTAGCGTTTTGATATCTCCTCGGGTGGGCTTATTATCATAGAAGGTGTTGACAAGTGACATGAGTGTTGCGATAGCCGTATTGAACTTCATGTTTTCAATGTCCTCGCCGACCTTTTTGATTGCCTTGTGAATTTCAGCCTCATTAGCCTTGGAATATGAATCACCCTCAAGCGGATTTTCTGCCAAATTCCAGACACGGTCAAGAAAACGCTTGCAGCCCTTAACGGCAGTGGCGTTCCACGGAACCGCCTTTTCAAAGTCACCGATAAACATGATGTACAAACGCAGAGTATCCGCGCCGAACTCATCAACGATATCGTTGGGGTTTACAACATTGCCTCTGGACTTGGACATTTTCTCTCCGCCCTCGCCCAAAATCATGCCGTGGCTCGTACGCTTCATGTATGGCTCCTTAGTGGGAACAACGCCGATATCATAAAGGAACTTATGCCAGAAGCGGCTGTAGAGCAGATGCAGTGTGGTATGCTCCATACCGCCGTTGTACCAGTCCACCTGATGCCAGTAGTCCATTGCATCCTTGCCCACAAGAGCACCGTGATTATGTGGATCCATGTAGCGCAGATAGTACCAGCTTGAGCCTGCCCACTGGGGCATGGTGTCAGTTTCGCGCTTTGCCTTGCCGCCGCAGTGGGGGCAGGTTGTGTTTACCCAATCGTCCATATGAGCAAGGGGGCTTTCACCGTCATCCGTTGTTTCATAGCTCTCAACCTCAGGCAAGCGCAGAGGCAGTTCACTTTCCGGAATAGCAACCCAGCCGCACTTTTCGCAATATACCAGAGGAATTGGTTCGCCCCAGTAGCGCTGGCGGGAGAATACCCAGTCGCGCAGCTTATAATTAACCTTTTCGTTACCTATGCTTTTTTCAGTGAGCCATTGGGTTATCTTCTTTTTTGCTTCTTCGACTGTCAGTCCGTCAAGGAAGCCGGAATTAGTCATAATGCCGGTGGCGCAGTCGGTAAATGCTTCTTCCTCAATGTTTCCGCCTTTTACAACCTCTATTATGGGCAGTCCAAAGGTTTTTGCAAACTCATAGTCGCGGGTATCATGCGCAGGAACTGCCATAATGGCACCTGTGCCATAGGTAGAAAGAACGTAGTCAGATATAAATATGGGGATTTCAGTGCCCGTAACCGGATTTATTCCACGCACACCTTCAAGGCAAACACCGGTCTTTTCCTTCGAGAGCTCCGTGCGCTCAAAATCGGATTTTCTTGCCGCCTGTGCCTGATATTCCCGGACTGCATCAAGATTTGTGAGCTTGTCTGCCCACTTCTCGATGTACTCATGCTCAGGAGCCATAACCATGTAGGTAGCACCGAACAGGGTGTCCGGACGTGTGGTGAAAACCGTCATCTTGTCCCCTGCTGTTGTGCCGAAGTCTACCTCGCAGCCGGTGGAGCGGCCAATCCAGTTTTTCTGCTGTATGTTAACGCGCTCTATGAAGTCCACATCGTCCAAATCATCTATAAGGCGCTGGGCATATTCTGTTATCTTCAGCATCCACTGGCTTTTTTCCTTACGCACAACCTCGCTTCCGCAACGCTCACAAACGCCGCTTACAACCTCCTCATTGGCAAGCACACATTTACAGGAGGTGCACCAGTTCACAGGCATGCTGGTTTTATAGGCAAGACCCTTTTCGAACATTTTAAGGAAAATCCACTGAGTCCATTTATAGTATTCAGGGTCGGTGGTGTCAACGCAGCGATCCCAATCAAAAGAAAAGCCAAGCATCTGAAGCTGCTGTGTAAAGCGGGCAATGTTGGTCTTTGTCACCTCACGGGGGTGCATATGGTTTTTGATTGCATAGTTTTCAGTGGGCAAGCCAAACGCATCGTAACCTATGGGAAACAGAACATTATAGCCCTGCATTCTTCTCTTGCGTGCAACAATATCCAGCGCTGTGTACGGACGGGGATGCCCCACGTGCAGCCCCTGACCAGATGGGTAAGGGAATTCTATCAGCGCGTAAAACTTTGGCTTTTCACTTCCATTTTCCGCTGCATAGACCTTTTCATCCTGCCAACGCTTCTGCCACTTTTTTTCAATTGCTGTAAAATCATACTTCATGTCTAACTTCAATCCTCTATTCTAACAAGTACCTTAACAAGACCTCGCCTGTTACAGCACCGGTATTTTATCTTTCTTCGACAATTCCGGATATGTCAATATCCTTTGCGTCTGCCCACAGACGCTCCAGACCATAAAATTCACGTGTTTCCTCCAAAAACACATGGATGATAACACAGCCGTAATCCAAGAGTACCCAGCCGCCTTGACGGTAGCCCTCTCTGTGAAGCAGCTTCTCGCCCTTATCCTCCAGCACTGCTTCAACCTCATCGCATAGGTTTTTAATTTGTGTTGGGGTATTCGCTGTGCAAATTACAAAATAATCTGCAATTACAGTAATGCTGTCAATTTGCAGCAGCTTCAAATCCTTACCAATTTTCTTTGAGAGCACCGAAACCGCGGTTTCGGCAATTTCTCTTGAAGTAAGCATATATTTATTTCCTTTCTAATTTCCGGTTAATTGGGGAAGTTTGTGTAAACGTCTTTCCCATTAGTTACCGCAAGATCTGAGGGCTTATAGTAGAACTGTCCGTTTACAAGCGCTTTTGTAACTGCCGGATAGATGATTTCACATTCTTCTTTTTTTATCTGAGACTTCATTGGGTTAATCTTTTCGTTCACCATGGTCATCCAATCATCCACACTCAAGGTAACATAGGTGGTGCCTCCAATCCAGCAGCCTGTTGTGGGTGCGGTGAAAAATTGGATATTTTCAAGAGACATTGTAAGGAACTGTTCAACATACCACTGTATGTTACCGACACTGAGATTAGTAACGCAGTTTCCAATAACCGCGTTTACTATGTTCATGAGCTTTGTGACGCTGCGTGTGCTCATTGCTTTTTGGGCAATAGCCATCATAAGCTGGTGCTGGCAGTCAAGACGCTGGATATCGCCCATGGGATAGCCTGTTCCGTTGTTGTTCTGGCGGAAACGGAAAACACCAAGCGCATCATAGCCGTTAAGCTCTTGAAGTCCCTTGTTTACATGGATAGTAAACTCATAGGGTTCACCGTTGGGATAGGTGGCGTAGTCATCATAGTTCATGTCAATGGGTACGTCAAATTCAACGCCGCCCATGGCATCAACTACTTCAACAAATACATTTATATCAACTACCACATAGTTGTCGGGACGGAAGCCTGTAATGTCAGCAACACGATCCATCAGAGAATCAATGCCGTTGCCGCCGAACTGGTATACAGAGTTGATCTTTTTTGAAATGTCGGAGTCTGTATTTACGACTGTGTCCCGGGGGATTGAGACAATATTCACCGATTTGCCAACAGCGTCAAAGCGAGCAAGCATGATCGTGTCCGTGTTCAAGCCCTCCTGATCCTTGCCTACCACCAAAACCGTATAGTAGTGACCGATTTCTCTGTCAGCAGTATCAACAATTTGAACCTCGCCGCTCTGTTCACCGTCCTGCTCTCCGTCATTTTGCTCGGGGGTAACATCGGGAGGTCTGGTGGATATTTTCCAGTACGCAAAGCCGCCGCCAACTACAACCGCAATGATAATTAAAGCAATAACAAAGCCCTTAGCGCCCTTCCTCTGAGGCTTGCCGTTCTCCGGAGTTTCTCTGCGTCTTGCCTCCGGCTTTTGCTGTTTATTTTGATGACCACTTTGGTGATCATTTTTATTATGTCCACTTCCGCCAAATAGCTTCATGTGTTTTCAGTCCTTTCAGAATATGTTTAAAACACTTTAGGTTTCTTCTAACGCAATTGCACGTTTAAGCCACTTTGCAGCTTCTAAAGAGTTTTTGTGTGGTGAGATGTTGTGGTTTTCAAGCTCCTTAACGCTCATCTCAAGTCCTTCTAAAACAGCCTTATCAATATTTTCGTAAGCCAATCGCCTAAGTTCTGAGACTCCGTCAAAGCTCCGCGTAGGTTCGATATAATCCGCCATATAAATTATTTTATCCAGCAGCGTCATATTTTCTTTTCCGGTAGTATGCCAAAAAATTGCGCTGTATACCTCATCGGTTACGCCAAACAAATCACGTGCAAGTCCTGCTCCTGTTTTTGCATGAAGAAGCTTTCCGTTTTCCGCTTCGTCATCGTCCGTCATGATACCATATTTTTCGCACAATATCAACTGAGCGTCCTTGTCTAACCGTTTAGTAATATCATGCAGAATTCCTGCCTCTGCCGCAAGTCCCGGGTCTGCACCCCAGCGTTTTGCAAGGCGAACCGCCTCCTGCTCGCAGCCAAGAACATGAGGAATGCGCTTTTCATTAAGGAAGGACATCGTTTTTTGGCGCAGCCATGCAAGATTGGGCTTTGCGCCGTAATAGCGGTGCTTGATTATCTCTGCATACACGTTGTCAGCCAAATGCTCATCTCCGCCGCGAAGGGGCAGTAGCTGCCTTATTTCCGTTGAGGAAGCCTTCACAGGAGAAAGCGGCACAATTGTAATTTCAGCACCATACTCCCGCCGCAGCTTGTCGCACATTTCTGAAATTTCCAAATTTTCGCCGAAATCGCGGGCAAAAACCGCCAATGACGCAATCTTGAGGACTCTCTCATAATCCTTCCATGTTTCAAAGCTCAAAAGCATATCTGTGCCGATTAGCAAAAAAAGCTCATCCTTAGGATACAGCTTTTTAAGCTCGGTAAGAGTATCCACCGTGTAGCTCGTGCCGCCGCGTCGTATTTCCATGTCCGAAACCTCGGCGTTTTTAACATCAGCAAAAGTAAGCTCTGTAAGCTCAAGCCTCACATAAGGCTCAGGGCTTGATGCGGCTTCCTCCTTGTGCGGCGGTTTTGCAGTGGGGATTATAAGCAGCTTGTCCGCGGCAATACATACGGCAGCATTTTTTGCTGCTTCAATGTGCCCTGTGTGGGGAGGATTGAAGCTCCCGCCGAAAATGGCTATGCGCATATTTTCATCCCCTTTAAAAACTATTTCTATTTTTTGCTTGCCTTTGGCAGCTCAATTCCTGGCTTCATTTCATTTCTTTTGTAAAGAACAAATTTACTGCCTATTGTTTGAACACCCTCCGCACGGCACTCTTGACACAGCATGTCACAGGCTTCCCTAGCCGATAGCATTGAATTTTCCAAAACTCTGCCCTTAACCAACTCTCGTGCTTTGAGTGCCTCCTTGGTCTGGGTGATAACATTTTCGCTGATATCTCCCTTTCCGATGTGGATAATTGTATCTTCATGGGCGGCAAGACCACGCAGATATGCTCGCTGCTTACTTGTAAGCATAATATTCCCTCAATTTCGTTTCAAAGATTTTTAGAGCCTCTGCCCTATGGGACACAAGGTTTTTCTCTTCCTGTGTAATTTCCGCCATCGTCCTGCCATTGGACAGTTCAAAAACTGGGTCGTAGCCGAAGCCGCCATTACCCCGGGGTTCATAGGTAATTTTACCCTCGCACTGTCCCCTTGCGGTAACTGTGTCTCCGTTGGGAAAAACACAGGCTATACATGAGACAAACCTTGCAGCTCGATTGGACAGCATCTGCATATTTTTAAGCAGCTGCTGCACCCGTTCCTCGTCTGTTTTACAGGTGTTACCACCGTACCTTGCGCTGTAAACTCCCGGTTCACCGTTCAATGCGTCAACCTCCAAACCAGAGTCATCAGCAATTGCCGGCTGTCCCAAGGCTTCACAGGCAGCCCTTGCTTTTATAAGTGCGTTTTCCTCAAAGGTGACGCCGGTTTCGTCGGCTTCAAGAGAAAGACCAGCTTCGCTCTGAGACACAACCTCTTCACCCATTGCCGAGAGAATAGCGCCCATTTCCTTAAGCTTACCCTTATTGTTGCTTGCTAAAATAAATCTCATTGCTGTAAAAGCGCCTCCACAAACGCATCAGGCTCGAAGGGCATCAAATCGTCCACACCCTCGCCCACGCCCACATATTTTACAGGCAGTTCAAGCTCGTTTGCAATTGCAAACACAATGCCGCCCTTTGCCGTACCATCAAGCTTTGTGAGCACTATGCCCGTAATATCCGCTGTTTCTTTAAACTGCTTTGCCTGAATAAGACCGTTTTGTCCGGTTGTGGCATCAAGCACCAAGAGCGTTTCTCTATCTGCCTCAGGCAGCTCTCTTGTGATTATGCGAGTGATTTTGTTAAGCTCATTCATAAGATTTGCCTTATTGTGGAGTCTGCCCGCTGTGTCAATTATTATAACGTCACTGCCTCTTGCCTTTGCGGCGGCAATTCCGTCAAACACAACCGAAGCAGGATCGCTCCCCTCCTCATGACGAACAATATCGGTTTTGGAGCGCTCAGCCCAAATGGTGAGTTGTTCTGCTGCCGCTGCACGGAAGGTATCGCCTGCAACAAGCATCACGCGCTTTCCCTCAGCAGACATTTTGGCGGCAAGCTTTCCGATAGTTGTGGTCTTTCCAACGCCGTTAACGCCAACCATGAGGATAACAGATGGCTTTGTGTTAAGAGAAAGTCCCAGTTCCTTGCCCTCAAACACCTCCGTTAAAACCTCGGAAAAAGCGCTTCTAACATCCTCGCCGCCGCGCAGACCTCTTTCCTTAACCAGCTTGCGAAGCCTGTCAACCGCTTCAACAGAGGTGTCTACTCCCGCATCTGCCAGAATGAGGGCCTCCTCAAGCTCATCGTAGAATTCCTCGTTTTCACCCGTAAAGCTTGAAAACATATTGTTCATCTGGATGGACATATTCTTCTTTGTTCTGGCTAAGCCTTGCTTTATCTTGTCAAAAAAGCCCATACAATTTGTATCATATCCTGCTTCGCAGGATTTTCTCCTTTTTTTAATTTATGAGTATTGCCTGCATCAGTTTGCTATTGCAAGCTCCGCCTCCTGCAGGTCAACAGACAGAACCTCTGTCACGCCCTTTTCCTGCATTGTGACACCGTATAGCATGTCAGCTTCCTCCATAGTGCCGCGGCGGTGGGTAATTACGATAAACTGAGTTTTATCCGTCATGTTCCGCATATAGTGTGCATAACGGTCAACATTTGCCTCATCAAGTGCTGCTTCAATCTCGTCCATAACGCAAAACGGTGTGGGGCGAACCTTAATAATTGCAAAATATAGGGCGATTGCAACAAATGCTTTTTCACCGCCGGATAAAAGACTGATGGTAGAAAGAGCCTTTCCGGGCGGCTGAACCTTGATTTCTATGCCGCAGTTGAGAACATCGTCCTCATCCTCAAGTATGAGTGCCGCACGGCCTCCACCGAAAAGCTCTAAAAAGGTTTTTCTAAAGCTCTCGTCTATAACCTTGAATTCTCTGGAGAAAATCTCTTTCATTTCCCGGGTGATGTCAGCAATTATTTTCTCAAGCTCACGCTTAGCCTTTTCAACGTCGTCTCTCTGCTCCGTAAGGAAATTGTAGCGCTCGCTAACCCTTTCGTATTCCTCAATGGCACCGATATTGGGGTTGCCCAATGCGCTTATTTCACGCTTCAAGCCGCTGATGCGTTTAGTGGCAGCCTGAAGGTTTTCAATCGGTTCTCTGACCGACTGCGCTGCCGTACGGGAAAGCTCATAGCCGTCCCAGAGCTTATCTATTATTTGCTTTTCTTCCATTTCAGAAGCGAGCTTCTTTTGTTCTATTGCAGAGCACAGACGCTCAATGTCCAAAAGCTCGCGGTTTTTTTCCTGCGACTTTTTCTCGCTTTGAGTACGTTTTCCCTCAAGTTCCAGCTTCATATTGTTTATCGCAGTCAGCTCGCTTCGAATGCTTTCGGCAAGCTCTCTGCCCTGTTCCAGTTTTTCCTTAACTGAGCAAATGCCTTCTGCAATGGTTTCATTCTCGTTTTCCAGCGCTTCAATAGCCGTTTTTCGCGTTTCCCCGTCTCCCGAAATATCAGAATACAGCTCCTCAAGCTGAACAATCGCATTTTTTGTTGTGTCACTTTCCGAGATTAAGGAAGAACGCTTTTCGGAAACGGTCGACAGCTTTTCCGTAAGCTCCCGTCTGAGCTTATCGTGTTCCTCACTTGTTGTGGAGAGTTCGGAAAGCTTCTGTTCTATTTGCTCAACCTCACTTGTGAGACTTGAAATATCGTCTTGAGCGGCTCGTGCGCGCTTTTCGCCATCCGCCCTTCTTAAAGCAGCGTTTTGCTCGTCTCCCAAATAGTTTTGAATTGCCTTTTCAGCCTCGCCTAGCAAAAGCTCACTGCTGCTGACAGCACTCTGGCACTGGTGCAGCTGCTCCACCGCTTGCTTTTGCTCAAATTCTGCCGTTTGCAGCTCATATTTTGCCGAAGCAAGCTCACGGCTGGCTTCACCCAACGAAACTGAGCAGTCACCTGCCTGTTCGGTGAGGTCGTCATATTTTTCCTTAAGCGCCTTGAGTTCATTTGCACGGGACAAAATTCCCGCATTTTTTGCCGCGCTGCCGCCTGTCATAGAGCCGCCGGCATTAATTAGCTGTCCATCCAAGGTTACAATTCGAAGCTGATTGTCAAAACGCTTAGACATAGAAACCGCATCACTTAAGGTTTCAGCTACAACAGTTCTGCCCAGAAGATTTGAAAAAACACCTGCAAACCTTTTATCAAATCGAGCAAGCTCATAGGCTGTTCCCAAGTAGCCCGCTTCGTTATCGGGTTTGCGCTTTAGCTCTGACGGTCTTATTGTGTTTACAGGCAAAAAGGTTGCCCGTCCCGCATCCCGTCGCTTTAGCATTTCAATTGCTGCCTTGCCCTGCTCCTGAGTGTCAACAACTATGCTCTGCATGGCGCTTCCAAGAGCGGTTTCTATCGCGAGGGTATAAGCGTCCTCAGTTTTGACAAGGTTTGCAACGGGGCCTTGAATACCATTCAAGGTTCCGTGCTCAGCCTCGCGCATAACGGTTTTTACTGATTTTGAATAGCCCTCAAATTCCTTTTCCATTTCAGTTAGCATGGAAATTCTGGATTTTGCGGAGTTGATATCTATGGTTAGCTTTGTTTGCTTTTCCTCAAGAGATTTTACCTTGCTCTGCCGACCCTCGATACGCAAGGCATAGCCCTCAATTATATTGTCAAGCTCAGAAACAGCTTCCTGCGCCTTATTCTGAGCAAGCTTTTCTTCCTTAAGATGGTTTCTTAGTTCGTCCTGACGAACGCGGGCATTTGAAAGATCCTGTTCACGCTTCCTGCTGCCCTCCTCCTGCTCTTGCGCGGCATCGTTCAGCATTGACAAAACGGTGGTGCATTGAGAAAGGCGGGATAGCTTTTCGCTTTTGTCTTCAAGAAGACGGGAAATATCGCGCTTTGCTCCGTCCTCGCCCTGAGCGTTTTTACTGAGACCCTCCGTAACCTCTCGCATTTGCCAATCAAGTTCGGTTATTTCCTCGCCGATTTGGTCGACTCTTGCCCTGTGCTGAGCAATTTGTGCTTCAAGTGACTGTGCTCTCGAGCCCTGCTCCAATAGCTCGGTTTTTAGCTGCTGCTGCCGTTCCGCATTATGCTTCGCGCTGTTTTCAAGCACCGCAAGCTCACTTTCACAGTCAGCACATACGGCTTCCGCCACACTCAAGCGGCCTCGGGCAGCCTCCGCCTCCAAATCCATTTCCCGCATTTTTTCCGTATAGTTCTCCGACGCGGCATATAGCTCTGACAGCTCCTCCTGTGCGTTCGCAAGATCCAGCTTTGCCTTTTCCCAGTCCTCTGTAACTGTTTGTGCGCGCTCATGGAGCTTGTCTAAGGTTTCCATCCATACGGAAACCTCCAAAAGTCGCAGTTCGTCTCGCAGAACGAGGTATTTTTTTGCAGTTTCTGCCTGTATTTTCAACGGCTCAACCTGTATTTTCAGCTCGTCAATTTTATCGTTTATGCGAACTAGGTTTTCATCGGTGTGCTGAAGCTTGCGTTCGCTCTCGTCCTTGCGATAGCGGTATCGCGAGATTCCCGCAGCTTCTTCAAACAGCTCACGCCTGTCGCCGCTTTTGGCAGACACTACGTCAGCAATTTTGCCCTGACCGATAATTGAATACCCGTCACGGCCGAGACCCGTGTCCATAAGAAGCTCGGTGATATCCTTCAAACGGACTGACTCCTTGTTGATGTAATACTCGCTGTCACCGTTGCGGTAGTAGCGGCGGGTAATCATCACCTCTGTGCTGTCCGTATCAAAAATACGCTGAGTATTGTCAATAACGAGCGATACTTGGGCAAAGCCCATCTTCGGACGCTTCTCGGTTCCGCCGAAAATAACATCCTCCATCTTGCCGCCGCGCAAAGCCTTTGTTCGCTGTTCTCCCATTACCCAGAGTATTGCGTCAGAAATATTCGATTTTCCGCTTCCGTTAGGACCTACTATCGCTGTTATATCCTTTTCGAAGGTAAGCCTAGTTTTATCGGGAAAGGACTTAAAGCCCTGTATTTCCAGTGCCTTGAGATACATATTTCACCTCTGGTTTGGGGATTGTCGGTTGAGTAGCAGCATAAAGTTACCGTAATATGCGTATTTGTTTATTATATTACATACGTGTCCTTTTTGCAATAAACTCCTTAGATTTTAGAGCAAAACCACCGTATCTTTTTCAACATTCGTCTCCCGTACCGTCACGTTTTGTAATTGAAATTCTTCCTTAATACTTTGAACATTGCATTTATGCTGCCCTACCATAGCAGACACTTGAGATTTATTTACTCCGAGCACAGCACTTTTTTCAAGCTCTGCATTCTGCAAAAGCTCCCGCGCCTTAAATAGCAGCAGTCGCGAACGAACAAGCTCACCGAATGCTGGGTGGTACGCCCCACCAAGAGCCTCTCCCTCTGACAAATCGTCTGTCGGATTTAAGCCGAGGCGGATTATGGGTATTTCCGCTTCGTCAAACATAGGTACTATCTCGGCGCACCAATCCACCGCCTGCTCTACGGTGTGCTCCGAATATTGCCCCTTCCTCCACAAATCGCACAGAGGTGTGTCTCTTATAATGACCGTTGGATATATGCGCACTCCATCGGGCTTTAAAGCAATTATCCGTCTGGCAGTATCAAGACTATTCTGCTTCGTATCTCCCGGCAGCCCCGTCATCATTTGGAGTATAAGCTCAAAATCAAACCGCTTTATCAGCGCCGCCGCTGCTTCTGTGTCCAGCGCTGTGTGTCCGCGCTCCGATGCCGTAAGCACCTGCTCGCACATAGACTGCGTACCCAACTCAATAGTTGAAACGCCGTAGTCTTTAAGGCGCAGGAGTGTCTCCTCGTCAATTGCGTCAGGTCTTGTTGAAAGCCTTACGGAGCTGATGTCTCCATTACGCAAAAACGGCAAAGCCGCGCCCAACAGCTCATTTTGCTTGTGGGCGGGTATTGCCGTAAAACTGCCGCCATAAAACGCCAGTTGAATATTTGTGTCCTTGCTGATCTTATCTTTGCCGTTTATAATTGCCTGCCTTACCGTTTCGGAATCCGCAGGGGAAGTATTCCCGGAAATCTTATGCTGATTACAAAAAACGCAGTTGTGCGGACATCCCAAATGGGGTACGAAAACGGGAATTATGCTCCGTTTTGCCCTCATTATGAAATCTCCTTTATGCCATTTTGAGCTGCGAACTGTTCAGCTTCCTTTTTTGTGCGCCCGCTTCCCGTTCCTATTGGCTGACCATTCAAGCTAACCTGCACGGTAAAGGTTTTTTTATGGTCAGGACCTGTTTCAGCAATAGGCTCGTAACTGAGAACCTGTCCTGATTTGCGCTGGACAAGCTCCTGCAAGGCAGTTTTATAGTCGCTGAGCGGATGCTTTTTCAGAATGTCTGTTTGGTCCAAAATCATCCGATGAATGAAATCATGGGAAATGCCAGACCCGCCGTCCAGATACATTGCCGCAATAAGTGCTTCAACAGCGTCCGCCAAAATTGACTCTCTGTTTCTGCCGCCTGTGTGCTCCTCGCCCTTACCAAGGCGAATATAATGCCCAAGCTCCAAAGTCCGGGCAACGCTGAAAAGACTATGCTCACAAACAAGCTCCGCACGCAGTCTTGTCATTTGTCCCTCGGGCATTTGGGGATAGGACAAATACAGGTGGCTTGCAACCACCTGTCCCAATACACTGTCTCCCAAAAACTCCAGACGCTCGTTGCTCATTATTCCCTCGCCTTTGTTTTCATTGGCGTAGGAGCTATGGCTGAGTGCCGTGAGCAGGAGCGTCCTGTCTTTGAATTGATATTTAAGCTTTTGTTCCAATCCGTCCATAGGACGCCCCTTCCCTTCGGTTTTTTCTAACAGCTCTGTTATATGTGCAAAAATTAATCCTGCACATAACGGCTGACGTATTCCACAAGGTCGCCAACTGTGACGATTTTTTTCAGATCATCGTCTGAAACCTCGGGAAGTGAGAATTCCTCCTCGATTGCCATGGTAAGCTCCACAACATCAAGGGAATCCGCGCCCAAATCATCTACAAAGGAAGTCTCCATTGTAACTGCTTCAGGCTCGATAACAAATTGCTCGCAAATCAGCTCTTGAATTTTTTCAAAAATCATAGTCAACATCTCCAAATACTTTGCTAAATCTGATAATAGGCATAATATGCTAACTTGTCAAGTCTATTCTTCTTTTGGAATAATCATCAGGTCAATATTTTTCTCTATTTCTTGGGCAACGCCTGCTTTAACAGAATTTATCGCCTGCAATATAGCGTTTTTTACAGCTCTCGCATCTGATGACCCATGAGCCTTTATAACCGGCTTAGAAATACCCAAAAGGGCTGTTCCGCCTACTTCTGAGGGGTCTAACACCTTTTTTAGTCCTTCAAGCTTTTTTTTCACAAGCAGAGCACCCATCTTTGACTTCAAATCAGAGGTTATTGCATTCTTAAGGTTTAGCAAAACGAATTTTGCAGTGCCCTCAATACTTTTCAGCATGATATTACCAGAAAAGCCGTCAGTAACTACAACATCCACCGTATCAAAAAACGCTTCCTTAGCTTCAATATTCCCGATAAAGTTTATGCTGCCACCCTCGCTTGCGGTTTTCAGCAGGGCAAATGCCGCCTTTTGTAAATCTCCGCCCTTTGTATCCTCGGCACCTACATTCAAAAGACCAACACGGGGATTTTCACATCCCATTATATGCTTTGCGTAAAAGCTTCCCATGTATGCAAACTGAAGCAAATATTCGGGAGTGCACTCCACATTTGCACCGCAGTCAATAAGCATAGCTCCTTTATTGCCGTTGGGCATAACGGGTGCCAGTGCTGCACGGCGTATTCCGCGAACCCTTTTGACTATAAGGGTTGCACCCGCTAAAAGTGCTCCAGTGCTCCCTGCGGAAATGCATGCATCTCCCTCTCCGTCCTTAAGGGCATGGAGCGCAACCGACATGGACGAGTCCTTTTTCATACGCAGGACTGTTGCAGGGTCGTCCTCCATTTCAACAACCTCAGTTGCGTTTATTACTCTTATTCTTTCGCCCAAATCGGCGGCTTTTTCGTTTTCAAGGCAGTCCCGCACGGCCTTTTCCATACCCACAAGGGTGATGTCAACGCCAAATTCCCGGGCTGCTTCAACTGCTCCTTTTACGATTTCGGCAGGGGCGTTGTCCCCGCCCATTGCATCTACTATTATTCTCATTCTATTACCTCCGATGCGTATGTCTTTATTATGTCAAGAGCTCGGGCTGAAATCTCAGCATTCTTATTTCGCTTTCCCTTAACCTTTTTATCCAGAGGCTCTATAATTCCGAAATTTACATTCATGGGCTGGAAATGCCCCACGGAGGACTCAGAAATATAAAGTGCCAGTGCGCCGATTGCGGTTGACCGCGGAAAATCTAAGGGAGGTCTTCCGTTAAGTCTTTCTGCGGTTTCAAGAGCGGCAAGCATGCCCGAGGCGCAGGACTCAACATACCCCTCAACACCTGTCATCTGACCTGCAAAGCAAATCCTCGGCTGTGATTTTAAGCGGTAGTACCTGTCAAGCAATCGGGGTGAGTTGAGATATGTGTTTCTGTGCATGACGCCATAGCGCACAAAATCGGCATTTTTAAGCGCAGGTATCATGGAGAACACCCGACGCTGCTCAGGAAATGCCAGATGAGTTTGAAAGCCCACTATGTTGTAAATCGTCCCCACTGCGTTGTCCCGCCGAAGCTGAACCACGGCATAGTTCTCCTTACCGTTTCGGGGGTCAACAAGACCAACCGGCTTAAGCGGTCCGAAGCGCAGCGTATCCTCTCCCCTGCGTGCCATAACCTCCACCGGCATGCAGCCCTCAAAAACACCGCCGTCGTCAAAGCCGTGAACCTCCGCCTGCCTTGCGGAGCACAGCTCGCTCCAAAAGGCAAGGTACTCCTCTTTTGTCATGGGACAGTTGATGTAATCCGCCGTGCCCTTATCGTAACGTGAGGCATAAAATGCGCTTTCCAAATCAATGCTCTCCAGTGTTACTATAGGAGCTGCCGCATCATAGAAATTCAGAAATTGTGTATCTCCGCAAAGCTCCGCAATTTTTCGCGCAAGCCCGTCGCTTGTAAGAGGTCCGCTGGCAATTATAACATTTCCCTGCGGTACTTCAAGAGCTTCCTCTGATACAATTTCAATGCTCGGACAGGTTTTAAGCTTGTCTGTGACCAGCCTTGAAAAGCCCTCGCGGTCAACAGCAAGCGCACCTCCTGCAGCAACACGAGTCGCATCGGCACACTCCAAAATAAGTGAGCCTAAATGCCTAAGCTCCTCTTTCAGCAGACCCACTGCATTTGACAGCTCATCGCTGCGCAGAGAGTTTGAGCACACAAGCTCGGCAAAGGTGTCTCTGTGATGTGCAGGGGTCATCTTTTGGGGCTTCATTTCAATAAGACGCACCGGTATTCCCCTGCGTGCAAGCTGCCACGCTGCCTCACTGCCTGCAAGCCCTGCGCCGATTATTGTGACCTTATCCAAAGTTTGCCCCCCTGTTCATTTTCCTTATTCTTCGTCTGTTTTTACTGCGGCAGGCTTTGCCGCCTTTTCTTTCTTTGCAACCGGCTTTTTAGCTGCCGCTTTGCTTCCCGCCGCTTTCTTCTCGGTAGATTTTGCGGAAACGGCTTTTTTTGCCGCCTTTGGCTTTTCAGGTGCAGACTTTTTTGCTGCCGGCTTTTTGTCTTCTTCGCCCTGAGCCTTTGCGTCATTTGCTTCGGTACCTTCGCCCTCTGCCGTTGCTTTTTTGCGGTATCCCCTTTTATCCTCGGGTACAAAATTAGGGCACAGCTCATTTTCGCAGAAAGGAGTTTTCTTGCCTCTGCCCGAAAGCTTAAACATACTTTTGCCGCATTCGGGGCAAATGTCTTTTACAGGGACATCCCATGTCATAAAGCCGCACTCGGCGCCTCGCTCACAGGCGTAATAGGTGTAGCCCTTTTTGGAGGTGCGTTTTAGTATGCGGCTGCCGCACTTGGGGCATTTTCCCGGCATTTCAATTACTATCGGCTTTGTGAAATCACATTCGGGATAGCCGGGGCATGCAAGGAAACGTCCAAATCTGCCGGATTTTATTACCATTTGCTTTCCGCATTTGTCGCAGTATTCATCGGACAACTCAACAGGTATTTTGATATGCTGACCCTCAAGCGCTTTTTCAGCCTCCTGAAGCTCCTTGTCAAAGTCGCCGTAAAACTCACTCAGAACATCCTTCCAATAGCGCTTGCCATCTTCCACATTGTCAAGCGTATCCTCCATGCGGGCTGTGAATTTAAGGTCAACAATGTCGGGGAATCTCTCCTCCATGAGCTGAGTTACCACCTCACCCAAAACTGTGGGCTTGAGGTACTTTCCTTCCTTCACCACATATTCGCGGCTTGTGATGGTGCTTATGGTGGGAGCATAGGTGCTTGGTCTGCCAATCCCCTTTTCCTCCATTGCACGAATAAGTGTTGCTTCCGTATAGCGGGAGGGTGGCTGTGTAAACTGCTGTTCCTTATCGTATTTTGATAGCTTGACAGGCTCGCCTTCTGTCAAATCCGGCAGAGGCTTTTGCCTTTCAGCGGTTTCCTCGTCCTTACTTTCTTCATAAACGGCGGTATAACCCGCAAATTTAATCTCCGAGTGGTTTGCGCGGAAAAGGTATCCGCCGGAAACAGCGTCAATAGATACGCTGTCATATACGGCATTTGACATCTGGCAAGCAGTGAAGCGACCCCAAATGAGGCGGTACAGCCTGTATTGGTCCGGAGTCAGGTCTTTTTTTATTGATTCTGGAGTAAAAAATACATTGCTTGGGCGTATTGCCTCGTGAGCGTCCTGCGCGCCTGCCTTGGTTTTAAAAACGCGGGGCTTGCCCGGGTAGTACTGCTCACCGTATCGGCTGACGATAAACTCACGGGCGGCTTCAGTTGCATCGTCAGAAAGACGCAGAGAGTCGGTTCTCATGTAGGTAATAAGACCAACGGTTCCTTCGCCCGTGATATCTACGCCCTCATAAAGCTGCTGCGCAACGGACATGGTACGTCTCGGTGTCATTCCCAGACGGCGGGATGCCTCCTGCTGAAGCGTGGAGGTAATAAACGGAGGTGCGGGTGAGCGCTGTTTTTCACCGCGTTTGACTGTTTTCACATAAAAGTCGTTTACGGTAACGGTTTGAACAACCTTTTCCACTTCTTCCTCACTGGTAAGCTCAAGCTTTTTGTCCTCTGTGCCATGAAAACGGGCAATAAAGCTACCATTTTTCTCGACACGGTCAAGGGTCACGTCAAGCAGCCAGTATTCCTCCGGCGTAAATGCCTTAACTTCATTTTCTCTATCAACCACCATGCGCGTTGCAACAGACTGTACGCGTCCGGCAGACAATCCCCTGCGCACCTTGCGCCAGAGCAGCGGGCTGAGCTTATAGCCGACTATACGATCCAAAATACGCCGTGTCTGCTGTGCGTCAACCAAATCCACGTCAATGCTTCTCGGAGAGGCAATGCTTTCGTTAACGACCTTTTTTGTTATTTCGTTAAAGGTTACTCTTCTGGCTTTTTCATCGTTAAGCTGAAGCATTTCCTTCAAATGCCACGAGATGGCTTCTCCCTCGCGGTCAGGGTCGGTTGCGAGATATACGATATTTGCGCTTTTCGCCTTTTTCTGCAAATCCTCAATTACATCCTCGCGTCCCTTAACGGGCTGATAGTCCGGCTCAAAGCCGTTTTCTATATCAACACCCATGGTGCTCTTCGGCAAATCCCGCAAGTGCCCCATGGAAGCAACTACATGATAATTTGAACCAAGATATTTTTCAATGGTTCGCGCCTTTGCAGGCGACTCTACAATGACCAGATCCATTTTTGATTTAGCCATATCCGACCTCACTTTTTAACTATATTCAATGTAAAGCGTTTTCCGCTTTCCTGAGATACTATGCCCTTTATTTGAAGAATTGTCAGTTCCGACAGCACCGTTGAAGCACTTAGTCCGGAAAGCTCGATGATATCATCAACATGCTTTTCTTTCTCATCCATTATGGCAACTATTTTAAGCTGCTGCTCTGAGAGTCCTGCCAACTGTTCCTTCAAGTCAATATATTCCCGACGGTTTTTGTTGTCAATCCTTTTTCTTCCTGTTTGCACCCTAAGCATGGCAAAGTTCTTGCCTGTTTCCGGTAAATTTCTCTGGGAAACAGCGGGCTTTGTTTCCTGATTTTTTGCCGCCGTATCGCTATCCTTTTCATGCGAAACATTTAGTTTTTGGGGGTCGGGTCTATGTACCTTGTCCGGAAATTGCTGTTCAAATTCCTGAAGTATATCCCATCCGCAGCATACAAGCTGCGCCCCGTCACGAATAAGCTGATTTGTACCTGCACTGTTGGGGGCATCCGCATTTCCCGGAACCGCAAAAACCTCCCTGCCCTGATCCAGCGCCCGTGACGCTGTTATAAGTGCTCCGCTGCGAAAGGGTGCTTCAACAACGGCAACCCCCACTGAAAGTCCGCTGATTATGCGGTTTCTTTCAGGAAAATATCTGCTTGCTCCTGCCGTACCCTGAGGGTACTCGCTAACCAATGCTCCCATAGCGGAAACATCGTTGAATAGTGGTTCGTTCCACGCTGGATAAACCTCGTTGATGGCACAGCCCAATACTCCCACACAAAAACCGCCTGCACGCAGTGCGCCCTCAGCCGCTGCGCTGTCTGCTCCACCGGCAAGTCCTGTTACCACAAGACCGCCGCCCTTCGCCACCTCAAAGCCGATTTTGCGTGACATTTTCATGCCATAGGGCGTTGCTTTTCTTGTTCCAACAATTCCGATTGCCGCCTGCTCATCCATTGAGGGCAATCTGCCTTTGACATAGAGTACTATTGGCGGATCGAAAATATTCAATAGTCTTCGTGGATACACTGCGTCCGCCATTGTAATAATCGCTATACCGTCCTCATGGCATTTTTCCAAAATTTCGTTTGCACGCTCCAGGCCTTTATCCGACAGCACTCGGCGCTCGCGCTCATTGAGTGAAATATGCTTGGAAAGCTGTTTTTCATCAGCAAAGAACACACTTTCCGGGTCGCCGAAGGCACATATAAGTTCATATCTCGTTTTTGGCAGAAGCTCCGTGAGTGCGGACAGCCATACCCAATATTTCAATGTTGCCATGGTTTATCCTCCTCATCGAATTCTAAACATCTCCCACATTACTATGGAGGCTGCTACTGCCGCATTCAGGGACTCGCAGGAGGGCATCATCGGAATTATAACCTGTCCCCTGCAAATCGACAGCAACTCATCAGACAGCCCGCTGCCCTCACTTCCTACGGCAACAGCTAATCTAGCTTTGTCAACACTTCTTATGTCCTGTGCACTGTCAGAGAGCGCAGCGCCGTACAAGCTAAGCCCGGTTCGGTTTACATAATCTCGCAGCTGTAGGACGCTCATCTCCGCGATAGGCTGTCTGAAAATCGCTCCCATAGTTGCTCTTGCGGTTTTAGGACTGTAGACATCAGCGCAGTCCCCAACTAGAATTACGATATCCGTACCCATGGCATTTGCAGTGCGTATAACAGTTCCCACGTTCCCCGGGTCTTGAACGTTTTCAAGGATTATCGCCGAGGCGACGGGTAAATATTCGTTCTCTTCCAAATTGGATGTATTGCACTCTTCACCGAAGCTGATGGGGATTTCAACGGAAAATACAGGACCACGCGAGCTTTTCAGCGGGGAAACGAACTGCATCAGCTCCGGCGGGCATGAGTATTCGGATACTCCATCGGGCACATCAACACATCTGTCTCCGCCCCAGAGGACACAGCTTACCTTAGCATTCCACATTAAAGCTTCACGCAGAAGCTTTTCTCCGTCAAGAACAAACTGACCTGCTTTGCGGCGGTAGCTGCTGTCTGTCCCCAATGCCTTTAGATGACAAATCACCTTATTCTTTCGTGAAGTAATATGCTCCATTTTTCCTCCGTAGAATATCGCTTCGCTTACTTACGCAACAAGGCTGCGGCTGGGCAAAACTGCCCTGCCACAGCCAAAGCTTACGCTTATGCGTCGATGGGTTTCATTGTGGGGAACAGAATGACTTCTCTAATGGAATCAACACCGCAAAGCAGCATTACACAGCGGTCTATGCCAATGCCCAGACCGCCTGTTGGCGGCATACCGTACTCCAAAGCCATAACAAAGTCCTCGTCCATCATACCCGCCTCAGCATCGCCCTTTGCCCGCAGCTCAACCTGCTTTTGAAAACGCTGCTTCTGGTCGATAGGGTCATTAAGCTCTGAAAACGCATTGCCCATTTCGCTGTGGCAGATGAAAAGCTCAAAGCGTTCTGTAAGTCTCGGGTCAGCAGGACTGCGCTTTGCAAGTGGGGAAACATCAACGGGGTGCATTGTTATAAAGGTGGGCTGAATAAGCTTCTCCTCTACCTTTTGGTCGAAGCATTCGTACAAGGCATTGCCCCATGTCTTTTCCTTTTCCTTGGGAATTTCAACGCCTACAGACTTTGCAAGGGCAACGGCATCTTCATCTGTTGAAACCGTCATAAAGTCCGCACCCAGATACTTCTTAACTGCTTCGTGCATCGGCAGACGCTCCCAGCCGGGCGCGAGAGAAACGTCAAATCCCTGCCACTTCACATCATAGGTACCCAGTATATCCATAGCGGCACTGGAAAGCAGTGCTTCAAATAAATCCATCATGTCATTGAAGTCTGCATAGGACTCGTAAAGCTCCACAGTTGTGAACTCAGGATTATGCTTAGTGTCCATACCCTCGTTGCGGAAAATACGTCCAATTTCGTAAACGCGCTCAATTCCGCCGACGATGAGTCGCTTCAAATGAAGCTCTGTTGCAATACGCATATACATATCAATGTCCAGCGCATTGTGGTGTGTAATAAACGGGCGCGCAGTTGCACCGCCGGATATGGTGTTAAGTACCGGGGTTTCAACCTCCATGTAGCCGCGGTTGTCCAAAAACGTGCGCACATGGCGGATAAAGCGGCTGCGTATTTCAAAGTTCCTGCGAACCTCGGGGTTTACGATAAGATCCACATAGCGCTGGCGATAGCGTGTTTCTGTGTCGGTAAGTCCGTGGAACTTTTCCGGCAACGGCAGAAGTGACTTGGACAAAAGCTTTACGGTTTTGCAGTGAACTGAAATTTCGCCCTTGCGGGTACGGAAAACAAAGCCTTCAACGCCGATAATATCGCCGATATCCCATTTTTTAAACTCGTTGAACAGCTCCTCGCCCAAATCGTTTACGCGGACATAAAGCTGGATTCTGCCCTTGTCATCCTGAATATCCGCAAAAAACGCTTTGCCCATGTCGCGCTTGGACATAAGACGTCCCGCCATGGAAACGTCCTTTTCTTCCCACGCTTCAAAGCTGTCCTTAACCTCGGTGCTGTAAGCGGTTCTGACGTACTTTGTTTCTGTGTACGGGTCGCGTCCCTCCTGCTGAAGCTTTGCAAGCTTCTCGCGTCTGATTCGAAGGATTTCAGATATGTCCTGTGTTTCTTCGCTGTTATTTTCTCTGTTTAGTTCATCGCTCATATGTTTTATGCTCCCTTATTCTCAATGCTTACAATCTTATATTGAATTTCCCCTGCAGGAGCCTCAATTGTAACGGTTTCGCCAACAGTATGACCCATCAGTCCTCTGCCAAAGGGCGAATCATCAGATATGCGGCCATGCATGGGATTTGCCTCCTGAGAGCCGACAATCTGATACTCTTCCTCTTCATTGTCCTCTAAGCATTCCACAACGACCTTGCTTCCCAGAACAATATTGTTTGTGTTTTCCGCGCTTTCGATAATTTCTGCGTTTTCAAGAATATTTTTCAGTTCGGCAATCTTAGAATACAGCTTGCCTTGCTCTGTCTTTGCTTCGTCATATTCACTGTTTTCGGAGAGGTCACCAAAGGAACGCGCCTCTTTAATTAGCTCGGAAACCTCTTTCTCCCGAACTGTTTCGAGATAGTGAAGCTCCTCGCGTATTTCGTCAAGGCGCTCCTTGCTCATCTTGAATTTTGCATCGTTAGCCATTGTTCTCGTCCCTTCGTTATATAAAAATTGCGCCTAAGCAATAGCCACAAGGTGGCATTACGGCAAACTTACTTCAGCCGATAACGTCACCTTCAAACATTATACATTAAACTAATTAAACACCATTGTTAAGCATTATAGATAGAAAAACCTGCGCTGTCAAGACGAATAAAACGTAATCATTTGTCGTATTCGTTTTTTATTCTTATTAAAACTGTCTCGGACAGTTTTAATGGCGCGTAGCGCCGTTATATTATTTTTCAATAAAACAGAAACTGTTTTACTAAATCTAATTCTTCATCTGCTGGTTTAAAGCAGTAATAGCTGCCATGAGTTGTTCATCCTTTTCATAATCAATTATACCCGAGGCAAGATATGGTATCAATTCTTCATCCATCCCTATCTCCACATCAGGACTCAGTCCTCCGGCTTGGGAAAGGTCAACGCCCTTTGGTGTAAGGTAACCGTTTGTTGAAAGGTGCACAGCACTTCCGTCTGAAAGCACAATGTTTATCTGCGAGCGTGACTTTCCCGTCGTGTGCGTGCCAACTGTTATCGCTCTGCCATATTCAGAGAGAGCTGCAGGAAAAAACTCGGCCGCGCTGTAGGTATTTTCATTGATTAAAACTGCTATTGGAATATCAACAAATTCCGCATCCGAGGTCTTGGTGCTTTCAACTCCCTGCTTGTCACGGGAAATAAACAATGTTCCCTCCGGCAAAAGGTGATCCAAGGCAGTTATTAACTCGCTTAAAAGCCCGCCGGGATTGTTGCGAACGTCAAATACAATTCCACCGACACCCTGTGCAATCAAATCATCAACCGCTAGCACTATACGCTCTCCGCTTTCTCCCTCAAAGTTCTTGATTTTCACATATCCTATGTTATCAGCAAGCAATTCATACGTGACAGGATTTGAAAAAACAGGCTCCACAGAAATATTCAGCTTTTTCTCCCCGCCTTCTGATTTAACGGTGATGGAAAACTCGCTCTCTTGCCTTTCATTAATCAGCTCCTTCACCTGTGCCGCGCTCATTCCTTCAAGACTAACTTCATCAATTTTTATTAGCACATCGCCTATCTTAATTCCAGCTTTCTGTGCCGGAGAGTCCTCCACCACCCCCACAACATGGGGATAGCTGCCAGCTTCATCAGGCTCTATGGTAACACCGATTCCCTGATAACGGTTTAGCTGATACTGCTGATATTCTTCGTACTGCTGCGCCGTCATGTAATAGCTCCAGCGGTCATCAATTGCTGAGACCATTGCGGAATAGGCTGCATCGGATACCTTTTCCATATCCGCTTCGCCGATGTAATTATTTTCTATGGCGCTGAAAACGGAGGCAAACTTTGTTGCGTAAGGAAATACGTCCATACCGCCGTATTTTGAAACAAACATATAGCTGCTCAGCAGCACTGCTATTGCAAAGCTTGCGACGCAAGACATTATTAGGGTTGCGGCTCCAATGCGTTTTTTCATACAAGCTCACTCTCCTTTTGGGAAAAAAGAATTTCGGCAATTGCATAAGCTATGCCGACTCCAATAGTATTGACTAAAAAAATCCAATTAGCCGGACAGCCATATAATTTTGACTGTCCGGCTGTATCGGAAAATTGTCCTTTATCCAAAGTTAAAATACGACTTGGGGTCTGTAGTGCTTCCGTTTACTCTCACCTCAAAGTGCAGATGAGGTCCTGTTGACATTCCCGTGGAGCCGACATAGCCGATAACCTGACCCTGAGAAACGGTGTCGCCGGCGGCAACAGCTCGGCTGCTCATATGACCGTAAAGCGTAACATGCCCGTTTCCGTGGCTTATGGTTACATAATTGCCGTAGCCCCCTGCGTTATATGTGGAAAGAATAACCGTGCCGCTGTCTGCTGCAATAATAGGGGTACCGCTTGGTGCGCCGATATCCTCGCCTGCGTGGAATTTCATAACTCCCAGTATCGGGTGCATACGCCAACCGTACGCAGAACCGGGTGAGTATCCGGGCAAGGGCCAAACATAGGATCCCGTTCCCGTGATAGAAGCAGAGCCGCCCTGTGATGCTGCCTGCTGTGCTTCAAGGGCCGCGACCAGCTTGTCTATCTCAGCACTGATTTCCGTTGCCTGCGCCTCGCTGGCTTCATATTGCGCTCTGTACTCCTCAATATTCGCTTCAAGCTCGGCTATAAGCGCAGTTGCTTCTGCAATGCTTGCCTCCAGCTCCGCCTTTTTTGCTTCAAGCTCAGCCCTTGTTTGCTCCTGCTCTTTTTGGGTCACCTCATATTCGGCTTTGACCTCTGAAACATGTTCCACAGCAGCTATGTAGGCATTTTCAAGCTCCTTATCATACTTCATTACTGAAGATATAAAATCAAGTCTGGAAAGTAAATCAGTAAAATCGGCAGCTTCAAACACAATTGCAATGTAGGAGAAGCTTCCGCTCTCCTCCATTGCTCTCATGCGAACGCGGAGGGCTGCTTTTTGCTCCTCCTCAGCCTTTTTTGCATCCTCAAGCTCCTTAGCCTTTTGTTCAATCAGCTTGTCGTATAGGGCAATTTGTTCGTTAATAAGCTCTATTTCCTGCTGGGCAAGCTCATTTTGCTCGTCCAACGCCTGCTTGCGCTCCATAACCGATGAAATCTGAGTATCAAGCTGTGAAATCTGTGCTTGCAGCTGCGTCTTTGACGCTGCAATATCAGACTGCTTCTTTTTCAGATTGTCAATGTCCGCCTGACTCACCGCAAAAGCGGAGCATACCGCAGAAAACATCAGAGACATTGCCAACGTAATGCAGAAAACTGAAACCAGTTTTTTGCTTGCTTTCATATTTATAACCATACCTTTCCACCGTGCTGCAAGACGTAAGTAACCGTAAAGCCTTAGGTTATAAAGAATACTGCTTTGCTGCCGCCCGTCTGCAAACGTGGAAATGTATTTTGCACGCCTAAAGAGAGTCCAATGTCTTCGTTTTAAACGTTATTATACTCGTTTATCTTACACCGCGTCCGCAGAAGCACAGTTTTGTTTGATTATTGCCGGACAGTCCTAAGGACTGTCCGGCAGATTAAAATTTGCGTTTTTAGAACTGACCTTGTGGGTCAACAAGTGTACCGCCGATTTTTATCTCAAAGTGGAGATGCGCCCCGGTGGACCAGCCTGTAGAGCCGACGTAGCCAATCGTATCGCCCTTGTTTACGGTCTGACCCGCAGACACTGCCATTGAGCTCATGTGGGCATAGAGCGTTGAATTTCCGCTGCCATGGCTAATTACAACGTAGTTACCGTAAGAAGAGCTGTAAACCGCTGTAACAACTGTTCCGGAGTCAGCTGCAACGATAGCTGCACCGGAGGGCGCACCGATGTCAATGCCCGAGTGGAAACGCTGGTCACCGAAAATCGGGTGAGTTCTCCAGCCAAAGGGAGATGAAACACTTGTGTAGCCCGGTGTGGGCCATGAAAAGGTACCCGAACCGGTGGGGTAGCTACCGCCGTTGCCCTGCTGCTGCTGTTGCTGTTGTTGCTTTTCAAGCTCAGCTATCTTTGCGTCAATTTGACTGCGGATAGCTTCTTCCTGCGAATTGTTGGCTTCATATTCCTTCTTGAGTGACTCAATGTCCTTATCGAGATCTGCAATAACCAAGGTTGCAGCGTCAATCTGCTGCTCTAGCTCTGCCTTTTTGGCTTCAAGTTGAACTTTGGTTTCTTCCTGCTCCGCTTGAGTTGCCTCATACTCCGCCTTTACCGTCTCAACATTCTCTCTAGCAACTATGTAAGCGTCTTCAAGCTGCTTGTCATGGTTCATGATTTCAGAGATAAAGTCCAGTCTGGAGAGCAAATCCGAAAAACCCTTCGCATTAAATAGAATGGAGAAATATGTAATATCACCGTTTTCTTCCATCGCTCTCATACGGACACGAAGAGCTTCTTTTTGCTCCTGCTCAGTCGCCTTAGCTGCCTCAAGCTCCTCTGCCTTTTTTGCAATCAGCTTATTATAAAGGTCGATTTGCTCGTTTATCAGTTCAATTTCCTGTCTTGCAAGCTCATTCTGTTCATCCAAAGCTGTTTTCTTTTCAACAGCAGTGGTCATTTCATTCTGCAAACCGGAGAGCTTGTTTTTAAGCTCCTCTTTTTGCTGACCGATAGCTGCCTGCTGGTTTTTCAGCGCGTCAATCTCTGACTGGGTAACCGCAAACGCGGAGCCAAACGCTGAAAACACCAACGAAGCCAGTAAAATGACTACCAAAACTATACAGACAATTGAGACAAACTTCTTTCTTGTCTTTTGCATAACGACCTCCTATACTTTCAGATAGTTCCGTATTGCTATACTTCCTCCAAATGTACCTACTATTACACCCACGGCAAGGAACACAAGCCCCACAGGAATCATAAGTGTTGCAAAGGGAAGCATTGTAACGTATGCACCGGCTATGCTCGCCATTACCTTATCGCAAATGAAGGTGTAAATGCCCCATTGAATCAAGAAGGCAATACCGGCTCCGATTATTCCCAAAACCAAGCCCTCAATTATAAAGGGTGTTCTGATAAATCCGTTTGTAGCTCCGACCATTTTCATTATTGCGATTTCCTCGCGCCTGCCAAAGGTTGTAAGCTTTATGGTGTTTGACATGATAAATACGGAAACCACGAACAAAATGACAATAAGAACAAGGGAAACCGCGCTTACGATATTTCTTACAGTAACAAAGCCCTTGGATATTTCAAGCTGTGCCTTTACATCTGCAACTCCGTCAACTGTTTCAATCTGTCCCTTGGTCTGCGCCATCAATGATATGTCGTCAAGATAAATAACATATCTGTGGCGGAAAACAGTTGAGTCAATTTCATCGAAAATAGAACTATTTTCGAACCCGTCCTTGAAGTCCTCAGTTGCCTCATCTCTTGAAACGAACTCAACAGACGCAACATTGGGTATGGCCGTAAGCTTATCTTCAATTGCTCTCGCTTCATCATCGGGAACCTTTTCGTCCACAAACGCAAGCATTTCATTTTCGCGCTCAAGACTGTCTATAAGCGCGTCAATGTTAACGGCAAGCAGTGAAAAGCTTCCCATAATAGTTAGACATGCAATGATTATTGTTACTGACGCGAAGGACATAAAGCCGTGAGTGAATATGCTTTTGAAGCCTTCGCCGGCAAGATAGCCCAGTTTATTCAGAAATCCCATAGCTGTAATACCCACCCATTCCGTCATTTACTACCGTGCCCTGATCGATTGCAATAACGCGCTTTGCAAAGGAGTTTACCAATTCCTTTTCATGTGTTACCACAAGAACTGTTGTTCCAAGCTCGTTTATCTTTTCAAGCAAAAGCATAAGCTCAAGACTTTTTACAGGGTCAAGGTTACCTGTAGGCTCATCGGCAATGATAAGGCTGGGGCTGTTTACCAATGCACGTGCTATAGCAACACGCTGCTGTTCACCGCCCGACAGCTCCTGAGGAAGTCTCTTTTCTCTGCCCTCAAGACCTACAAGCTCTAATACATAAGGAACACGCTTGTCGATTTCCCTTTTGTTGGCGCCGACAACCCGCATTGCAAAAGCAACATTTTCATAGACATTTTTATCGTCTATAAGGCGAAAGTCCTGAAATATGACACCCAGTGTGCGGCGAAGCATAGGCAACTTTCTGGGCTTTATTTCCCGCATGTTAAAGTCATTGACAAAAATATCTCCGTCCGTGGCTTTAACCTCTCCGGTCAGCAGCTTGATAATTGTTGTTTTTCCCGAGCCGGACGGACCAACGAGGAACACAAATTCTCCCTCATTAATTTCAAGGTCTATACCGTTTGCGGCAACCGTACCGCTGTTTTCGTAGACCTTTGAAACACTATTCATAAGAACCATAAAATTATCCTCCAGTATCCGAAAAACCGCACATATATAGCACAGTTTCGGAAAACGCCCTTAGGACTTGATTTTTTGTGAGTTAAGGTACTTTTTAACCATCAGCGCAACCTTAAAGACAATTGCATGGTCAAACTCGCGCAGATCAAGTCCCGTAAGCTTCTTTATCTTTTCAAGGCGGTATACAAGAGTGTTTCTGTGTACAAACAGCTTTCTTGATGTCTCCGAAACATTGAGGTTGTTTTCGAAAAACTTGTTGATGGTGTAAAGCGTCTCCTGATCAAGGGATTCTATTGGGTTTTTCTTGAATACCTCGCTTAGGAACATTTCACACAGAGTTGTGGGCAGCTGATATATGATACGGCCTATTCCCAGATTTTCGTAATGGATAACGGTTTTCTCCGTTTCAAAAACCTTACCTACCTCAATAGCTACCTGTGCTTCCTTGTAGCGGTCCGCAAGCTCACGAAGATGTCTTGCAACAGTTCCTATGCCTATAACAGTTTTTACAAGCATCTCCGAACCGATGGTGTCGCAGATTTTTTCTGCAAGCTGACAGATATCCCTTGCCTCAGCCGCAAAATCCAGTTCCTTGATAACAACGATATCTGTTTCGCTCATACTTAGGACAAAGTCCTTCTGCTTATCAGGGAACATTCCCTGAACAAGCTCAAGCGTTGCTATATCCGACTTGTCCATTTGTCGGATGAGCAGCACCGCGCGCGGGACATCTGTAACAAAGTTCAATTCCTTTGCGCGGACGTATACATCGCCCGGAAGAATATTATCGGAAATGATATTCTTTACAAATGTGACCTTATTGTACTTTTCGTCATAATTCGTCTTAGCTTCGTTAAAGGCAACTGACGCCATAATGCAAATACTTCTCGATGCGGCATCTCTGCCATCAACGAAAACAGCATAATCGAAGCGTGAATTGGGACTGCCGAGAATTTTGTATGTGCGCGTGCCGGAAACGAAGAACTGGTCTGATAGGTCGCCCGACAGTCCTTGAAGGTTCTCCAGCTTTGAGCCTATTAAAGAAAGCTCGCTGCACGCAACGACAAAGCCCTCGGAATCAATAACGCCGAGGCATCTGTCTGTGGCCTCTTTCATTTGGACAATAACGCTTTGAAAAATCCTACTTGACATGTTTGCTCCTCCCAAAAAAAGCAATGAAAACTAACACTTTACATAATAGCTTATTTTATTGCTTTTTTCAATAGATTTCTACGGATTTTTTGTAAATTTTTTTATGAATTGTAGTGTTATTCTCCATTTTTGTTATTTTAGCCCCACTTAAATCGTAAATTTTAACAGATGAAAGGAAATAAATTACTTATTTTGGAAGTAACATCCCTTTTGTGCAGGCTAACAAAAATTTCTTAATTAAAAAAGTGCAAATTGTTAAAGGCGATTAGTTGGTAATGGTAACCTCTGTATCCGGATCGAATATGTGTATCATTTCATTGTCGAAGGCAACCTTGACTTTTCCCTTGCTGGGAATCTTGACCTTTGCATCTATAACTGATGATAGCTCAATTCCCGCGACCTTTAAGAACACATTGCTATCTGCACCCAGCAGCTCAAGAAATTCCACTTCTGCGTCAAGTGCACAATCAGTATGTGCAGAAATGTACTCTTCCTCTCCGTGAATGTCATTCGGCCGTATTCCAAATATCACTTTCTTGCCATTATAAGACAGCACCTCCGGTTTTCTTCCCTTCCAATCAGGCAAAGCAATCTTTACCTGTTCGGGTTGCTCCCCGAAAACCAGATATGTTGTCCCGTTTTCATCCAGTAGCGTTGCCTCTGCAATATTCATTTGCGGTGTACCCATAAAAGTTGCCACGAACAAATTGCATGGCTTGTCAAAAAGCTCCTGCGGAGGCGCAATCTGCTGCACATATCCGTCCTTCATAACAACAATACGCGTACCCATTGTCATGGCCTCGGTTTGGTCATGGGTAACATAGACAAAGGTGGTTTCAAGCTTCTGATGAAGCTTCGCAAGCTCTGCACGCATTGTTGTGCGAAGCTTTGCGTCAAGGTTTGAAAGGGGCTCGTCCAATAAAAACACCTTAGGATTTCTAACTATGGCACGCCCCAACGCCACACGCTGTCTCTGACCGCCGGACAGCGCCGAGGGTTTTCTTTTAAGCAGGCTTTCTATTTCAAGAATTTTTGCTGCCTCAGTCACCCTTCGTTTAATTTCGTCCCGGGGTGTCTTATGAATTTTTAAGCCAAAGGACATATTTTCAAAAACAGTCATGTGAGGATACAGCGCATAGTTCTGAAAAACCATGGCAATATCCCTGTCCTTAGGCGGTACATCATTTACAAGCTTATCGTCGATATATAAGCTTCCTTCCGTTATATCCTCCAGACCGGCAATCATGCGAAGTGTAGTTGATTTTCCGCAGCCTGACGGACCAACAAGGATTACAAATTCCTTGTCCTGAATTTCCATGTTGAAGTCTGTTACAGCTACAACGTTCCCCGGATAGGTTTTTCCTATCCCTTTTAATGTTACACTAGACATATCTGTCCTCCAAATTGCGTTGGGAAACCATTGAATAGTTTTATTCTTCCCTTTTAAAACTCACTAAAATATAGTACCACATTGTCGTTTGCATGTATATTCTCTTTATTTACAAAGCTTCACGCTTTTGTTTGTAAACTGTTATTACAATTGTTTCTAAATTGTAACGTTTATATGAATAGACTGTTTTTTTCTTCCAGAGTCAGTTCTCTGAACTCTCCGGGCTTTAAGCTGTCATCCAGCATAAGCCCTCCGATAGATATTCTCTTTAGTCTGGAAACCGGCTTGCCTACAGCAGCAAGCATTCGCTTGATCTGATGGTATTTGCCTTCAAAAACGGTCACTTTTGCATGGCTTCTGTCATTCTCGTCAATAGAAAGCGCCGCTGGAAGACAATGTGTTTCATCTCGCAATACAATGCCTTTTTCAAACGCAACAACATCATCATCTGTGAGAATTCCGTCCACATAGGTCTCGTATGTCTTTTGAATATGGTGCTTCGGAGATGTTATCCTATGGGAGAATTCACCGTCATTCGTAATGAGCAAGAGCCCTGTTGTGTCTTTATCCAGACGGCCAACAGGAAAAAGCCCGCAGGCACTCAGCTCCGACGGAAAAAGGTCCAACACTGTCTTCTGCTGCACATCCTCAGTTGCAGACAGAACGCCATCGGGCTTATTTAGCATATAATAGCGTTCTCGCCCCAACCGTATTGGCTTTCCGGAAATCGAAATCGTAGCTTCAGACCCGTCTAGCTTTGTATCAGGCGCCGTAACTGTTTTGCCGTCAACCTTTACGCAGCCCGATTTTATAAGCTGCCTAGCTTCACTTCTGGTATGTTGACCGCAGTCACAAATTATTTTGTCAAGTCTTAAGACACTCATAAGGTCCTCCGGTTTTTTTTAGTTATTCATTAAGTAATTCTAGCATATATTTTCAAAAAAAAGAATAGCCTTTGTTGAGGGGGGTGTCCTATGTTTGTATGTACATTAAAATGGAACAAAAAGCTTGCCCTGCTAATCATTATAGCCATAGCAATAATATTATGCGCACTTATCATATTCAGCCGAAGTGATGGCAGCGGAACAGCAAGCACCGCGCAAAAGGTCAAGAATAATGAACAAAGAATTGAGTTTTTGGAGAGTCTGGGGTGGAAGGTAAGCAGTGATGCCATTTGTGAAAAGGTAATAGTTATTCCCCGAGAGTTTTCTCAGGTATATAAAGCCTATAACGAATTGCAGCAGGCTCAAGGCTATGATCTCTCAAAGTACTGCGGCTTGGAAGCGACTGTTTATACCTACAGCATTGAAAATTATTCAGGTTATAACGGCAGAGTGGTAGCAGATTTGTACATATTGAATAGCGAGGTGATAGGCGGAGATGTCCACTCCCTTGCTCTGGATGGATTTATGCACGGTCTTAAAAAGAATTAAAAATAACGGCTTTCGCAAGAAAATCATGCGAAAGCCGTTATTGCATCATAGGGGTTATTTATTTTGCTTCGACTTCGATAACAACGCCGGAACCAACAGTGCGGCCGCCTTCGCGGATAGCGAAACGGAGACCCTTTTCAATAGCGATGGGGGCAATAAGCTCAACATTCATGTCGATGTTGTCGCCGGGCATGCACATCTCAACGCCTTCGGGAAGGCTGATAACGCCTGTAACGTCAGTTGTACGGAAGTAGAACTGAGGACGATAGTTGTTGAAGAAGGGTGTGTGACGACCGCCTTCTTCCTTGGACAGAACGTAGACCTGTCCAACAAACTTGGTATGGGGCTTGATGGAACCGGGCGCTGCCAGAACCTGACCACGCTCAACTTCGCTCTTGGTGATGCCGCGGAGCAGTGTGCCGACGTTGTCGCCTGCTTCAGCAAACTCAAGAATCTTGTGGAACATTTCGGTACCGGTAACAGTGGTTTCCTTGGTGGGCTTCAAGCCAACAATTTCAACCTTGTCGCCAACCTTAACGCGGCCACGCTCAACACGACCGGTGGTAACAGTACCACGACCGGTGATTGTGAACACGTCTTCAACAGGCATAAGGAAGGGCTGGTCAGCCTTACGGTCAGGGGTGGGGATATATTCGTCAACTGCATCCATGAGTTCCTTAATGCAGGCATACTCAGGAGCGTTAACGTCAGTGGACTCAGAAGCCAAAGCGTTCAGAGCAGAGCCCTTGATGATGGGCAGATCATCGCCGGGGAAGTCATAGTTAGTGAGAAGCTCACGAACTTCCATCTCAACGAGCTCGAGCAGCTCTTCGTCATCAACCTGGTCGCACTTGTTCAGGAAAACAACGATTGCAGGAACGCCAACCTGACGAGCGAGCAGAATGTGCTCACGGGTCTGAGCCATAGGACCGTCAGAAGCTGCGATAACAAGGATAGCGCCGTCCATCTGAGCTGCGCCGGTAATCATGTTTTTGATATAGTCGGCGTGGCCCGGGCAGTCAACGTGTGCATAGTGACGAGAAGCGGTCTGATACTCAACGTGGGATGTGTTGATAGTAATACCACGCTCGCGCTCTTCGGGAGCCTTGTCGATGCTGGAGTAGTCGGTATACTCAGCGCCGCCCTGCATAGCGAGATACTTAGTGATAGCTGCGGTAAGGGTGGTCTTGCCGTGGTCAACGTGACCAACGGTGCCGATGTTTACGTGGGGCTTGGATCTATCGAATGCTTGCTTAGCCATTTGGAACATCCTCCTTAAATATGTTTACAAAAAATAGTTTTATTACTTATAATTTTCGAAACAATATTACAGTATTCCCGTCGGGTTTGCAACAGGAAAATTTATTGCTCGAAACTTACGCATTGCGTTTGCCGATGATTTCTTCCTGAAGAGATTTCGGAAGCTCAACATAATGACTCGGTTCCATCGCGTAGTTTGCGCGACCCTGAGTCTTAGAGCGCAAATCGGTTGCATAGCCAAACATGGAGCTGAGAGGCACATTTGCATCGACCTGGGTTGAGCCGGTGCGGTTTTCCATTCCCAGAACCTGTCCACGGCGTGAATTCAAGTCACCGATAACATCACCCAAATATTCATCGGGAGCGGTTACTGAAACCTTCATTATCGGCTCAAGCAAAACAGGATCCGCCTTGCGGCAGGCTTCCTTGAATGCCATTGAACCAGCAATCTTAAATGCCATTTCTGACGAGTCAACCTCGTGGTAGGAACCGTAAATAAGTGATACCTTAACATCAACAACAGGATAGCCTGCAAGAATTCCTGCCTGCAAAGCGCCCTGAATACCTTGGTCAACGGAAGGAATATACTCTTTGGGAATTACGCCGCCGGTGATTTTGTTGATGAACTCGTAGCCCTTACCGGATTCGTTAGGCTCAACAACAATCTTAACGTGACCGTATTGACCTTTACCGCCGGACTGTCTGGCATACTTAGTGTCTTGCTCAACGGACTTTCTGATGGTTTCCTTATATGAAACCTGGGGCTTGCCGACATTTGCCTCAACCTTGAACTCTCGGAGAAGTCTATCAACTATGATTTCAAGGTGTAGCTCACCCATGCCCGCAATAATAGTTTGTCCGGTTTCCTCGTCTGTATAGCTCTTGAAAGTGGGATCCTCTTCCGAAAGCTTAGAAAGGGCTATGCCCATTTTTTCCTGACCGGCCTTGGTTTTCGGCTCAATCGCAACCCTGATAACAGGCTCTGGGAATTCCATAGACTCAAGAATAACCGGGTGCTTTTCATCGCACAGGGTGTCACCTGTGGTGGTATTTTTAAGTCCTACTGCTGCTGCGATATCACCGGAATATACCATTTCCAGATCTTCACGGTGATTTGCGTGCATTTGCAGGATACGTCCGACGCGTTCTCTGTGTCCCTTAGTGCTGTTTAGCACTGAAGACCCTGTTTGAAGCACACCGGAATAAACACGGAAGAATGACAAGCGGCCGACATAGGGGTCGGTCATAATTTTGAACGCAAGCGCAGAGAAAGGTGCATCATCGTCAGAGGGACGCTCTGTCTCCTCGTCCTTGCCTGGAACGGTGCCGCGGATTGCCGCAACGTCCGTAGGAGCAGGCATATAATCAACAATAGCGTCAAGCAGCTTCTGAACACCCTTATTTTTGTAGGAGGTTCCGCAGACAACAGGAACAAACACATTGTCTAAGGTACCCTTGCGAATTGCCTTGCGTATCATATCTGTTGGAATCGGTTCTTCGTCAAGCGCCAGCATCATAATGTCGTCATCCAGATCGGAAACTGCATCTATCAGCTTAGTACGATACTCCTGAGCAAGCTCAATCATGTCTGCCGGTATCTCTTCACAGCGCATGTCCTTGCCTGTCTCGTCATAATAGATGTCAGCTTTCATTTCCACCAGATCGATGATACCTTCGAAGGTGTCCTCCTTGCCGATGGGAAGCTGAATAGGCACGGCGTTGCACTTAAGACGATCGTGGATCATGTCCAGAACGTGGAAGAAATCTGCGCCCATGATATCCATTTTGTTAACGTAAATCATTCTGGGAACGCGGTAGTGGTCGGCCTGTCTCCAAACTGTTTCAGACTGGGGCTCTACGCCGCCCTTAGCGCACATGACGGTAACACTGCCATCCAGTACGCGTAGCGAGCGCTCTACTTCAACGGTAAAATCAACGTGTCCCGGGGTGTCGATAATGTTAATGCGGTGATCCTTCCAAAAGCAGGTTGTTGCAGCAGATGTAATGGTTATTCCGCGCTCCTGCTCCTGTGCCATCCAGTCCATCGTTGCGGTACCGTCATGCGTTTCACCAAGCTTATAGTTAACACCGGTGTAGTATAGAATTCGCTCTGTTGTTGTCGTTTTTCCGGCGTCGATATGCGCCATTATACCGATATTTCTGGTTTTCTCCAAGGATACTTTTCTTGACATAAATTAAACTCCTAATTACCAGCGGTAATGTGCGAACGCCTTGTTAGACTCTGCCATCTTGTGAGTGTCTTCGCGTTTCTTTACTGATGCGCCGGTATTGTTAAGCGCATCCAGAATTTCTCCGGCAAGACGCTCCTTCATTGTTTTTTCGTTGCGTTTACGTGAGTAAGCTGTCAGCCAACGCAGACCGAGGGTCTGTCGTCTGTCTGGTCTTACCTCAATCGGCACCTGATAGGTTGCGCCGCCGACACGGCGTGCCTTTACCTCAAGTGAAGGCATAATGTTGTTAAGCGCTTCTGTGAACGCTTCCTGGGGATTGCGGTCAGTCTTAGCCTTTATGATATCAAAAGCATCATAAACGACCTTCTGAGCAACACCCTTCTTACCGTCCAGCATAATACTGTTGACAAGCTTTGTTACCAGCACAGAATTATACATAGGATCGGGAAGAATTTCTCTTTTGGGTACGTTACCTCTTCTGGGCACTATACTTCCCTCCTTCATACTAAAATGAATCTCATAGGTACTCGAAAAGGACAAGCCTTTCCGCATATGCCTGTCGGAAGCAACATACATTATATGTTAATGCTTCAAACAAGGCATAAGCCTTGCGCCAAAGCGCGAAATTACTTATTTGGGTTTCTTTGCACCGTACTTACTGCGTGACTGCTTGCGGTTTGCAACGCCCTGAGTATCCAGAGTGCCGCGGATAATGTGGTAACGAACGCCGGGGAGGTCCTTTACACGGCCGCCGCGAATCATAACGACGGAGTGCTCTTGAAGGTTGTGGCCAATTCCGGGAATGTAAGCAATAACTTCATAGCCGTTTGTCAAACGAACACGAGCGATTTTACGCAGTGCGGAGTTAGGCTTCTTAGGTGTTGCTGTACGAACTGCTGTACAAACTCCTCTCTTTTGAGGTGAGCTCAAATCAGTTTCCTTGTTCTTAATGGTGTTAAGACCATGCTGCATAGCCGGAGAAGCGGATTTGTAGGTGGGAACCTCTCTGCCCTTTCTTACCAACTGGTTAAATGTAGGCATAGTTTTCCTCCTTTCTTCAATATTTATATATTTTTGACGGATTACCCAAAGGATATTCCGTAAAAACCACACTATTTTCCGAAATAAGGATTTGTAATTTTCTTGCAAATATGCAGGTATATGCCATGCCGTTTCTGTTGTTTTCAGCAAAAAGGCACAAGAAGTCGGCGCATACCCGTGCGAATTGATATTTTAGCATAATGCACAAGTTTAGTCAAGAAAATTTTTGCAAATAAAGCGGAAATTTCTTTTTTCTCTCTGAAAAGCATACTCCGCCGATACTGCAAAGCAGTGTCGGCGGAGTCCAACCGTTAACTGTCAAATTCATATACATAAGCAGCATTCTCTGCTTTAGTGCGGATAGTCAAGCAGCTTATAATTTGCTTTCGTTGCGACATAGAGATTAAGAGCTCTCAAAATATGTAAGACCTTGCATATACTTATTAGGGCATAACTGGAATTGAAATGCCAAATTCCCCTATAATAGTTTTACCGTCTTCTAAATATAGGGGTATACATCTCAAATATGCCGAGTTGGATTTTTTCGCATTTTCTACTTCCGCTTCGAGGCGCTGCATATACTCATTTGCCTCTTTCTCATTTTTGGGCTGATCCCCATGAAGGTCATCAGCATATACATAGCCCTCAGTTCCATCAATGCCAATAGCAGCAATTAACTGAGGAAGCTCTTGCTCCGACGGCGGTACTCGAGGGTCAAAATTGCCATAGGTTTGTCCTTGCTTATTAAGTTCATATTTTGTTCTTACGCTTTCTGCGTTTGCTTCTATAATGAATAATGAACCTACTATTATTCCTATAAGCAGCATTGAGCTCAAAAGAGTTCCCACGAGAAACTTATTTTTCAAAATGTATACCTCCATAAATATTTTATAATAATATTTATTGTGAAGCATTAAAAAACGTTATACTGGCAGTTGTGTTCACACTTGAAATTTGTGTAGATGGGTTAGCATTACTGCCAGCGCTGAGTCCAGATACTGTTAGCTTTGACCAATTAGAATAGTTGTTTGAACCAACAGTAAATTCATATGTGTCACTTTGTGAGCGCACGGCAAAGACAGGCACAGCTATTATAGAAGATAGCATAATTCCAATTAGCAAGAAAAGGGTACATCTTATTAACAGCGATATTGGGTGTATTCCTTTTGAAAAATTATTATAACGCCTCCTTAAGCAAATATTAATACATTTTTTTCAAGGAAAAACGCCATAGCCCAACGGACTCACCTACTTTACAATTCACGCTTGTACGGATCGGAACCATTCGATTTGTTTCCTGTTCTTGAGGTTTAAGCGGAATTTGTAGTCAGCTACATAATACATTTATGTTTTATGCTACAATTAAAATATTATATTGTCAATACTTTTTGTCAAATTTAACGTACTAATTCGATTTATATAATTATGCACATATTCCGAACAATCATCAGCTAACAATTTGCTGATATCAAATTGGTCTTTTCAACTCTTGAATAGTTAATGAATAAGTTCAGTAAAAAATGGGCTGCGGCGAAATAGAAAATTTCGTCACAGCCCATTTGATCATTTTTGTACGACGCTTAAATCACGCCGATATATCTTACAGTGCGTTGCTGCGCCCCACAAGTGCGCTTAGGTCAACATATTCTTTAGCCTCAGACTCAGCATGCTCATCGGTTTGAGAGTCGAAGTTGCGGTAAACTGCAACTCCGCTTCCTGCGGGAATAAGCTTTCCAATAATTACGTTTTCCTTCATATAAACCGCGCATCTTTAACACCATAAGCTCTATTGCTTCTCGGATACATATATTGATGCACGGTTCTGAATAATGGACATTACTGTTGAAATATCCTTTTGTCCTGCAAAGAAGGCTTGGCATTCTTCTAAAACAATTTTGTAGATGTTCGTATCGTATTCATTGATGCAGTCAACACGACCAATAATTTCCCAAGCATCGTTTTCCGTCTCATCATCAACTAAGGGGCAGTCTATTGTTACACTGGGGGAGAGACCAAGTCTTAAAGGCTGAGCCTTATATTCGGTAACAATCTTATCAATGTATTCGTCTAAATACTCACTTACCACAGGCATATAGCCGGTGGTCGACATTTCCGCTTGAAACGCCTTTGATAAGAGATAGTCAAAAAAAGCCCATATTTCATCCTTATGATTGCTGGTTGAGGACATGCCTATGCGTACAAAAGGAGTCATTGCTATACCATTGCCCGAATTAGTTGGGAAGCCCACAAACTTCACCTCGCCTCCGTACAAACCCCTCAGACTTAATAATTCAGAAACAGGATCTCCTGTCTCGACTATCGAAATAAGCTGCTTGCCATCTAAAATCGAACTCCACTCTCCCCCCACTTCCTCACCGTATGTCTTCTCATCAAGCTCCTCGTCTGAGGGTAATTCTAAAGCAAATTGCATAAGGCTTGCAAACTTCTCGTCTTCAAAATTGCAGTAGCCTTTCTCTACGTTTACAAAGCTATCTCCTGAAAAAGAAAGTATACATGAAATAAACTTTTCTCTTGTTATGTATTTGGGAAATAAATTCTTTCCCTCCGAATGTGCTTTTTCAGCGAGGTCTATTAAGATATCAACATCCATGGTCGGAGCTGTAATATACTTACTGCTTCCTGCCATTGCTGCAATTTTAAATCCCGGCACAATTTCAAAAATACCGTCGTCTTCCTTTAGAAGCTCCAATATATTTGGCACAATAGTGCTTTTTGGCAAACGACCTTCGAGGTTTTCCAGCAAAACCGATGAGTTTAGTGTGCTTTTTGGAACTCCTGTCAAATCGAAAATATCAGGTATTTTACCCGCAGTTATCTCTACCATTAACTTAGTCAGGCCATCATTATAGACAGCATAATCGGCAATCTCTATCTTTATATCCTCATGGTTGTAGTTAAAAAGGGAAACGGCTACCTGCAACTCATAGGACGCATTGTAAGTGGCACACTTTAGAATGGTGATTTGCTCTGTATCCTCCTCTGTACCCGCAATCCAAAAAGTGGGAACTCCGCTTTGAATAGTAAAGAACGATTCATTTGAGAGTGGAATAAAGTTTGATGTACGCAAATTGTAAAGCGGTATATTAACGTATGGTCTTTTATTACCCGTTTCTAAATCAAGTGAATATATATTATTTTCATCTGTCACAAATATTTGGTTATGCGAAAGACCTTGAAATACCTCATTATATCTCGTACTCAAAACGTATTTGCAGTTTAGTTGCAGCTCAGGATTTACTTCCTGTATAACAACACTATTATTCACATAATTATACATCTTGAGGCTATCATCATAAATTGAGTTAAACATCCCCTTGCATACATTTTCCGTCTTAATCTCTGCCTGCAATTTGCCTGCATCATCGAAGCAATAAATGCTGTCGAAGGCATTTACATAAATTCTATCGCCCAAAGCAGAAAAGCCTGCAATCTCGATACCTTCCTTTTCGCCAGTCGCCTTGTCCAACAATATTGATCTTGTATTCTGCGTCACAGTATCGAACTGCTTGAATTCATAACTTCTGTTCCCTTTGTCGTCAAGCTGATTCACTAAAATGTATAAGTAGTTATCGGCGGCATCAATGCTGTGTACATTTCCGGATATTTCGATATCAAGCTGCGTACATAGATTCTCGCTTATATCATATTTATAGAAAAGATTGGCTCCCAACTCATTGGCAGCACAATAGTACATTATGTTCTCTGTTTTGACAGCAAGCCTAACAAAGCTCTTGTCACTTGGCAAATCCACAGCAGCCCTTTTATATGACGGGCACTCGTCTTCAAGGATATTTTCTTTAATTTGGAATTGCTTGTTTTTTGCATCGCCGCCAGATTCGATATTTGCTTTATCCATGCAGGCGCTCAGTGTCAAAACAAGCGCCAATACTAAAATAATAGCTTTTTTCATAGGCTCAGTTCAACGCACAAACTACAATAAAAACGTTTATGCTTGTCTCCCGTCATAATAATTTTTACTTAATTAGCGGCCACAATATAACTGAATACTGCTTTGGAAGTAAGAATGAATCACACCATTTATTACCACACTAAGATGTAAATGGATATAAGATTTTTTAAATTTTGAACACAAAAATATTATTCGTTTCGTTACCAAATAATTTATTAAACTGAAAACGATCACAATTTTGGCACCTTTTTCAATAGATTGCGTTTCTCTAAATGACATAGGCACTCAAAACTATGATCGTTTTCAATCATAAAGGATACAAATTAATGCAAGTTCACAAATAACACGGAAGGACAATCGAATCTAAATGGAAATCATATTGCCAGTTGCAAGCTAAGTGGCTATAATAAATATAATTGTAGCGTTATTATAGCCATATCCAACCGTAGATTCTGCTCCTCCGGGAATATAATAGTTCGCACCGTAACCTTAAGGGTAATTGCGTCTTTATCTCTTTTGAATTTAAGCTTCTATTTAATTGCATTCATTCCGCTTATGTTTTTTATGTTCCTTAGTATATTTAATGTAAACTAATTATTTCAACATGTCAATTCATGTCGCATTTAAATCTATTCTTTTATGAAGTTCGTATAGTTTTATATGAATTTTCCGTCGAAAGCATGAATCCCCAATATTTGAGTTTTTATAAACCCGGTAGAAAAAATCTGAATAAGCCGCAGAAGAGCCGAAGGAAATTTCCTTCGGCTCTTCTGCGGTATACAATATCTTACAGTGCGTTGGAGCGTCCAACAAGGGCGCTTAGGTCAACATATTCTTCAGCCTCAGACTCAGCGTGCTCATCGGTTTGAGAGTCGAAGTCGCGGTAAACTGCCAGTCCGCTTCCTGCGGGAATGAGCTTTCCTATAATTACGTTTTCCTTCAAGCCGACGAGGTGATCCACCTTGCCCTTGATTGCAGCATCTGTAAGGACCTTTGTGGTTTCCTGGAATGACGCAGCGGATAGGAAGCTCTCGGTTGCAAGGGAGGCCTTTGTAATTCCCATAAGGGTCTGAGTACAGTCAGCCACGGTAAGTTCGGCTTCACCTGCATCAATTCTTTTTTGAACCTCAAGGTTTGCATCCTTGATTTCGTTCCAGTCAACCGTTGAGCCGGAAAGCAGGTCTGTATCGCCCGATTCCTCAACGCGAACCTTACGCATCATCTGACGGACAATAACCTCAATGTGCTTATCGTTGATGTCAACGCCCTGCTGACGGTAAACCTTCTGAACCTCTTGGATGATATACTTCTGGCATTCATCTACGCCAAGTATTCTGAGAACGTCATGGGGACTATACGCGCCGCTTGTAAGGGGCTGTCCCTGCTCAACCATTTCACCGTCTGCAACAAGCATTCCGGAGGAATAGGGCACCTGATATTCTGTGACCTCGCCTGTTTCCTGATTTGTGACAAAAATGGCGCACATAGCGTTCTTCTTTGTTTCCTCAATTGACACCTTGCCGGAGGTCTCGGCGAGAATAGCCATTTTCTTCGGCTTTCTTGCTTCAAACAGTTCCTCAACACGGGGAAGACCCTGAGTAATATCGTCGCCTGCAATACCGCCGGTGTGGAAGGTACGCATCGTAAGCTGAGTACCGGGCTCGCCGATGGACTGTGCAGCAATAACGCCGACAGCCTCACCCTCATTAACAGGAGAGCCTGTTGCAAGGTTGATGCCGTAGCACTTTGCGCATACGCCGCTCTTTGCCTCACAGGTAAGCACGCTGCGAATTGTAACCTCTTCTATGCCGGCAGCCTCAAGAAGCTTCTCATCACCCCGCATCAGCATATGGTCTGAAGTAAAAATGACTTCGCCGGTTGCCGGGTTGACAATATCATTAAGTGGGAAGCGTCCGTGGATGCTGTCACCGAAGGACTGGACCTCCTGTCCCTTGTCAAATACAGCAGAAGCCTTTACGCCGGCAACCGTTCCGCAATCCGCTTCACGAATAATGACATCCTGAGATACGTCAACAAGGCGGCGGGTAAGGTAACCGGAGTCGGCAGTACGCAAAGCAGTATCGGCAAGACCTTTTCGTGCACCTCTGGAAGAAATGAAATATTCCAGAACAGAAAGACCTTCTCGGAAGTTTGCCTTAATTGGAATTTCAATGGTCTTACCGGCAGTGTTTGCCATAAGTCCGCGCATACCTGCAAGCTGACGAATTTGGTTCATGGAGCCACGGGCGCCGGAGTTTGCCATCATATAAATCGGGTTGAACTCGTCAAGGTTGTTTTGCAGAGCCTTTGTAACGTCCTTAGTGGTCTGCTCCCATTCGGAAACAACAAGCCGATAACGCTCATCGTCTGTAATAAGACCGCGCTTATACTGCTTTTCAATTCTGATTACCTGTTCCTCTGAAGCCTTAATAAGACGTTTCTTTTCCTCAGGAACGGACATATCCGCAATTGAAATAGTGATAGCGCCAAGCGTTGAATATTTATAGCCAAGGGACTTGATATTATCCAAAACTTCGGCGGAAATTGTGAAACCATGTTTGGATATGCACTTATTGATGATTGAGCCGAGCTGCTTCTTTCCAACCTGGAAATTAATCTCGTAGTCAAATATGCTGCCCGGGTTTTCAGAATCGTTTCTGTCAACAAATCCAAGGTCCTGAGGAATCGGTTCGTTGAAAATGATACGTCCGACAGTGGTTTCAACCAGCTTTTGACGAGCCTCACCATTGATGGTCTTTGTTACGCGCACTCTAATAGGAGAGTGCATTCCGATAGAACCGTCATCATATGCCATAATCGCCTCGTTTGCATTTGAAAAGGCGCGAACGGCACCAAAGGTAGCCTTTTTAAGATCAGTATTACCGGCTCTTACTCTCTGGACTATATCTTCGTTTGCATCAATAATGGTCTGCGCAGGCAAGACGGAATTGGACTCAAGCCCCGTGTCGCCGGGGTCAATGACCCTAAGCATTTCGCTTTCATACTCGCCCATACGGATAAAGGTGAGGTAATATGCGCCCAAAATCATATCCTGAGTAGGAACTGTAACAGGATTACCGTCCTGGGGACGCAGCAGGTTGTTAGCTGAAAGCATTAGAATTCGTGCCTCAGCCTGTGCCTCAGCAGAAAGGGGAACGTGTATTGCCATCTGGTCACCGTCGAAGTCTGCGTTGTAAGCTGTGCATACCAACGGGTGAAGCTTCAAAGCACGTCCTTCAACTAGGATAGGCTCAAACGCCTGAATACCGAGACGGTGCAACGTAGGCGCACGGTTGAGAAGAACGGGATGCTCCTTGATAACAACGTCCAGCGCGTCCCATACCTCTGTCTGCTGCTTATCAACCATTTTCTTGGCTGACTTGATGTTATTTGCAAGCCCGTCTTCAACGAGCTTTTTCATAACGAAGGGACGGAAAAGCTCAATAGCCATTTCCTTAGGCACGCCGCACTGATAGATTTTAAGCTCAGGACCTACAACGATAACACTTCGTCCCGAATAGTCAACACGCTTACCCAAAAGGTTCTGGCGGAAACGTCCCTGCTTGCCCTTGAGCATATCGGAAAGCGACTTCAACGCACGGGAATTTGCACCTGTTACTGCCCTGCCGCGGCGTCCGTTGTCGATGAGGGCATCAACAGCTTCCTGAAGCATACGCTTTTCGTTGCGCACAATAATATCCGGAGCGTTAAGCTGAATAAGTCTTTTAAGACGGTTGTTGCGATTAATAACTCTGCGGTAAAGGTCGTTAAGGTCGCTTGTTGCGAAACGTCCGCCGTCCAATTGAACCATAGGGCGCAGCTCGGGCGGAATAACCGGCAAAACGTCGATTATCATCCACTGGGGATCATTTCCGGAGTGTAAAAATGCTTCCACAACCTCAAGTCGCTTAACAATTTTTGCTTTTTTCTGTCCGGTTGCGTCAACAAGCTCCGCACGAAGCTCCTCTGAAAGCTTCTCGCAGTCAATGTCAGCAAGCAGCTGCTTGATTGCTTCCGCACCCATACCTGCACTGAAATCATCCTCATACTTTTCGCGCATATCGCGATATTCCTTTTCGGACAATATCTGGTTCTTTTGCAGGGGTGTCTCGCCGGAATTTGTAACGATATATGATGCAAAGTACAAAACCTTTTCAAGAATACGGGGTGTCAGATCAAGCAACAGTCCCATACGGGAGGGAATGCCCTTAAAATACCAAATGTGGGAAACGGGAGACGCAAGCTCAATGTGACCCATGCGCTCACGGCGAACCTTTGATTTGGTAACCTCAACGCCGCAGCGGTCACATATTTTGCCCTTATAACGGATTTTTTTATACTTTCCGCAATGGCATTCCCAGTCCTTAGTAGGTCCGAAAATCCTTTCACAGAAAAGACCGTCGCGTTCAGGCTTGAGGGTGCGGTAATTTATTGTTTCCGGTTTTTTCACCTCACCGAAAGACCACTCACGGATCATTTCGGGAGATGCAATACCAATTTGAATTGCGTCAAAGGGTGCATAACTCATAGCATTACCTCCTCTTCTTGCAGATCAGCGCCTTCATCAACTATCTCTTCACCGTCAACATTTTCTATGGTGTAGCCGGAGGCCTCTATTTCGCTTTCATCGGCTTGATAGACATCTTCACGGAAGTCAGGTGCGAAATCATCATCGTCATCATCCTTCAGTTCTATCTCCGCGCCGTCCTTATCAAGAACGCGAATATCAAGACACAGTGATTGCAGCTCCTTGACCAAAACCTTGAAGGATTCGGGAACACCCGGTTGGGGAATGTTGTGTCCCTTTACAATGCTCTCGTAGGTGCGTACACGTCCTGTGACATCGTCGGATTTAACGGTGAGTATCTCTTGCAGGGTATAAGCTGCGCCGTACGCCTCCAAAGCCCAGACTTCCATTTCTCCGAAGCGCTGACCGCCGAATTGGGCTTTACCGCCCAAGGGCTGCTGCGTAACAAGACTGTAGGGTCCGGTAGAACGTGCGTGAATCTTATCGTCAACCAAGTGGTGCAGCTTTAGGAAGTAGACGTAGCCAACTGTAACAGGGTTGTCAAAGGGACGTCCCGTGCGACCGTCGTACAATATGCTCTTACCGTCGGAGCGCAGTCCAGCTTCTTCCAGAGTTTCACGGATCTCTTCTTCGTTTGCGCCGTTGAATATTGGGGTTGCAACCTTCCAGCCAAGAGCATGAGCCGCATAGCCAAGGTGAACCTCGAGAACCTGACCGATATTCATACGTGAAGGAACGCCCAGCGGGTTCAGAACGATATCCAGCGGTGTGCCGTCGGGCATGTAGGGCATATCTTCCTTAGGAAGGATGCGGGAAACAACGCCCTTATTACCGTGGCGTCCAGCCATTTTATCGCCCACGGAAATCTTACGCTTCTGCGCAATATAAACGCGAACAACCTCGTTTACGCCGGGAGACAGCTCATCCCCTGCATCGCGTGTAAAGCGCTTAACATCAACTATAATGCCGCTCTCGCCGTGAGGAACCTTCAATGAGGTGTCACGAACCTCGCGAGCCTTTTCTCCGAAAATTGCGCGCAGCAGGCGCTCTTCGGCAGTAAGGTCGGTTTCGCCCTTAGGAGTTACCTTGCCAACAAGGATATCACCGCTGTGAACCTCAGCACCAACGGAAATTACGCCGTGCTCATCAAGATACTTGAGAGCGTCCTCACCCACACCGGGAATGTCTCGTGTGATTTCCTCAGGTCCAAGCTTCGTGTCACGGGCATCGCATTCATACTCCTCAACGTGGAGGGAGGTGAAAACATCTTCCATGACAAGGCGCTCGTTAAGAAGAATAGCATCCTCGTAGTTGTAGCCTTCCCATGTCATGAATCCGACAAGGATGTTCTTTCCGAGAGAAATCTCACCGTTTGAGGTTGCAGGTCCGTCAGTGATAACGTCTCCGTCAGAAACTCTGTCTCCAACAGAAACAATAGGACGCTGGTTTATACAGGTGCCCTGGTTGCTGCGTGCAAACTTAACAAGCTTGTAATCCTTGCTTTCGCCGCTGTCGTATTTTATGGTAATATTTGTGCCAGAAACCCGTGTTACTATACCGTCACCTTCGGCGCAGAGCACAACCTTTGAGTCCACTGCGCACTTATGCTCAATGCCGGTTGCAACAATGGGCTGTTCGGTCACCATTAGGGGAACCGCCTGACGCTGCATGTTTGCGCCCATCAGAGCACGGTTTGCATCGTCGTTTTCAAGGAACGGAATCATAGCTGTTGCTATGGAAATCATCATGCGTGGTGAAATGTCAATATAATCTACGCGCTCTCTGTCAACCTCGATAATTTCATCTCTGTGGCGGCAGGTGATACGCGCATTTGCAAGACAGCCGTTTTCATCAAGAGGCTCAGTTGCCTGAGCAACAACAAATTCGTCCTCCATATCGGCTGTCAGATAATCTATCCGGTCAGAAACGAAATGGGTTCCTTTGTCCACCTTGCGGTAGGGCGCAATAAGAAAGCCATATTCGTTTACTCTGGCATAGCTCGCAAGATAGGAGATAAGACCGATGTTAGGACCTTCAGGAGTTTCGATGGGGCACATACGTCCGTAGTGACTGTAGTGTACGTCTCGAACGTCAAAGCTTGCACGCTCTCTTGAAAGACCTCCGGGTCCCAGCGCTGACATACGGCGCTTGTGAGTAAGCTCTGCAAGCGGGTTTGTCTGGTCCATGAACTGCGACAGCGGGCTGCTGCCGAAGAATTCCTTTATAGCGGCGGTAACCGGGCGTATATTGATAAGGCTCTGGGGTGTAACAATATCCAAATCCTGAAGCGTCATGCGTTCACGGATAACACGCTCCATACGGGAAAAGCCTATACGGAACTGATTCTGCAAAAGCTCGCCCACGCAGCGGATACGGCGGTTGCCCAAATGGTCAATATCATCAGGCACGCCAACGTTATGAGGCAGACCCAGAAGATAATTGACGGAAGCAAAAATATCGTCAACGATGATATGCTTCGGAATAAGCTCGTCAATATTCGCAACAATTGCTTCTTTTAGCTCTTCTCCCTGATATTCCTCCATCAAACGGCGCAGAATAACAAAGCGAACCTTTTCCTTGACTCCCAACTCTCTGGGATCAAAGTCAACAAAGTTTGCCATATCCACCATGCCGTTTGTAAAGGCCTTAAACTGTTTGCCGTCGGCATTGATAACAGCCTCAATAACCCCGTGTTTTTCTAGCTCCTCTGCCCTTTCCCGTGTGAGAATCTCGCCCGCCTCGGCAATAATTTCTCCTGTCATGGGGTCTGCAATGGGCATAGCAAGCTCGCGTCCTGTAATTCTGGGGCGCAAAGCAAGCTTTTTATTGAACTTGTAGCGTCCTACGCTGGAAATATCGTAACGGCGCTTATCGAAGAACAGGTTGTCAAGCAGTGTCTCCGCGCTGTCTACCGTCGGGGGATCACCCGGGCGCAGCTTGCGGTAAATTTCAATGAGGGACTCCTCACGAGACAGGCAGGCGTCCTTTTCGATGGTTGCTACAATGCGCTCATCCTCGCCGAACACCTCTTTAATCTGTTCGTTTGTTATAACACCGTTTGCACCGCCGGAGCAGGAAAGCCATGTATAGGGCTTGTCCTCAATGCGGCGTCCCACGGCACGCAAAAGCCATGTAACAGGGATTTTGCGGTTTTTATCAATGCGGGCGTAAAAAACATCGTTAAGGTCGGTTTCGTATTCAAGCCACGCGCCATGATAAGGAATAATAGTTGTGCTGCATATGCAGGTAGCACTTTTGTCCGTTTTTTTGTCATAGTATATTCCGGGGCTGCGGACGATTTGTGATACTATGACGCGCTCTGCGCCGTTGATGATAAAGGTGCCGCTGTCGGTCATAAGGGGGAAATCTCCCATAAAGATTTCCTGCTCCTTTATCTCCTCGGTTTCTCTGTTGCGCAGGCGCACGCCAACCTTGAGGGGTGCTGCATACGTGGCATCCCGTGCCTTGCACTCTTCCTCGGTATATTTGGGTTTTTCGTTCATGGAATAGTCCACAAAGCTAAGCTCCAAATTACCGGAATAGTCAGTTACGGAGTCAACATCTGCGAAAACCTCGCGGAGACCTTCCTCAAGAAACCATTTGTATGACTGCTTCTGAATTTCCAGCAGATTTGGCATCTCCTGAATTTCGCGGCTTCGCGCGAAGCTTTTTCTGAGGGTCTTTCCGTAAAGAACGTCCTTTGGCATTGACCATCACTCCTTGTTTTGTGTAGTATGCTTGAGCAGCGTGCATGAAACGCCCGGGTAAGTTGTTTGCGATTTTTAATTTCTTATTGCAATTTTTAAAAATGCTGATAGAATATAAACAATAGATATGAAAGTGGGGTATTTCCCCCATTCGCGCACATAGTGTGTTATTATATCATCAAATTAAGCGTTTTGTCAACACATACAAAGAAAAATTGTGCATTTTTGTACGCGGCAGGGAATATATTTTCCGGTCGCCGTTTTTATTTTTAGGGACTTTATACTTTTAACCAGTCTACAGTAAGGAGAAAAACAGTCATGCAGCCTGAGATTATGCTTATATTCGCAGCCGTCCTTATCATAGCGCTCATCATCCCCTGGTTGGAGGGGCTTTGCAAAAAAAGCAGCCACCTTATTATAGTAGTTGTTGCGCTTGCCTTGGCATTTGCCCTTAGGGCATGGCTCATTGACTTCCAAAGCGGAGATTACAACGTTTTTCTTTCAAAATGGGTTGAATACTTCAGAAGCAGCGGCGGCTTTGCAGGCTTGAGCTCAAGTATAGGCAACTACAATCTTCCTTATTTGTATTTTCTTGCCCTGTTCTCCTATCTCCCCTTGAACGATCTCCACCTTATTAAATTGCTTTCAATTCTTTTTGATGTAATCCTCGCCTTTGGCATGATGAAGCTTTGCGGAGTTTTCACACGTTCTGCTTCAAAACGGCTTGCTGCTTACCTTATCACCTTGCTGCTCCCCACCGTTGTTATAAACGGCGCAATGTGGGGACAGTGCGACAGTATTTATGTTGCATTTGCAATTCTTGCTTTTTGGCTTGTGCTGTCAGACAAACCAAAGCTGTCAATGGTATGCATGGCCCTTTCCTTTGGCTTCAAGCTTCAAGCTGTGTTCATAATGCCGCTATACCTTGTTTTGCTCTTTGCAAAGAAAATCAAGTTCAGACACTACTTCATCTTTCCCATAACCTACATTGTGGAAATTATACCCGCTGTGGCAATGGGCAGACCGTTTCTTGACGCATTTTTGCTTTATTTTCGTCAAGCCGATACTGTCGGCTCTGGGCTAAACTATAATTCGCCCTCAATGTTTGCTTTGTTTTCCGGCTCCGCAAATGTAGCCGCTCTGTCCGCCTTGGGAATTGCACTTGCTTTTCTGTTTGTATTTTTAATTTTTCTGCGCACATGGCGGCACAGAGATAATCTGAGCAGCGAAGCTCTTCTTGGTATTGCGCTGTTATTTGTCATCGGCATCCCCTTTTTTTTGCCCCACATGCATGACCGCTATTTCTTCATGGCCGATGTGCTCACACTGCTGCCCGCTGTCCTGTACGCAAGGTATGCACCCGTCACCATATTAACCTCCTTTGCCTCGGGCATATGCTATTATTCATACCTAAATCAAGCATATTTATTGCCCACGCGCTACGGTGCGATTGCACTTATAGGTGTTCTTATAATTGTATTTACCTTCACGGAGGAACGTCTTTGCACTCACAGCCACAAAATAAAAAGACTTTTTTAAATTACCTGTTGACAAATTTCGCATTTCTGTTATAATAACCCTTGCGTTCGCTAAGAGCGCAGAAATATGCGAGAGTGCTGGAACAGGTAGACAGGCACGTTTGAGGGGCGTGTGTCAACCGACGTGGGAGTTCAAGTCTCCTCTCTCGCACCAAAGTAAAGTCATGTATGAGGATTTGAACTCATACATGACTTTTTGCTTTTATTTGGTATATTTAGCTAAAGACTATTTATATATATGAGGTATTTACATAGCGGGAAAAATTATACTAGACCTGGCAATAAGTTTGGATGGTTTTATTGCCGATGATAACGGTGGATATGCTTGGATTAGCGGGCAAGACGATAAGAGCCTTGATACAAATGCGCAATATGAATTCAGTGATTTTCTCAATCGTATGGATATTGTTGTCGTGAGAAAAAGATCATTTGAGCAGGGATTTCACGCTGAAGGGGGATATGCCAAAAAAGTAATTTATGTTACAACTCATGAAAAAAGACACAACAAATGTGTATCTACGTGTGGGTTCAAATCCCCCAATAAAAACAGCCACATCTACAATTACCAGACCGCTCAAAAGAGTTCAAGTCCGGCTTCGCCGGACCTGTATGCCACAGGCGGGGAACATTACGCGAGAGAAATCCCTGACGGTTTCTCCCATAATCCTTTCCCTCCAAAAAATAACGTTGCAGTATATAAATTAACCCGACCTCACATCAAGGCAAACTTTCTATTATGGAATATAAAAAGTTTGCCTTTTTGTTTTTGTTTGAGTTATACTAAAAATGCACCGCCAACCAAATTAGAGTCAAGTATAAATATTTTGTTAAAACTGTCTCGGACAGTTTTAATGGCATATAGCGCCGTTGTATAATTTTTTAATAAAACAAAAGCTGTTTTATTAAAACAAGTTTTCTCAAAATATGTAACGTTTTAGAGTTTCAGCAGTCTTATGTACGAAAGCGAGGTGAGCACGTGACTGAATTTGAAGATGTATACAATCAATATTTCAAGGATGTATACAAATTTACCTTTTCCCTATGCAGAAATGAATGCCTTGCGGAAGAAATTACGCAGGAAACCTTCTTCAAAGCGTTAAAGAGCATAGACTGCTTTAACGGAAGCTGCAAAATGCTGGTGTGGCTGTGCCAAATAGCAAAAAACCTCCTCTATACCCATGAGAGAAAGGAAAAGCGGCTTGTAGACGAAGAAAAGCTTGACAATGAAAGCTCTGATTTTAGCCTTGAACAAAACCTTCTAAAAAGCGAATCCGCATTTGAGATACACAAGCATCTTCACAATTTGGATGAGCCATATAAGGAAGTATTTTCCCTGCGCCTTTTCGGAGAGCTTTCCTTTTATCAAATCGGTCAACTATTCGGCAAAACGGAAAGCTGGGCACGAGTCACATACCATCGCGCAAAATTAAAGCTCAAGGAGGAAGTAAAATGCAAATAAGCTGCAAGATTATTCAAGATCTTTTGCCATTATACCACGACGAGGTTTGCAGCAAGGACAGTCGGGACCTAGTTGACGTACACCTAAGCGAATGCGATGTCTGCCGAAATCAGCTGCAAGGCATTAACGATGAGCTTTCCCGCTTGCCAAAATCGGCAGACGAGGCAAGGCCTATCAAGGCAATTTCCGATATATGGAAAAAAGATAAGACCAAATCATTCATTAAAGGAACCGCAATTGCAATAATTATCTGTGCTGTGCTCGTTGGCGCATATTTTGGACTTACACAATGGAGAATCATGCCCGTTTCTACAGATGTTTTAGAAGTCTCTGAGCTCTCTCAGCTTTCGGACGGAAGTGCAGTGTTTCATCTATTTGTCAATGATAATAAAAACCTGTATTTCATCAAATTTACAACTACGGAGGACGGCTCATTTTATTTTACTCCCATGCGCTCAATCATTGAAAGCAAGCGGAAATATGATTTAGGCGCCTTTGATAGTCATTATGGGTTTTGTTTTCCACAGGACGACAGCACCAAATATCCGCCTCAATGTGTACGGTTGTCTCCTGAAATTACCTCAGTATATTTAGGTCCGGTGGGTAACGGTATACTACTCTGGGAAAAAGGCATGGAGCTGCCGCCGGCAAGCCCGGAGCTTGAAAAAATGGTCCGCTAATGTGATTTATGGAAAATGCCGCCGTACAACGTCAAATCTTAAAGGACAAGTATAAGGGATAGCTCCCTTGTACTTGTCTTTTTCATTAAACTGCGATACAATGATTTAGTTTAATCTGCTCAAGATTGGAGTGTTTGCAATAAAGAAGAAAAAGAAAACCAAAGAAAAAAAAGCGGCTGGGCATATTTCTCCCTTTAGAGAATACACAGAAACCCTTACCGATGCTCAGCGTCTTATGCTTGAAAAATACTTTAAGCTTCTTGATCAGCAAATTCTGCTGCCAAATCCCGAAAGCAGGCTGCTGATTTCCGACTTTAAAAAGTCCCTTCTCTATTACTCACACGCTGAAGTTCCCCTTGAAGAAGCGCTTTCAAGACTAAATCCCGACAATCTTGGGGGCTTTTATTGCCGTCCCGCACACCTGTGGTATCCCTTGGACGATGCCGCAAAAATATATCCCCTTGCAATGAAAAACAAGCAGATGTCAATTTTCAGACTCTCCGCATATTTAAACGAAGATATCATTCCCGAAATACTGCAAACCGCCCTCACCTTTACAATAAAGCGTTTTCCATTTTTTGCTACAACCATAAAAAAAGGCTTCTTTTGGCATTACATAGACTCCACGAAAAAGAGATTTCCAATCAGTCAGGAAAACTGCCTTCCCTGTCAGCGGATAAACGTATCTGTTACCGGTGCCCAGTCCTTTCGTGTAATCTACTACAAAAACCGTATCAGTGTGGAGTTTTTTCATATACTCACCGACGGCACTGGCGGCATGATATTTTTAAAAACGCTCGTTGCGGAGTATCTTAGACTGCTCGGAGTAAAAATCACTTGTGAAAACGGTATTCTTGATATACACGCCACACCAACAGCCGATGAATGCTCAAACGATTTCCCCAAGGCGACCCCTGTAAAAAAAGCTTCGGGCTTCGTTGACAAGCCCGCACTCCAGATGAGCGGAAAGCTTTCCTCCGCAAAGCCCTGCCGTGTGCTGCACTTTGAGCTTGACAGCAGCAGTCTCAAGGCGGCTGCAAAGGCAAAGGGATGTACAATTTCCGCATTCATCCTTGCGCTGATGTTTGTTGCAGGTAAGGCGGCAACTGATGAAACCCGCGGCAGCATACATATTCAGGTTCCTGTTAATATGAGAAGCTTTTATAAATCAAACACACTTCGAAACTTCTCTCAGTATTGCAGCGTAAGGCTGCCGATTACAGAGGTTTCTAGCGTGGACGAGCTGCTGCCGGAAATTAAAAATCAGCTTGCCGAAAACGCTTCAAAGGAAGCCATGAACGAAATGATGAACGCAACAGTAAAAATGGTTCACTCGCTTCGGTTTGTCCCATTATTCATCAAACGGCCTGCCGCTTTAATAGCCTACGGTTTTTTGGGAGATAAGGTTTTCAGCAACACTCTTTCCAATCTGGGTGTAATTCAAATCCCCGAAGAAATGCGTCCGTATGTCACAAAAATGGACTTTGTATTAGGAACAAGTATCACAAACAGAGCCGCCTGCTCCATGCTTACCTTGGGTGATACAACAAGCCTTTCAATCGCAAAGCTTACAGCTGACCCGTCCTTTGAAAACAAGCTCTATTCGTTGTTTGAGGAAAACGGTATCACGCCCATTGTCAAAGGAAGTGAGTTATTTGGAAATTGAAATTGTCTATCCTGAGCAAAAGAAATCCGCCCGTGCTAAGGAAAAAATCAGCAAGATTTTCCTCTGGTGTTTCCTTGCAGCCGGATATACCTGTCCAATCGTCAACATTTGTGTTGGCGGAAAGCCATGGAGTCTTGTTGTGATATGGGCTGAGTGGGTAGTTTGGTGTACCGTTTTTACGCGTCCGCTTGTTGAAAACAATTTAATGAGCCGAACTGTTCATTTTCTATTTAACGCCACCATCCTGCTTGTGCTTATTGATGTTTGCCTAAGCTCCGGCTGGGCAGGCTTTGTTGTTCCCTTGGTTTGCTTCGCACTTTTGGTGGTTCTGGGTGTTCTGTTTTTTGTTGACCTTTCAAAGCAAAGGCAAAATCTTATGCCTATGCTTTGGATAATCACAGGCTCTTTAGTTTCCCTCATCGTTGCCACAGCTGGCTTGCTGAAAATGAACTGGCCTACCATCGTGCTGGGGTCAACAGCCTTTGCTCTACTGATTGCCGCACTTATAATACTTCGCAAGCAGTTTTTCGCCGAGCTTAAAAAAAGATTCCATATCTAAAACGTGCGCGATCTAGCTCAATTACAAAATAGTCTCACGAAGCGGATTTTGCTTCGTGAGACTATTTTGCGCCGTATTTAGCATTATGTAAACCTAATCTGCCCTGCTGTCACTATTCATTTTGTGCGTAAACACAAATACTGCTATAGCCATTACAGCCGCCGCATAGCCGATGACCCACCACAAGTCGGGGAAAATCGCACCATAGTTGCCGGAGAGGGCTGCCCGCCCCGCATTTACCGCGTGAACAAAGGGAAGTGCATTTGCAAAGGCCTCAAACCCTCCGCCCACAAGCTCCAAATCGAACCACGTACCTGACAGCCAAGCTGACAGGTTGGTCAAAAGGGCGCCGCACACGCCTCCCACCTGCTTGTCATTAAACAAGCTTCCGCACAGCAGTCCAACGCCAATGAACAAAACTGCCGCAGGGATAAGCACCACAAGCGATAAAAGTATATCGACACTTAGCTCCAGCCCCAAAAGCAGTGCAACCGCAAAGCATACCAGTATTTGCAAAAGCGCCATAGGGAGCAAGGGTATGGTATATCCCATTATAAAGCTTCCTGCGGTCATGGGCGAGGTGAAGAGGCGCATCATAAAAGAGCTTGACCTATCCTTTGCAATCAGCATGCCGGAAAACAAAGATATAAACGAAAGTCCGAATACCGCAATTCCGGGGCTGAGCCTTTCTATACCAAAAAGCTCAACAGGTATGTTTGATTGAATTATTGATAAAAGCAGCAGCAGAACAACAGGAAAACCCAGTCCAAACGCAAGATTGAGCTTATCTCTGATAATTTCTTTAAAGTTACGAAGTGCAAATGCCCTCGTTCTCATAACACACACTCCTCTCCCGCAAGACTGATAAATGCATCCTCAAAGCTTTCGGTATTCGCCATTTTCTTTAGTTCCGACGGTGTTCCAACAGCTCTGAGCTTTCCCTTTGCCATAATTCCAATGCGGTCAGCTAAGGACTCTGCCTCCTCAAGATAATGTGTTGTCAAAATTATGGTGATTTTTCCCTTGAGCCTGCCGATAAGGTGCCACAGCTCACGCCTTGCAATTACATCAAGTCCTAAAGTTGGCTCATCCAGAAACAGAACCTGAGGCTCGCTTATCAATGCCATTGCAATGCTCAGCCGCCTCTGCCACCCTCCGGAAAGCGTCTTTGCCCTATCCTTCGCAATTTCTCCCATTGCAAAGCGCTCAATAATTTCATCTGTCATGATTTTTGCTTTTTCTCTGTCGTTTCCGTATATTCCGGCAATAAGCTCCAGATTTTCTCTTACCGTGAGATTTGGCGCGACCGCAGTCTCCTGTGGGGATACATTGATTATTTGCTTAACTTTAAGCTGTGCATCAGTTACACTGTGTCCCATTAAACGTGCATCACCGGCACTTGGCTTTGCCAGGCAGGACAGCATTTTAATCGTTGTAGATTTTCCTGCTCCGTTAACCCCAAGCAGGGCGAACAGTTCTCCCTGTCCAACAGTCAAATCAAGTCCGTCTACCGCTGCTTTTGTCTTGAATTTTTTCGTGAGCTTATTTGTTTCAATTGCATTCATTTTTCCTCACCCTCCTTATTGAGAGTATCCTTTATTACATTTGCGAAGGTTTCCAAATCCTCGGGCTTATCCTGAGGAAGCACCTCATTTGCCTTACCTTCGAAAATTGCTTTTGAAAGCTGCTGCATAAAGCTCTGGCGCTGTATCGCTATCCCTCGTTCAGGGTGGGCAAACAGCACCAGCGACTGCCCCGGCTGGATATCAAACATATCTCTGACCTCTTTGGGGATAACAATTTGACCTTTAGGACCAACCTTAACACTGCCCATATAAGGATCAAAATCCATGTTCATAGCACATCTCCTCCGTTTTGTTTGTTGGTTAAGTGTTACTTGTATAACTAATTATACCACTCTGATATTGCCTTGTAAAGGAAAATCGGCAAAAAAGCAAAAATTTACCGATGCCGCCTTAAACGCTAGGCAGCATCGGTAATCGCAGTATAAATTGCAGCATCTTTTTATTTCTGAAGCTCGACCCTATAAATGCCAAGCTCTGAAAGCACCTGCGTAAGCCTTTCCATTTCAATTGGCTTCGCAATATGGTCGTTCATTCCCGCCAGAAAAGACTTTCTGATATCCTCTGCATAGGCATTTGCCGTCATTGCAATTATCGGCACATTTTTTGCTCTGGGGTGCTTACAGCCGCGTATGGCTTTTGTAGCCTCATATCCATTCATAACAGGCATTTGCAAATCCATAATAATTGCATCAAATTCATTTTTTTCACTGTCCCTAAACATCTCATAACCTATTTTGCCGTTTTCGGCATGAACAACCTTAGCCCCCACTCTCTCAAGCAGGCGCGTTGCAACAATTGCGTTAACGGGATGATCCTCCACCAAAAGAATCTTAACTCCCTCAAAGCTCGTCATAACTGCATTTGCTGTAGGCTTTGCCCGCAATGCATTATTCTCCTTTTGCAGTATTCTTAAGGGCACCTCAACGGAAAACACAGAGCCAATTCCAATCGTGCTTTCAACTGCAATGCTTCCGCCCATCATGTCAAGAATGCTTTTCACAATGGCAAGTCCCAAACCGCTTCCTTCCACTCCTGACATGGCAGCACTTTCCGCCCTGTAAAACGGCTCAAAAATGTGTTCAAGCTGGTCTTCCTCAATTCCGACTCCGGTATCTGTGACCGTAAATCTGAACATAGACATATCACTGCTGCCGATAATTCTCTCCTGGCAGTACAAATTAACGCCGCCGTTTTCGGGAGTGAACTTTATCGCATTTGAAATTAAGTTCCCCAGCACCCTATATAATCTCACGCTGTCGCCGTAGCAACAATCATTTCGAATCTCAGAGTGGATTTCCAGCTTAATTTTTTTCTTTTTCACTAACGGCAGCGCCATTTGCGAAATGCGATCAACAAGCTCCTTTTGGCTGAATCTGTCTTGCGACAACACCATTTTTCCGCTTTCAATTCTGCTCATTTCAAGGATATCGTTTATGAGATACAGCAGATGTGCGGAGGCTTCCTTGATTGTTGCCAGACTTTCATCCACTTGCTTTTGGTTGTTTCTGTCGGCAATGGCAAGCTCGGTCATTCCTATAATGGCGTTCATGGGTGTCCTTATATCATGACTCATGGCGGAAAGGAAGGTAGATTTAGCTACGTTTGCCTGCTGCGCAGATTTTAGTGCAGAGCTTAACTCTCGATTTAGCTTTTCTTGAGATTCAATTACATCTGAAACGTCTATTCTGGTTAACAAAACAATTCCGTTTTGCCGATCGTAATACGCATATCTGTTTTTTTTAATACGTATTTCTCCAGTATCCTCAACGATGCGGAAGGTGAATTCAAATTTGTCCTTATCAGCAAGCTCAGTGAGGATTTTTTTGATATTGTTGTTCCCTAAAAACAACTCCCTATCCTCCGGAAAAACATAAATGTCCACAAAGCTTTGGATGCTCTCCTCAAATGGTATGGGTATTGCATACTTAAGATAGGACAGGCGAGATTCTTGACATTTAAATAAGGTTATACAGCCTGTATTCACATTTAAAATTGCAACAATGTCAAAATCATATGAGGTTACAGCGTCAAGAACTTCTTGAGCCATATGCTGATCAGTAACATCGGTGCCGTAGGAAAATGCAATTATATCACCGTCGGCAGGATTTTTAGTAAGGCTCATATGCATATCCAGCCAAAGCTCCCGCCCGTTATCAACGGCAAATCCAACGCATAGCCTTTTTTCACGAACTCCTGCAGCATAATCTCCAAGCAGCTTTGTGCGCTTGAAGTCCTCGCTGTACCTTTTCTTGTTTTTTTCACCCATAATCCGTTCACAGGATTCTTTTCTGAACGCTTCATAGTTCTGTCCCGCATATCCCAGGTTTTCTTTATCCTCTGAACGTACGCTTATTATGCTGTTTTGTGTCAGATTTATCACGAGATAGTCATATGACTTTTGGCCGCTCATTTCCTGCATTGCCACAAGCTCTTCATATTGGCGGCGAGCCTCCACCTGCTCTGTAATATCAACGGCTGTGCCGATTGCCCTAATGGGTTTTCCGTCCTCGTCAAACAGAGTATGATACCTAATTCTCTGCCAATGTATATTTTCATCCTTTAGACGCAGAGGTATGCGCAGCTCTGCATACTCCGAACCTTCCTCAATTTCTGCATGCAGTTTTCTAAAGCTCTCAATGTATTCATTGGGGAGCAGCCCCATTTCAATAATTGACTCAGGGTAGTTTTCCATCACCTCGGGCAGACCAACCACTCTTTGAGAGATTTCACCTTCAATTGCCCTGTGTGTAGCAATGTCATATTCCCAATAAAGAACCTCCGTGTCCTCAATAACCGTGTTTACCCTGCACAGATTCAAATTCTTTTCATATATCGTTTTTTGTTCATCATCAACATCGCGCATAGTTCCAATCGTTCTTATCCGCTTGCCCTTCTCATTAAAAACATTGTAGCTTGACAGCACCGTCCAGCGGTAGCTGCCATCTCTCATTTTGACTCTGAGTGTTACCTCAGCAAAGGTCTTACCCTGCTTTGTCTCTTCTCCAAACCTTTTCAGTCCAGACAAATCATCTGGATAAACCATTTCATGGCTTATCCTTCTGTTAATAATAGCTTCCGCACCCTGTTCATAGACAGCGTATTTGCTAAAATTTCCAGAGGTATAGAAGGCACCCTTTTCCAAGTCCCAGTCAAATATTACTGCTCCGGTGTTTTCAACAATAAGCCTGTATCGCTCCTGCTCCTTCAAAAGCTGCTCCTGTGCAAGCTTCTGCTCCGTGATATCGTGCGCATAGCGAATCATTGCAGGCCTTTGCATCCAGTTTGTGTCTTTCTCCCACACCCTGCATATTTTTCCATATTGGGGAAGATGCCTTTCGTTTCCGTCAAGCTTTATTCCCGTACATATTCCGCAGGAGTCACAGGGCTTGTCATGGTCAAAGAAAAATTTATAGCACACCTGCCCGTTATAGTCCCTGTTCTCCGCATGGAAAAGCTTCAGCATTGTAGTGTTGGCGTAATATATCTCAAAGGTTTGCGCATCCACCACATAAATACCGGTGGTGGTTTCATCCAATATAGTGCGCTGTAAATTGAACTGCTCTGGTACTCCTGTAAAAACCGCATGTCCTGTGTACTCTCCGTCTTCCAAGCCTACCGCCTGTACCATAAGAGATGTCCAAATTAAGCTTCCATCCTTGTGAACGCGCCTATACGTAACGTCAACTCTCTCTCCGGTCATAATTCCATTGCTTATTGCAGTGAGAAATCTCTCATAATCCTCTTTGTATACAGCGGCATATGAATCCTTTTTAAGAATTTCGTCATACTCTTCCCTTGTATGTCCCGTAAGAGCAGGAACGCCATCAGAATAATAGAGTATTTTTACTTTGTCCGGTGGAATAAGCTTATAAACCGCAATGCCGCCCGGAATTGCGTTAACGACACTGTTTAACTCTAATCGAGAGTTTTTTGCTTTAATTTTGTCTCTTTCACGCTTTTCCAAGTTATAATGAACAGAGCTGTGCATATAGCTGACTTTAAACTCGTCACCCACAGGAACGCACACGAAGTCAGAGCGCATATTGAGTATTACCATTCCGCTTTCCGAATTCTGAACAACAATCCTTGCTATTACGACTGTTTTCTGTCCCTCCATTTGAAGCTCATCCAAAATGCTCAGATGCGCCTTTAAAGAAGCACGAAAGCCGCTAACAGTTTTTAAGTACATTTCTCTTAGCTGTTCTTTTCCGGAAATCAGCCTGTCCTCCGGGTCTGCCGCTCCAATCCAACGGACGTCATCTGTAAAGCAGTCAAGCATTTTTTCAACATCTTTGTTCTCAAAAAACTCCCAGGTAAGATATGCTACAGTCTCTGTCGGACTCTTACGATTGATTTGCATAGCCGCTCCCCTCATCATACTAAGCGTTTTAATACAAATTCTCAAAGCGTGATCACGCAGTAATAATTCATAAAATGCGCATCGCAGCACAAAACTTTTATGTTCTCTAAGCACTTATTTTAACATCATTACTGTTACAAGGCAACATAAACAAAGCTTAACACCGTGCAGCATTCGTTTTTGGCTTACTTGTTAAAATGTTTGAATATTTTATTGCAATCTGTTAAAATTTTCTCTTTCAACAAAAATCCTCAATTGTAAAAATGCCAATATTCTGCTATAATCATCGCAGATTTTTTATCAAAACAAACACGAGGTGCTTGTCCATGAAACGATATGCAATTTTAGCAAACCCTGGTCACAATTGGGTTTACTTTGAAGCCTCCAGAGCACTCTCATGCACAGAACTCACGCTTGCGCTTGAGCATTTGGGGCTTGAGTACTCGGAAATTAAAAGCGAGGAGCTTGGCGGTGTGTTTTATCAAACGTTTACAGCTTCTCAAGCTCTAACTGATCTTGACATAAAAGCACTTTCCACCCTTTCCTTTACATACGCAATTTTTGAGCTAACCGAGCATAACGGAAAAATCTGTCTGCTGCCTATTTTGGTTCCCAGCTGTATGTATATGAACGGGAGTATAAGCAGCATACTGAAATACTCTGGAAAAACAAATGAGCTATTCACCCGATTAATGATAAATGTTGGTCTGTTCAGCATAAAGCAGTCTGCCGAGAACATTAAAATCTTGGATCCGATTGCAGGCAAGGGTACAACACTTTTCGATGCACTTGCCTTAGGCTTTGATGCCTACGGGATAGAATTAAATGATAAGTCAGCAAATGAATCCTATGTTTTTTTAAAGAAATATCTCGAAACAGGAAAATATAAGCACCAAACTTCAACAGAACAGATAAACATGCAGGAAAAGGGTCTGTCCGCGCGACGAAGCTGCATACAGCTTTCTCATAATAAGGAAGAGATGAAATCAGGTGTCTCCAGACACTGGGAAATGGTTTCCGGCAACTCAATGTATGCCGACAGATACTTTAAGAAAAACAGTTTTCAGCTAATTGTAGGTGACCTTCCATACGGCATACAGCACGGTAATGTCGGTGCAAAAAAGCAAGGTTCTGCCACTCGCAGCCCCAAGGAGCTTATAAGTCTGTGTGCAGTCCCATGGTACAAAGTGCTCAAGCCCGGCGGAGCGATGGTGCTGTCTTGGAACAGCTTTGTTTACTCCCGCGAACAGCTTTCAGCCCAGCTTGAGTCGGTCGGTTTCCATGTTAAAGTCGATGGCGTATATTCGGATTTCGAGCACCGTGTTGATCAAGCTATAAAAAGAGACATCGTTGTTGCAGTAAAAGAATAATTTTTTCGCCTTACCGTTAATCCGAGAACCTTTTTGTAAAAGAACCTTGCCTGCGGCAAGGTTCTTTTACAAGCTGCAAAAACGGAGATGAAGTGGTTCCGTCTTCTAGCCGAGTGCAACATCCATTACCATCATGACTGAAAAACCAATAAGTGTAAATAATGCCATAATGTCTTTTTTGTCATTGGTTTGGCTCTCAGGAATCAACTCCTCAACAACAACATAAATCATTGCTCCCGCTGCAAATGCAAGCAGATATGGGAGAAGATACCTTGCCTTAAGCACTAGAATTGCACCCAGTACTCCTGCCATCGGCTCAACAATTCCGCTTAGCTGTCCAACAAAAAAAGCTCTGCCCCGTGAAAAGCCTTCGCGTCTTAGCGGCACGCTTACAGCTGTTCCCTCAGGGAAGTTTTGAAGCCCTATTCCCAGAGCCAGCATACAGGCAGCACCCAGAGTCGCATCCTCAAGTCCGTATGCGACTGACCCAAACGCAACCCCCACAGCCAACCCCTCGGGGATATTGTGCAGAGTTATTGAGCTAACCAGCATCAGGCAACGTTTTTTTCTGCTTGTTATCTCTTGCTTTGCCAAGCTGCGCCTGTCATAAAGTGCAAACAGCTTATCGCCGGCAAACAAAAGCATGCCGCCGCCAAGAAAGCCGATAAGTACTGTCAGCCATGAATTAAGAGCAAGGCTGCCCGCCATCTCAATAGCCGGAGATAGCAGTGACCAAAATGAAGCCGCCACCATAACGCCGCCGGCAAAGCCCAGCATTGCGTCCATTGCATTTTTGTTCACTCTTTTGAATAGGAAAACCAAACCTGCTCCCGCCGCCGTTACTCCCCATGTGAAAATGGTTGCAATCAAAGCTTGGATTGGCGGCGGAAGGCTTACAAACCAATCAATCATAAGACGCTCCTACTACTTTGATATTACATGGTATGAGAATCAAAACAGGTTGGTTAATCAAATTAAATCCGCACTTGCGGCAATTATTATGTTTTCTCAGTATTTGTGCGCTTTTTTGTATTCGAATGGCGCTATTCTGCCGCATTGATTAAAAATAAAAGTCTGACGGATTGA
>CAZAIU010000001.1:16054-34042 GCA_964485265.1 uncultured Oscillospiraceae bacterium | reverse complement strand
ATTGATTAAAAATAAAAGTCTGACGGATTGAATTAAAATTCATTTCGTCAGACCTTTATTTATCTATTGAGCAACCATATTGCAAGATTGAGGTAGCCTGCAAACGTGAGCCAAAGCAGATAGGGTAGCTGCAATGCCGCCGCCTTGCGATTTATATGGGAAAACTCCACTGTCATAGCAAACACAAGCACCCATAGCAAAATCAGCCACAGAAAAGAAAACTGAAGCAGCTGTTTTCCGAAAAACCAAAAGCTCCATAGCGCATTTACAGCAAGCTGTATGACATAAAGCAGAAGTGCTCTGCCCTTTCTTACGTCATTTGTGTTCCAAACCATCGCTGCCCCTATGCCCATAAGCACGTAAAGAACGGTCCATGCTATAGGAAAAGCTATGGAAGGCGGGGTAAGAGCAGGTTTTGTAAGCAACTCATACGCAGGCAACCCGTTTTTTGTTGCAATTCCTCCAAGTACACCTGCAAGTAAAGTTAATGCAATTGAAATAATATAAGGCTTAAGCCTATTATGCATAATCATCACCCATAGATATTATGATGAGGTATGTTACAAATATACTTCAAATACTCTAATCCTAAGATTTTGCCGTCTTTCCGCTTTCAAGAGCATTGTCCATAAGCATAATAAGCTCATACGCGCTTCTAAATGATTCTTCCTTTCTGCCCTCCATCCACGAAATTATCCCCTGCCAACTCGCGTTTTGCTGAAAAAGCACCTTAATAGCAAAGGTAGCAAGCTGTCCACTGTCATCAACAAATTCTCCGTCCGCAGGTCTCCAGATCTTCCTATCACTCCCCTTAGACACTTTAACAAAGCCTTTGTAAGAGGAATACGGCTCGGGAAAGCCAATTGCGTTTATTAAGCCGTCAATTATGAGCAGCAGTTGCATGAGATTGGAAAATTGCTTTTTTTCCTCAAAATGCTCAAAATATGCTCTGCCGCAAAACAGCTTTTGTTCATAGCTGTCAATGCACACCATACAGGTCTTCATAGTCTCCGATACCATATGATCATATCCGCCGCTAATCGTCATCGCCTCCGTACACATAAGAATTGTGGAAATTTAAATTAAATTCTCCTTATATTACTTAATAGCTCTTCTGAAAACAATATACCCAAATCACACCATGAGCAAGAGTTTAACAAAAATTTATATAAATTTTCTAAGTACCGTGATACAATATAGTCAGTAACGCAAAAGTAATCCGATAAATAGCTTTAAGCACGCATCTTTTCAAAGCTGCTATACGCCTGTATTCATGTGATTATTTTCAAAGCTCAGTTCCCAGTCAGTTTCTCTGAAAGGAAGTTTTGTCTTGAATAGCGACACTATATATGTAAATATGCTTGGAAACTGTACAATTTCATATAACAACAACAGCATAGACAGCAATAGCCTCCGTTCAAAGAAAATATGGTCACTCCTGCAATACCTTATTTTTTATCGCAACAGGGACATACCTTCTGACGAGCTGTTAAGACTCGTATACGCTGAAAACGGCAGTGCAAACCCTTCAAATGCACTGAAAACACTTATACACCGCTGCCGAAGTGCATTAGATAGCTTGGAGTATACCAGCGGAAAAAGCATGCTCCTTCAGAAGGACGGAAGCTACCAATGGGACAACGCCATTGACATTTCAGTGGATACCGACATGTTTGAGGTTCTATACAACAAGTACTTGTCGCTGCCCGCAGGAGACAGTCTAAGGTTTACAGCCTGCATGGAGGCTATTGACCTATATAAGGGCGATTTTCTGTCATCATCCGATATCGAGCCGTGGATAATTCCAATACGCGAGTATTATCGTTCACGCTATCTGTATTTAGTTCACGAAGCAATAGAGCTTCTTATGGCAAAACGGTCGTATGAGTATGCATCTGCCCTTTGCCGCAGCTCAATTAAAATAGATCCTTATGATGAGTCCTTGTATTACAATTTAATGCAGTCCATGGTAAAGCTCGGGCAAACACAAGAGGCACTTACACAATACGAAGAGACCACGAAGCTCTTTTACAGCAGGTTCGGTGTAACTCCCTCCAGAGAGCTTCAATCGCTTTATAGAGAAATTGTAAAAACAAATCGAAGCTTCGAAATGGATATAGGTATTGTTAAGGAGCATCTGCGTGAACCCGATGAGTCACGCGGAGCGTTTTTTTGCGAATATGAATTTTTTAAAGATGTTTACCGCATTGAGGTTCGTTCAGCGTCCCGTACCGGCAAGCCTGTTCATATCTGTCTGCTGACCTTTACCGATCAAGACGGAACCCCATTGAACAGTGCTTCCGCAAATATTTTGGTAGAAAAGCTAATCGTATCTGTTGAGCAGAATCTGCGCCGTGGTGATATCTTAACACGCTACAGTATCTGTCAGCTAATTGTTATGCTGCCACTCACCACCACAGATAATGCGAATCATGTTGCAGAACGTATTGTCAAAACCTTTTATGCGGAAAACCCCCGCACCTCCGGAGTATTAACATACTCCCTACAGCCCATTGATACGGTTATCTAAGCTCCTTCTCCATTTAACTTTTCATGGTTATTATTAACTGAGGCATTAAAAAATCCGTTAGCTGATTAACAGCCAACGGATTTTATTTATATTTTTTGTCGTCAACAGCAACAAGTGTAGCGGATGCCTTCTTTGTCTTATGTCCGCGCAAAACCACATTAAACGCATTGCCCATAATCAGTATCTGACCGCAGATGTACATCCACAGCATAAAGATGATTATTGATGCCAACGAGCTATATACCAACGGATATCGTGTTGACATGCTGATAAACCACGAAAACATCACACTTGCCAAAACCAAAATGACAGCCGCCAATATTGCACCCGGGAAAAATGTACCGCGCATGTCCTTGGGTGCGGTTATGCGGTAAAGCCCGTAGATTATAAACACAAATATTACCAGCATCAGAGGAAACTTTATCATTCCCCAAACCTCAAATCCGGCAAGGCGGGGAAATAGGTTCACAGTTAAGCGTATAAGCCAGTTTCCTGTTATCATAACGATTGCCGCAAAATAAATTGCCGCAAGGAACAGCAGAGAAAAGATAAAGCTGAACAAAAGGGCAAACACCCCGCGAAAGCGGGATTTTCCTTGTATGTCCGCCATAATATTGTGGATAGAGCGGAATGCAGCAGCAGATGTGGTTGCCATACCCAAAATGCCCGCCGTAAGCAAGGACTTGTTGTTATGTGCAGCAACATAGCCCAGATAATCTGTAATTGTTGTAAAGGTCGCCCCGGGAATAAGGTCCTCAAGCTCGTCTAGCGTAAGAGTAATTCCGGGTAGAAGTTTAATCATCATAGCATACACGCAAATCAATGTTGGAAACACCGACAGCGTAAGAAAGTATGACAGTTCTGCTGCGGAACGTGAGACATGGTTGTTTATATATATATCAAACAACTCACGTGTAAAGACAACAAATTTTGAATTTGCTATCCTTCGGGTTTTATCTTGAATTTTCTTCAAGCTCATCTCCCCATTCGTTGTCCACGAGGACGAAATGTCATAAATGCCGCGCTCCCCCCGCCACCTACGGCGGAGGGAGCGTAAGACCATACATCATCACAATGCTGCCATTTAATAGTGACTTTATGGAGCCCTATGCGGCTATTTTATGTTACTTTGAGTTAAATATCTTGAAAATGCTGTCAAAAGGGTCTTCTTCCTTTTTGGGAGCAGCAGGTGCGGCTGCGGGGGGCGCAGCGTTAGTTCCTGCCATCTCTGTAGCTGCTGTAAAAAGCCCCTGTGACTTTTCTGGAGTCTGCTCGTTTTTTACGTCTGCCGCTCTTGTAACAGGACCGTCGTCAAAGCCGGTAGCAATAACGGTTACGCGGATTTCATCATCCATGGCATCATCAAAGGTTGCGCCGAAAATAATGTTTGCTTCCGGGTGCGCGGCAGCCTGAACAAGGTTTGCCGCTGCCTCAACATCCTCAAGTCCCATATCCATGGAGCCGGTGATGTTTATAAGGACACCGCGAGCGCCATCGATTGAGGTTTCCATAAGGGGACTTGCAACTGCCATACGTGCTGCATCCTCTGCCTTACCCTTGCCCGCAGCGTGACCAACGCCCATATGAGCAAGTCCTGCATTTTTCATGATAGTGGTAACGTCGGCAAAGTCAAGGTTGATAAAGCCGGTGTTCTTGATAAGGTCGGAAATGCTGGTAACAGCCTGATGAAGAACATCATCGGCAATTTCAAAAGCATTTGCAAAGGTTACGCGCTGGTCAGTCGCAAACTTCAGGCGGTCATTGGGGATTATAAGAAGTGAGTCAACCTTTCCCATAAGCTCGCTTATACCTGATTTTGCTTGATCCATTCTGCGCTTACCTTCAAAGCTAAAGGGCTTTGTTACAACGCCAACCGTAAGTATACCTGACTCACGGGCGATGTCTGCAATTGTGGGAGCAGCGCCTGTACCCGTGCCGCCACCCATTCCTGCGGTGATGAATACCATATCGGCATCCTCAAAGCTCTTGGCAATATTGTTGCGGCTTTCTTCTGCACTGCGCTTGCCAATGTCAGGATCGGAGCCTGCGCCCTGTCCGTGTGTGAGCTTTTCGCCTATTTGTATTTTCTGTGTGGCGCTGGAAACAGAAAGAGCCTGCTTGTCCGTATTGATGGCGATAAACTCAACGCCCTTTGTTCCGGAGCTGACCATTCTATTGACGACATTATTGCCCGCGCCGCCAACACCAACCACTTTTATTGTAACGACATTTTCGGGACCGGTTTCAAGCTGAAACGACATATTCATAGCCTCCCATATTTTTCAAAATCTGAACCATTATACAGTTCAGCGGTATTATCCAAGTATTCGCTTTATTTTATAACGAAATTCGCTTTTGGTCAAGACTTCTTTGCAAATATATTATGTGAACCAAAAAATTATTTTAGGTTATTTGTAGTTTTTTGCATTTTATTCATGTTTTATGCAGAATACGGGCTAAAATGAGCTTTTTTATCCTCAGATACGTCAATAGTACCGGTTTCTGCGGCTTCAAGTTTTTCAGCAACACCCAGCAAAAGCTCAATCTTGTTATCTATATTCTCGTTTTTCCCGAGCTTTACCTTAAATCTGGTAAGATAGTCGAATTGTGCGTTTGCAATATTGCTAATATCAACAGAGGATATATTATCAAGCATGTTCCGACTTCTCAAAGCAGTCAAAATTGTCTTTAGATAGTTGATTTTAGGAACATCCTCTTCGCTTGCTTTTATTGTGCTTCCAAGCAAAGGCTCCGTTGCAACAAGACCGTTTATTTTTATATAGCTTTCAGCATCCGATGCCGAGCATTTTTCAAGCAGTCTGCAATTATTGTCTATTAGCCAATAACCGTCATCGGTTTTAATTGCCGCAACTGTGCCGCTTTCATAAACATTTATTACAACCGTATTAGGCAGCTTGCGTGTTATTTTCACAGTTCCTATGTAAACAAGCTCCGAGTATATCCTGTTTTCCGCAGCGCTTCTGTTAATAAACATCAGGTTTGAGCCATCCTTAATTCCGGACACTTCAATTATTTCGTCAGCAGTGTATTTTTCGGCACCAACTATCTCGATGTTGGATACACGGAAAAAAACACTCATTCCGAATATAAGTGCTGCGCAAATAATGATAAAGGAAACGGAGCCGAGAAAAAATCCCCCGCCCCTATTTGAATTTTTTTGTTTTTTTCTTTTTTGGGCGGTCATATCAGATCCCCCTATCACATTATCTGAGAATAACAGCACTATGGCTCAAAGCTTATGTCCGCACCTAAACTGCCAAGCATTTTGTCAAGCCCCTCATACCCGCGGGATATATGCCCCGTGTCATAAACAAGAGTTTCGCCCTGTGCGCCCAAGGCAGCCGTCACAAGCGCTGCTCCTCCGCGAAGGTCAGCAGCGGTAACCGGAGCACCTTGAAGCTTTTGAACTCCCGTAACCATAGCCACACGTCCCACAACGCTTATATCTGCGCCGAGCCTGCGAAGCTCAAGGGCATGTCGGTAACGATTTTCAAATATGTTCTCCGTGAAAACGGTCGTGCCCTCCGCCCGCAGACAGGCTGCCATAAGCAGGGGCTGTGCATCAGTGGGAAATCCCGGGTATGGTCTTGTTACAATAGGCTTAGGAGCACGGAGGGGTCTGTCAGCAGTGATTTTAACGCTGATACTTCCTCGCTCAATATCGCACCCCATGTACTCAAGTGCACTGGTAACTGTTTCAAAATGTGCCGGTACAACGCCTTTCAAGGTAACGCAGCCCTGTGCCGCGGCAGTGCAGCAAAGCGCTGTTGCCGATGCAATTCTGTCGGTCATTACCCTGTGACCAACGGCAGTTTTCGGAGTAAAGCCTCCAATCGTAATGGTGGGTGTGCCTGCGCCATAAACCTTTACACCCAGCTTTTGCAAATACTCCTGCAAATCAACGATTTCGGGTTCCATTGCCGCATTTGTTATAACGGTTTCACCCTTTGCGCCGCATGCAGCCAGCATCGCATTTTCTGTTGCGCCAACACTTGGAAATGATAAATTTACCCGCGTTCCGCGCAATCCCTTGTCGCTGCAAAACAAGCTCCCGCCATGGTCACTTATTTCCGCGCCTAAGCTTCTCAGCGCCTCAAGATGTAAATCAATGGGTCTTGCCCCCAACTCGCAGCCTCCCGGATACGACATCTCTGCTCTATGTGCCCGCGCCAAAATAGCCCCCAGAAAAATAACAGAGGAACGCATCTCTCTCATAAGGTCATGGGGAATATCCGTTCTGCACATACCATGTGAGTTGATGTAAACTGTGTCTCCCTCGCGCTCGGCAATACAGCCTAAATGGCGCAAAATGCTCATCGCCGCGTCAACATCGCTAAGCTCCGGACAATTGATAAGCTCAGTTTCGCAGCCTGTTATTATCGCCGCCGCCATAATAGGCAGCACGGCATTTTTTGCGCCTTGAATTTTGATATCTCCGTAAAGGCTTTTGCCGCCTGTAATTCGCCATATGCTCATACTAGCCCTCCGCACAGTGGATTTTACGCCATACTATGCGGGTTGTTTGCTTGTTGACAATTTTAAGCCTCAACAGTGTCGTTTTATAAAAAATAATGCGCAAATGTCCTATCTGTCTGCAAGTTCAAGCACAATATCCGTAATACGCTCTGTGGCATTTGTTACTCCGATTTTTTTCATCTGCTCACTCATTGCCGCCAAGGTATCCGGACGGCTCAGCAGCAGTGACACAGAGCCCAGAAGCTTGTCGGGTGTAATTTCGGATTCGGGAATAAGAACCGCCGCCCCTGCCTTTTCAAGTACCCGTGCATTCTTTTCCTGATGGTTACTCGTAACATTAGGAGAAGGAACCAAAATTGCAGGCTTGCCCAATACGGCAAGCTCACTGAGAGTTGAAGCGCCGCTGCGGCAAATAACCAAATCGGCTGCCGCCATAACCCGCGGCATATCATAGATGTATTCCCGAACATCCATTCCAAAAGACTTAGGACTGCGGATTTGTTCCGCCTCCATGTTTTCGAGCATTGTCTTGTAGCCGCCCTTGCCGGCAGAATGTATCAATGTAAAAAATGGGTTTCCTAATGCCTTTTCAATGAAACCTACCATAGTCTTGTTCATAAAAGCTGCGCCGAGAGAGCCCCATACCGATACAACAAGCGGTCTTTCCGGGTCAAGCCCCAGAGCCTCTCTGGCTGCTGCCTTGTCACCATTACGGAAATCCTCTCTAACGGGAGTTCCTGTAACGATAACTCTTTCCTGATGCTTATAATACTGCTTGCTTTCTTCAAAACCCACGAGAATTCTATCAGTAGTGCCTGCAAGCATTTTTGTTGTAAGCCCGGGAACAGCATTGCTCTCGTGCACTATGGTGGGTATCTTCAATGCGTGTGCTGCCTTAAGCACAGGGAAGCACACATATCCGCCTGTACCGATAACAACGCTTGGTGAAAACTCACGGATAATGTGCTTTGCCTCAGCGGTGGCGGATACAACATTTTTAACTGTATTGGCATTATGCTTCAGTCCCTCCAAGGACAGGCTTCTGCTGATATTGGTAATGGTGATTGTCTTAATATCAAACCCTTCTCTGGGAACAAGCTCTGTTTCCATGTGACCTGCTGCGCCTACAAAAAGGATTTCGCAGTCGGGCATAAGCTCCCTCAGTCTCTGAGCGACACCTACCGCGGGATTTATATGTCCGGCAGTACCTCCGCAGGTAAATAGAAATTTCATACGCCTTCTCCTTTCTAATCTATCGCGCGTAAGTCGTTTTTCATTCAGTAATGCTTCGTTTTGGTTTCTTCGCCGATTTTGTCGTTGGTATATCCCTTGACACGCTGAGGATTATACCCATTTCTGCCATTTGCATAAGCAGCGCCGTTCCGCCGTAGCTAAAAAAAGGCAGTGAAATGCCAGTGCATGGAATTAGGTTTGTACAAACCGCAACGTTTAATATTACTTGAATTGCAAGCAGGGAGGTAATGCCTGTGCAAATTAGGAAGCTGTATCTATCTCTGGAGTGCATTGCAAGCCAATATCCGCGAATAATCAGCAACGCAAACAAAACCAATATAAGTGCAGCTCCGATGAACCCCAGCTCTTCACATATAACAGAAAAAATGAAGTCGTTATGCTCCTCCGGCAGATACAGATACTTCTGTCTGCTTTGTCCCAAGCCAAGCCCAAACAGTCCTCCGCTCCCGATAGCATAAAGCGACTGAACAATTTGATAGCCGGTGTCTCCGGAGTCTGCAAAGGGATCTTTCCATGCTGAAATCCGATCCGCCGAATATTGCAGAACATTAAGTGCTATGTATAGCATTCCGGTTACACCGACAGCACCGCCAATGAACCAGAACAGTCTCGCTCCTCCGATAAACATCATTATCGCACCGATTAAAATAATGATTATCGAAGCGGAAAGATGCGGCTCAAGCGCAAGCAATCCAACAACTACAAGCAGTATAACAGCAAAAGGCATCACTCCGTATTTAAACGTACCCATGAGGTTTTTATATCGGCATATCAGCACTGAAAAATACAGTATTATGCCAATCTTTGCAATCTCAGATGGCTGCACACTAACACCGGCAATCATTATCCATCGCCTTGCGCCGTGGCTCTTTGTTCCTATCACCAAAACCGCAAGCAGCAGGGCAACAGCAATCAGAAGAACCAAAAAAGAGAATTTTTTATAAAATGTCATTGGCATACGCGAAGCCAAAAACATTACGGCAACACCAAGCAGCGCAAAAACAAGCTGCCTTGCAAAGTAGTATGTAGCGTTGCCGTGGGTTTCGTTATTCAGGTCATAATACGCACTGGCATAGCTTGCCGACAGTACCATTATAACTCCAATTGAGAGCAGAAGCAATGTTATCAGTAAGAATGGAATATCCACTGGCCCCCGGGCAATACGCAAATCTCTTCTGTAATCCATTAGCGTTGAGCTTTTTCCCTGCACCTTTATGCCTCCTTTGCCCGACTAGCCAAGTTTGAAGGTTACGCGGCAAATCTGCCGTAAACACCTATAAATGATATTATTGCAAACACCGCCGAAATGCCGGTAAACAGAGTGAAGAGCTCTTTTTCGCTCCACTTTTTTCCGGTCCAGCCACCCATCTCCAGATGATGATGAAACGGCGCCATTTTAAACACTCTTTTTCCGTGAGAAAGCTTGAAGTAGCCAACCTGAATAATGTCGGATAGTACCTCCAAAATGTACAGTATGCCAATGGTTATTATAATTAGAGGCATATCAAGAGCAAGCGCCATGCCTGCCACAGCGCCGCCTAGAAATAGGGAGCCTGTATCACCCATAAACACCTTTGCAGGGTTAAAGTTATAAATTAAAAATCCCAAAAGTCCGCCCAGAAGCGCTGAGGAGAATATGCCCAGTGACAAATACTCCTGACCCCATACAAACGCAACAACGCTGTAAAACAGAAAAACAGGCATTGAAGTTCCCGTTGCAAGACCGTCCACTCCGTCAGTAAGGTTAACTGCGTTTACAGTTGCAACAATAACAAAAATTGCAAAAGCAAAGAACAGCCACTCGTGCATGGGATAGCTCACATTGAAAAACGGAATATAGAGGTTTGTGGTTACATACCCGAAATAGCGCATTGCAAAAACGAACAGTGCTGCCACAGCAACCTGAAGAATGAACTTTTTTCCGGCGGTAAGCCCTGTGTTCTGCTTTTTTTTCAGCTTTTCGTAGTCATCAATAAATCCTACCGCGCCAAAAGCAAGGGACAATATGAGAACGAAAATATGTCCGTAATCACCCTCTGTCATGCAGGAAAATCCCACAGTTATGCAGGCTATCGCAACACCTGCAATAAAAATTATTCCACCCATCGTGGGTGTTCCCGACTTTGACATATGCCATGTCGGTCCGTTTTCCTTAATTGCCTGCCCCGCCTTTATCCTGCGAAGCCATGGTACAACAATCTTTCCCAGCAGTGCTGCTGTAATAAATGCAACTATAAAAGCTAAAATGAGCTTTTCTGTCATCGGTTTACTTCCTCCGTCTCAAGCTGTTTTGTTCACCTTGCTGACCCCTCTCCCTATTTAAAAAGGTCACTTTATGAACCGCCTTATTTTTATCTTTGATTTAGGTGCTCGGCAACTATCTCTCTCTCATCCATATGATGCTTTGTTTTACCGATAATCTGATAGGTTTCATGACCCTTTCCCGCAAGAATTATTAAATCTCCCGGCTGGTGACTGTCCATTGCATAGGTTATAGCCTGTGTTCTGTCCTCTATCACCTTGTATCGGCTTTTGGGAGCCTTTACGCCGGCCAGAATATCCTCAATTATTGCAGATGGCTCCTCCGTTCTCGGGTTATCTGAGGTAATGATTGCAAAATCTGCAAGCGATACTGCGATGTTTCCCATAATCGGACGTTTCGTTTTGTCTCTGTCTCCACCGCAGCCGAAAAGTACAACTACCCTGCCTGCGGCAACCTCCTTCATAGATTTAATAACATTCTCCAAGGCATCAGGAGTATGTGCATAGTCGATAAGGATAGTATAGTCTCCGGAAGTGGGTACTACCTCCACCCTGCCCTTGACGCCCCTTGCGGTTTTGAGCGATTCACAGAGCCTTGCAAGAGGAATATCCAGCAGCAAACCTGCTGAAATTACGGACATTGCATTGTAAATCGAGAATCTGCCCGGAATTTCCATTGCAACCCTTTCAAGACTGCCCATTGCCAAAGCACAGAACTTGACATTTGAGGGAGACAATCTTATGTCCTTTGCAACCAAATCTGCCTCAAGCTTTTCCTCAGAATAGGTGAACACCGGACACCTTGCACGCTCACGCATGTATCCTCCCCATTCATCATCAAGGTTTACCGCCGCTTTATTACAGCGCTCAAAAAGTATTGCCTTGGCTCCGGCATATTCCTCCATGGTTTTATGGAAGTCCAAATGATCCTGAGTAAGGTTCGTGAACACAGCTACTTCAAAGCGCAGCCCTGCTACCCTGTCAAGCACCAACGAATGAGATGATACTTCCATTATAACATATTTGCAACCCTCATCTGCCATTTGACGGAATATTTGTTGAAGCTCATAGGATTCGGGCGTAGTACGTTCGGTCTCAAGAACCTTTTCGCCAATCATGTTTTGGTTAGTTCCGATGAGTCCTACCTTTACACCTGCACAGTCCTCAAGCACATGCTTTAGCAACATAGTTGTGGTGGTTTTGCCGTTTGTGCCTGTAACCCCCACAAGCGTCATTTGTGCGGTAGGATTGCCGAAGTAGTTTCTTGAAGCCAGAGCCAGAGCCTGCCTTGAGTTTTCAACCAGCACAAAGGGAATTTCCTCTGTGGGTCTTTCTTCACACAGCACAACCCTTGCACCCGATTTTACAGCACCACCGATGTATTTGTGACCGTCGCTTTCAAAGCCTCTTATCGCAACAAACAAATCTCCGGGCTGTGTGTTTCGTGAGTCGTAGCTGATGTTCTCAAGCTCTGTATCCAAATCTGCCCCGATTTCAAGCGTTTCAATATCCTTCAGCAATTCTCTGAGCTTCATTTTCCTACCTCCGAATTATCCTGTGTATTTTTTGTGCACTAGTACCTGCCAAGGTCACTGTTATCCGTAACTGAGACCTCAATAACCGTTCCATGCTCAACAGGTGTTCCTGCTGCAATGCTTTGGTTTGATACGAGTATTCTGGAAGGATCCGTTATTGGGCCTGTTGCTCTGATAAACAGCGCATAGGTACCTAGCTTTTGCCTTGCGACACTATATGACAGACCTGAAATGTCCGGCATTGTTTCAAGCTCCTGCGAGGGCTGTGTGCCGCAGTATATTATAACCTGACTTCCCGCTGCAACCAAACTGCCTGCCGCAGGAATTTGGGCCGTAACCGCGCCGCTCTCGCCAATAACGCGGCTTGTAAATCCGCTTTCAGTGAGCTTTGCCATTGCTTCCTCAGACGTAAGTCCTGTGATTTTGGGCACCTGCCTGTCAACAACCTTTTGTTCATCGTCACTGAATTTTGCTTCAACTCCCATATATGGCAGAATGTCTGAAAACATTTTTCCTACTGTAGGCGCACCCATTTGTCCGCCGCTTATGTAAATGCGGGGTTCATTGGTGGGTGTGTCTAAAAGCACCAGAACCGCAATTTGCGGGTCGTCTGCCGGAGCAATGCCTATAAACGAAACTATATATTCTTTGTTTCCACCGGCGGCATCCTGTGCGGTTTTTTCACTGGTTCCCGTTTTTCCGCCAATGCGGTAACCCGCGACATATGCGTTTTTGCCGGTTCCCTCAGTCTTGTCGCCAACGACCTGCTCAAGCATGCTGCAAACAGTTTTGCTGGTTTCCTCGCTGATAACCTGGCGTACAACGGTAGGCTCGGTTTTTGACGCTGATGTGCCGTCGGGGTTTATGGTTTCCTTTACGATATACGGCTTCATCAGCTTTCCGCCGTTTGTACAGGCAGACACAGCAGTAATAAGCTGTAATGGGGTTATATTAAAGGTTTGCCCAAATGAGGCTGCCGCAAGCTGAGACAAGCTGTCCGGATTGCAGAACGTGTTTCTTGACCACCAAATACTTCCGCTTTCTCCTTGCAGGTCAATTCCTGTTTTTCCTGTGAGACGATCTTCCCCGTCTGTTGACGCGTTGAAAAAGCCAAACGCTTCGCAGTAGTCGTAAAATCGCTCTGCACCTACCTTAAGGCCTATATTTATAAACGCAACGTTGCAGGAATGCTGCAATGCCTGAGTTAAGGTTTGACTTCCATGCCCCGGGGCTTTTTTCCAGCAGCTTCTCGCGCTTTTGTCACCGATAACCTTTATGCTGCCACCGCAATAGAAATTATCTGATAGCTTAACAACACCATCGTTGAGCGCCATTGAGAGAGTTATAATTTTAAAGGTTGAACCGGGCTCATAGGTATCATTAATTGCCTTGTTGCGCCACTGAAGCAGTTGCTGTTCTCCTTGAAGCTTTTTTCTTTCAGCTTCGTCAGTTTCTGCATCAACCATTGCCTGTGCATCATCGCTTAGTGCCTGATAATTGTTCAGGTCAAAGTTTCCAAGACTCGCCATTCCTAGAATTGCACCTGTATTTACATCCATGGCAATTGCAGCAGCACCATTTTGAACATCGTAGTCGCGTACTGCCTGCGACAAATGCTTTTCGATGTAATACTGAATAGTTGAGTCTATGGTCAGAACAAAGTCCTTTCCATCCTCGGCATCGTAGTAATCTTCAAAGCTTGTAAACAGCATGTCGGTACCAGCTGCATTCTTTGCGCGCACCACTCTGCCGTCAACTCCCGTTAGCTCTTCGTTGTAGGCTAACTCCACACCTGCATATCCAATGTTTTCCGTCCCCACAAACCCCACAACATGACAGGCAAGGCTGCTGTACGGGTAATAGCGCTTTGTGTCCTCTTCAATTTTAACGCCCTTTAGGTCGTTCTCGTTTTTGAACTCCCGCACCTTGTCGGAAATCTCAGGCTCCACCTTTTTTGCAACGGTTTTATACCAAGACTTAGTATCGCGGGTCAGCTCAAATACCTTAGCGGCATCAACGCCGAGTATCTCCGACAGTCCCTCTGCAATAAGCATCGGGTCTTCCTCATAAAGCTTTATTTCAGCAGGGCTGATGTATATATTATCGACACTTGCGCTCATCGCCAGTATCTTCATGTTTGTGTCGTAGATTGTTCCGCGCGCGGCGTTGACCGTGGTGTCTCTCACCTGCTGCTCAATAGCCGCTGTTTCGTAAAAATCATGGTCGATAATTTGCAGTTTTATCAGTCGAAAACCCAATACCGCAAAAGCAACTATGCCGCACACTATCATAAGAAAAAGTGTGCGGCGCAGCATCATTGAATTAGGTGTGGGAGAAAAGCTCCCCTTGCGATTTTTTTTTGCCATTTTTTGCCCTCCGAAGCACCAGATGTGCGTTGCCTGCGCTGTGTACTCTGAAAGCTGCTGCGCTGTTTATAATAATACTCTTGCAGCTATCTGAAATATTCCGCAATTGCCGCAAGCAAGTCAAAAATTCTGTTGCCGAAGCCATCCTTCTCGCTGCTGCTGTCTATAATAACAGCTTTATCGGGTATTGTGCTGTCAAGATAAAACACCTGCTCATCTCTGGGTCTTTGCATTCCCAGTTCAGACGTGGCATATTCTTCGATTTCCGTAAGGTTAAATGCGCTTTCATAATCAATTAGCAGTCTGTTCTGTGCCACCTCAAGCTCAGACATCTGCTGTTCCAAGCCGACTGCGGCATCTGTTACCGCAGTGAGCTGAACCTTTGCCATTAGGCAGAAAACCACTAAAACCGCAGCACAGGCGTAGCCAATTATTGAAAGCGGAGCAACGCTCTGTTTGGACTTTACGGCAGATGCAACAGAAACCTGTTCTTTTATTTCCGGAGGTGCGGGTATTACTATTTTCCTTCGCGGCGGTGCATAGGCTCCCTCATCGGGATAAACCGCAGTATTGCTCAAATCATAAGCAAGTGAGCCGTACATAGTACTTTTTGCATAGTTGCCATTAGCGGACATACTCTGCCTCCTTCCATAACATCTGTCGGTTTACTACACTCTTTCCGCAACGCGAAGCTTTGCGCTTCTTGAGCGGGGGTTCTCATCAATTTCCCAATCCTTAGGAAGCTGGGGCTTACGGGATACGCTCTTTAGGGTCTGCACAAAGCCACAATTGCAAACCGGGAAATCTCTCGGACAGGTGCAGCCGTTTTCTCTTGACGCAATTGCGTTTTTTACTATTCTGTCCTCAAGAGAATGGAAGCTGATAACCGCAATCCGTCCTCCAACACATAGCCTGTCAGCAGCAGTTTCAAGTACGTTGGAAACTGCCTCCAGCTCATCGTTTACCGCAATACGTATTGCCTGAAAACTTCGCTTTGCTGGATGCTGCTTTTCTCTTAATGCCGCAGCAGGCATGGCACTTTTAATTATATCCACAAGCTGCAAAGTTGTTTTTATCGGCGTTGCTTCTCTTTCTCTGACTATTGCCTCAGCAATCCTCGGTGCGAACCGCTCCTCGCCGAAGTCGTATAATATTCGTTTCAGCTTCTCCTGCGGCCATGTGTTCACAATGTCATAGGCAGTGACGCTGTCGCTTTGGTCCATTCTCATGTCCAGCGGTGCATCGGCCATGTAGGAAAAGCCTCGTTCGCCTTCGTCAAGCTGGGGTGACGAAACGCCAAGATCAAATAGCATTCCGTTTACCTTATCCAGCCCCAAGTCATCTAAAATTGCGCTCATATCGCTGAAATTACCGTGCACCAATGTGATTTTGTCCATAAAGGGTTCAAGACGAACAACCGCACGCTCCAGTGCCTTTGCGTCTCTGTCGATTGATATAAGTCTGCCCGTTGTAAGACGGCTTGCAATTTCGTAGGAGTGTCCTCCCATCCCCAAGGTGGCATCCACATAAATGCCATCGGGCCTAATGTCAAGACTGTCTATACATTCATTGAGCATAACCGAATAGTGTTTGTATTCCACTAAAATTCCAGCTCCTCCATAACGGCTGCAATGTTTTCGGGTGTGGTTTCATTAACGTAGATTTCGCTCCAGCTATCGCTGTCCCAAAACTCCGCGTGGTTGTTGCAGCCCACAACCGTAACATTTTTTGTCAATCCCGCAAAATCTCGCAGGTTCTGCGGCAAGAGAATTCTTCCTTGAGCATCTAGCTCACATTTAGCGGCATACGCAAACAGAGGGCGCATTTTTCGCTGCTTAACATAGGGCATTTCATTTACCTTGTCGGAAAAATTCTGCCAGCTTTCAGATGAATATGCAGAAAGGCATTTATCCATGGACAGGGTCACATAGAATACATTTCCTAAATCCTCGCGCAGACGTGCAGGAATGGACAGGCGTCCCTTCGAATCAAGTGTATGCTGATATTCACCTGTCACTGCTATCCCTCCCCGTTGCGTTCTTTTGTTTTTTGTCTAAGTCGCCTTTCCCTGAAAAAACGAAGTTTTAATCCACCATTTGGGACATTTGTGGGATTTTCAAACATTTCGACCCACTTCATCCCACTCAAGCTCCCTCATTATAAACGCGCTCAAAAAAAATTGCAAGAGCGAAAAAAGTCGAAAAATGCTGGCTTTTTTCACACTTGCCTTGGTTTTACACTAGGAATTGTGGGTTGCTTTTTAAATTTTTAAGTATTATGCCAACATGTAGAAAAGCAATGTGGAAAAAATTATCAAAAATTTTTTCCACATTGCTTTTCTAATTTGTGTATTCTTTGGGAAATCAGTCCTCGGGCAAATCCTCAACCGCAGGAACTTCCATCTGCTGCTGAGAAGCCACGGGCACAGACGCTGCAAGACTGCGAAATCTTGAGCGTGACTGCCTAATTTCATTTTGAGCAGCGGCAACAGCCTCCTCGGTGCGTCGAAGTGCATCGTCAACGTATTCGTTGGCAGCTCTCATAAGCTCCTTTGCCTTGTTCTCGGCATTGGTAATGATTTCATTTGCACGAGCTCGTGCAATACGTGTTATTTCCTGTTCTTCAACAAGATGCCTTGCCTGCTCCTCAGCGGTTTTTCGGATAGTTTCGGTCTCACGCTTGGCATTTGAGACAAATTCGTCCCTTGAAGCAAGAAGCCGCTTTGCTTCTGCCAGTTCAATGGGCAATTGAGATCTAATGTCATCCACAAGACTCAGGGTGCTCTCCCGTGGGAGCATGCACTTGTCCTTTGCTAAGGGTACATTCCATGCGTCAACTATTGAGTTGTAGAGCATTTCAATAAGCTCGCTTACTTCGTTTTCCATTTCGATGTCCATATAGTTACCTCCTATTGCCTATTGCGGAACTTTTCCGCTACTGCATCTGCAATTACCCTTGGTACATAATCGGTTAAATCCGCTCCGTACATTGCAAGCTGTCTAACGGCTGATGAGCTTACGTAGGTAAACTGCTGATTTGCAGTAATAAAAAAAGATTCAAGCTGGGGGTTTAGCTTTTTGTTAAACACTGCCATAGTGGTTTCGTATTCATAGTCAACAAGGTTTCGAAGTCCCTTGATAACGATAGGGTTTTCATAGTGCTTTGCAAAATCGGCCAAAAGCTCTATGGAGGAGTCAACCTCAACATTGGGGTAGTCTTCAACTACTTTTTTTATCAGCTCCATACGCTCGTCTATTTCGAACATGGGAGTTTTTTCAATGTTCATGACAACGCTGACTACAAGCTTATCGAAAATTCTCGAGGCTCTGTCTATAATATCGAGGTGTCCCAAGGTTATGGGATCAAAGGTCCCGGGATAAATTGCGGTTATCATAAACTTGCTTCCTTCCTTTTGGAGCTGCTATTCACCTTTGACGCCAGTGGTGTTTTTGCCGCACAGAGTTAGCTTCACCTTGCCGTATTTGTACTCTCTTCCCACATAATACGGACTATTTAGGGGCAAAATATCAGTTTCGCAGCTAGT
>CAZAIU010000001.1:0-15954 GCA_964485265.1 uncultured Oscillospiraceae bacterium | reverse complement strand
AGTTTCGCAGCTAGTCTCGCAGATTATTATACCACCATCTGACAATATGTCAAATTTTATAATTTTTTGCAGAACCTCATTTATCAGCTCCGACGCATAGGGAGGATCAAGGAAAATCAAATCGAACTTTCCGCAGCGTGACAGAAAGGACACAGCGTTATTCCGCACCGCCTCGCCTTGCAGCTTACAGTGCTCCAAATTTTCCCGAACAATTTTAATTGCCTCACTGCTTTCGTCAACAAAGGTGGCGCTGCGGGCGCCTCGGCTCAAAGCCTCAATCCCCAGCTGTCCGGTTCCCGCAAACAGATCCAGCACCCTTCTGCCCTCAATATCAAACTGGACTATATTGAAAATAGATTCCTTTACCAAATCTGTAGTGGGTCTTATATCCATATTTGACGGTTCACGAAGCTTGCGTCCCCGCGCCGTGCCTGTAATAACTCTCATATAATGTCCTCCGTATCGGTTTCTTCCTCCGGCTCCACGCCGGCGTTTTCCCTGTGAAAATAGTCATAAACCGCCTGAGCCGTATTTTTCGGCACAACAGCGAAAAGCTCCTCACAGCTTGCATCTTTAATTGCTTTTATCGTTTTGAAATGTGTCAAAAGCTCATTTCTCCTAGCTTGTCCAACTCCCTTTATATTCTCCAAGCTTGAGCCAATGGTCGCGCTCCTGAGACTTCTGTGAAACTCAATTGCAAAGCGGTGAGTTTCCTCCTGTATGTTTCCGATTAGGGCAAACACAGCCGGATTTCCTGTCAATCCCACCTCGCTACCGTCAGAATAGGTAAGCGCCCTTGTGCGGTGGCGGTCATCCTTAACCATTCCCAAAACAGGCAGAGAAATTTTCAGCTCTCTCAAAACCTGCTCGGCAACGCCTGCATGCACAGCTCCGCCGTCAATCAGCAGCAAATCGGGAAGATTGGCAAACCCCTCATCGCCGTCCAGAAATCGCTTGAATCTGCGGAGCAGAACCTCCCTCATGCTGCCGTAATCGTCCTGAGTGGAAAGCTCTTTTATTTTAAATTTTTTGTAATCTCTCTTAAGCGGCTTGCCATCTAAAAACACTGTCATTGAGGCAACCATGCCAAAATTGCCCGTATTGGAAATGTCAAAGGCTTCAATTCTCTGGGGAAGCACCTCCATATCCAGTGCGTCCTGAAGCCACTCAAGGGTTTTCAGCCGCCGCTGGACAGCCGTGGTCGCGCGAACGCACTCCTCCTTGGCATTAAGCATGGCTTTTTCAACCATAAATCGCCGCTCACCCCTCTGGGGTGTTTCCACTGAAACCTTATGACCTGATGCCTCGGTTAGCATTTGGGATATTTCCTCCGCATCTTCAAGGTCGTAGGGCAAAAGTATAGTCTTGGGGAACGCTCCCCTAATTGAATAGTACTGTCTTAAAAGCGCGGATACGGCCTCCTCGTCAGACTCCAAAGGCTCCTCCATAAGGCGATAGTCCTTTGCCGCCAAATCGCCTCCGGTGTAGTGCAGCACAGCAAAGCAGCATTTTGCGCCGCGGAAAAAGCCCACAGCGTCTGCATCTGCCGTTGCAGCTCCTATAACCCTCTGGCGGTTTGACAACCCTTCAACAGCACGAAGCCTGTCACGAAGCTCTGCCGCCTGCTCAAAGCGCAGCTCGTCGGAGGCTTTAATCATTTGTGTCTCAAGCTCAGAACGAAGCTCGGCGGACTTGCCGTTTAAAATCATTTCCGCCTGACGTATCCTGTCCTGATACTCTTCAGCACCTGCATTTCCTGCGCAGTAGCCGGGGCAGCTGCCCATGTGGAAATTAAGGCAGGGCTTACTTTTTCCGAAATCTCTTGGGAACTTCTTTCCGCAGGTAGGCAGAAGCAGGGTCTTGCATACCGTGTCGATAATGTTATGTGTAACGCCTCTTCCGCCGAAGGGTCCGAAATACTTAGCACCGTCCTCCGACACCTTATTTACCACAGTAAAGCGCGGACACGGACTTTTTACATCAAGCCGTATAAACGGGTAGGTTTTATCGTCCCGCAGAAGGATGTTATAGTGGGGCTGGTGACGCTTTATAAGCGAATTTTCCAAAACCAAGGCCTCAAATTCCGAAGCGGCGACGATTACGTTAAAATCACGCACCTTGGAGACCATAGCGGCGGTTTTCGGTTCGTGTTCTCCGCGAAAGTAGCTGGTTACACGGTTTTTCAAAGCCTTTGCCTTGCCAACGTAGATGACCTCGCCCATCTCATTGAGCATGAGGTATACGCCCGGTAAAAGCGGCAGCTTATTTGCCTTTTCCCTAAGCTCATCAATAAGCAAAGACACACCTCCAAAAGTCAAAGAAATATATGATTATATCCCCAAGTGCACGCAGCGATAAATTATTTGTTAAAAAAAGCTCAGTAAATTTATGGCACATAGTTTCCGCTGGGTTCCGCAGACGCATTTATTCAGATTTCCCTCAAGATTTTATTCATTATACTGCAAATATACAGATTTGTATACAAAAAGTCCTATTCTTTGACCGCATATAAAATCCAAAAAGAGCTTCTCGTCAAGCATTGCCTGCCGAAAAGCTCTTTTTGTGTCTGATATATAACTTATTCGGAAAAATCCGATGCGATAAGAGCTGCAAGAGTATTGAGAGCCTCTTTCTCGTCGCTGCCATCGGCGATGAGGTTCACGGAGGTGCCCTTTACTATGCCCAGAGAGAGAACTCCCAAAAGGCTCTTTGCGTTGACCTTACGGTCATCCTTCTCGATCCAAATATTGCTTTTGAACTCATTTGCCTTCTGAATGAAAAATGTTGCAGGTCTTGCGTGCAACCCTACCTGGTTGTTGATAGTTACTTCTCTTGTTAGCATTAGCGTCACTCCTTATGACCAAATGACATATTGTCCGTGGTTACATATATTATTTTATCAAAGTAAAGTCTGAACGTCAACCGCTTTTACCCAATTTGTTGTTTTGCACAGCTAAAATGCCCAAGTGATAAGCCTTTTATCTCAGTTCGACAATCGTTACTCCCGTTTCGCCTTCTCCGAAGCGCCCAAGCCTGAAGGATTTAACAGACTTGTTGGTTTTCAAGCTGCTTTGTACCGCCGCACGCAGCGCACCTGTTCCTTTTCCGTGGATGATCGTTACCGATTGAAGCTTACTCATAAGCGCGCTGTCAATATATCGCTCCATTACCGGAATTGCTTCGTCTGTCATCATACCGCGCAAATCAAGCTCGGAGCTTGTGGACATTTGCCTTAAGGCAACCGTGCTTTTTTCTGAAACCGTAGGCTTTTGTCTGGTCTGGTTTTCTAGGAGGTATACCTCATCCTCACGGGCAGTAACCTTCATTATTCCTGCCTGTAGAGTAAGCGTTCTATCCTCTGATACAGTCAAAACCTGAGCCTTTACCCCCATGGCGATTAGCTCCACCATATCCCCGGCTTTTACAGGTCTGGAGGATATTTTCGGCTCCTTTGGCTGTTCCTGCCTGCCCAAGCGCTTGTCTGCCTCGTTAAGCTCCCGTCTAAGCTGAGCCCTTGCCTCGTTTTCACGCAAATGATCAAGTTCTTTGCTGCGGCGCTTTTTCATATCATCCAGCTCGTCAAAGGTACGCTCCGCCGCGCGGCGCGCGTCCTCTAAAATGCGCTGTGCCTCTCGCCGAGCCTTTTCATCTGCCATTTCCAGCCGAACCTCAAGCTCACGCTTGAGCTGCTCTGATTTTTTTGCTGCCTCCTGCGCTTCTCGGAGCTTTTTCTGGGTGTCCTCCCTGTCCTTTTCAAGAAGCTGCCTTTGCGCTTCAAGCTTTTCAATTGTCTCCTCAAAGTTTGCACTTTCAGCAGTTATTCTATCCCTCGCATCAGATATTACACATTCGGGCAAGCCAAGACGTTCACCGATGGCAAATGCATTTGACTTTCCGGGAATGCCGATGAGCAGCTTATAGGTCGGACGCAGGGACTCAACGTCAAATTCACAGGAGGCATTTTGCACTCCCGTAGTCGTTGTAGCATAAACCTTAAGCTCAGCGTAGTGAGTGGTTGCCGCTATCATAGCGCCTTTTTTTCTTGCATTTTCTATAATTGCCGTTGCAAGTGCCGCGCCCTCAACTGGGTCTGTGCCGGCTCCCAATTCATCAAACAGCAAAAGGCTTCTGTTGTCGCAGCATTCAAGAATGCCCACAATATTTGTCATGTGGGACGAAAAGGTTGACAGAGACTGCTCTATGCTTTGCTCATCACCGATGTCAGCCAAAACTGCACCCCACACGGGCACGCAGCTGCCGTCAGCAGCGGGAATGTGCAGACCGCACGCCGCCATTATACACAGCAGTCCCAAAGTCTTAAGAGAAACCGTTTTGCCGCCGGTGTTTGGTCCCGTAATCATAAGGGTGTCAAACTCTGTTCCAAGCTCAATGCTAATTGGCACTGCCGTATCCTTTGAAAGCAGCGGATGCCGTGCATTTTTCAGTATTACCTTGCCATCTGAAATGACAGGCTCGTCACAATCCAGTTTGTAGGACAGTCTTGCTTTGGCAAAAATGCAGTCAAGCTCAACCAAAACATTAAAGTCCTGAACAATATCATTTCCGTGGTCGCCGCATTCTGCGGAAAGTTCTATCAAAATGCGCTCAATTTCCTGTTTTTCCTTTGCCCTTAGCTCACGAAGCTCGTTGTTTGCCTTAACAGCCGCCATCGGCTCAACAAAAAGAGTTGCTCCACTGGAGGAAATATCGTGTACAAGTCCCGGTATGCTTCCCTTATGGTCGGCTCTGACGGGAACAACATAGCGCTCACTCCGTGTGGTTATTATTGGCTCTTGAAGCGCCTTTGCATATGCAGGAGATGAAATTATCTTTTGCAGCGCTTCACGCACTCTTGCGCTTGCTGCTCTCATGTGCCGCCGTATGTCGGCAAGGTCGGAGCTTGCACCGTCTGCGATTTCATCCTCGCCTATAATTGAGCCTGTTATTTTCTCCTCAAGATATTTGTTTGACATGAGCGAAGAAAACAGAAAGTCAATATCGCTCCTGCCGCAGCCCTCACCGTTTGCATAAGCTCTGACAGTCCTCGCCGCCTGAAGCACACCGGCAATGTCTAAAAGCTCTCGGGTGTTAAGCATGCCCCCTATACCCGCACGAGTCAGCGATGAGCGAACGTCCTTTACTCCGCCAAAGGAGGGGCTGCCCTTTAAAACCATCATTGCCTTTGCGGCTGTTGTTTCCCCCAACCGCCGCTTCACCTCATATGCGCTGTCGGCAGGGCGCAGCAGCAGCAGCTTTTCTTTTGCCGGTATGCTCACCGCTTCTGCCGAAAGCATGTCCAAAACAGCAGGCAGTTCAAGGGTTTTTATGGATTTTTCGTATAGCTGTGTCATATGTTACTCCTTATATGTGCCTCGGGGCACAAGGCATGCATGAAAAAATAATTAAAACTAAAATTTGACGCTTTTCCAGTAATCCAGCGATGAAAAGCGCCGTTCAAGCTGTGCGGTTACGTATTCCTCACAAATACTGCTGAGATATTTCATGGAGCTTCCCGCAAGAGAAAACGAAAACATTTTTCGCCCCCATGTTCCCTCAATGTGTCTCATGGCGCGAATGCAGTCCAGATCAACCCTTTTCCTGCCTATGTCTCCATGTTCTTGTATTGAGCAGTCTTTGCATACAAGGCAGCCGGAATAAAGCCCAAAATCTGCTTCCGCAAGCTCCTCGCTTCCGCAAATTCCGCAGCAGTCCACTCCCGGCTCATAGCCCGAAAGACACATGAGCTTCAATTCAAAAACAGCTTTAATCTGTTCAGGAGAATAGAGCTTCCTGCTGAGAGCAAAAAGGCTGTTTAAGCCTAAGCTCAAAACCTGCGGATTTGGGCTGTCCTCATCGGAGACCGCCTCTAGCAGCTCTGCAAAATAAACGCCTAGGGAAAGCGCCGCAATATCCTCTCTCAGTCCTAAAAACTGCTCAACGGTCTGCCCTTCGTTCACGTACCATTTCCCCCTGTTTTCAAACAAGGTCATTTCCGAAAACGTCAAAAGCTGGCAGGCAGCAGTAATTTTGCTACCCTTGCGCAAAGCACCTCTGGCACAAACCGTCAGCTTGCCTTCATCCTCGGTAAGCACAGTTAATATTTTGTCTGCTTCTTTATATTTTACTTCTCTGAGTACCAATGCTCTAGTGGTCTTATACATATTATGTAATCCTCTGCCGTATCGGCTCGCGACTTTCTTTGTCATCTTCTCGTTTTCCCTATTGGGAAGAAAAAGCGACAGCTCCGTCTGCAATGCTTCTTTTTATGGCCGCCCTTTAAACGTGGGCAAAGCGCAAAGCAATTGCTTGCGGAAATGCGCGAGCCGATACGGCTCCAACTCAAAAACGGACTCGGGGCGTTTCGCCCGTACCGCTAAAAGCGAGGGCGTCGTTTGGCGGAAAGGTCGGCTGTGTTTTTTTCTCTTTAAGAGCCGAACGGTAGAGTAAATAACAAACGGGATCGCCTGTTTCACAAAACATCCGCCACATCGAATTGTCTGTCATAAGACATCACCTCGCTGAACATATTATGCGCAGCACAATGCCTTATATTTAGATATTTGCAAGGTAATTTTTTTCAAAATAAGAAACAAAATCAAATTTAAAAATCCGACTTTTTGATTCGATCCCTGTTCACTCAGTCTCTGAATCCGAAATTTCTTAAAAGGTTGTCACTGTCACGCCAGTTGTCCTTGACCTTAACCCAAGTCTGCAAAAACACCTTTGTGCCCATGAATTTTTCAATGTCGGTTCTTGCCATTGCGCCGATTTTTTTAAGCATTTCACCGTTTTTGCCGATAATTATGCCCTTGTGACTTGCTTTTTCACAATATATCGTTACGTCAAGGTCGATTATCTCCGTGTCTATCCGTTCGGAGAACTTTGTAACAACAACTGCTGTGCCATGGGGAATTTCCTTGTCAAGGCAGTACAGCAGCTTTTCTCTAACAATTTCAGCACAGACCTGCCGCTCCGGCTGGTCTGTAACCATGTCCTCCGGAAACAGCTTCGGCCCGGGAGAAGCAAATTTTTCAAGCTCACCGAGCAGCTCGTCCACTCCCTCGCCTGTTTTTGCGCTTACCGGAATTACTGCTTCGAAATTATATAATGCTGAATAAGTCATAATTACCTTAAGCAGTTCTTCCTTTGCCACTGTGTCAATTTTGTTTATTACCAATACCGCAGGCGATTTTGTCTGCTTAATTCGTTCTATCAGCTCAAGCTCCTGAGGACCGGCAGACGGTATCGGCTCCACCATCAGCACAACGGCATCCACATCGGCAACAGATTCCTTAACCACCTTTACCATGTAATCGCCAAGCTTTGTTCTTGCCCTGTGAAAGCCGGGTGTGTCCATAAGAACGATTTGAGTATCGCCTCTGTTCAATATTGCGCAAATGCGGTTGCGGGTGGTTTGAGGCTTGTTTGATACAATCGCTATTTTTTCACCCACAAGCTTATTTGTAAGGGTGGATTTTCCCACATTGGGGCGTCCTGCAATGGTGATCATTGCGGATTTTGTTTCCGGTGTATTCGGCATATTAATCATCCATTCCGCCGCCTTGCGTCGGCACAAATTTTAGTTAAATCGCTCATCTTATTACGCAAGGCAAAGGAATGATAAGATGATTATTTTATTTAATCTTGAGAATAGCGTGAAAAACTTTTCACGCTATTCTCCCTGTTAATCTGTAAAATCCTGTTCTATCCATTCTCGGACGCTGCGGCTCATTTCTCTTGAGAAGTCGGAGTTATATTTTCTGCTGCAAAAGGCATTCATCCACTCCTCAAAGCTTTGCTGTCCGCACTTTCCCTCCATCATGCTTCTCAGGTCATCAGGCAAAAGCTCTCTGTAGGAGTTCTCGTGAACAATAAATCTTCTTTCGGCGCGTTTGGGCTTTTCCCTTTGCATTTGCTGCTGCGTCGGATAACCCGCCACCAGCATTGCCGCGGGAAAAACATATTTAGGAAGTCTCAATAGCTCAATTTGCGTCTGTCTGTTTTCCATAATATCGCCGATATAGCAGCTTGACAGCCCCAGGCTTTCCGCTGCCACAACAAGGTTTTGTGCTGCGATCAGCGCATCATCCACTGCAAGCATTAGATCCCCCACCTGCGGCAGACGGGGTGAAGCGCCCGCCGTCAAGAACATATCATACCACTTTTTGCAGTCCGCGCAAAACACGAGCACTAATGGCGCTTTTGCAATGAAGGGCTGATTGTCGCATGAAACAGCAAGCTTTTTCTTTAAATTCTCGTCTGTTACGTCAATTATAGTGTATAGCTGCTGATTTCCGGCAGTGGGCGCTGCAAAAGCAGCTTCGAAAAGCACAGCCTTAGTCTCCTCCGCCACAGGCTTGTCCTCAAACACTCGTGTAGAGCGGCGTGAAAGCAATTGTCTTATCGTTTCGTTCATTTTGCAACCCCTTTAAATCCCCTTATAAACATCATAGCAGGAAGCAGGCTTAGAAGGATAATGCCGGACAGCAAGGGCTGTTCAACCAAAAACTCATAAGCAAGCCTAAGCTTTCCTACATTTATAAACACAACACACCCAACAACGGCTGAAGCTATTGCCGCACAAAGCACGCCGCCCGCAGCAGCGTCCTTTGCAATCCTAATCCCTTCCAAGCGCTTTGGGCACACCGTGTCGCAAAGGCTTTCCATCGCCGTATTCACACATTCAAGCGCCGTGACTATGCCAACGCACAGCAAAACAGCAATCCATTCCAATTGTGATATTCGGGTTACAAGACCTGCTAATACCACATAAAAGGCAAAGCACAGGTGAATACGCATATTACGCTCATTTTTTATTGTTTCCCAAATGCCTCTAAAGGCATAGAAAAAGCATTTCACTGTTCCCTCACGCCCTCAATACGCGCCATTATGTCCTTTTCACGGGAACGCATTTGGCGCTTCATTTCTCCCTCGTCCATATGGTCATAGCCTAAAAGATGTAATACCGAGTGAACGGTCAGGTATTGTATTTCCCGTTTTGTGCCGTGTCCGAACTCATCTCCCTGTGCCTTTGCATGCTCCAGCGAAATTGCCATATCACCCAGAACTATTCGGGAGGTATTTGGATTCATCTCGCAAAGTGCAGGGTCAAAGCAGCCCGCTGTAAGCTCGTTTGCGGGAAAGGACAGCACATCGGTTGCCCTGTCCACCTGACGGAATTCACGGTTGAGTATGTGTATGCCCTCATCATCGGTGAGCAGTACGCTCACCTGACAGGGAACGTTAATTTTCTCCTCGGAAAGAGCCGAATTAACGGCACGTCTTATCATCGCTGCCGCAAAGGGATGTCCCAGCCCTCGTTTTTCACGGGAAAGGTAAATCTTATGCTTCATTTTGTTTCCTCTTATATGTTCTCTGAGGCTGATTTTTTGCAGCATTTGGCTTAGGTGCAAATTGCGCACGTTTCTTGTCGTGCTCCTCATATGCCTCAATAATTTTCTGTACCAGAACATGACGCACTACATCAGCCCCCGTAAGGCGGCAAATCTTGATATCGTTTATGTCCTGTAAAACCTTCATTGCTTCTTTGAGTCCGCTTGCCTTATCGCCCGGAAGGTCGATTTGGGTCACATCGCCTGTAATAACAACCTTAGAGCCAAAGCCTATGCGCGTGAGGAACATTTTCATCTGCTCACGGCTCGTATTTTGAGCCTCGTCGAGAATAATGAAGCTGTCATCCAGAGTTCTGCCTCGCATATACGCAAGAGGTGCAACCTCAATATTCCCCCGCTCAAGATACTTGTTGTAGGTCTCCGCTCCAAGCATGTCAAACAGCGCATCATAAAGTGGGCGCAGATACGGGTCAACCTTGCTTTGCAAATCACCGGGCAGAAAGCCCAATCGCTCGCCTGCCTCGACCGCGGGTCTTGTGAGGATTATACGGTTTACCTCTTTGTTGCGAAATGATGAAACGGCAGCGGCAACTGCAAGGTAGGTCTTTCCTGTTCCCGCAGGACCAATGCCCAAGGTTATGGTGTTAGACTGTATGGCATCCACATATTCCTTCTGTCCTATGGTTTTTGCTTTTACTGGCTTTCCCTTTGCAGTGATGCATACAACATCTCCCGCAATTTTGTCAATTTTACTTTCAGCGCCCTCCCGTACCAGCTTAATAACATAACGGACATTCTGTTCGTCAATGTTCTCGCCTCTGGCAGCAAGTGACAAAAGCCCCGAGATGGCTTTTTCCGCGTTCATCACATTTTCGGCTTCACCGGTAATGTGCAGTTCCGAGTCCCTGTCTGTTACCTTTACGCCGAATTCATCCTCAATTATATGGATATTTCTATCAAAGGAGCCGAAAACACTGATTATCTGCTCCATACGGTCCACTGCCATTATTCTCTCGATCATTCGCTTTTTTGTTCCTTCCCGCCGGCTAATGCCGAGTTAATCTCAGCTTCGGTCATTTCTTTTTCCGTCGCTATATTTTGCCTGCACTCAGAGCGCAAGGCTGCAATACCGTATTGTCCGCTAACGCTGAAGTTGTATTGACTGGATACGGCTTCCCCGTCCTTTCCCAAACGTCTTTCAAGCTCCGCTCCCGTTACCTTCTCAAGCCTCTGCTTAATATAGTCTTCCGCATAGCTTGCAGGAACAAGCTCATACTCCTCCATGCGTTGGCAAATGAATTTTACCGGCAGCATAAACACTCCGTCTATGCCTAAGTTCCATTCCTCGATGATAATATCACACTTATCACTCAAAATTCCACTGTTACGATAAAAATTTATACGCTTGTCACCCAATATAATTGCATATTTTCTTTCTGCATCGCCTGTATACCGCTTTTGAGTATGCTCCATTGGCATAAAAGCCAGAATCTCGTGCCAGGTCCGCGCTAAAATCTCCCCCTTAGCATGTGTAAGCTCAGTTTTTCCGAAGCTCGACGGTACTGCACCGTCAACAAGGGTTTCACCCTTTGCCACCGTCTGCCCCTTTAAAGCAGTACTAAATCCCCGATAAACATTTATTCTGTTTATTATGCCCGGATATTCTGCGATAAGCTTAACATTTTCCGCTTCATTGTAGAGCTTGGGAAGCTCGGTCCGTTCCCTAACCTCAATATAAGCCCTGCTTCCAAACACACTTACACTTATAAATTTCAGCTCCGGTATTTTTACCAGAACACGGCTTCTGATGTTATCGCTTGTAAAGGACGGATGAAAGCTGCCTATGTAAACTCCGGCATCCTCCAGCGCATTTAATATCTCTGTTTCACTTACCTCGTCATTTCCTGTTATTTCAATTTCCCAAATAAAAAACGAGGAAGCGGTAAAAAGCGCTAATAGACAAAGAGGCAAAACCCACATAACATAGCGTCTGCGTGCTCTTTTTGCCATAACGGGTGCGCCCCGCTGCTTCAATAGCTCAAGCTCGCAGCAGCTTCTATCCGACAGCGTCAAGAATTTCTTAACAGCTCCCAAACGAATTTTTATAAGCAATGTAAATTCGTCCTCGGGATAAGCTCCCCAAAACTCTATACCCTCCGAAACGCACAAATCCAAAATTCTTGTGGGCTCGGCACCCACAGCCTTCACAAGCGCAAATCCACGCGCTAAATCAGATATTCTTTCCATAGCTTCACCGTCCTCAGCACAGCTCCACAGCTACCACAAGTCCCCGCACCACTATATCGATTTTCGTCATTGCGGCAAGCTCAAGCTCATCCCCGCGTATACGTACAAATCCATTATGGCCGCGGACCTCAATGCAGTCCCGGGAATAGCTCATCAGTCCTCCGTGGTTTTCAACCAGCACCTCGCTGCCGTCGTAAACCGTAATTTTCGGTCTGGAGGGCAAAACCTGAGCCGGTAATCCAAAAGCATCTGTAATCGGGCGTTTCCGAACCTTATTTTTCACAGACCTCACCACCTCAAATAAGCTTATGTTGAAAGCTTTCATTTTAGAGCATTTCTGAAAATAGGTCAAACAGAAAGCTTCTTCTCATACAATTGTGAATACAAAGGGTGGTGCTGCTTGTGACAAAGCGTGTTTCTTTTATTCTGTCCGTAATCATGACGGCTTGTGCTTTTTTTGCGCTAATTCTATGCCCCCGCGCAGCAGCGGGTGGAGCAAGGGACGGACTTTCTCTCTGCGGCGGAGTAATTGTCCCCTCCCTGTTCCCGTTTATGGTGATAGGAAATCTGATATCCGAGCTTGGTCTTGCGCAGCGTCTGGGAAGGCTGTTTGCCCCCATAATGAAAAAGCTTTTCGGCGTATCAGGCTCCGCCTGCACCCCGCTTTTTCTTGGCTTGACAGGGGGATATCCCTTGGGTGCTGCCGCAGTTTCAGAGCTATACTCCCGGGGAGAAATAGGTAAATCCGAAGCTGAGCGTCTTTTGGGCTTTTGTAACAATACCGGTCCTGCATTTATCGTAGGCGTTGCAGGAGGTGCGGTTTTCAGAAGTGCGGCTGTCGGCTTTTATTTATACGGGATACATATTCTGTCTGCGGTTCTTACGGGAATACTCCTTCGCAGCAAGCCCTGCAAAGAAGCAGCCGTTCCGAAGCCTGCGGCTGCAAAAAGCTTTCCCTCCGCCTTTACCGCAAGTATAAAGCGCGCCGCCTCCACCTGTGTTACCGTATGCGGCTTTGTTGTGTTTTTTTCTGTAGTTGTGGGCTTGCTGGACGCATCGGGGGCTATGCCTGCACTGACCGGCAAGCTTTCAGCTTCGCTGCATTGCGAGCTTCATTTCATTCGAAGCCTGCTGACCGGATTTCTTGAGCTGGGCACCGGCATTAGCTCTATGCGGGGACTTTCTGTAAATGCCGGCAGTCTTGCTCTTTGCTCCTTTGTTCTGGCTTGGGGCGGCTTGTCCGTTCACGCTCAGGCGCTTGCTGTCATTGGAGAGGGCGGACTGTCCTCCGTTTGGCACTTTCCTGGAAAGCTGCTCCACGGTATTCTGTCCGCCCTAATAACTGTTTTAGCGTTTCCGCTGTTTTTTTGATTACTTGTTTTCCTCAGCCCAGACCTGAGCGTCTACTCCGCCGTTTGCATAGTCAAACTGTGCTCCGAATATACCTTGAACGTCAGTTAAACCCTGTTCTAATGCAGCAAAAATAGTGTCGTTTATAACACCCAGATTATTGCCGTTTTTGTAGCTGTCAATAGCTGAATGAAGATCCCACAGCATGTATCTGTAGGAGGAGCTTACGCCGAAGTCATTTAAATCCATCATTATCATAGGTGCATAGGAAATATTTCTTAAATAGGTTTTGCCCGTGTCCAAATCCTTTTGTATTTGAATGTTAAGCGCCCCTGTCAGGTCTGTGTATCTGTCCTCCTGACAGGAAACGAAATTGCCCATTGAATATACGATAAAGCCTGTTTTTTCGTTACCCTCGTTATCAACCACATGACGAAGCTCCATCGGCTCGGGCACATGGGGATGTCCGCCTATGATAATGTCCGCACCCTCTTTAAAAAGGAAATCAGCAAGCTCAACTTGGTAGTCCTTTTGGGTCGTCTCATATTCCAGTCCCCAATGCATCTGGACAAGGATTATATCGGTGTCAAGTGCTCTTGCAGCAGCCATGTCCGCACGCAGCTTATCATAATTTATGTCAGAGAGAGTGTTTAGATAGTCGTTAAAGAAAATATTTACAGCATACTCAAACCCCGTTACGGGAATTGCATTTGTACCATAGGTATAAGACATAAACGCGACGTTGATTCCGTTTATATCCTTTACGACAATACCATTATTTGCGTCCCTTTCTTCCTGAGTGCGGTAGGTTCCCACATGGTCAAGACCGTTCACCTCCAGCACATCCAGGGTACGGTTAAGTCCGTTTTTCAGTCCGTCCATGCAGTGGTTGCTTGCAGTGTTTATAAGGTCAAAGCCCAACGCACGAAGGGATGTTGCAAGCTGTGGAGGAGACTTAAACATCGGATAGCCTGAGTATTCTACCGTTTCCGGAAAAGTTGTTTCTATTGTGCACATGGCGTAATCCGCTGCCTGCGTAATATTGGTTACACCTGCAAAAATGTTTGTATAGTCATACCCGTCTATCCTCTTCGCTTCATTGTTGAGCCCCGTGTGGCAAACAACGTCTCCGCAAACGGCAAGGTTGATATTCACAGCGTTTGCAGGCTCAACAAATCCCTCGGGAACAGGAGTCGGCGTTGCCTCAGGGGTCGGTGCGGGAGTAGGGGTCTCCTGCTGTGCCTCCATCTCCGCTTTCAGCTTTTGAGCTTCATTATAGTTGCCATAAATTATAAAGCCTAAAAGAACGACGAGCAGAACAAGCACCACGCTCATCAAACTCTTAAGTATTTGTTTCATGTCTTTTTTCCTTTCGGTAAGCGAATTGTACTGTAATTTTATCCCCAAAACGGGTAAACAGCCGAGCCGTGTTTTTGAGAATGAATTTTACAAGCAGCGATGCATTATCGGCATATACCTCCATTCATCGTTTCGGTATACGCCATTCAATCTGTATACTGTTCTCAATGAGGATAGTTTACCACAATTTACAAAAAAATAAAGTGTAAAATGCAAATACTTATGCTAAAATAGCATACAGTGCACATTTAAATTGAAATCATATGATTTAACCGTCACATAACAAGATATTACTTCCGGAGGATAAAATGGACGAGCTTTGCAAAAACCAAATATACACAGCAGAAATTGAAGGTTACACAAGCACCGGCGCAGGTGTTTGTAGAATAAACGGCAGAGCCGTATTTGTAGAGCGGGTATTAGTCGGCGAGGTGTGGCAAGTTTTAATTCTCAAGGTTACAAAATCCGCTGTATACGGCAAAGGACTAAATCTCATATCGCCCTGCGCTGATAGGCGTGAGCCGCCCTGTCCCATCTTCGGAAAATGCGGCGGCTGCGATCTAATGCACATGAGCTATGAAGAGGAGCTTCGCCTAAAGCTTTCGCGGGTGAATGATGCGATAAAGCACGTGGCAGGGCTTGACTTTATCATTTCTGAAATCTTTGGTGCCGATGACAACGCAACCCTTCGTTACCGCAACAAAGCAATATTTGCGGTAGGTGAAAATGAAAACGGCTGCGCACAAACAGGATTTTTCCGCGAGCGCAGCCATGACATAATTTCTGCTCCGGACTGTCTTATTCAAACAGAGCTTTCAGTCCGCTGTGCGGCTGCCCTTTGCAGTTTTATGGATGAGAACAAAATTGCTTCCTACAACGAAGAAACCGGCAAGGGACAAATACGCCACCTTTTTATGCGTTGCAGCACAAGACTTCCTCAATCGGTGGCCTGCATCGTTTCGGCAAAGGGGCTGCACGAGCACACAGCGGGTTTGGTGCAGGCGCTGCGCGGTGCGTGTCCAGAGCTTACAGGTATTGTTCTGTGCATAAACAAGACTCGCGGCAACACCGTGCTCGCAGGAGATTTTCATACGCTTTGGGGCAGTGACATTATCGAGGACGAACTGTGCGGCTTGAAATTCAAGATTTCTCCCTTGAGCTTTTATCAGATAAATCCTCCTCAGGCAGAAAAGCTTTACAACCGCGCCCTTGAATATGCCGGAACTGATCGTTCCGCAACAGTGCTCGACCTATATTGCGGCGCAGGAACCATAAGCCTTTGTCTCGCCAAGGGTGCAAAATTTGTATATGGAGCAGAAATTGTAGAAGCAGCCGTAGAAAACGCATGGGAGAACGCCAAAGCAAATGGCATTGAAAACGTTCAGTTTTTCTGTGCAGATGCCGGTAATGCTGCAAAAGAGCTTGAAATTATGGGCGTTTCTATCGACGTTGTTGTAGTTGACCCGCCCCGAAAGGGTCTTTCGGAGGAGGTCATTTCAACTATTGTGAAAATGTCGCCTCAGCGTGTTGTCTATGTGTCCTGTGATCCCGGAACACTTGCTCGGGATATGAAGCTTTTCAGCAGGCTGGGTTATGCTCCTCAAACGGGCACCGCCGTTGATATGTTCCCCAAATGCGCACACGT